>JAZKIO010000067.1:0-16393 GCA_040384825.1 Pseudomonadota bacterium
GCGCAGGGCGTGTGGCCGCGCGCGCAGCGCGCTTCGTCAACTGACTTCGGAGCGATTGTCTGAACGCAGCGAACGAAGTGAGCGCAGTGAGTTGGCGACGAGGCCACGCGTCCGAGCAGCGCAGAGCAGTCATCGCGAAGCGATGACCGCCTCCGTCGCGCGGTGCAGCGCACCCGCCCGCTCCTTTGCCGCTCCAACCGTTGATGCGAGTAATCACCCATACAAATCAGTGATGCCGAATCCGCGGATTGATCACCCCATACAGCACGTCCACGATCAGGTTCACCCCGATGATCACGCTCGCACTCATCAGCAGCCCACCCTGCACGGCAGGGTAGTCGCGCCGCCCGATCGCCTCGACCAGCCACTTGCCGATGCCGGGCCACGAGAAGATGGTTTCGGTGAGGATCGCGCCGGCCAGCAGCGTGCCGACCTGCAGGCCGATCGTCGTGATGACCGGGATCAGCGCGTTGCGCAGCGCGTGGATGCCGACGATGCGGAAGGTCGACGCGCCCTTCGCGCGCGCCGTGCGCACGTAGTCCTCGCGCAGCACCTCGAGCATGCTGGAGCGCGTCATGCGCGCGATCACCGCGAGCGGGATCGTGCCGAGCGCGATGGCCGGCAGGATCAGGTGCGAGAGGGCGCTCTTGAACGCGCCCTTCTCGCCGCTGAGCAGCGAGTCGATCAGCATGAAGCCGGTGACCGGCGGGATGTCGAACTGGATCGCGATGCGGCCCGAGACCGGCGTCCAGCCGAGCCAGACCGAGAAGGTCAGGATCAGCAGCAGGCCCCACCAGAAGATCGGCATCGAGAAGCCGGTGAGCGAGGCGCCCATCACCGAGTAGTCCCACACCGTGTTGCGCTTGATCGCCGCGACGATGCCGGCCGGCAGGCCGATCAGCAGCGCGAGCAGCATGGCGCAGACCGAGAGCTCGATCGTCGCCGGAAAGCGCGCGATGAACTCGCGGAACACCGATTCGTGCGTGACGGTGGACAGGCCCAGGTCGCCGTGCAGCGCTTTCCAGACGTAGTCGGCGTACTGCACCGGCAGCGGCCGGTCCAGCCCGAACTCGTGCAGCAGGCGCTGGTAGCGCTCCTCGGTCATGCCGCGCTCGCCCGACAGCGCCTCGACCGGGTCGCCGGGCAGCAGACGGATCAGCGAGAACACCAGCAGCGTGATGCCGATGAAGGTCGGCAGCACCAGGCCGAGGCGCTTGAGGACGAAGGTGAACAAGGGAATCGCCCTCAGCGTCGGCGGTTCACTTGTTCGGCATGTCCACCTTGTTGAAGTAGTGGTGGGCGGTGGCGTCCATCTTGTAGCCGGTCACTTCCTTGCGGATCGGGTCGAAGCGTACCGAGTGCGCGATCGTGATCCACGGCGCCTCTTCCTTGGCGATGAGCTGGGCCTTCTCGTACAGCGCGGCGCGGTCGGCCTGCTTGGTCACGCCCTTGGCCTTCTGGATCGCGTCCTCGAAGTCCTTGTTGCACCAGCGCGCGACGTTGCCGCCGCCCTTCACGGCCGAGCAGCCGAGCAGCGGTACGAAGAAGTTGTCCGGGTCACCGTTGTCGCCGCTCCAGCCGAACATCATCGCGTGCTGCTCGCCGCCCTTGCTGCGCTTGCGGTACTCGCCCCACTCGAACGTGATCAGCTTGGTCTTGACGCCGATCTTTTCCCAGTCGGCCTGGATCAGCTCGGCCATGCGCTTGCCGTCCGGGTTGTAGGGTCGGGTGACCGGCAGGTACCAAAGCTCGACTTCGGCGCCGTTCGGGTAGCCGGCCTGCGCCAGCAGCGCCTTGGCCTTGACCGGGTCGTACGCGTAGTCGGTGACCTTGTCGTTGTAGCCCCAGAGCGTCGGCGGGATCGGGTTCTTCGCGACCTGGCCTGCGCCCTGGAACACCGCGTCGAGGATGCCCTTCTTGTTGACGGCCATGTTCAGGGCCTGGCGCACCTGCTTGTTGTCGAACGGCTTCTTCTCGATGTTGAACGCGATGTAGCCGACGTTCAGCCCGTTCTGCTGCACCAGGTTGATGTTCGGGTCGGCCTTCATCAGGGCGACGTCGGCCGGCTTCGGGAAGGCCATCACGTGGCACTCGCCGGTCTTCAGCTTGGCGTAGCGCACCGACGCGTCGGTGGTGATCGCGTAGATCAGGTTGTCGATCTTCGGGCGGCCGCCCCAGTGGGCGTCGAAGGCCTTGTAGCGGATGACGGCGTCCTTCTGGTACGAGACGAAGCTGAACGGGCCGGTGCCGATCGGCTCGCGGTCGGGCACGTCGGGCGTGCCGGCGGCCTTCATCTTCTCGAAGTACTCGGCGCTGAGCACGGAGGCGAAATCCATCGCCAGGTTCGCCATGAACGGCGCCTCGGGCTTCTTCAGCACGAAGCGCACGGTCATCGGATCGACCTTTTCGATCTTCTCGACGATGTTCTTCATGTCCATGTCGTCGAAGTACGCGTAGGTCGTGCCCGGCGTCGTCTTCGGCATCGCGGGGTCGGCCATGCGGTTGTACGAGAACAGCACGTCGTCGGCGTTGAAATCGCGGCTCGGCGTGAACTTGGCCGAGCTGTGGAACTTGACGCCCTTGCGCAGCTTGAAGGTGTAGCTCAGGCCGTCCGGCGCGGCGGTCCAGCTCTCGGCCAGGCCGGGCACGATGTTGGTGGTGCCGGTGTCGAACTCGACCAGGCGGTTGTACATCGGCACCGAGGACGCATCGGCGGTCGTGCCCGTCGTGTAGTACTGCGGGTTGAAGCCCTCGGGGCTGCCTTCGGAGCAGTAGACCAGCGTCTTGGCCGCGAACGCGGCGCCGCTGCCGGCGAGCAGCGCACCGGCTGCGAGCGTGGAAAGAGTGAAGCCGCGGAGTGTCATGGGTGGGTTCCGGAAGAAGTGGGCGTCGGGGGCTCCTCGTGGGAGCGGCTGAATGATAGGCGGCACGATTTGCGCACCATGCTGGTGTTCCCCCTAGCCAGCGGCGTGCCAGCGTCCGGCCATCGGCCGGCGCTGTTCAGCGCTGCAGCCAGCCCAGCACGACGAGCCACGCCGGCGCGACGGCGACGAACGCGAGCGTCGAGAACACCGTCGCGGCGGTCACCTCGGCCTCGAGCGTGCGGTAGCGCTGCGCGAAGATCAGCGCGTTGCTGCCGATCGGCAGCGCGGCCATCATCACGATCACCGCGAGCGGCAGGCCGTTCAGGCCGAAGCCCCAGTGCGCGATCGCCAGCACCACCGCCGGCAGCACCAGCAGCTTGAGCACCGACAGCGCGATCGCCGCCTTCGCCGCGCCCTGCACGCCGTAATACGCGAGCGACATGCCGATCAGCACCAGGCACAGCGGCACGACCGCCTGGCCGAGCGTGGCGAGGATCTCGTCGGCCACGGTCGGGATCGGCAGGCCGAGCGCGTTCCACGCCAGGCCGATCAGCACCGGCAGCACGACCGGATGGATGACGGTGTTGCGCGCGGTGCCGAGCAGCGTCTTCGCGAGGTGCGGCGCCTCGCCTGCCAGCGCGCGCTGCGCCTTGGCCAGATCGAGCTCGGCCAGTGCGGTCGTGAGCGTCAGCAGCACCAGCGCGTGCAGGCTCACGATCGCCAGGTGGATCTGCAGGCCGACCTCGCCGAACAGCGCGGCCGCCATCGGGATGCCCACCTGCACGGTGTTGCCGAACGCCGCGGTGATCGCGCGCACCGCCGGGGCCGCGGGCGGCAGCGCACCGGCGCGGTTGCGGCGCTTGATGACGAGGTAGACGCCGAGCAGCATGAGCACCAGCGGCACGAACACCGCGATCAGCGTGTCCCACGGCATCGCGCCGAAGTCGATCCGCGCGGTGGTGCGGAACAGCAGCGCCGGCACGAAGATGTAGTACGCCGCGTTCGCCAGCACGCGGGCCGGATCGGCCTGCGCGCCGGTCTCGATATCCGCCGGGCTGAGCCAGCGCAGCTTGCCGACGATCCAGCCGATCGCCACGATCACGAAGATCGCGAGCAGCTTGAAGAACACGAGGGTGGACATGGCGCCGAGTATCGGCGACCGCCCCGCGCGCGCGTCGCGCGCTCGGCTAAGCTGCGGCCCCTCGTCCACTGCGCGCCCCTCCCTTGTCCCCTTCGTCCCCACGCCGGCCCGCCCTGTTCGCGCGGCTGCTGCGTGCCCTCGTCGCGCCGGTGCTCGCCGGCCTCGTGCTGCTGACGCTGGCGCAGCGCCTGAGCCCCGTCAGCCCGTGGTGGCTGGAACTGACGCGCTACCTGCCGTATCCGCTCTGGCTGGTGATCGGCGGCGCGGCATTGCTGCTGTCGCTCCCGCTCGGGCGCCGCTGGATCGTCGCCAGCCTGGCGGTGCTCGCACTGGTCGCGACGCTGATGCTGGGCTGGGTGTGGAACGCCGCGCCGCCGCCGGCCGCGCCCGGCGTGAAGACGCTGCGCGTGATGACCTACAACGTCAAGGCCTACCGGGCGGGGCTGGTGGCCGACGGTTTCGCGCGGCTCGCTGCCGAGATCGCGCGCCACGATCCGGACATCGTGCTCGCGCAGGACGTGCACGGCCTGTCCACCGCCGCGCCGGCGGTCGACGCGGTGCTGTTCGGCGCGCGCGAGCGTCACCGTGCCGGCCAGTACCTGATTGCCAGCCGCTTGCCGCTGCGCGACTGCCGCACCGGCCGGCTCGAGGGGCGGGGCGACGAGGTCGGCACGCTGCGCTGCACGGTGCGCGTGGGCGATGTCGATGTCGAGCTCGTCACGGTGCACTTCGATTCGCCGCGCACCGGCCTGAACGCGGCCCGGCGCGAGGGACTGGAAGGCGCCGACGAATGGCGCCGCAACCACGAGGACCGGCTCGACCAGGCCCGGCAACTCGCCCGCCAACTCGGGCCCGCGACGCGCCCGCGCATCGTCGCCGGCGACCTGAACGCGCCCGAGGCCTCGCCGGTCGTGCAGACGCTGCTCGCGACCGGCCTGCGCGACGCCCACGCCGCGGCCGGCCGCGGCTACGGCTTCACCTACGGCCACGCGCTGCGGGTCGGCCGCTCGTTCCTGCGCATCGACCACATGCTCGTCAGCGCCGGCATCGAGGTGGCGGCCTGCACCGTCGGCGGCGGCGAGGCCTCGGAGCACCGGCCGGTGATCGCCGACCTGCGCCTGCCGCCGCGTTAGCGCGGCACGCGATCAGGCCAGTTCGGCGCGGCGCGGCATGTCCGCGCCGCGGCGCGAACAGGTGATGGCGGCGGCGCGCGCGGCGAACTGCAGCGCGGCGCGCAGGTCGTCGGCCGACAGCGCCTGAAGCCCGACGCGCGACAAGGCGCCGTGCTCGGCGAGCCAGCAGATCAGCGCGGCCTGGAAGGTGTCGCCGGCGCCGACGGTGTCGATCACCTCGACCGGCACCGGCGCGGCCTCCACGCGCACGCCGCCGGCCCAGCCGACCGCGCCTTCGCCGCCGCGCGTGACGACCACCAGCGCCACGCCGGCGGCCAGCGCGCGCGCCGCGAACGCGTCGATGTCGGTGCCGGGCAGCAGCAGGCCGAGGTCTTCGTCGCTGATCTTCAGCAGGTCGGTGCGCGGCAGCATCCAGTCGAGCTGCTCGCGCCAGCGGGCCAGGTCGGGCTCGACGTTGAGGCGGATGTTCGGGTCGCCCGCGATCAGCGCGCCGCGCGCCCGCTCGCGCTCGACCAGCGCGCGCTGGGTCGACGCGACCGGCTCGACCACGGTCGCGTACGAGCCGGTATGCACGAGCGTCACGCCGGCCGGCACCGCGGCCAGGTGCGCGGCGGTCACCAGGCGGTCGGCCGCGCCCTCGCCGTAGAACGAATACGCCGGCACGCCCTGCGCGTCGAGGCCGATCAGGCTCAGCGTGGTCGGTGCGTGGGTGCGTGCGACGGCGCGGGTGTCCACGCCCTCGGCCATCAGGGCGCGCATCAGCCGCTCGCCGGCGAAGCCGGTGGAGATCGCGGTGAACATGGCGGCCGGCTGGCCGAGCCGCGCGAGGCCGACGGCGAGATTGAACGGCGAGCCGCCGACGCGGGCGTCCAGCGCCAGGCCGGTGGCAGTGTCCTCGCCCTGGAAGACGTCGAACAACGCCTCGCCGCAGATCATCAACATGGGTTCGCTCCTGAGTGAATCGGGCGTGAGCTTCGCGTGCCGCCGAACCCTCTGCCATCCGGGTTTTCCATTAATAAATCAAGTTGATTTATTAAAAGAGAGTACCGACAATGAAGGCACACGGTTCCCGGAGCCGCGACCAGAAACACCCAGGAGACTTGCCATGACCACCGCCCATTCGTTCACCACCGCTTCCTTCGCCCGCGTCGCCCTCACCGCCGTCGCGCTGGCCGCCACGGCCACGCTCGCCACCGCGGCCGACCAGCCGGTCATCGGCCTGATCACCAAGACCGACACCAACCCGTTCTTCGTGAAGATGAAGGAGGGCGCACAGGCGGCGGCCACCGCCAAGGGCGCCAAGCTGCTGACCGCCGCGGGCAAGGTCGACGGCGACAACGCCGGCCAGGTGACCGCGATCGAGAACATGATCGCCGGCGGCGCCAAGACGATCATGATCACGCCCAACGATTCCAAGGCGATCGTCCCGGCGATCAAGAAGGCGCAGGCGCAGGGCGTGATGTTCATCGCCCTCGACAGCCCGGCCGACCCGATGGAGGCGACCGACGCGCTGTTCGCGACCGACAACTACAAGGCCGGGCAGCTGATCGGCCAGTACGCCAAGGCGGCGATGGCCGGCAAGCCCGCCAAGATCGCCACGCTCGACCTGTTCCCCGGCCACCCGGTCGGCGCGCAGCGCCACAACGGCTTCATGGCCGGCTACGGCCTGAAGGCGGCGGATGCGAAGAGCAACGAGCTGAGCAAGAGCGCCGAGATCGTCTGCATGGCCGACAGCTTCGGTGACCAGGCCAAGGGCCAGACGGCGATGGAGAACTGCCTCCAGAAGAACCCCGACATCAACCTCGTCTACACCATCAACGAGCCGGCCGCGGCCGGTGCCTACCAGGCGCTGAAGGCGGCGGGCAAGGAGAAGGGCGTCGTGATCGTCTCGGTCGACGGCGGCTGTGCCGGCGTCAAGAACGTCAAGGCCGGCGTGATCGCCGCGACTTCGCAGCAGTACCCGCTCAAGATGGCGGCGATGGGCGTCGAGGCCGGCATCGAGTACGCCAAGTCCGGCAAGAAGGTCAAGGGCTACACCGACACCGGCGTCACGCTGATCACCGACAAGCCGATGGCCGGCGTCGACAGCAAGGACACCAAGGTCGGCACCGATCTCTGCTGGGGCAACAAGTAAGCGGCGCGCGCCCTTCAATCGCACGGAGCCGCCACCATGAGTGATTCCAAGACCTCGAAGCTGCCGCCCATCGCCACGCTGGGCCCGCTGATCGCGCTGCTGCTGGCGGTGATCTTCTTCTCGACGCAGAGCGACCGCTTCCTGTCGGTGCAGAACTTCTCGCTGATCCTGCAGCAGGTGATGGTGGTCGGCACGATCGCGATCGGCCAGACGCTGATCATCCTGACCGCGGGCATCGATTTGTCCTGCGGCATGGTGATGGCGCTGGGCGGCATCGTGATGACCAAGCTGGCGGTCGGCGCGGGCATGAACGCCTACCTCGCGATCGTCTGCGGGCTGCTCGCGTGCATGGCGTTCGGCTTGCTGAACGGGTTGCTGGTCACGCGGATCAAGCTGCCGCCGTTCATCGTCACGCTGGGCACGATGAACATCGCGTTCGCGATCACGCAGCTGTACTCGGGCGCGCAGACCGTCACCGACCTGCCGCCGGCGATGACCTTCTTCGGCAACACCGTCTCGCTCGGCAGCGCCGCGGTCAACTACGGCACGTTGTTCATGCTGGCGATGTACGCGTTCATGTGGTGGGGCCTGCGGGACACGCAGCCCGGCCGCCACGTCTACGCCGTCGGCAACAGCCCGGAGGCGACCCGCCTGACCGGCATCCCGACCGACCGCGTGCTGCTCGGCGTGTACGTGATCGCGGGGCTGTTCTACGGCATCGCGGCGCTGCTGTCGGTGGCGCGCACCGGCGTCGGTGACCCGAACGCCGGCCAGACCGAGAACCTCGACGCGATCACCGCCGTTGTGCTCGGCGGCACCAGCCTGTTCGGCGGGCGCGGCATCATCCTCGGCACGCTGCTCGGCGCAGTGATCGTCGGCGTGTTCCGCAACGGCCTCACGCTGATGGGCGTGTCCTCGGTCTACCAGGTGCTGATCACCGGCGTGCTCGTCATCCTCGCGGTCGCCACCGACCAACTCTCGCGCAAAGGAGCCCGTTGATGAGCTCGCACACTCTGGTGATGGAAGCCCGCGGCCTCGTGAAGCGCTACGGGCAGGTGGTGGCGCTGGACGGCGCCGACTTCGAGCTGCGCGCCGGCGAAATCCTCGCGGTGATCGGCGACAACGGCGCGGGCAAATCGTCGCTGATCAAGGCGCTCTCGGGCGCGACGATCCCCGACGAAGGGGAGATAAAGCTCGACGGCAAGGTCATCCATTTCAAGAGCCCGGCGGACGCGCGCCGCGAGGGCATCGAGACGGTCTACCAGGACCTGGCGGTCGCGCCGGCGATGTCGATCTCCGAGAACCTGTTCCTCGGCCGCGAGATCATCAAGACCGGCTTCATCTCGAAGCTGCTGCGCATCATCGACAAGAAGCAGATGCTGGAGCAAAGCGTCGCGCGGATGAACGACCTCAAGGTCGGCATCCGCTCGATGACCCAGGCGGTCGAGACGCTCTCGGGCGGGCAGCGACAATGCGTCGCCGTGTCGCGCGCGGCCGCGTTCGCGCAGCACGTGGTGATCCTCGACGAGCCGACCGCGGCGCTCGGCGTCAAGGAAGGCAACATGGTGCTGGAGCTGATCCGCCGCGTGCGCGACAAGGGCCTGCCCGTGATCCTGATCAGCCACAACATGCCGCACGTCTTCGAGATCGCCGACCGCATCCACATCGCCCGCCTGGGCAAGCGCGCCTGCATCGTCAACCCGAAGACGATCAGCATGAGCGACACCGTCGCGGTGATGACGGGCGCGAAGCGGGCCGACGAGCTGCCGGCGGAATGCCTGGCGTGATGAGCGCTGCCGGCGCCGAGAACAGGCTCAGGCCGCGTGGTTCAAACCATGTCGGCATGCGCCAGTTCAACGAGCGTGTCGTGCTGCAGGCGATCCGGCTGCACGGCAGCGTGCCGAAGGCCGAGATCGCACGCGTCACGCGGCTGACCGCGCAGACCGTGCAGGTCATCATCGCCCGGCTCGAGGCCGACGGCCTGGTCACCAAGCTCCAGCCGGTGCGCGGCAAGGTCGGCCAGCCCTCGGTGCCGATGGCGCTGAACCCCGACGGCGCGTTCTCGATCGGCATCAAGATCGGCCGGCGCAGCATGGACATGCTGCTGCTCGACTTCACCGGCCAGGTACGCGAGCGCCTGACGCTGGCCTACGAGTTCCCCGATCCCGACACGCTGTTCGGCGAGATCGAGGAGCGGCTCGGCCGCCTCACGCTCAGCCTGCCGGTCAAGCTGCGCGGGCGCCTGCACGGCGTGGGCGTGGCGGCGCCGCTCTCGCTCGAAGGCTGGCACGACGTGCTCGGCATCGCGCGCGCGCAGGCCGCCAAGTGGGCCGGCATCGACATGCGCGAGCGCATCGGCGCGATGACCGAGCTGCCGGTCGAGTTCGTCAAGGACACCGCCGCCGCCTGCGTGGCCGAACTCGTCGCCGGCCGCGGCCGCAACATCGGCAGCTTCCTCTACGTGTTCTTCGACACCTTCATCGGCGGCGGCCTGGTGATCGACAGCCAGCTGCGCGCCGGGCCGAGCGGCAACGCTGGCGCCGTCGGCTCGCTGCCGCTGGGCCTGGCGGGCGCCGGCCGCTCCACCGCCCCCGACCAGCTGCTGAGCCACGCGTCCCTCGTCAACCTCGAGGCGCGCTTCGCCGCCGCCGCGCTCGACGTGAACGCCGTCACCGATGCCCGCGCGATGCAGGCGCCGTGGTGGCCGCACACCGAACGCTGGCTGCGCGACGCCGCGCCGGCGGTCGCGCTGGCCGCCAACAGCGCCGCCTGCCTGCTCGACCTGGACGGCGTGATCGTCGACGGCTCCTTCAGCCGCGAGCTGCTGCGCGCCACGCTGACCGCGATCGACCACGGGCTCGACCAGTACAGCTGGGAAGGCGTGGCCCGGCCGCCGCTGTACGAGGGCACGATCGGCTCGGACGCGCGCGCGATGGGCGGCGCGCTGCTGCCGCTGTACGCCAACTTCGCGCCGGACCGCGAGCTGTTCCTGAAGCTCGGCGCCTGACCGGCAGCGCCGCGCGGGCGCCGGCACAATGACCGCTCACCAGGAGAGTTGCCCATGAACCTCATCACCACGCCGACCGCGCCGATCGCCGGCCAGCGCCCCGGCACCTCGGGCCTGCGCAAGAAGGTCACGGTGTTCCAGCAGCCCGGCTACCTCGAGAACTTCGTGCAGTCGATCTTCGACGCGCTGGAAGGTTTCCGGGGCCAGACGCTGGTCGTCGGCGGCGACGGCCGCTTCCACAACGACGTGGCGATCCAGACGATCGTGCGCATGGCCGCGGCCAACGGCTTCGGCCGCGTGCTCGTCGGCCAGCACGGCATCCTCTCGACGCCGGCGGCCAGCTGCGTGATCCGCAAGCACGCGGCGTTCGGCGGCATCATCCTGTCGGCCAGCCACAACCCCGGCGGGCCGGACGGCGATTTCGGCATCAAGTACAACACCGGCAACGGCGGCCCCGCGCCCGAGAAGGTCACCGAAGCGATCTACGCCAACACGCAGAAGATCGCGCGCTACCTGACCACCGACACGCCGGATGTCGATCTCGCCACGCAAGCGAGCAGCCGCGTCGGCACGATGGACGTCGTCGTGATCGACGCGGTCGCGGACCACGCCGACCTGCTCGCGTCGCTGTTCGACTGCGAGCGCATCGGCGCCTTGCTGCGGGGCGGCGCGTTCCGCGTGTGCTTCGACGCGATGCACGCCGTCACCGGTCCGTACGCGCGCGAGATCTTCATCAAGCGCCTCGGCGCGCCCGCGGCCAGCGTGATCAACGGCGTACCGCTGCCCGACTTCGGCGGCGGCCATCCCGATCCGAACCCGACGTACGCCGAAGACCTGATCAAGATCATGTTCGCGACCGACGCGCCAGACTTCGGCGCCGCCAGTGACGGTGACGGCGACCGCAACATGATCGTCGGCCGCCGCTTCATCGTCACCCCGAGCGACAGCCTCGCCGTGCTGGCCGCCAACGCGCACCTCGTGCCCGGCTACGCCGCCGGCCTGAAGGGCGTGGCCCGCTCGATGCCGACCAGCGCCGCGGTCGACCGCGTGGCTGAAAAGCTCGGCATCGCGTGCTACGAGACGCCGACCGGCTGGAAGTTCTTCGGCAACCTGCTCGATGCCGGCCAGGTCACGCTGTGCGGCGAGGAGAGCGCCGGCACCGGCAGCGACCACGTGCGCGAGAAGGACGGCGTCTGGGCGGTGCTGTTCTGGCTCAACATCCTGGCGGTGCGCGGCGAGTCGGTCGAGGCGATCCTGCGCGACCACTGGCGCACCTACGGCCGCAACTACTACTCGCGCCACGACTACGAAGGCGTCGACAGCGCCGCGGCGAACGGGCTGGTCGCGCACCTGCGCGAGTCGCTCGCCACGCTGCCGGGCCAGACCATCGATGGCGCCACGATCGCGAGCGCCGACGACTTCTCGTACACCGACCCGGTCGACGGCTCGGTCAGCAGCGCGCAGGGCATCCGCATCGGCCTGGCCGACGGCTCGCGGATCGTCTTCCGGCTGTCCGGCACCGGCACCGAGGGCGCGACGCTGCGCGTCTACCTCGAACGCTACGAGCCCGATCCCGCGAAGCACGCGGTCGAGACGCAGCAGGCGCTGGCGCCGCTGATCGCGCTGGCCGACCGGCTCGCCGGCATCCGCGCGCGGACCGGGCGCGCCGCGCCGACCGTCATCACCTGATCTCGCGCATCGCGGGCGCGACTCGGGCGGCGAATTTCCGCAACGGCCCGCCCGCTTGTAGGACAACGCCGCCTCGCGCGTAGGCGAAGCGCGCGTTCGCGCGTTGAACGCCGTTCGACCCCCTGAACGCGGGGGTCGTTTCTAAGGGTAGTTCCCTATAACCGAGCCCTTGTCGCCTCCGTGAGTGCGGTGACGTCCATTTCAGGCCCGAGGAACACCCCGTGAAATTCTCCAAGATCATCATTGCCAGCGCCGCGCTGGTCGCCGCATTCGGCGTCAACGCCCAGGTCACCGGCTCGCTCGGTGGCGGCTACGGCACCTTCCTCGAACTGTCGGACGCCGGCCTGAGCGGCGGCAGCGTCGCCACGCTGACCGGTGGCACCGTGTACACCGACGACCGCCCGTTCGCCGACATCCCGGCCGGCGTCGTCTTCGGCGGTGACTTCCTGGCCGCCGGCCCGATCGCCGGCACGCCCGCCACGCTGACCTTCGCCGGTACCGGCGTCGACTACATCAGCTTCCTGTGGGGCTCGCCGGACCTGTACAACCGCCTCACGGTGACCAGCACCGGCGGCGTGACCCAGAGCTTCGATGTCGGCACGCTCGGCTTCCTGTCGACCAACGGCGACCAGAACGTCTCGGAATACGTGCAGTTCACGGCCTCGGCCGGCACCATGATCACGTCGCTGAGCTTCTCCAACGCGCCCGAGAAGGACGCGTTCGAGGCTGCTAACTTCAGCGTGACCACGCCGATCCCGGAGCCGTCGACCTACGCGCTCCTGCTGGCCGGCATCGGCGCGATCGGCTTCGTCGCCCGCCGCCGCCGCACGAGCTGAGCGAGCAGGCCACCGGGCGCGGCGCCAGCGGCGTCGCGCTCCGCGCCGCTGACCGGTCACGCACCGCTCAGCGGCGCCCGAACATCATCTGCCGTGCCAGCACCGATTTGGCCGGCCCGAGCAGCTGCAGCGCCGCGATCCCCAGGCCGCGCGCCGCGCCGGCGCCGGGCAGCTTCCAGGTGAAGCTGCGCGCGAGGAAATCCGTCGCGGCGATCATCGCCCAGCGGTCCGGCCCGCGCTGCCACTCCAGGCGCCTCAATACCGCCTCCACATCCGGGCTGCGCGCCAGCGCATGCACCAGCTCGAACGCGTCGCGCAGGCCGAGGTTCAGGCCCTGGCCGGCGACCGGGTGCAGCGTCTGCGCCGCGTTGCCGATGCGCACCGTGCGGCCGTCGGTCAGCGTGCGTTCGGCCGTGAGGCCGAGCGGGAAGTCCTTCAACGCCGAGACCGACGCGATGCGCCCCGCCGCCGGGTGGAAGATGCTGTTGAGCACGGTCACGCGCTGCGCCGCGTCGAGCGCGCGCACCGGGTCGTCGTCGCTGGGCACGCACCACACCAGGCCGGCGCCGCCGGCCTTCAGCGGCAGCAGCGCGGCCGGGCCGTGGCGGGTGAAGCGCTCGAACGCCACGCCCTTGGCGCGGGGCGCACCGGTCGCCTCCTCGGCGAACGTCACCTGGCCGACCCACGCCGTCTGGCGGTAGTCGTGCCGAAGCGCCGGGCGCTCGCTCGCGCGCACCAGCTGGCGCGCCGGGTCGGTGCTGAACACGCCGCCCTCGGCGACGATCGCGAGATCGAAGCGCTCGGCGATGCCGGCATCGACCTCCACGCCGTGCGCCAGGTTCTTCAGCGCCGCGACCGGCTGGCCGAAGCGGCTGTGCAGGCGCTTCGGCTCCGCGGCCTCGGCCGCCAGCCACGCCTGCTGCAGCGGTGCCACGATGCTGCCGTAGCTCAGCACCGCGCCGAGCAGCGGCACCGCCTCGTCGACGGCGCGGATGCGCAACTCGGGCTCGCCCAGCAGCTCGCCGAGCCGGCCGGGCAGCGGCGGCATCGACGGCGGCTGCTGCGACACGTGGACCTCGAGGATCGGCTGCGCCAGTTCGGCCCGCCACGCGCCGAGCCGCTCCAGCAGCTGCACGCTGCCGAGCGAGAGCGCCAGCGTGCGCGGATCGCCGGAGACGTCCTTGTCGGCCGGGCGCGCATCGAACAGCGAGACCTGCGAGCCAGGCAGCGCGCGCGCCGCCTGCAGCGCCAGCGCCAGGCCGACCGGGCCGGCGCCGATCACGGCGATGTGGAGGGCGGCGACGGGTGGGGTTTCAGGCATTCGGACTCACCCGGCGATCGGGCCCAAGCGGGGGGTTGAAAAAAGGGGCGCCAGCGTATTATTCGCCGCACCCGGATACCCGGGGGTTCTGGAGGAGCGATCTGCCATGGCGCTGATGGATTTCATCAAGAAGCAGTTCATCGACATCATCGAGTGGATGGAGACGGGCGACGGCACGCTCGCCTGGCGCTACCCGATGGCAGACCGCGAGATCCAGAACGGCGGCTCGCTGACGGTGCGCGAATCGCAGATGGCGATCTTCGTCAACGAAGGCAAGATCGCGGACGCGTTCGGCCCCGGCCGCTACACGCTGACGACCGCGACGCTGCCGATCCTCACGTACCTCAAGAACTGGGACAAGCTGTTCCAGAGCCCGTTCAAGAGCGACGTCTACTTCTTCAGCACCCGCCAGCAGGTCGACCAGCGCTGGGGCACGACCCAGCCGGTGACGATCCGCGACAAGGATTTCGGCGCCGTGCGGCTGCGCGCGTTCGGCAACTACAGCTACCGCATCGCCGACCCGAAGCTGTTCCACACCGAGATCTCGGGCACGCGCGATGTCTACACCGTGGCCGATCTCGACGGCCAGCTGCGCGGGCTGATGCTGCAGCACATCTCCGACGCCGTGGCTTCCAGCGGCGTCGCGTTCCTCGATCTGGCGGCCAACCAGGTCGAGTTCGCGAAGGCGCTGCTCGACGTGACGGCGCCGGCCTTCGCCGCGCTCGGCCTGAAGCTCGAGAGCGTGACGATGCAGAGCGTCTCGCTGCCCGAGGAGCTGCAGAAGATCCTCGACCAGAAGATCGGCATGGGCATGGTCGGCGGCGACATGGGCAAGTTCATGCAGTACCAGACCGCGCAGGCGATCCCGAAGTTCGCCGAGGGCGCGGCGGGCGGCGGCGGTGTCGTCGGCGACGCGATGGGTCTCGGTGCCGGCGTCGCGCTCGGCCAGGTGATGGCGCAGCAGCTCAGTCAGGGCTTGCAGCAGCCGGCGCAACCGGCCGCGCCGGTCGCCGCGGCCGCGGGCATGAAGCCAGAGGACGTGATGGCCACGCTCGAAAAACTCGGCGAACTCAAGACCAAGGGCATCCTGACCCAGGACGAGTTCGACGCGAAGAAGGCGGAGCTGCTGAAGAAGCTGGTCTAGTCGGTCCCGCTGCTTGGCGACCGAACCCACACCGCAGCGCGCGTACCGCGCTGCGTGCCCGAACTGCGGCGCGCCGGTCGAGTTTCGATCGGCGGCGTCGGCGTTCGCCGTCTGCAGTTTCTGCAAGAGCACGGTCGTGCGCGAGGGCGATGCGCTGCGCAAGATCGGCGAGAGCGCCGAGGTCTTCGACGACTTCTCGCCCTTGCAGCTCGGCGCCGCCGGCCGTCATCAAGGCGCGGCGTTCACGCTGGTCGGCCGGCTGCAATACAAGTACGCCGAGGGCACGTGGAACGAATGGCACGCGCTGTTCGACAGCGGCAAGTCGGGCTGGCTGAGCGAGGACAACGGCCGCTACGTGGTCGCGTTCGACGCGCCGCTGGAAGGTGCTGCTCTGGTCACGTTCCCGAGTGCAACCAGCCTCAAGGCCGGCGCGCCGGTCGTGATCGACCGGCAGCCGTGGACGGTCGCATCGGTCGTCGCCGCGAAGCTGCTCGCGGCGCAGGGCGAACTGCCGTACCGACCGATCCTGGAACGCGGGTTCGTCGTCGCCGACCTGCGCAGCACGCGCGGCGAGGTCGGCACGCTCGACTACAGCGACGCAGCCGCACCGCGCTGGTCGATCGGCCGCTCGGTCGCGATCAGCGAGCTCGCGATGACCGGCTTGAGCGAGCAGGCCGAGAAGACGCTGAAGGGCAAGACGATCGAGTGCCCGAGCTGCGGCGCAGCGCTCGAAGTGAAGCTGTCGACGACGCAGTCGATCGTCTGCCACCAGTGCCATGCAGTCGTCGATGTGTCGCAGGGCGTCGGCGGCGACCTGCAGCACTACGCGCAGCAGACTTCGCAAGAGCGCGGCATGGAGCCGTTGATCCCGCTCGGCAGCACCGGTACGCTCGCGCTCGGCAAGGCCGCGCTGCCGTGGCAGGTGGTCGGCTACGCCGAGCGCTGCGAGGTGCCCGAGAGCGACGAGGACGAGCAGACCTTCTGGCGTGAGTACCTGCTCTACCACCGCACCGAAGGCTTCGCGTTCATCGTCGACGCTGACGACGGTTGGAGCTGGACGGCGCCGCTGACCGGTGTGCCCGAGCGCGTCGGCAGCGGCGTGAAGTACGAGAACGCGGTCTACC
>JAZKIO010000068.1:0-15528 GCA_040384825.1 Pseudomonadota bacterium
GTGCCGGTGCCGGTGCCGGTGCCGGTGCCGGTGCCGGTGCCGGTGCCGGTGCCGGGGCCGGGGCCGGGGCTGGTGACCATGCCGGTGCGGACGGGGCGGCGTTCGAGCTCGCTGCCGGATCACTGCTGCCACCGCCGCCGCAAGCGGTGAGTGCGGCCACGGCCGCGACGGTGGCGAACAGGTTGATCAGTTGGTTCGTCTTCATGATGTCGGTTTCCTCAGATTCAGGTTTCAACGTGCGTCGGTCATGCGGCGGCGCCGGTCGCCAGAGCAACGACGCGCTTACGGTCGGCGTGTTCGGCGCGCCAAGCCTCAAAATCGGCGAGGCGTGCGTATTGCCATTCCGCCTCCCCTCCGCGCAAAGTCGAGTACCGGTACGAAGGCCGCCGCTCTTTCGCGAGCGCATCGACAGTTGCCGCGGTGTAGCGACGCAACGCGAGGGTGACGGCAACGGTCGGCTCTGCTCGGCACGAAGCAATGAACGATGGCAGCCGAAGCTCTGAGTCATTGCTAAAGCCGGAATCCACCTCGGGCGTGAGCAAGACCGAAGCTCCGACGACACCTCGCGCGCGGGCGAGCCACGCCTCGCCGACTTTGAAGAACTCGGCCAGGTCATTGGCCTCGCTCTTCATCTGCGTGTCGTCTGCCCATCGGGCGCTCGCCATCGCGTCGAGCTCGGCCTCGCGCGCAGCCTTCCGCCGCGCGGCCTCGGCCTGGCGCGCGGCCTCGCACTGTTTGAAATGCCGCTTCGACAGGACGCGAACCTCATCCAGCGTTCGGGCGAGCCGCAGCATGGTCTGCGTGGCCGCTTTCAATGCCAGTTGCTGTTCGGCTTCCAGCAGGTCATGAAAGCGCCAGTTGTTGACCGTGTTGGTGAGCTCTGCCGCGACGCGCTTGGCGGCGGTCGCGTCCTTCTTGACGAGCTCGTCGCCATGAAACTCCGCGTTTCCTTTGAAGGTGCGCTCGAACAGTCTCTGCGGATCGCGGTCGTAATTCGTCGACATGTGGTTCTCCTTGGTGTACAGGTACACCGCTCTCAGTTGTTCAAGAACAGGCCGGTGACCAGGCCGGCGGCATAGTCGTTCGGGGCGTTCGCGACCAACCAGGCCACCTCCCTGGCCTCAGCGCTTGCGGTGACGGCCAAGCAGCTGTCGTCGAATCGCGCCATCCAGACGCCCGACGCGTCGAGGTGCTTGATCCGCGCCATCTGCGCATCGAGACCTCGGCGGGTCGCTGCGGACAGATCCAGCTCGTCGTCGATCTGGGCTTGGGTCTTGCCATCCATGTGCATGTGCATCATTTGCATCTCAGTTCTCCTCGGGTTTCAAGGCCGCTTTCGGCCTGCGTGGTCATCTTCTAGACTCGGAGCGGACGTGAATTCGTTCGCCGTGTTCGGTGCTGCGCCTACTTTGTGTTGTCACCTCCTGAGACTTCGTCGCGGTGAACGAAAAGGAGTCCACCACGCCAGAGCGGAGGGAGGTTTGGGCTGTCAACCGGAAGCCGCAGCCTGAGCGAAGCGAAGGACCGGGTGAGGATTGGCGGACCGGACCAGCGCAGCGGTGCCCGCAGTCTCTGGCGTGGTGGACTACCGTTCACGAAAAGCGGCGAAGTTTCAGGAGGTGACAGCGGGCAGCGAACCGAACCCGACGAACACGCGCAGCGCGCATCGCGCGGCGCGGCGCCGCAGGCACCATCACCGCGCGCAGCGCGGTGCAGACATCGTCTCTTTGCACCTGGCGCAGCCGGGTGCTGCCCTTGGGGCGACGAGCGGAGCGCTGTCGGGGCGAGCGCTTGCGCTGGCCCCTGGAAGCCGCAAGGCGGCCTGTAGCGGGGCCGAAGGCCAGTCCGGAGGACCGAACCAATAGGTGAGCGTGGAAGGGCGTCCGGTCCGCGCAGCGGATGCGCCTGCTCGCCTGCTATTGACGATCCGGGAAACTCGAACCTCGGGCACTTCAGCACCACCTGAAGGATGTGCACGGCCATCAACCTCGACTATCGCGATCGCGGATGGCAACCTCAACTTCGGTGTCTGGCGCCGAAGAGCCCGCCTCCTCGGCGCCAACGTGTCGAAGCTGGTCGACGAGCTGACCGCGTTCGAGCGCGCGGCGCTCTTCGGGCATCCTGGTCCGCAGCTCCAGCTCCAGACGTTCAATTTCTTGTCGCGTGGCTTTGCGCTCTGCTTCGATGCGCTCTTGCTCAGCCTCAATCTCAGCGGCAAAGTCGCGCTCGAAAGCGTCGAGCATCATCTCCAGCGCCAAAGCGGCACGTTCGCGGCGCTGCTCATCTCGGACCTGTTGCTCTCGAAGTGCGGCGAGCCGCGCACGCGCGGCCTTCGAGTTCGAGGACATGCTCTGCATGAGCCCGGTGAGGCTGCCGCGCCCGGCGCCGGGCGCGGCGCGCGCAGCGAGCTCCGCCTCCGTGATCTCGGCGGCCTGGACCCGAACGCTCTCCGCGACCGCAGCAAGCGCCTCGCGGCGCGCCGCGATCGTCGGCGCTCCGGTTCGGGCAGCAGCAGCGGCGTCGTGTCGGCGCTCGACGAGGGCGCGCGCGCTGGCGCGCGCAGGCGACTGTGTGTAGATCGAGGTGCGCGCGGACAGCTGAAGCTTCCGAGTCGCCAACGCCTTTTCCTCGACGCCGAGCGCCTTGACTTTTTCGGCGACGCTGGCCGGCGTTCGCTTGCGGCGGGCCAGCTCCTGCTCGGCGCGATCAGCGAGGTTCTCTTGCGCGGCGCGTGCTTCCGCGAAAACATTCGAGCGCTTCACAAGGCCCAAACTCATGATCTTGAGCATGAGGTTCACGAGGGCCGTCAGCTGCTCGGCGGTCAGCAGCAGTGGCGAGATCTCGTAGCTCTTCAGGTCGTAGAGCTGGCCGACCTCCATTCGACGCAACTGCAGGTCCAACTCGTGCTCAGCGGCTTCACGCTCGGCGCGGTGGTGTTCGACCGACGGTGCGCCGAGCGCCGCGTCGTCGTGCGGAACGCCAACCGGCCGAACCGGCGGTGGCGGCTGAAGGAAGGCGAGTGGATCGGTCGCAATGGCCTCCAGGTCGTTCAGGCGCTGCTGCTCGATCTGCGCCGCAGCCGGGGTCAACGCGCGGGCCGGTGCGGCCTCCGGCGCGATCTTGATCTCGCCGCCGTGCCGCTCGATGTGGCCGGCGACGCGGTGCTCGGCGCGATCGGCAGCGCTCGCAGCGGCGGCCTCGGCAGCCTGCCCGGCCTCGCGGCGCAGCTCGGCATTCCGTTCCAGCGTGGCCGTGATCCTGGCAGCTGACAGGTCACGGTGGACGCTGCTGCCTTTGAGCCAGGTCGTCGAGCCTATGGGCTTGAACTTGACGCCGGCGAGGTTGGCGGACCACTCCGCCTCGACTTCGAGCGCAAGCAGTTTCTGATTGAAGGTGGGCGTCGAGTCGGCGTCGCCGAGCGCCTTCACGATTCGGCATCTAAGGTCGTTCAAGTCCATGATGGTTTCCTGTTTCTGTTCCTGTTGCTGTTGATGTTTGCGGCGCGATCTGCGAGTCGCGTTGTCGGTCCGCTGCCGGTCGCCCGGCGCCTTCTCAGCTGCCACGGAGCGCGGCGGAGGGAGTCCGAGCTGACGCTCGATCTCGCGCGCCGCCGCCTCGTTTTTCCGGTAGGAGTGCGAGTCGCTGACGACCGAACCGTCTGGCCTCACTCGCAGGAATGCAAGGTGGACGTGACGATGGTCGACATCGTTGTGGGAAACGGCGAAGTACGGTGCGTCGCGCAGGTCGTGCTGCTCGCGCGCAATGTCGATCGCGCGCCGCCATTCGTCCGGCGTGAGGTCCGGCAGCGCAGGGTCATGACTCAGGACAAGATGGCCCACGGCGGCCTTTTTCAAGTCGGGCCGGGCCGAGCGCAGGCCGGCGATCTCGCGAGCTCGATCGCGCGGCGTTTTCCCGCCGAGGTTTGAGGCCAGCATCACGGCACCCGGCTTCGATGTCACGTATGAATCCAACCCGCGCCAGCCTGCACCGAGCTTGATCTTGAGGATCAAGAAGACCTCCCAAGCGCGGCGAGCTCGACGCGCATGCTGCAGACAAGCTGGTGGAGTTCTGGCACCAGATGCGCGAGGTCGCGAAACGCCCGCTCGCAACCGGTGAGGTCGAGCTCGCCGGCCTGGTGGAGGAAGTTCAGACGCTCCACCAACTGATTGAAGTTCGCTTGTAGCGTGCTCGATTCAGTCCAAAGGGCGCGGAGCTCGGCCGGCCTCGTCGCGGCGATCGGCGTGCCGATCAGCACGCGCCGTGCCCAGCGCCGGAGCGGCAGCGCAGCCGTGTCGGCGCGCTGCTGGCACTGGCTCAACTCGGCCTGATTCAGGTCGACGTTGAGGCGCAACGTGCGTAGCTGGTCGGTGTCCAGTGCGGGCCGGCCGCGGCGACGGCGGGCTGAAGGAGAAGGAACTTCGACGGTCATGATGGCGAGCGAAGCGAGTCGTCAAGGAGGGAGCACGAAGTGCGAGCGGACGGGTCAAGGGCATAGCCCTTGCAAGCGTTTTTCCGGGACGGAGAAACATGGCTTGCTTCTTACCTACCGTGCACGAAAGAGCATCTCAAAACGAGGCCGGATTTGGTCAGCCCGGATCAGCCCGGATCGTCAACGGGCCGCCATCCGCGGGTGACAGCCGGCACACTTTCTGCCTCGAAACCAACTCGCCAAAGGATTGACGGTGAACAACGAATTTGGACAGCCGCCGACTGATAGCTCACAGAGTGAGCCACCCACAAAAGGACACGGTAAGACTCGGGACGACGACAAGCTGGCCGCCATCGAAGCCCGCCTAAACGCACTCCCCGCGCGGCAAGAACTGACGCTGGCGGCGGCACTGAAACGCCTCGCGCCCGCGATCCGCCGGCTGCGCGGCGCTGGCTACTCGGCTGACGATGTCGCCGCCGAGCTTACCCGCGAGCTGAGCAGCCTGGATATGACAGTGTCGGCACGGACATTGGCGCGCCTGGTGCCAAAGCCGCGCGCGAAACCGGCACTGCGCGGTACCGATCGCTAGACCTTGGCCTGACGCTTGGCGTCGGCCAAGCGCTTTGCAAGAAGCGCGCGCTTCGCGCTCGCGAGGGTCGTCTTGGCGTACCGCTGGTGGTCAGCGTCACTCGCCTGCTTTCCCTGGCGGCAGCGCGCAGCGGCGCGCTCGGCCAACTGCTGATGGAGTTGCTCATCTGTCGGTGGGCGCCAAGACTCAAGGCGCCCCATGATCCAGGCCCAGTCCTTCCCACTGCCGGTGGGATCCGGCGCAGGGGCAGTATTCGCATTCGCGGCAACGCCGCGGCTAGGCTTGCCACCTGCCATTGAACCGGCCACCCCAGCGCCAGGCTTTCGCTCGAGATCGACATGGACATTGCCGCTGCCACCCGAGCCAGAAGCGGCCACCGCGGCGGCGTCGGCAGCCAACAGCTCGGCCAGCTGCTCGTGCGTGATCGTGCCGGCCACCGGGTCACAGAACAGCCGCGTCAAAAACGGTTCGGCAAGGCCCTGCTTGTGATTGATGCTGCCAGGCACACGCCGCAGGTGCGCGCGGGTAACGGCGGCCAGCGTCAGCCCGCATCGCCGCGCGAGCGCGCGCTGGACAGCCAAGACCTCGTCGCCGCGGAGCACGCGCGGCGCCATCAGCGACACCTGAAGGTTCATGGGGGAAGTTTCCAAAACCGCCACGCCACACCAGCCGTCGAACGCGCCGAGGGTGCCAGGCTTCAGGTCGTCGACGAGCAAGAGAGGGTGATCGCCGACCGGCTGGAAAACCACCTCAACACGGCGACCGCGGGCGGCCTCGCCGCTGGCGCGACGAAGCGACTCAGTCCAGCCAGCTGCCGCGTCAGTGAGTGGTACGCGGTTGGGCAAGAACGGCGCCCCGCGCTCGCCCGTCCCCTTCCCCCGCGCCTGCAGCACGAAGTTCAAGTCGCCGGCGAGGGCGCCGGACCAAGCGCCCGCCTCCTTCGGCTGCCAGCCGGCCACGGCCGCGCTGTCAGCCAACCACTTCCAGTACCTGTCGTCCACCGCCGCGGCGTCCGTGTGCATGTGCATGATCGCGACCGAGCGCGAGCGCGACCGCCCGGCAAACGCGAGCAGCGCCGCCCTTGATTCCGCACGACTACCAAAGATTTCAGCGGGGGGCTCCGCCGTGGACGGCGTCGTCGCCCGCCGGCTCCCACTACCCCCCGCCCCCGGCTGCGCCTGGGGCAAGGGCACCGCAGGCCCCCGCCGACAACCAGCCTGACCCCGACTCGCCCCACCCGCCGCGGCGGGCGAGGCGGGAACCGGCGACGCGGGGGGCGGGGGGGTAGTGGTCTCTTTCTTCTTCAATACCTTTCTCCCTGTCGTTTTGACAGCCCCTGTCGTTTTGACAGGCCATGTAACAGAACGCGCCGGCGCAGCGTTCGGGTCCCCCTCTTCCCAGGACCTGGGGAAGCAGATGGGCGGTCCATCCCACGGCTTCGTCTTGTCCTTGGCCGCCCTCTCAACCGCAACCGCGAACACGCGGTGGACCAGGACTGGCCAGGCGGCGTGGGAGCCGGCTCCACCCACTGGCGACACGCGTCGAATGAAGCCAAGCGCCGTAGCGGCGTGAAGCCCGCGCCGCACCGAGCGGGCCTCGCTCTCATCGCGCCCGAGGCGGCGCGCGAGCTGCTTGGCTGAGATTGACACAGGAAGGTGCGGGGCATCACGGAGCAGCGCCAGCATGAGCTCATCCATGACATCGCGAACGCCGATCGGCAGTCGGCGCTCCACCCACTTGCCGTCATCGTCTAAAAGCAGCCGAGCGCGCTGCATGACCTGTTTGTGTTCGAGACTCATACCTAGCTCACGCAGTGAGCCAGGTCCTTGCTGCAGCTGAGGATGTCAGATAGACTTCTGTCCGTCGTGCCTGCCAGCCGATGAACATCAAGTGATCCGAGCACGTCCAGCGCCGCGAGGCCCTGGACGTTTTTACTTTTGGTACAGGCCGCGGATCGCCGCGAAGCCGGCCAGGAAGGTTTGCGCCGACGGGCCAGTCACCCATGCAAACCGGCCGCCGAGAGGCGGCGGCTGCGGTGCGTCCACAAGGCCGGCCGAGAGGCGCCGAGCCCGGCCCTGCAGCCGGGCTGGATCGATTCCGGCTGCGCGCGCCAGTGTTGGCACTGGCACCGGCATGCTGAAGTCAATCTCGATGTTCTCAAGCGCGCTCATGCTGCACCCCCGCCCGAGCCGGTTTCAGTTGGAGACCATGGCCATGGTATGTAAACCTCGCTTTCGCGCAGGTCCGCCGCCAGCGCCTCCAGTTCTTCCCTCCGCCCGGGAAGGTCGTACTCGTCGAGCGCATCGAGCGCATCGAGGCCATCGCCCATCAGCGCGTTTCGCCTGCTCACCTCGCGCTGAAGCTCTGCAGCACGAGCTGCGAGCGGCGCCGCGGCTCGAGCTTCGGCCGCAAAGGGCGCGCGGTCCGCTTCATGCGACCACAGTTGCCGGGTGACATTGCCTTGATTCAGCTTCGCCGCCAGGCGGCGCGCTTTGCTGCCTGCAACCAGTGGCTCATGCCCCGTCGAGTCGACCACCTCCAGAGATAGGGTGCGGGCGCCACGCGGGCTTGTGCTGACCTTCCGGACAAGAGCCCGCACCGCGCGAGTGCCGACGAGATGGAAGCCGAAATCGGATCGCCTGAGGATGTCTTCAGTGAAGCTGATGAGATCGCCCGCGACGATCTCGCCGCGACAGTCAATGTGAGGCGCTGATGCTGCTGCGATGCTCATGCTGCTCCCACCTGCTTCTGAGTGCGGCTGTTCACCCAGGCCGCTACTTCGTCGGCGCGCCACCGGCTGCATCTGCCGGAAAGCAGGTACGGGGCCGGGAAAAGGCCAGCCCGAATGCGGACGTAGATTCTGGTTCGCGAGAGCCCGATGAAATGTTCCACCTCGCTCATTCTCAAAAGCCTCGCAGCGTCCAGCTGCGCCGCCACCGTCTTTTGCTGGGGGTTGATTGCATCCATGCCGCCATTGTCCAGCACATCCCGACACAACCCAATACACTAACTCGGTGTACATGTACACCAATATCGTCAAAAGCCCTATCATTTTTCGGAATATGCGATATCTCTTATTCCGCGCTCGTAGGACGGCGCCCGCCCCAGGAAGCCGATGCCTGCTCGCCCAATACCGATATCGCTTATTGCACTGGCCCGAAGGTGTCGGCAGGGTCGCAAAATATATTTGCGAGGCGCTTTCGAGCGAAGACCTTCTTCAATGAGTGGGTATTAGGTCGCACCCACAAAGTGGAGGCCAGGGGCCTGACAAGGGACCCGACAGAGACTGGTATAGGGGCACCGAAGGGGCACCAGGAGCCATTGGCTTTTCGGCAAAGAAAAAGGGTTAGCAGGTGCTAACCTGCTAACCCTTATCTATGCTGGTCGGGACGGCGGGATTCGAACTCGCGACCCCTTGCACCCCATGCAAGTGCGCTACCAGGCTGCGCTACGCCCCGATGAAGCCATGATTATAGGGTCAGACGGCGAGCAAGCCGCGGATGGAGATCAACTCCTGCCGCATCTGCGGCAGCGAGAGCGCGACCGTCGAGACCTCGGGCTGCGGGATGGCCGTCGGTTGGTCGTCGCCCTCGGACTGCAGCGCCTCGATCACCTCGTCGAGGTCGATCGCATCGGCGCTGACGACACTGCTGTCGTCGACCATCTCGGGCTCGGCCGGGGCGCGGCCGGCGGGGCCTTCGGTGAGCCGGTTGCGTGCACCGCTGATCGTGAAGCCTTGCTCGTACAGCAGGTCGCGGATCCGGCGGATCAGGAGCACCTCGTGGTGCTGGTAGTAGCGCCGGTTCCCCCGCCGCTTCATCGGCTTGAGCTGCGTGAACTCCTGCTCCCAGTAGCGCAGCACGTACGGCTTCACGCCGCACAGATCGCTCACTTCACCGATCGTGAAGTAGCGCTTGGCGGGGATGGCTGGGAGCGCTTTCTCCATGAAAATCAACGATGTTTGGGCAGAAAGCTAAGACTCTACTCGAACTCCTCCTCGGGCGGTATGTCGCCTTGCACGACTCCCTTCAGTTTGTGACTGGCATGGAAGGTGACGACGTTGCGCGCCTTGATCGGGATGGCCTCGCCGGTGCGGGGATTGCGCCCGGGGCGGGGCGCCTTGCGGCGGATGTTGAAGTTGCCGAAGCCGGACATCTTCACGTCCGCGCCGGTCACGAGCGTGGCGTGGATCAGGTCGAAGAAGGCCTCGACCATGTCCTTCGACTCGCGCTTGTTCAGGCCCAGGCGCTCGAACAGCAACTCGGCCAGCTCGGCCTTGGTCAGCGTCGGCGTCTCGAGCGTGGGCAGCGCGACGCGGCTCACGCCAGGCTCGTCGTCGCCGGGGTCGGCTGCCATGTCGATGCGCTCGTGCGGGTCTGCAGCGTTCATCGGGGCCGCCTCAGGCACGCAGGCGCACGCCGAGGCGTTGCGTCAGCGTAGTCAGCACGTCGGCCACGGCGGCGTCGATGCGTTCGTCGGTCAGTGTGACCTCGTCGTCCAGCAGTTCCAGGCGCACGCTCAGGCTGCGCTCGCCGGCCTTCATGTCGCCGCTCGGCGCAGCGGGCTTGTAGATGTCGAACAGGCGGGTCGAGCGGACCAGCGCGGCGCACCCGGCGCCAGCGACGGCCTGCATCAGCGCGTCGTGCGTGACGGCCTCGCCGGCGATCAGCGAGAGGTCGCGCCAGACCGACTGCTGGCGCTGCACCGGCGTCAGGCTCGGCAGCTCGCGCGCGGTCAGCGCGGTGGCGTCGAGCTCGAACAGCATCGGCGCGTGCGGCAGCTCGTAGGCCTGACGCCACTTCGGGTGCAACTCGCCGACATGGCCGATCACCGCACCGTCGAGCTCGATGCGCGCGCAGCGGCCCGGGTGCATCGCGGGGTGCTCGGCCGCGACGAAGCGCGCAGCGCGCGGCGCCAGCAGCGCCTCGATGTCGCCCTTCACGTCGAAGAAGTCGACGCTGCGGTCCTTTGCGCTCCACTGGAGCGCGTCGGCGCCGCCGTGGGCCAGGCCCGCGACACGCATGGTCTGGCCGACGCCGGCCACGCTGACGGGACCGTCCGGCACGCTCGCATCACGCGTGAAGGTGCGCCCGGCCTCGTAGACCCGCACGCGCGTCGCCTTGCGCGAGAGGTTCAGGCGCAGCACGGCGATCAGGCTGCCGAGCAGGCTGGAGCGCATCACGGCGAGGTGCGCGGCCATCGGGTTCACCAGCTTGATCGGATCGGCGTTGCCCGCGAGCTCGTGCTCCCAGCGGGCATCGACGAAGCTGAAGTTGATCGTCTCCTGATAATCGAGCGCGGCCAACCGGTGGCGCACCGCGTCGAGACCGCGCTGCGATTCGCTGCGCACCCGCGGCACCAGCGCGGCCTGCGGCGGCGTGACGGGCAGGCTCTCGTAGCCGATGACCTTGATCACTTCTTCGATCAGGTCTTCCTCGATCTTCAGGTCGAAGCGCCAGCTCGGCGGCGTGACGGTGAGGGTGCCGGGCGCACTGGTGAACGTGAACCCCAGGCGCTGCATCACGCCTTCGCATTGGGCTTGCGTGACCGGCATGCCGATGATCTCGCTCGCGCGCGCGACGCGCAGCGTGACCGGCTTCGCATCGGGCAGGTTGAGCACCTGATCGTCCATCGCACCAGCCTCGCCGCCGCAGATGTCGATGATCAGCTGCGTGATGCGCTCGATGTGCTCGACCGTGAGCGCCGGGTCGACGCCGCGCTCGAAGCGGTGGCCGGCATCGGTCGAGAAGTTGAAGCGGCGCGAGCGGCCTGCCACGGCCTCGGGCCACCAGAACGCGGCCTCGACGTAGACGTTTCTCGTGTCGTCGGACACCGCGGTCGCGTCGCCGCCCATGATGCCGGCGAGGGACTCGACCTCCTTCGAGTCGGCGATCACGCCGACCTGCTCGTCGACCGTGATCGTCGTGCCGTTCAGCAGCTTCAGCGTCTCGCCGGGGCGGCCCCAGCGGACGACGAGTCGGTCGTGGATCTTGTCGAGGTCGAAGATGTGCGACGGCCGGCCGAACTCGAACATCACGTAGTTCGAGATGTCGACCAGCGCGGTCACCGAGCGCTGGCCGCAGCGCGCGAGGCGGTCGACCATCCAGGCGGGCGTGGTCGCCTTCGTGTTCACGTTGCGGACGATGCGGCCCGAGAAGCGACCGCACAGGTCGGGCGCCTCGACCGTCACCGGCAGCTTGTCGTCGAAGCGCGGCAGCACGGGCGGAAAGGTCGGTTGCTTCAGCGGCGCGCCGGTCAGCGCCGAGAGTTCGCGCGCGACGCCGTAGACGCTGAGGCAGTGGGCGAGGTTGGGCGTCAGCTTGAGCGTCAGCAGCGTGTCGTCGAGGTGCAGGTGGGCGCGGATGTCCTGGCCGACGACCGCGTCGTCCGCGAGGATCAACAGGCCGCCATGGTCCTCGGACAGCTTCAGCTCGCGCGCCGAGCACAGCATGCCCTGGCTCTCGACGCCGCGCAGCTGGCCGAGCTTGATCTGGAACGGCGCACCGCCCTCTTCTGCCGGCGGGAGCGCCGCGCCGACCAGCGCGCACGGCACCTTGATGCCGGCGCGCACGTTGGGCGCGCCGCAGACGATGTTCAGGGTCGTGCCGGTGCCGGCATCGACCTGGCAGACGTTCAGCCGGTCGGCGTTCGGATGGCGCTCGAGCGACAGCACCTGCCCGACGACCACGCCGGCGAACGGCGGCGCCGCGGGGCGCGCCTCTTCGACCTCCATGCCGGCCATCGTCAGCGTGTCGGCCAGTTGGGCGCTGGTGATCGGCGGGTTGCAGAACTCGCGCAGCCAGGACTCGGGAAATTGCATGTCGTTGTCGACCCGTCAGGTACGTTGAAACCGTGTCAATTGAACTGGGCGAGGAAGCGCAGGTCGCCTTCGAAGAACGCCCGCAGGTCGCTGACGCCGTAGCGCAGCATCGCCAGACGGTCGATGCCCGAGCCGAAGGCGAAGCCGATGTAGCGCTCTGGGTCCAGGCCCATGTTGCGCACGACGTTCGGGTGCACCTGGCCCGATCCGGAGACTTCCAGCCATTTGCCTTCGAGCGGGCCGCGCTCGAACATGATGTCGATCTCGGCGCTCGGCTCGGTGAACGGGAAGTAGCTCGGGCGGAAGCGCAGCTTCAGCTCGGTGGTCTCGAAGAAGGCCTGGATGAACTCCAGGTACATCACCTTCAGGTCCTTGAAGCTCACGTTCTCGCCGATCCACAGGCCCTCGACCTGGTGGAACATCGGCGAGTGCGTGGCGTCGCTGTCGACGCGGTAGGTGCGGCCGGGCACGATGACGCGGATGTCGGGCATCGACGCGGCACCGGCGTACTTCTTCGCGTGCGCCTGCGCGTAACGCACCTGCATCGGCGAGGTGTGCGGCCGCAGGTTCAGGTAGGCGCCGTGCGCGTCCTTGATGTCCACGTAGAACGTGTCCTGCATCGAGCGCGCGGGGTGGTTCTCGGGGTTGTTCAGCGCCGTGAAGCTGTACCAGTCGGTCTCGATCTCGGGGCCGTCGGCCACGTCGAACCCCATCGAGCCGAAGATCGCCTCGATCCGCTCCCGGGCGCGCGAGATCGGGTGCAACCCGCCGCCGCTGCCGCGCTTGCGGCCGGGCAGCGTCACGTCGAGCGCCTCGCTCTTCAGCTGCGTCTGCAGTTCGGCGTCGGCCAGCGCATCGCGGCGCGCCGTGAGCGCGGCTTCGATCTGCTGCTTGGCGGCGTTGATCAGCGCACCGCGCGCCTTCTTCTCGTCGGCGGCCAGCGCGGCCAGCGACTTCAATTGTTCAGTGATGCGGCCGGACTTGCCGAGGTAGCGCGCCTTGGCGTTCTCGAGATCGGCCGGCGTCGCGGCGCGCTCGAAATCGGCCTGCGCTTCTTGCACCAGAGGGGTCAGGTCGTTCATCGATCAATGCTGGAAATGAAAAAGGCCGCACACGGAGTCGGCCTCGAAGAGCTCATGTGTGCTGCACGGCGCGCGAGCGCCGTGCAGATCACCACATTCAAGCGAGCTGGGCCTTCACCTTCTCGACGATGCTGGCAAAGGCGGCCGGATCGTGGATGGCCATGTCCGACAGGACCTTGCGGTCGATCTCGATCGACAGCTTCTTCAGGCCGTTCATGAACTTGCTGTAGGTGACGCCGTGGCTGCGGCTGCCGGCATTGATCCGGGCGATCCACAGGTGACGGAAGACGCGCTTCTTGGTCCGGCGGTCACGGTATGCGTACTGCCCGGCACGCATGACTGCTTGCTTGGCAATGCGGAATACATTCTTGCGGCGGCCGCGGTAACCCTTGGCGAGTGCGAGAACTTTCTTGTGACGGGCGCGAGCCGTTACACCACGTTTGACGCGAGGCATGTTGTGTCCTTTCCTTGAAGCAGGTTAGAGGCCAGCGAAGGGCATCATCTGCTTGATGTGCCCCATGTTGGTCTCATGCACGTTGACGGCGCCGCGGAGGTGGCGCTTGTTCTTCGTGGTCTTCTTGGTCAGGATGTGGCGCTTGAACGCCTGGCCCCGCTTGACGGTGCCGCCTGGACGAACGCGAAACCGCTTGGCGGCGCTTTTCTTGGTCTTCATTTTGGGCATGTGATGCTCCTTCTTAATTGCTCCTGCATGGCGCCGGCAAAGCTCTTGCCGTCTTGTAGGCCATGAGGGGCTTCTGACGACGCGCTGGTGACCAGACCAACGCGTCGAACTTCGATATCTCTTATTTCCGCTTCGGCGCCAGCACCATGATCATCTGGCGCCCTTCGAGCTTGGGCATGTGCTCGACCACCGACACATCGGCCAACTCGTCGCGGATGCGCTCCAGCAGCCGCATGCCGATGTCCTGGTGGGTAATTTCACGCCCGCGGTAGCGCAGCGTGACCTTGCCCTTGTCGCCGTCCTCCTCGATGAAGCGGCGCAGGTTGCGCATCTTGATCGCGTAGTCGCCTTCGTCGGTGCCGGGGCGGAACTTCACTTCCTTGACCTCGACCACCTTCTGCTTGCTCTTGGCTTCGGCCGCCTTCTTCTGCTCCTGGTACTTGAACTTGCCGTAATCCATCAGGCGACAGACCGGCGGGTCGGCCTGGGCGACGATCTCGACCAGATCGACATCGGCCTCGCCCGCGAGGCGCAACGCCTCGGTGATGCTCACGATGCCCAGCGGTTCGTTCTCGGGTCCGTTCAGCCGGACTTCCGGCGCCATGATCTCGCGGTTGAGGCGGTGCTTGCGCTCTGCGTTCGGAGTACGGCGGTCAGCAAAAGTAGCGATGGTCAAAACCCTTCAATAGGCTCCAAGGCAGAGGAGCCCGACAAATACCCATGTGCGGCCGGTCTACAGGCTTGCAACGCCACCGAAGCGACGTCTCAAGTCTTCTGCATGATGTCAGCGGCGATCTTCTGTGCGAAGTCGGCCAGTGGCATCACGCCGAGGTCCTGATTGCCCCGGGCGCGCACCGCAACGGCCCCGTTTGCCTTCTCCTTGTCACCCACGACGAGGATGTACGGAACCTTTTGCAAGGAATGCTCGCGGATTTTATAGGTAATCTTCTCGTTGCGCAAATCGGACACCACCCTAAGTCCTTGTTTTTGCAGCGTTTTGACCACTTCCCGGGCGTAATCCGCTTGACCGTCGGTGATGTTGAGCACGCTGACCTGGACCGGCGCCAGCCACGCCGGCAGCGCGCCGGCATGGTGTTCGATCAGCATCCCGATGAAGCGCTCGAAGCTGCCGACGATCGCGCGGTGCAGCATCACCGGGTGGGCGCGGCCGCTGGATTCGGTCACGTACTCGCCGCCCAGGCGCTCGGCGGTGTTGAAATCGACCTGCATCGTGCCGCACTGCCACTGGCGGCCGAGCGCGTCCTTCAGCGTGTACTCGATCTTCGGACCGTAGAACGCGCCATCGCCCGGCGCGACGATGAACTCGACGGCCGAGCGCCGCAGCGATTCCATCACCGCGTGCTCGGCCTTGTCCCACAACTCGTCGGAGCCGACGCGGTGCTCCGGCCGGGTCGCGACCTTGTAGATGATCTCGCCGAAGCCGAAGTCCTTGTAGACCGCCTGCAACTGCGCGGTGTAGGCCACGCATTCCTCGAGGATGTGGTCCTCGGTGCAGAAGATGTGGCCGTCGTCCTGCGTGAAGCCGCGCACACGCATGATCCCGTGCATCGAGCCGCTCGGCTCGTTGCGGTGGCACTGGCCGAACTCGCCGTAGCGGATCGGCAGCTCGCGGTAGCTGCGCATCTGCGACTTGAAGATCAGCACGTGGCCCGGGCAGTTCATCGGCTTCAGCGCGTACTCGCGCTTCTCCGATTCGGTCGTGAACATGTTGTCGCGGTAGTTTTCCCAGTGGCCGGTCTTCTCCCACAGGCTCTTGTCGAGGATCTGCGGGCCCTTGACCTCCTGGTAGCCGCAGTCGCGGTAGACCTGCCGCATGTACTGCTCGACCTGTTGCCACAGCGCCCAGCCCTTCGGGTGCCAGAACACCAGCCCCGGCGCGAACTCGTCGATGTGGAACAGGTCGAG
>JAZKIO010000069.1:0-16327 GCA_040384825.1 Pseudomonadota bacterium
AGGGCAACTTCGGCTCGGTCGACGGCGACAACGCCGCGGCGATGCGCTACACCGAGATTCGACTGGCCAAGATCGCGCACGAGCTGCTCGCCGACCTGGACAAGGAGACGGTCGACTTCGGCCCGAACTACGACGGTTCCGAGAAAGAACCGTTGGTGATGCCGACCCGGCTGCCGAACCTGCTGGTCAACGGCTCCGGCGGCATCGCGGTGGGCATGGCGACGAACATTCCGCCGCACAACCTGAACGAGGTCGTCGACGCCTGCCACCACCTGCTGAAGAACCCGGGCGCGACGATCGACGAGCTGATGGAGATCATCCCGGCGCCCGATTTCCCGACCGCCGGCATCATCTACGGCCTGTCGGGGGTGCGCGACGGCTACCGCACCGGCCGCGGCCGCGTGATCATGCGCGCCAAGTGCCACTTCGAGGACATCGACAAGGGCCAGCGCCAGTCGATCATCGTCGACGAGATCCCTTATCAGGTGAACAAGAAGAACCTGCTCGAGCGCATCGCCGAGCTGGTGCACGAAAAGAAGCTGGAGGGCATCAGCCACATCCAGGACGAGTCCGACAAGTCGGGCATGCGCGTCGTCATCGAGCTCAAGCGTGGCGAAGTGCCCGAGGTGGTGCTGAACAACCTGTACAAGCAGACGCAGCTGCAGGACACGTTCGGCATGAACATGGTCGCGCTGATCGACGGCCAGCCGAAGCTGTGCAACCTGAAGGACCTGATCGAGGTCTTCCTCGAGCACCGCCGCGAGGTCGTGACCCGCCGCACCGTGTTCGAGCTTCGCAAGGCGCGCGAGCGCGGCCACGTGCTCGAGGGCCTGGCGGTGGCGCTGGCCAACATCGACGAGTTCATCGAGACGATCAAGCAGTCCCCAACGCCGCCGGTCGCGAAGGCCGCGCTGATGAGCAAGAGCTGGGATTCGTCGATGGTGCGCGAGATGCTCTCGCGCGTGGCCGGCGACAACCCGGGCGGCCTCAAGGCATACCGGCCGGAAGGGCTGCCCAAGGAGTTCGGCATCCAGACCGACGGCCTGTACCGCCTCTCCGACGACCAGGCCAGCGAGATCCTGCAGATGCGCCTGCAGCGCCTGACCGGGCTGGAGCAGGACAAGATCATCGGCGAGTACAAGGACGTGATGGCGCAGATCACCGATCTGCTCGACATCCTGGCCACGCCGTCGCGCGTGACCACCATCATCTCCGACGAGCTGGCCAGCATCAAGCAGGAGTTCGGCCAGACCAAGGTCGGCGCGCGCCGCAGCCAGGTTGAGCACAACGCGATGGACCTCGGCACCGAGGACCTGATCACGCCGACCGACATGGTCGTGACGCTCTCGCACACCGGCTACATCAAGAGCCAGGCGCTGAGCGAATACCGTGCGCAGAAGCGCGGCGGGCGCGGCAAGCAGGCCACGCAGACGAAAGAAGACGACTGGATCGACCAGCTCTTCATCGCGAACACGCACGACTACATCCTGTGCTTCACCAACAAGGGCCGGGTCTACTGGATCAAGGTCTGGGAAGTGCCGCAGGGCTCGCGCAACTCGCGCGGCCGGCCGATCGTCAACATGTTCCCGTTGCAACCGGGCGAGAAGGTCAACGTGGTGCTGCCGCTGACCGACGGCTTCCGCAGCTTCCCGGCCGATCACTACGTGTTCATGGCGACCGCGCAAGGTGTCGTCAAGAAGACCTCGCTCGATGAGTTCAGCAACCCGCGCAAGGCCGGCATCATCGCGGTCGACCTCGACGAGGGCGACTTCCTGATCGGCGCCGCGCTCACCGACGGCAAGCACGACGTGATGCTGTTCAGCGACGGCGGCAAGGCCGTGCGCTTCGACGAGGACGACGTTCGCCCGATGGGCCGCAATGCGCGCGGCGTGCGCGGCATGGCCCTGAAGGAGGACCAGAGCGTCATCGCCATGCTGGTCGCCGAAGACGAGAGCCAAAGCGTTCTGACCGCGACCGAGAACGGCTACGGCAAGCGCACCGCGATTGTCGAGTACACCCGGCATGGTCGCGGCACCAACGGCATGATCGCGATCCAGCAGACCGAGCGCAACGGCAAGGTCGTGGCCGCCACGCTGGTGCGCGCCGACGACGAGATCATGCTGATCACCGACAAGGGCGTGCTCGTGCGCACCCGCGTCGCCGAAATCCGAGAGATGGGCCGCGCCACGCAGGGCGTGACGCTGATCTCGCTGGACGAAGGCACACAGCTGATCGGGTTGCAACGCATCGTCGAGAATGATGCCAACGGCGACGGCACGACCGACCTCGCCGCTTCACCCACCCCTGAACCCAACGGCAGCGCCGAGCCGCCCGCCGAGGAGAACCCCTGATGAAGAAGCTAGTCGTGACGGCGCTGCTCGCCGGCGCCGCGATCGCCCATGCGCAGAACACCGCCGCACCCGCGTCCTCGCCGGCCAAGAAGGAACTGATCCAGAAGCTGATGGTGCTGCAGCAGCCGGGCATCGAGAACGTCGCCCGGGGGCTCGTCGAGCAACCGGCCGCCGCGATGATCCAGGCCGCCGCGCGCGCCCTGCAGCAGGTGCCGGCGGACAAGCGCGAAGCCACCGGCAAGAGCATCGAGGCCGACGTGAAGAAGTACGTCGAGGAGACCAACCCGATCGTGCGCGAGCGCGCCATCAAGCTGGCCCCGTCGACGATCGGCGCGTCGCTCGAGGAGAAGTTCACCGAGGACGAGCTGAAGCAGCTGATCGCCTGGCTCGAGTCGCCGATCCGCAAGAAGTACGAGCAGGTCGTGCCGGACGTGCAGAAGAGCTTCACCGAGAAGCTGGTCGCCGAGGCCCGCCCGTCGGTCGAACCGAAGCTGCAGGCGCTCGAGGCGAAGGTGCGTGCCTCGCTGGGCGTGCCGCCGGCCAATGCCGCGTCGGGCGCCTCGGCGCCCAAGGCTGCGGCGCCGGCCAAGAAGCCCGCGTCGAAGTGACCGTGCGCCGAGGCGCGGCACCGACCGCGCCGCGCCTCGGCGACACGTGAATTGCAGCACCGCTGCGTGCGAGAATTTCCAGCGTCCCATGGCTGACACCGCCCCTCCCTCGCCCAACGAACCCGAGTTGCTCGCGCTGCGCGGCCGGATCGACAAGCTCGACCGCGATTTGCTCGGGCTGCTGAACCAGCGGGCATCGCTCGCACTGGAAGTCGGCGAACTGAAACGGCGCGAGGGCTCGGTGGCGTTCCGGCCGGAGCGCGAGGCGCAGGTGATCGACGGCCTCAAGACCGCGAATCCCGGCCCGCTGAAGAACAACAGCGTCGCGCCGATCTGGCGCGAGATCATGTCCGCCTGTCGCGCACTCGAAACGCCGACCCGCGTCGCCTTTCTGGGCCCCGCCGGCACGTTCAGCGAGGAGGCCGCGCTCGGCTTCTTCGGCTCCAGCATCGTCAAGGTGCCCTGCGCCAACTTCGATGAAGTGCTGCACGCCACCAGCGCCGGCTCGGCCGACTTCGGCGTGGTGCCGGTCGAGAACTCGAGCGAAGGCGTGGTCACGCGCTCGCTCGATCTCTTCCTCACGACGCCGCTGTTCATCATCGGCGAGACGAGCCTGTACGTTCACCACAACCTGCTTCGGCGGGAGAACTCGCTGGCCGACATCAAGGCGGTGTGCGCGCATCCGCAGGCGCTCGCGCAATGCCACGGCTGGTTGAGCAACCACCTGCCCAACGTCGAGCGGCGGCCGGTGTCCAGCAATGCCGAGGGCGCGCGCCTGGCCGCCCTGGACAGCTCGCTCGCGGGCATCGCGAGCACGCGCGCCTCGAGCGAGTTCGGGCTGCACGTCGTCGCCCCTGCGATCCAGGACGACGCCCACAACCGCACGCGTTTCGCGATCCTTGCGCACCCGCATCAGCACCCGCAGCCCAAGGCCTCGGGGCACGACTGCACGAGCCTGATCGTCTCGGTCACCAACCGGCCCGGCGCGCTGCACGACATGCTGGTGCCGCTGAAGAACCACGGCGTCTCGATGACGCGATTCGAGTCGCGCCCCGCGCGCTCGGGCCAGTGGGAGTACTACTTCTACATCGACCTGCAGGGCCACCCCGACCAGCCCCACGTGGCGGCCGCCCTGACCGAACTGCGCGGCGTCTGCGCGTTCTTCAAGCAGCTCGGCACCTACCCGATCGACGTGCACTGAGTCGCTGCCCGCCATGTTCAACCAACTCGGTGTGATCGGATGCGGCCTGATGGGCGGCTCGTTCGCGCTCGCGCTCAAGCGCGCCGGGCTGGTCAAGCGCGTGGTCGGCTACAGCAAGTCGCCCTCGACCACCGAGAAGGCCAAGCGCCTGGGCATCATCGACACGATCGCCGAGTCCGCGCTGCTGGCGGTCTCCGGCTCCGACATCGTCCTGATCGCCGTGCCGGTGGCCGCGACCGAATCCACCTTCAAGGCGATCCGCCACCTGATCGAACCCGGCGTGCTGATCATGGACGTCGGCTCGACCAAGCGCGACGTGGTCGACGCGGCGCGCCGCGTGCTGAAGGAGCACATCGTCTCCTTCGTGCCCGCGCACCCGATCGCGGGCAAGGAATCGGCCGGCATCGGCCACGCCGACGCCACGCTCTACAACGGCCGCCAGGTCATCCTGACGCCGTTGCCGCAAACGTCTCCCGAGCTGTTGCAGCGCGCCACCGACTGCTGGGCCGCGATCGGTTCGCAAGTCTTGCGCATGACGCCCGAGAACCACGACGCCGCATTCGCCGCCGTGAGCCACCTGCCGCACATGCTGGCCTACGCGTACTTCAACTCGGTGGCGCGGCAACCGGCGGGGCGCGATTACCTGTCGCTGGCCGGGCCGGGATTCCGCGATTTCACCCGCATCGCGGCCAGCGACGTGGCCGTGTGGCGCGACATCCTGATGTCGAACCGCGAAGAGGTGCTGAAGCAGACCGCGCGATTCCGCCACGCGCTCGACGCGATGGAACACGCGATGAAGTCGGGCAACCTCGAGGCACTCGAAGACATGATCCGCAGCGCCTCCGAAGCGCGCGCCGGCTGGCAGATGAACGCTGCCAAGCCCCAGTCCAACCGCTAACCCTCGCTCGGCCACCCGCCGAGCCGCCGCATGTTCAAGACCCGTTTTCTCGATCTGCCGCCACTGGCATCCGCCGCGGGCACGGTGCGCCTGCCGGGATCGAAAAGCATCTCGAACCGCGTGCTGCTGCTGGCCGGCCTGTGCGCCGGCACGACGGCGATCCACGACCTCCTCGATTCCGACGACACCCGCGTGATGCTCGACGCGCTGCGCGCCCTCGGCTGCGGTGTGACGAGGGACGAGGCGGTCGTCCGGATCGATGGCATCGGCGGCGCGCTCGCGGCACGCGAGGCCGACATCTTCCTCGGCAACTCGGGCACCTCGGTGCGCTCGGTGACAGCCGCGCTGGCGGTGCTCGCCACGACGCAGGGCGGCGCGTACACCTTGCGCGGCGTGCCGCGCATGCACGAGCGCCCGATCGGCGACCTGGTCGATGCGCTTCGGCCGCTCGGCTGCGTGATCGACTACACCGGGGTCGACGGCTTCCCGCCGCTGCGCCTGGGCGATGGCGCCGTTCACCGGCTTAACCTCGACGAACCGATCCGCGTCCGCGGCGACGTGTCGAGCCAGTTCCTCACCGGCTTGCTGCAGGCGATGTGCCTGGTCGCGACCGACCGCGACATCGTCATCGAGGTGGTCGGCGAGCTGATCTCCAGGCCCTACATCGCGATCACGCTGAACCTGCTCGCGCGCTTCGGCATCCAGGTGCGCAACGAACAGTGGGCGCGCTTCACGATCCCGCGAGGCAGCCGACTGGTCTCGCCAGGCGCGATCCACGTCGAAGGTGACGCCTCCTCGGCGTCTTACTTCGTCGCGCTGGGTGCGATCGCGGCGCGCTCCGACGCGCCGGTGCGGGTCGAAGGCATGGGCAGTTCGTCGATCCAGGGCGACCTGGCCTTCGTCGGTGCCGCGCAGGCGATGGGCGCCAACGTGCTGCTCGGCGACAACTGGGTCGAGGTCTCGCGCGGCGCGTGGCCGCTCAAGCCCATCACGCTCGACTGCAACCACATGCCCGACGCCGCGATGACGCTGGCCGTGATGGCGCTGTACGCCACCGGCACCTCACGGCTGACCAACATCGCCAGCTGGCGCGTCAAGGAGACCGACCGCATCGCGGCGATGGCAGCCGAGTTGCGCAAGCTCGGTGCCACCGTGACCGAAGGCGCCGACTTCATCGAGGTGACGCCGCCCACGACCTGGCAGCCGGCCGCGGTCCGCACCTACGACGATCACCGGATCGCGATGTGCTTCTCGCTCGCGGCGTTCAACCCGGCCGAGCTGCCGATTCGCATCCTCGATCCGCAGTGCGTGGGCAAGACCTTTCCGGACTACTTCGAGACGCTGTTCGGCGTCGTCATCGCCCGCGAGCGCGGCGTGCCGATCATCACCGTCGACGGCCCCACGGCCTCCGGCAAGGGCACGCTCGCCAGCGCGCTGGCGCAGCGGCTCGGTTACCACTTCCTCGATTCCGGCGCGGTCTACCGCGCCACCGCGCTGGCCGCGATGCGCTCCGGCACCCGCGCCGACGACGAGCAGCGCCTTGCCCAGCTTGCCACCAACCTCGACCTGCATTTCCCGCCCGGCCAGATCCTGATGGGCGACCAGGACGTGACCGAAACGCTGCGTCTGGAGGAGGTGGGTGCCCTCGCCTCCAAGGTCTCGGCCTTCCCGCTGGTGCGCGCGGCTTTGCGCACGCTGCAGCTGTCGTTCCACCGCATTCCCGGCCTGGTGGCCGACGGGCGCGACATGGGCACCGTGATCTTCCCCGGCGCCGACCTGAAGATCTACCTGACCGCGAGCGCCGCCACGCGCGCCGAGCGGCGGCACAAGCAGTTGATTTCAAAGGGAATTTCGTCTAATATCGACAGTCTTCGCGCCGAGCTGGAGGCCAGAGATGCCAGGGATCAAACCCGAGCGGTCTCGCCCCTCAGACCGGCCGCAGATGCGATGTTGCTCGACAACTCGGCACTGACCGTCGACGCCTCCGTCGATGCAGTGCTGAAAGCCTGGCAGCAACGCAGGCCCTTCAACGAAGGTTGATCGGCCGGAAGCGAGTCCGTCGTTCTCCCTCCTGTGCCACTCCAATCCGGCGGCACGCCAGAGCGACGGTTGTTCAACCTAACCCCGCGGTTCGCAAGAGCCGCACCGGAACCTCAATGTCCCAAACCCAAACTGCCGACACCGGCATGGAATCCTTTGCCGCCATGTTCGAGGAGTCGCTGACTCGCTCGGAAATGCGCAGCGGCGAAGTCATCACTGCTGAAGTGGTGCGCGTGGAACACAGCTTCGTGGTCGTCAATGCCGGCCTCAAGTCCGAAGCGTATGTGCCCATCGAAGAATTCAAGAACGACCAGGGCGAACTCGAAGTTCAGCCTGGCGATTTCGTCTCGGTCGCGATCGACGCGGTCGAGAACGGCTACGGCGACACCATCCTGTCGCGCGACAAGGCCAAGCGCCTGGCCTCGTGGCTGTCGCTCGAGAACTCGCTGGAATCCGGCGAGTTCGTGACCGGCACGGTCAACGGCAAGGTCAAGGGCGGCCTCACGGTGCTCGTCAACGGCATCCGCGCCTTCCTGCCGGGCTCGCTGCTCGACACGCGCCCTGTCAAGGACATGTCGCCGTTCGAAGGCAAGACCATGGAGTTCAAGGTCATCAAGCTCGACCGCAAGCGCAACAACGTCGTGTTGTCGCGCCGCGCTGTGGTCGAGGCTTCGATGGGCGAAGAACGCGGCAAGCTGCTGTCCACGCTGCATGAAGGCGCGATCGTCAACGGCGTCGTCAAGAACATCACCGAGTACGGCGCGTTCGTCGACCTCGGCGGCATCGACGGCCTGCTGCACATCACCGACATGGCCTGGCGCCGTGTGCGTCACCCGAGCGAAGTGGTTCAAGTCGGCCAGGAGCTGCAGGCCAAGGTCCTGAAGTTCGACGCCGAGAAGAACCGCGTCTCGCTGGGCATCAAGCAGCTGGGCGACGACCCGTGGCACGGCGTCTCGCGCCGCTACCCGAACGGCACGCGCCTGTTCGGCAAGATCACGAACATCGCCGACTACGGCGCGTTCGTCGAGATCGAGCCGGGCATCGAAGGCCTGGTGCACGTCTCCGAGATGGACTGGACCAACAAGAACGTCGCCCCGAGCAAGATTGTCTCGCTCGGCGACGAAGTCGAAGTCATGGTCCTCGAGATCGACGAAGACAAGCGCCGCATCAGCCTGGGCATGAAGCAGTGCAAGGCCAACCCGTGGGAAGAGTTCTCGACCACCGTGCAGCGCGGCGACCGCGTCAAGGGCCCCGTCAAGTCGATCACCGACTTCGGCGTGTTCGTCGGCCTGGCGGCCGGCATCGACGGCCTGGTGCACCTGTCCGACCTGTCCTGGCACGAGCCGGGCGAGGCCGCCGTTCGCAACTACAAGAAGGGCCAGGAAGTCGAAGCGATCGTGCTGGCCGTCGACGTGGACCGCGAGCGCATCTCGCTGGGCATCAAGCAGCTCGACAGCGATCCGTTCACCAGCTACACCTCGGTCAACGACCGCGGCATGTCGGTGACCGGCAAGGTCAAGACGGTCGACGCGCGTGGCGCCGAGATCCAGCTGAACGACGACGTGACGGGCTACCTGCGCGCTTCCGAGATCAGCCGCGACCGCGTCGAAGACGCCCGCAACGTGCTGAAGGAAGGCGACGAAGTCTCCGCCGTGATCATCAACGTCGACCGCAAGACGCGTTCGATCCAGTTGTCGATCAAGGCCAAGGACAACGCCGACAACCAGGAAGCGATGAGCCGCCTGGCCCAGACCAGCGAGCGTGAGAACGCCGGCACGACCAGCCTGGGCGCGCTGCTGCGCGCCAAGCTGGACAACCAGAACAACAATTCCTGATTGTTGGACTGATGTCGATGACCCGCTCCGATCTCGTGGCGCAGCTGGCTGAGCGATTCAGCCAGCTGACGCACCGGGACACGGAGTTCGCGGTCAAGACGATCCTCGATGCGATGTCCGCAGCGCTCGCCAAGGGGCACCGCATCGAGATCCGCGGTTTCGGCAGCTTCTCGATCAACCGCCGCCCGCCACGCGTGGGCCGCAACCCGCGCAGCGGCGAGCAGGTGGTGATCCCCGAGAAGCTCGTCCCCCATTTCAAGCCCGGCAAGGCGCTGCGCGAGGCGGTCGACACGCATGTGCCGGTCGGCCCCGAGCCCGCGCCGCGCGGGGCTCCGGCCAACGACGCCTGACGTTCGTTGCGCATCGGTCGGCCGGTAGAATCGGCCGCCTGATTCCGATGCGACGCGGCCCCATGCCGCTCTGCCGATGCGACTGCTTGTCTGGCTCTTCCGGGCCGCCATCTTCTTCACCCTGTTTGCCTTCGCGCTGAACAACCAGCAGGAGGCCGGCATCCGCTGGTTCTTCGGCCAGGAGTGGCGCGCGCCGATGGTGTTCATCGTGCTCACCGCGTTCGCGCTCGGTTGCGCGTTCGGCGTGTTCGCGATGGTGCCGAGCTGGTGGAAGCACCGCCGGGTGGCGCGCAAGCACGCACCGGTGATCGAGCCGCGCGCCGAAATGCCGGTCGTCGTGCCGGCCGCCGAAGTGACGCTGCCGCACCCGCCACGCGATGGACTTTGACCTCCAGTGGCTGCTGCTCGGCCTGCCGCTGGCGTTCGCGTTCGGTTGGCTCGCCTCTCGGCTCGACCTGCGGCAATGGAAGCGTGAACAGAAGGATTCGCCCAAGGCCTACTACAAGGGCCTGAACCTGCTGCTGAACGACCAGCACGACAAGGCGATCGACGCTTTCATCGAGGCCGTCCAGCAGGACCCGGACACCTCCGACCTGCACTTCGCGCTGGGCAACCTGTTCCGCCGCCGCGGCGAGTTCGAACGCGCAGTGCGCGTGCACGAACATCTGCTCAACCGGGCCGACCTGCCGCGCACGGAACGCGACCGCGCCCAGCACGCGCTCGCGCAGGATTTCATCAAGGCCGGCCTGTTCGACCGCGCCGAGGCGGCGTACCAGGCGCTCGAAGGCACCGCCTTCGACACCGAGGCGCGGCTGGCGCTGCTGAGCCTGCACGAGCGCTCGCGCGACTGGCGCGCCGCGGTCGAGGTGGCGCAGAAGCTCGAGAACCGCGGCACCGGCTCGTTCGCGCCGCGCATCTCGCACTACTGGTGCGAGATCGCGCTGGAGGCCGATGCGAAGCACCAGCCCGACGAGGCGGACGCGGCGCTTGCCCACGCCCGCGAGGCGGCGCCGCAGGCCGCCCGACCGCTCGTGCTCGCCGGGCAGCGCGCGGCTCGACGTGGCGACCACGCCCAGGTGCTCGCGCTGTGGGGCGTGCTGATGGTCGCGCACCCGGCCGCGTTCAACCTGGTCGCGCGCGACTACGCCCAGAGCGCTCTTGCATCGGGTGGCGCCGCAGCCGCGATCGAGCGCCTGCGTGAGCTGTACGAGCGCGCGCCGACCATGGACCTGCTGGACGCGCTGGCGCTGCTCGACCCCGCGCCCGCCCACCAGCGCACCCGTCTGCTCGACCAGCTGCGCAGCCACCCGACGCTCTCGGTCGCGAAGGCGCTGATCACCCAGACCGACGCCGCCGCGTTCGACGCCGCCGAGACCAAGGCGCTCGGCGACGCGATCGGCCGCGCCGCGAAGCCGCTGCATCGTTATCGCTGCGCCGCCTGCGGTTTCGAGGCGCAACACTATTTCTGGCAATGCCCCGGCTGCCTGAACTGGGACAGCTACCCGCCGCAACGTCTGGAAGACCTCTGATGACCGCCCGCCCCACCCTTGCCGATGTGCAGCGTTCCCGCGTGCTGGTCGTCGGCGATGCGATGCTGGACCGCTACTGGTTCGGCGCCGTCGACCGCATCTCGCCCGAGGCGCCGGTGCCGGTGGTGCGCGTCAACCGCGAGGAGGAGCGGCTCGGCGGCGCCGCCAACGTGGCGCTCAACGTCAAGACGCTGGGCGCGCAGGCGACGCTGCTTACTGTTGTCGGCGACGACGAGCCGGCGCGCAAGCTGCGCCTGCTGCTCGAACAGCAGGGTGTCACGGCGCTGCTCGGCAGCGACCCGCAGCTCTACACGATCGTCAAGCTGCGCGTGATCGGCCGCTCGCAGCAGCTGATCCGAATCGACTTCGAGAACCAGCCCGACCACGAGGTGCTCTCCGGCATGCTGGCCGACTACGAACGCGTGCTGCCCGAGCACGGCGCGGTGCTGTTCTCCGACTACGGCAAGGGCGGCCTCACGCACATTCCGCGCATGATCGAGCTGGCGCGCCGCGCGGGCAAGCCGGTGCTGATCGATCCCAAGGGCAGCGACTACAGCCGCTACGCCGGCGCCACCGTGATCACGCCGAACCGTGCCGAGCTCGCGCAGGTGATCGGCACGTGGAGCAGCGAGGCCCAGTTGCACGAGCGCGCGCAGGCGCTGCGCGAGGCGCACGGCCTCGACGCGCTGTTGCTCACGCGATCGGAAGACGGCATGTCGCTGTTCGACGCCGCGGGCCACCTGCAGGTGCCGGCGCAGGCGCGCGAGGTGTTCGACGTGACCGGCGCCGGCGACACCGTGATCGCCACGCTCGCTGCGATGCTCGGCGCCGGGCTCAGCCTGCGAGAGGCCATGCCCATCGCCAACCGCGCCGGCGGCATCGTCGTCGGCAAGTTCGGCACCGCGACCGTCAGCCACGAGGAGTTGTTCGCATGAAGATCGTCGTCACCGGCGCGGCCGGCATGATCGGCTCGAACCTGGTCCACGGCCTCAACGCCATCGGCATCGACGACGTGATCGCCGTCGACGACCTGACCGACGGCCCGAAGTACCGCAACCTGCTGGGCGCGAAACTCAGCGACTACTTCGACAAGACCGAGTTCTACGCGCGCTTCGTGCAGGGCGAGTTCGGGCACGTCGATGCGGTGTTCCACGAAGGCGCGTGCTCCGACACCATGGAGCACGACGGCCGCTTCATGATGGACACGAACTACCGCTGCTCGAAGGGCCTGCTCGATGCCTGCCAGGCGCAGGGCACGCGGCTGCTCTACGCCAGCTCGGCCGCCACCTACGGCGGCAGCGCGTCGTTCCGCGAGGAGCCCGAGTTCGAGCGCCCGCTCAACGTCTACGGCTACTCGAAGCTGCTGTTCGACAACGTCGTGCGCCGCATGTTGCCGAACGCCACCGCGCAGGTCGTCGGCTTCCGCTACTTCAACGTCTACGGCCCGCGCGAGCAGCACAAGGGGCGGATGGCCTCGGTCGCGTTCCACCACTTCAACCAGTTCCGCGAGACCGGCAAGGTGCGCCTGTTCGCCGACTACGGCGGCTACGGCCCCGGCGAGCAGCGCCGCGACTTCATCTACGTGGGCGACGTGGTCGCGGTGAACCTGTGGTTCCTGCAGCACCCGGACCGCAGCGGCATCTTCAACCTCGGCACCGGGCGCGCCCAGCCGTTCAACGACGTGGCGCTCGCCGCCGTGAACGCCGCGCGCCGGTTGAACGGCGAGCCGGCGCTGGCACTCGATGCGATGGTGAAGCAAGGGCTGGTCGAGTACATCCCGTTCCCCGACGCGCTCGTCGGCAAGTACCAGTCCTTCACGCAGGCCGATCCGTCGCGGCTGCGCGCCACCGGCTGCGACCACGCGTTCGCGGACGTGGCCACCGGGGTCGCGTCGTACGTCGACTGGCTCGCGCGCGCGGGCGCCTGAGGGCGCGCGTCCTGCCACGCGGCCCCGCTTTCGGGGGTCACCTTTCGGGTCGGCCCCTCGTGGCGATGTTCAGCAGTGCGCTGCGCGGGAACACTCCGTTCCGGGCTGCAATACCGCATTGCCCGACACCCACGGAGACCGTCATGAACCTCGTCAAAGCCATCCTCGCCGTCGCCTTCGCCCTGTTCAGCGCCCTCGCCTTCGCCGCGACGGACGTCAACAAGGCCACCCAGGCCGAACTGGAGAGCATCAAGGGCATCGGCCCGTCGATGTCGACCCGCATCCTCGACGCTCGCAAGACCGGCGCATTCAAGGACTGGGGCGACCTGCAGACCCGCGTGAAGGGCGTCGGCGCCGGCAACTCGGCCAAGTTCTCGGCCGACGGGCTGACGGTCAACGGCGCGCCGTTCAGCGCGACCGCGGTGGCCGCCAAGGCACCCGCCGCCGCCGTCAAGAAGTAGGCAGGCCGATGACCGGGGCGCGTCAGCGTGGCGCGCGCCAGCCGAAGAACGCCACCACGTCATCGCGCCGGCGCTGCGTGTCCGCCACGCCCAACGCCATCAGCTCGCGCGTGTAGGCCGATTCGAACAGCAGGTAGCTCGCCAGCGCCGAACCGCGCGCGTCGTCGCCCCGGCCCTGAACGCCGATGCCGCGCAGCATCGCGCGCACCGGCCCCGGCAGGGCGCCGAGGTGCCTGGCGGCGATGTCGTCCAGGCGCTGGCTCGGCGCGATCACCAGCACCTCCAGCGGCTTCAGGCTCGTGGCGGCGCGCGCCTCTGGCGGCAACAGCGCCAGCGTGCTGTTGATGCGACGCAGGCGCTCCACATCCACCGCCAGCGCGTCGAGAAAGATGTTCGAGAGCGCGTGGCCGGCGATCTGCGCCGGGTTCGGGTACTCGCTCTGCCCGGCACGTTCGCCCGGCGGCTCGTGCATGCGGCCGGCGCCGACCACCAGGATGCGCTCGCCGCCGAGGTGCACGGCCGGCGAGATCGGCGCGGCCTGGCGCATCGACCCGTCGCCACAGTATTCGGTGTGATCGCCGATCTGCAAGCCAACCGCGGGGAACACGAACGGGATCGCGGACGATGCCAGCAGGTGCGGCACCGTGATCGCATCGCGCACCGCGATGCGCTGCGAGCGCGTCCACGGTTCGATGTCACCGAGCGCATCGTAGAACGTCACATGCAGGCCCGAGCCGTAGCTCGACGCGGACACGGCGAGCGCCTTCAGATGGCCCTCGCGCATCATGCGGCGGGTGCGTTCGGTGTCGACCAGCCGGTTCAACAGCGACTCGAGCGGCGCGTTGTCCAGCAGCGAGCGCGGCCGCGCTCGACGCCAGCGCGCGATCGCCCAGCCCACCGACATCATCGTCAGCCAGCGCGCGCCGGTTCGGATCACACCGAACGAATCGGCGCGGTAGACCTGCTCGGCCCGGAAGTTCTCCCACACCTCGCAGAGGCTGCCGACTGCGCTGTCGAAGTCGTCGGCCCGACAGGCCAGCGCCGCCGCGTTGATCGCGCCCGCCGACGTGCCGGTGATGACCGGGAACGGGTTGGGCGCTGCGCCCTGTCCACTTTCCCGCCGGATCTGCGCGATCGCCTTCAGCACACCGACCTGGTAGGCCGCGCGGGCGCCGCCGCCGGTCAGCACCAGGCCCGTGGTCGGCGTGGTGGCGACGGTCGGGCTCATCAACCCTTATCGGCCCTCGGAAGCCGCGACTGAAGCCGCGGCCTCATTCGTAGACGACGACCGCCTGACCGTGGTGGGCGCCGGCGCGCCAGCGATCGAGCGCGGCGTCGGTCGGGTAGAAGCGCGCCGCGTCGCCCAGGTCGAGCTCGCCGCTGGCGCTGGTGTCGGCGATGGTGCGGTGCAGTTCGAGACGCACGGTCAGGCCCTGCGGCAGGTCGCCCTGCTCGGTCGCGATGCGTCGCGAGGGGAAGTCGCGCAGCACCTCGGCCACCGGCGGCACGCTGCCATTGACGGCCACGCGCAGGTACTTGCCGAAGCGGCAGCGCGCACCGGCCAGGTCCCACACGTTCGCGACCGTCAGCCGCAGCCCGCCGGAGAAGCGGTCGGGCTGGACCTTGCCCTGCACGATGATCAGTTCGTCGTCCTTCAGCAGATCCTTGTTGGCGTTCAGCAGGTCCTCGTTCGCGACCGCCTCGATCGCTTCGCTCTTGTCGTCGAGCTTGAAGATCGCGACGCGGCCGCGCTGCCCGTTGATCACCCGCAGGTCGGTGACGATGCCGGCGAGCAGCTGCGGCTCGCGGCTGTCGAGCAGATCGGCGATCGCGCGCTTCGCGAAGCGGCGCACCTCGGCCGCGCTCTGGTCGAACAGGTGGCCGGACAGGTAGAAGCCGAGCGCGCCCTTCTCCAGCGTCAGCCGCTCCTTGATGCTCCACGGCTCGGCCGCGATCAGCGGCGGCTCCTGGGTGCTGGCGCCGTGGTCGTCATCGCCGCCGAAGTCGAAGAGCCCGCCCTGGTCCGCATGCGCGGCCTGGGTGTCGGCCCAGTCCAGTGCGAGGCCGACGCTGGCGAGCATCGCCGAGCGCTCCGGGTGCAGCCCATCGAACGCGCCGGCCTTCACCAGCGCCTCGACGACGCGCTTGTTGAGCTGCTTGCGATCGACCCGCGCGCAGAAGTCGAACAGGCTGGTGAACGGGCCGCCCTCGGTGCGCGCCCGCACGATCGCCTCGATCGCGCCCTGCCCGGTGCCCTTGACTGCGCCGAGCCCGTACTGCACCACCTTGTCGGAGACCGGCTCGAAGCGGTGCACGCCCTGGTTGACGTCCGGCGGGGCGATCGTGATGCCGAAGGTCTTCGCGTCGACGAGCAGCGCGCGCAGCTTGTCGCTGTCGTCGGCCTCGACGGTCATGTTCGCCGCGAAGAACTCGGCCGTGCAGTGGACCTTGATCCAGGCCGTGTGGTACGCGAGCAGCGAGTACGCGGCGGCATGCGACTTGTTGAAGCCGTAGCCGGCGAACTTCTCCATCAGGTTGAAGACTTCTTCGGCAGCATCCTTGTCGATGCCTTTCTTCGCCGAACCTTCGCGGAAGATCTCGCGCTGCTTCGCCATGTCGGCAGCATTCTTCTTGCCCATCGCCTTGCGCAGGATGTCGGCGCCGCCGAGCGAGTAGCCGGCCAGGATCTGCGCCGCGAGCATCACCTGTTCCTGATAGACGAAGATGCCGTAGGTCTCACTCAGAACGCTGTCCAGCAGCGGATGCGGATAGCTCACCTCCTCCTTGCCGTGCTTGCGCGCGCAGAAGGTCGGGATGTTCTCCATCGGGCCGGGGCGGAACATCGCGTTCAGCGCGAACAGGTCCTCGATGCGCGTCGGCCGCGCGTCCTTCAGCATGCGCTGCATGCCGGCGCTTTCGAACTGGAACACCGACTCGGTGCGGCCGTCGCTGAAGAGCTTGTAGACGCGCGGATCGTCGAGCGGCAGCTTGTCGTAGTCGAACGCGGCGTGCTGAGGGCGGCGCGCCTTGATGAAGTCCTTCGCGAGCTCGAGGATCGTCAGCGTCGCCAGACCCAGGAAGTCGAACTTCACCAGGCCGATCGCCTCGACGTCGTCCTTGTCGAACT
>JAZKIO010000070.1:0-47458 GCA_040384825.1 Pseudomonadota bacterium
GCCACCCAAATCGCCCCTGCCGGGTGCCGCCTGCCGCGACAACCACCACCTGAGCAGTTCGGGGGAAAAGCTTCCACCCGGGCGCGCCTGAGCCGCTCAACCGGCGATCAGCGCACGCGAGCCAGCAACGAACCTAAGGCCGCTGCCACATCACCCCATCCTCGGTCAGCATCGCGTCCAGCTGTGTGTCGAGCGGACCAGCACGCAGCAAAGGAAGGAAGCCCTGCGCGAACCCCACGCCCACGATCAGCGGTCGCGGCTCGAGCGATGCCAGGGTGCGGTCGAAGAACCCGCCACCGTAGCCGAGCCGCACGCCGCCCGGCCCGAAACCGAGGCAGGGCACGACCAGGATCTGCGGCGCGAACTCGTCGGTGTCCTTGGGCTTGGGGATGTCGTACGCATCGTTTTCCATTGGGCAGCCCGGGAACCAGACGTGAAAACGGAGTTGCCCGCTTTCGCGGTTCGCGACCGGCAGGCCGATTCGCCGCGGCGCGCCCTCCGGCCCGCCCTCGGCCCACCGGTACAGCGCCGGCAGCGGATCGAACTCGCCCTTGATCGGCCAGTAGGCGCCGATCGTGTTCTCGCGCCGGCCGACCAGGAAGACGCGCAGCGCGCTCTGCAGCTGGACGGCCCGCTCGAGCCGGTCGGTGAGCGCGAGCCGCGCGGCGATCAGCTTCTGGCGCAAGGCGGCGCGGTCGGGCGCGGGGTGCTGCATGCAAGTTCATCCGGTGGTGTCGGGCGCCGCCATTGTGCAAGACTGGCGCATGGCGACCGTACCGAACGAATTCGTCTCGCACTGCTGCGAGTTGCTGGCGCCGCTCGGGGCAGTGCGCACCCGCCGGATGTTCGGCGGGCACGGGTTCTATGTCGACGACATCTTCATCGCGCTGATCGCCTACGAGCGCCTGTACCTCAAGTCGGATGCCGTCACCCGCGCGGCCTTCGAAGGCGCCGGCTGCGCGCCGTTCGTCTACGACGGCGCCGGCAAGTCGGTGACGCTCGGCTACTTCAGCGCGCCGGAAGAGGCGATGGAATCGCCGCCGTTGATGCAGCCCTGGGCCCGGCTCGCGCTGGCCGCTGCGCTGCGCGCCAGGGCGACGAAGCCGCGCGCCACCAGCCCGGTCAGGAAGGCCAGGCCGCGCAAGGGCTCTTCGGCCAAGGCGCCGACGAAGCTCTGACGACGCGGGTACCAGCGCACGGCCACGGTCTCGCCGGTGCGCGCGGACTCGATCACCGCGTTCTCGTCGACGCCGAGCCGCACCCGCTGGCCGGGCTCGACGACGTGGTCGCCGAGGTCGCCGTCGCGCGTCAGCCAGACGCGCCCTTCGACCACGGCCAGCTCGCCGCCCAGGCGCCCGAGGTGCAGGGCCTCTCCGGAAGCGAGGCGTTGGAGGGTCCGGTTCGATTGCGCATTCATCATCAATCTCCTGAGTTCGGTATCGCTATGATCGTCCCGTGGACGGGAACAATCCAATGAAACCTGCGGCGTCGATTGATGCGGTTTTGATATGAGTGGGTCGATCCGCCGCCCGCTGTCGCTGGGCAACCTGCGGGCGTTCGAGGCGGTCGCGCGCCGGCTCAGCTTCAGCGATGCGGCCGAGGAGCTGTTCGTCACCCAGTCGGCGATCAGCCGGCAGATCAAGGGGCTGGAGGAAGAACTCGGCGCGGCGTTGTTCGTGCGCGGCACCCGGCATGTCGAGATGACGCAGAGCGGCCAGATGCTGATGCGGGCGGTCGAGGCGGGCCTGCCGAAGATCGATGCGAGCGTGCGCCAGATCCGCGCCGCGCGCAGCCGCAAGCGCGTCAGCGTGACGACGTTCGCCTCGTTCGGCTCGCTGTGGTTGCTGCCGCGCATCGAGGCCTTCCAGCGCGAGCACCCGGACATCGACATCCGCGTTTCGGCCGCCGATGCGATCGCCGACATGGACGACCCCGAGCTCGACCTCGCGCTGCGCTACTGCAGCCCGGCGCAGGCGCCGGCCGGTGCGGTGCGGATGTTCGGCGAGGTGCTGACGCCGGTGGTCAGCCGCTCGCTGGCCGAGCAGATCCGCCGCGGCGAGGCGCCGCCGCTGTCGACCGCGGCCGACCTGACCCAGCACACGCTGGCCGAGGAGGACGACACCAAGACCAGCACCGAGTACCTGAGCTGGCGCCGCTGGCTCACGCTGCAGGGCCACCCGGGGCTGCAGCCGAAGCGCTGGCTGTACCTCAACTTCACCTACCAGCAGGTCCAGGCCGCGCTCGCGGGGCACGGCGTGGCGCTGGCGCGGGTCGCGCTGGTGTTCGAGGCGCTGCAGCGCGGCGAGCTGGTCGAGCCCTTCGGCGCCGCCGGGCGCATGGACAGCCCGTACCTCTACTGGCTGGTGGTGGCGCCGGCGAGCCGCGCGCGGCCGGAGGTGGCGCAGTTCTGCGACTGGGTGCTCGCCCAGGCGGCCGACACGCGCAAGGCCGTCGGCGAGGCCTGAACCCGCGCGCTAGACCACGCCGCGCTCGGTGACGATCAGCGTCAGCGGCAGGTCGTGCGCCTGCGGCTGCAGGCTCGCCTCGTCGATCTCGGCATCGGTCCAGGCGACGCCGACCGCGGTGACGCCCGGGTGGGCCGCCAGCCAGCGGTCGAAGTAGCCGCCGCCATAGCCGAGCCGATAGCCCGACGCAGTGAAGCCGACGCAGGGCACGAGCACCACGTCGGGCACCACGGGCGCGCCGTCGCTGGTCGGGATGCCGCGTTCGTCGGTCGCGGTCGGGGGCAGGCCGTTCCACGCGCGGTAGTGCATCTGCACCGGGTTGCGCTGCGCGAACGGCAGCGCCATCCGCAACTTTGCGAGTGCAGGATCGCCAGCAATCGCCGTCACTGCGTTAAATTCGGCGCGATGTGGCCAATACAGCCCCAACAGGTCCGGCTCGAGTGCCGATAACACGGTCACCAGATGGCGCGCGAGCGCCGCATCGGCCCCGGGCCGCGGCGAGCCGCCTTCGAATTGTTCGCGCTGTTGGAGCAGTCGCTGGCGCAGGGCCTGTCGCCCCGTTGGCGTGGCTGAACTCAAGATGATCCCGTGATGAAGCCGAACCGACTTTCCAAATCAGTATATGGGCCGGCCCGCTGGCGCGGCGCGCTGCTGGGCGCGCTTGCGCTCGTGACGCTGCTGGCAGGCGCGCCGGTCGTGCGCGCGCAGACCGTCGACCCGACGCTGCTCGACGCCCGCGAAGCCTTCCGCAAGAAGGACCGCACCCGCCTGGCCGCGCTGCGCAGCGTCGCGGTCGCGAACCGGCTGCCGCTGGCGATGTGGGTCGACTACTGGGAGCTGACCAACCGCATCGGCGAGGTCCAGCAGGCCGAGGTCGACGAGTTCAGCGCGCGCTGGCCCGGCACCTATGTGGAGGACCGCTTCCGCAACGACTGGCTGCTCGAACTGGGCAAGCGGCGCGACTGGACCAACTTCGCGATCGAGTACCCGCGCTTCCGCATGAACGACGACCGTGAGGTCAGCTGCTACGCACTGCTGACCGAGCAGCGCGCCGGCAAGGACGTGCGCGACGCCGCACTCGCCGCCTGGCTCGCGCAGCGCGAGGCCGACGACGGCTGCGGCCTGCTCGCCGCCACGCTCGTCGACGCGAAGCAGTTCACCGCCGCCGATGCGTGGCGCAAGGCGCGCTTCGCGATCGATGCCGGGCGCCCGCGGGCGGCGCGGCAGGCGGTGGCGCTGGTCGGCATCGCGCCGGCGAGCGCGGTCGGCGAGCTGACCGACAGCCCGGCGCGCTACCTGGCCAAGAACGCGAACGCGTCGACCCGCACCGGCGCCGAGCTGACGACGCTGGCGCTGATGCGCATGGCCTCGACCGACGCGGAAGCCGCGGCCGCGCAGCTGAACGACCGCTGGGATCGCGCCCTGCCGGCCGACCTGGCGGCCTGGGCCTGGGCGTCCGTCGGCAAGCAGGCCGCGATGAAGCTGCAGCCGGACGCCCCCGATCACTTCCAGCGCGCCGCGCAGCGCGCCGCCAAGGCCGGCCGCGAGCTCGACTGGCCGGACGACACGCTGGCGTGGAAGGTGCGCGCCGCGCTGCGCGCCGACAACGGCAAGGCGCGCTGGCAGCAGGTCAGCCAGGCCGTCAACGCGATGACGCCGAACGAGCAGCGCGACCCGGCCTGGGTGTACTGGAAGGCCCGCGCGCTCAACGCGGTCGCGCTCGACTCGCAGGACGGCGACGCCATGCGCAGCCTGGCGCGCGAGCAGCTCGGCAGCATCGCATCGCAGCTGAACTTCTATGCCGCGATGGCGGCCGAGAACCTGGGCCAGCCGGTCTGGCTGCCGCCGCGCCCACAGCCGCTGACGCCGGCCGAGCGCGAGGCCGCCGCGCGCCACCCCGGCCTGGTGCGCGCGCTGCAGCTGATCGACACCGGCCTGCGCAACGAAGGCGTGCGCGAGTGGAACTACTCGATCCGCGGCATGAGCGACCGCGAGCTGCTCGCCGCCGCGCAGTTGGCCTGTGACCGCGAGGTCTGGGACCGCTGCATCAACACCAGCGAGCGCACCAAGGCCGAGTTCGACATGGAACAGCGCTTCCCGATGCCGTTCCGCAAGGAGGTGGTCGCCAAGGCTGCGGCGATCGGCCTCGATCCCGCCTACGTGTACGGGCTGATCCGCCAGGAATCGCGCTTCATCATGGACGCGCGCTCGCACGTCGGCGCCTCGGGCCTCATGCAGCTGATGCCCGCCACCGCGCGCTGGACGGCGAAGAAGATCGGCCTGGACTACACCCACGACCTGATCACCGACCGCGACACCAACCTGCGCCTGGGCACCAGCTACCTGAAGCTCGTGCTCGACGACATGGGCGGCTCGCAGGCCCTGGCCGCAGCGGCCTACAACGCCGGCCCCGGCCGGCCGCGCAAGTGGCGCGACGGGCCGCCGCTCGAGCCGGCGATCTGGGCCGAGAACGTGCCCTTCGCCGAGACGCGCGACTACGTCAAGAAGGTGCTCAGCAACGCCACGTACTACGCGGCGCAGCTCGGTGCGCCGGCACCGTCGCTGAAGCAGCGCCTGGGCCGCCCGATCGCGCCGGCTGCGGCCGGCAATCCGCTCGACAAGGACCTGCCCTGATGACCAACCGCATGCAGCTCTACATCGGCAACAAGAACTACTCGTCCTGGTCGATGCGCCCGTGGGTGCTGATGACGCAGGCCGGCATCCCGTTCGACGAGGTCCAGCTGCGCTTCGACGCCTTCACGCCGGACTCGCAATTCAAGGCCGCGGTGCAGCGCCTGAACCCGGCCGGCCGCGTGCCGGTGCTGGTCGACGACGGCCTGGCAGTCTGGGACACGCTGGCGATCGCCGAGTATCTGGCCGAGCGCTTCCCCGCCAAGCACCTCTGGCCGGCCGACATGCGTGCGCGGGCCCGCGCCCGCAGCGTGTGCGCCGAGATGCACTCGGGTTTCGGCGCGTTGCGCAACCACTTCGGCATGAACATCGAGGCGCATCTGCCCGAGGTCGGCGCGCGCGTGCTGCAGGAGCAGCCGGCGGTGCGCGACGATGTCGAGCGCATCCTGGCCATGTGGGGCGAACTGCTGGCGGAGCACGGCGGGCCGATGCTGTTCGGCCAGTTCGGCATCGCCGATGCGTTCTACGCGCCGGTCGTGATGCGATTCCGCACCTACGGTTTGCCGCTGCCGCCACCGATCGCGGCGTACGCCGAGCGTGTGGTCGCCTTGCCGGGCGTGGCGGCCTGGATCGCGGATGCGCTGGCCGAGCACGACTTCCTGCCGTTCGAGGAGGCGTATCGCTCGCAGGCCTAGGCGGACCGCGACATGAAGCTCCCAAAAAAGAAGCGGGCCGAAGCCCGCTTGCCGTGCGGCCCTTGCGGGCCTGTCAGACGCCGATCAGGCGTTCTTGCGGCGACGTGCGACGAAAGCCATCGCGCCCAGGCCGGCGAGCATCAGCGCGTAGGTCTCGGGTTCCGGCACCGGGGCGGCGACAGCCATCTCGAAGGCGATCTGGCCGGTCGTGACGGTGAAGCTGCTCATGCCGGTCAGGTCGGTGACCGTGACCCACTGGGTGTTGCCGTTCGCGCTGTTGGCGGTGGCGCCCAGCAGGCCGGCACCGGTGAAGCTGACACCGTCGATGTCGATCATGTTGGTCGCGTCCGGCGAGCCCCACAGGAAGCTGAACGAGGTCGCGCCGCCCAGGTCGATCGTGGCCGAGCCGCCGGTGGCGACGGCCAGGTAGGTGCCGCTGCTGCCCAGGGGCTGCAGGTTCACGTTCGCCACGCTGCCGCTGGTGGTGTAGGCCAGCGTGCCGTCCGGCGTCGTGAAGCTCGGCGCGGCGAAGTCGATCGCCGGCGTCGCGCCGAAGCTGAAGGTCTGGGCTTGGGCGCCGACAGCCGCAACGAGGGCAGCTGCAGCAAACAAAGATTTGAGAAAAGTCATGGGTTCACCTGATTGTTTGTTGAAAGGCCGTGCATACCGGGTTGAAGCTGGACCGCACAGTTGCGTTTATAAACAAGCGGTTGTGAATCCGGTCCCCCGTACCTGAGGGGTCGAACCAAGACAACTTGCTGTGAGTTAGGGGGATGGAGCGGTCGACATGCGTGCGTACGTGGTGGGTGGGGCGGTGCGGGACGAGTTGCTGAAGCGGCCGGTGACGGACCGCGATTGGGTGGTCGTCGGCTCCACGCCACAGTCGATGCGCGACGCGGGCTTCATCGCCGTCGGCGCGGATTTCCCGGTGTTCCTGCACCCGCAGACGAAGGAGGAGTACGCCCTGGCGCGCACCGAGCGCAAGACCGCGCCGGGCTACCGCGGCTTTCACTTCCACGCCGCGCCGGACGTCACGCTCGAGCAGGACCTCTCGCGCCGCGATCTGACGATCAACGCGATGGCGCGGGCCGACGACGGCAGCCTCGTCGACCCGTGGGGCGGCCAGCGTGACCTCGACGCGCGCGTGCTCCGGCACGTGTCGCCGGCGTTCGCCGAGGACCCGGTGCGCATCCTGCGGCTGGCCCGGTTCGCGGCGCGCTTCCCGGATTTCGACGTCGCGCCCGAGACGCTGGCGCTGGCGGCGTCGATGGTCGCGGCCGGCGAGGTCGACGCCCTGGTGCCCGAGCGCATCTGGCAGGAACTGGCCCGCGGGCTGATGGAGGCGCGGCCGTCGCGGATGTTCGAGGTGCTGCGCGCCTGCGGGGCGCTGGAGCGCCTGCTGCCCGAGGTCGATCGCCTCTGGGGCGTGGCGCAACGCGCCGACTACCACCCCGAGGTCGACACCGGCGTGCACCTGATGATGGTGCTCGACATGGCCGCACGCCTGGACGCGAGCCTGCCCGTTCGCTTCGCCTGCCTCGGCCACGATCTCGGCAAGGGCACGACGCCGGCCGACGTGCTGCCGCGCCACATCGGCCACGAGCAGCGCAGCGTGGCGCTGGTGCGGGGCGTGTGCGAGCGCCTGCGCGTGCCGGTCGCGTGTCGCGAGCTGGCGGAGGTGGTGGCCCGCGAACACGGCAACGTGCACCGCAGCGGCGAGTTCAACGCCGCGGCGGTGATGCGCCTGCTGGAACGCTGCGACGCGATCCGTCGCCCCGATCGATTCGCAGAACTGCTGCTCGCCTGCGAGTGCGACGCCCGCGGGCGCCTCGGCCTGGAGGAGAGCGCGTACCCGCAGCGCGCGCGGCTCGCGCGTGCGCTGCAGCTGGCGCTCGACGTGGACGCCAGCGCAGTCGCGGCGCAGGCGGCCGAGCGCGGCCTGGCCGGGCCGGCGGTCGGCGAGGCGATCCAGCGTGCACGCGCGGACGCCGTCGCGGCCGGGCTCGACGCCGCGTGACCACGCGCGCTCGCGCGTTCATCTCCTACACCTGACGGCGCGGTCGTCCGGTCGGTGGCGAAGCACGCGTTCCCTACGCTTGGTTCACCTCAACTCGACACGACCGGAGACACACATCATGGGCAAGTACTTCCTCGGCTGGCTGCTCGGCGTTCCGCTGTTCGTTCTGGTGATCGCGTACTTCTTCTTCGGCGGCTGACCGACGGGCGGCAGGCCGGGACGCGCTGGTGACAGCGCGTGGCAGATGCGGTGCGCACAATCGATGACGACATTCATCGAAGGAGACACCCATGACCGACCTGTTTTCCCTGAAGGGGCGCATCGCCCTCGTGACCGGCGGCTCGCGCGGCATCGGCCGCATGATCGCCGCCGGTTTCCTCGCGCAGGGCGCGAAGGTCTACATCTCGTCGCGCAAGGCGGCCGATTGCGACGCCACGGCCAAGGAGCTCTCGGCGCAGGGCGAGTGCATTTCGCTGCCGGCCGACGTCTCGACGATGGAAGGCATCCAGGCGCTCGTGGCGGCATACGGCGCGCACGAGTCCACGCTCGACATCCTGGTCAACAACGCCGGCGCGGCCTGGGGCGAGACCTTCGACACCTTCCCCGAGAAGGGCTGGGACAAGGTCGTCGACCTGAACCTCAAATCGCCGTTCTTCCTCACCCAGGCACTGATCGCGCCGCTGCGCGCGGCGGCGAAGAAGCAGCCGGCCAAGGTGATCAACATCGCGTCGATCGACGGCATCTCGATCAACCCGCAGGAGACGTATTCGTACGCCGCGAGCAAGGCCGGCCTGATCCAGCTGACGCGCCGCATGGCGCTGCGCCTGGCCGAGGACAACATCGTCGTCAGCGCGATCGCGCCCGGCGCCTTCGCCTCCGAGATGAACCGTGTCGCGCGCGACCACGCGGAGGAGACGGCCAAGCGCATCCCCGCCAAGCGCATCGGGCGCGACGAGGACATGGCCGGCGGCGCCATCTACCTGGCCTCCCGGGCCGGCGACTACGTGATGGGCTCGACGCTGGTGATCGACGGGGGCGTGACCCACGCGCGGGGCTGATGTCCTTGTTCGGGAGTGGACGAAAGCTTGATATTCGTCCGTTCCTGAACTAACCTGCGGGCATGAACGCGGTTCTCCAGCCCCACGCTCCACCGGTCGATCTCGGCTCCCCCGCCGCTGCGCAGGCGGCCTTGCGAACGTTCTGGCGCATCGCCGAGGCCTGGCAGCTCGACGCGAGCGAGCAGGCCACGCTGCTCGGCGTCGGCCGCAGCACGCTGTACCAGTGGAAACAGGGCAAGGTCGGCCACGGGCTGGACCGCCACGTGCTGGAGCGGCTGTCCTACCTGTTCGGCATCTACGCCGCGTTGCAGATCCTCCTGCCGGCTGCCGAGCAGGCCGACCGCTGGGTGCGGCAGCCCAACACGGCGCCGCTGTTCGGCGGGCAATCGGCCTTGCAGCGCATGCTCGGCGGGCAGGTGGCCGACCTGTACGTCGTGCGCCACTACCTCGACGCGCAGCGCGGCGGCAAGGCCTGATGCCGGTGTCGCCCGAGTCCGTTCCGGTCACCGCGACCGAATGGCGGCCGAGCTACCGGCTGATCCCGTCCCGCTACCCGACCGTGGGCCTGTACGACCGCGTGGCCGACCCGGCCGACCTGGACGTGGTGTTCGCGATCGAGGCGCTGACCAACCCCCGCATGCGCGACGAGGTCGGCCAGCTGCAGCTGGTGCCGCCCGCCGAGCGGGTCAGCGGCGTCGGCAGCACGATGGTGATGGCCGCGTTCACCCACCTGAACCCGGAAGGCTCGCGCTTCTCCGACGGCAGTTACGGCGTCTACTACGCGGCCCATGCGCTCGAGACGGCGGTCGCGGAGGTGAGCCACCACCGCGCGCTGTTCCTGTCGCGCACCGCCGAGCCGGCGATCGATGTCGACCTGCGGCTGATCACCGCGACCGTCGCCGCCGATCTGCACGACCTGCGCGGGCTCGGCGCGCGCGACGCGGCGCTGCTCGATCCGGACGACTACGGTGCGCCGCAGCTGCTGGGGCGCCAGTTGCGTGAGGCCGGGAGCGCTGGCGTGGTGTTCCCGAGCGTGCGCCACGAAGGCGGGCAGTGCGTCGGCCTCTTCCGGCCGAAGGCGCTGCGTCAGGCGCGCTCCAGCGCCCACATCGCGCTGCACTGGGACGGCCGGCGCATCACGCACTGGTACGAGAAGCGCGGGCCGCACGCGCTTCCTTGAGCTCAGTCGGGCGACGGCACATCCATCGTCAGCAGCACCTGCGCGTAGGCCTTCGCCAGGTTGTCGGTGTGCAGCGACGCCATGCCGCCGCCGCCGAGCACGTCGTGCAGCACGAAATTGATCGCGTTCAGGCCGGGCAGGTCGAAGCGTTCGACGCGGCTCGGCGCGCGGTGCGCGAAGTGCGCGGCCACGCGCTCCGGCGTCAGCCAGGCCGACAGCGCCGCCAGGTGCTCCGGCCGGCGCGCGACGATGCCGATGTTGGCCTTGTTGCCCTTGTCGCCGGAGCGGCCGTGCGCGAGCGTGATCAGCGGCACGCGGGGCGCGTCCGCTGGCGACGCCGAGCCGGGATGCTGCAGCGCCGGCGGCAGCGCCGCGTCGTCGAAGCCGCCGTCGAGCGGCAACTTGACCGGCTTGCGCACGCCGTCGATGTCGATGACGACCTCCAGCCCGCGCTTGTCGAGCAGGAACGAGAACAGCCGCACCACCGGCGTCGGCGTCGGCCGGCCGCCGACCAGGCCGAGCGTGCCCGGCGCCATCGAGGTCGCCGCGGGCGCGAACTCGCGCGCGAAGAGTTCGAGGCTGTCGCGCGACGCGGCCTTCGCGCTCATCTTCAGCACGACCTCGCGCGCGCCTTGCTGCGCCTGCGCGCCGAACATCTCCTCGCCGCCGAGCACCTCGATTCGCGTCTCGGTGAACGGCGGCAGGCCGCGCGCCTCGAGCATGCGCGCCATGCGCGCGAGCAGCGCGTCGCCGGTGCGCTGCGCCTTGCGCACCGCGTCGATGCCGGCGATCGTCAGGAAGCCGGTGTTGCGGTAGCCGTCGGCGAAGGTCGCGCTGACCTTGTACTGCGCGGTCGGCGCGCGGCCGGTCGCGCCGGTCACGCTCACGCGGTCGGCGCCGTCGGGGGCCATGCGGACCTGCGTGAAATCGCAGGTCACGTCGGGCACGAGATAGGCGCGCGGGTCGCCGATCTCGTAGAGCAGCTGTTCGCTCACCGTGGCCGGCGTCACCAGCCCGCCGGTGCCGGGTGACTTGGTGATCACGAAGCTGCCGTCGGCGTGCGCCTCGACGACCGGGAAGCCGATGTTCTCCCAGTCGGGCACCTGCTCCCAGTCGGTGAAGAGGCCGCCGGTGCCCTGCGCGCCGCACTCGATCAGGTGGCCGGCCAGCGTGCCCTGCGCAAGCCGATCGTAGGCGTCGGGCGCCCAGCCGAACTCGTGCATCAGCACGCCCAGCGTCACCGCCGAATCGACGCAGCGGCCGGTGATCACCACGTCGCAGCCGGCGTCGAGCGCGCGGGCGATCGGCAATGCACCGAGGTAGGCGTTGACGCTCGCCACGCGCTGCGGGAACGGCTCGCCGCTGAACATCTCGGTGATGCCGGCGCCGCGAAACTCGCCGGCCCGCCCCACCAGGTCGTCGCCGAGCACGACGCCGACCTTCAGCGCGATGCCCATCTCGGCGGCCAGCTTCAGCAGCGCATCGCGGCACGCGAGCGGGTTGACGCCGCCCGCATTCGCGACCACGCGCACGCGCTGCGCCTGCAGCCGCGGCAGCGCCTCGCGCATCATGATCTGGACGAAGTCGACCGCGTAGCCGGCGCTCGCGTCCTTCGCGCGTTGCGCGGCGAGGATCGACATCGTCACCTCGGCCAGGTAATCGAACACCAGGTAGTCGACGGCGCCGCCCGCGAGCAGCTGCGGGACGGCCAGCGCGGTGTCGCCCCAGAAGCCCGAGGCGCCGCCGATGCGGACGGTGGATCGCCGCGCGGCGGGCGTGTCGTGGGTCGTCATCCGGTTCATTGTGCGTGCCCGACCGACGCCCGGCGTCAGGGTAATCGGCAGCGCCACCGAAGGTCTTTGGTGCACCACATAATGCCCCGGCACCCCCCACCCGCAGGAGACGGACCGATGGCGACACTGAACGTGAACGGCAGCAACCGAGACTTCCAGGCCGAGGCGGACACGCCGCTGCTGTGGGTGCTGCGAGAGCAACTCGGGCTGACCGGCACCAAGTACGGCTGCGGCATCGCGGCGTGCGGTGCCTGCACCGTCCACATCGACGGCGTGCCGACCCGCTCGTGCGTGCGGCCGGCGTCCACCGTGAGCGCCACCGAGAAGATCGTGACGATCGAGGGCCTGTCGAAGAACGCCTCGCACCCGGTGCAGAAAGCCTGGGCCGCGCTCGACGTGCCGCAGTGCGGCTTCTGCCAGGCCGGCATGATCATGGCGGCCGCCGCGCTGCTGAAGGAAAAGCCCAAGCCCACCGACGCCGACATCGACGCCGCGATGACCAACATCTGCCGTTGCGGCACCTACAACCGGGTGCGCGCCGCGATCAAGCAGGCCGCGGCCTCGGTGGCCTGAGCGGGAGCACGCGATGAAGAACACCACCGCCGCCCCCACCACCGAGCCATCCACCGGCGCGCGCCTCAACCGCCGCCACTTCATCAGCGCGTCGGCCGCCACGGCCGGCAGCCTGGTCGTCGGCTTCCACGTGCCGTTCTCGAACACCGCGTTCGCACAGGCGCCGCTCGCGGTGCCACCGGAGGTCAACGCCTGGGTCGTGATCAAGCCCGACGAAACCGTCGTGATCCGCGTCGCCCGGTCCGAGATGGGGCAGGGCACGCTGACCGGCCTGGCGCAGCTCGTCGCCGAGGAACTCGACTGTGACTGGGCGCGCGTCACCACCGAGTACCCGACGCCCGGCCAGAACCTCGCGCGCAGCCGCGTCTGGGGCAACTTCTCGACCGGCGGCAGCCGCGGCGTGCGCGAGTCGAACGACTACGTGCGCAAGGGCGGCGCGATCGCCCGCGTGATGCTGGTGCAGGCCGCGGCCGACGGGTGGAAAGTGCCGGTCGGCGAGTGCAGCGTCGCCGCCGGCGTCATTACCCACAAGCCCAGCGGCCGCACCACCACCTACGGCAAGGTCGCGGCCGCGGCGAGCCGGCTCACGCCGCCGACCGAGGTCGCGCTGAAGGACCCGAAGGACTGGAAGATCGCCGGCAAGCCGGTCAAGCGCCTGGACACTGCCGCCAAGCTCGACGGCTCGCAGGTCTTCGGCATGGACGTCAAGCTGCCCGGCATGCTGAACGCGGCGGTCAAGGACTGCCCGGTGTTCGGTGGCCGGGTCAAGAGCTTCAATGCGGCGGCGATCGCGAGCCGCCCCGGCGTGAAGAAGGTCGTGCAGGTCGGCGACAGCGCCGTGGCGGTCATCGCCGACACCTGGTGGCGCGCGAAGACCGCGCTCGACGCGTTGCCGATCGAGTGGGACGAGGGCCCCAACGCCAAGGTCTCAAGCGCGGCGATCGCCGCGTTCCTGAAGGAAGGGCTGGACGCGCCGCAAGCCATCGTCGGTTCGTCGGTCGGCGACGCGAAGGCCGCGATCGCCGGCGCGGCGCGCAAGGTCGAGGCGGTGTACTCGTACCCGTACCAGAACCACGCGCCGATGGAGGTGATGAACGCGACCGTGCGCTACACCCCCGAGCGCTGCGAGGTCTGGTGTCCGACGCAGAACGGCGAGGCCGCGCTCGCCGCCACCGCCGAAGCGGCCGGCCTGCCGACCTCGAAGTGCGAGGTCTACAAGCTCAACCTCGGCGGCGGCTTCGGCCGGCGCGGCGCGCACGACTGGCTGACCCAGGCGGTGCTCATCGCCAAGCAGATGCCCGGCACGCCGGTCAAGATGATCTGGTCGCGCGAGGAGGACATGCAGCACGGCAAGTTCCACCCGATCACGCAGTGCCGCATGACCGCGGGGCTCGACGCGCAAGGCAAGCTGACGGGGCTGCACATGCGCATCTCCGGCCAGTCGATCCTCGCCGGCCTGATGCCGCAGAACCTGCAGAACGGCCGCGACCCGGTCGTCTTCCAGGGCCTGAACGCGGGCGGCGCGGAGGGCGCGTTCGGCTACAAGGTGCCCGCGCTGCTGGTCGAGCACGCCATGCGCAACCCGCACGTGCCGCCGGGCTTCTGGCGCGGCGTCAACCTGAACCAGAACGCGATCTATGTCGAGAGCTTCATCGACGAGATCGCGTTCGCCACCCAGCAGGACCCGCTCGCGCTGCGGCGCCAGCTGCTGGCCGATTCGCCCAAGCACCTCGCGGTGCTGAACGCCGTCGCCCGGGGCGCGGGCTGGGGCACGCCGGCGCCGGACATCGACGGCCGCAAGGTGCACCGCGGCCTGGCGCAGATCATGGGCTTCGGCAGCTACGTGGCGGCGTGCGCCGAGGTCTCGGTCGGCGACGATGGCTCGCTGAAGGTGCACCGCATCGTCGCGGCCACCGACCCGGGCCACGCGGTCAACCCGCAGCAGATCGAGGCGCAGGTCGAGGGCTCGTTCGCGTACGGGCTGTCGGCCGCGCTGTACGGCGAGTGCACGGTGAAGGACGGGCGCATAGCGCAGACCAACTTCAGCGACTACCCGGTGATGCAGATGCAGGACATGCCCAAGGTCGAGGCGATCCTGATGCCCTCGGGCGGCTTCTGGGGCGGCGTCGGCGAGCCGACGATCGCGGTGGCCGCGCCGGCGGTGCTCAACGCCATCTTCGCCGCGACCGGCAAGCGCATCCGCGAGCTGCCGCTGAAGAGCCAGAGCCTGAAGAGGGCCTGATGCGCGCCGGCGTCGCCGCCACGCTGCTGTGCCTGGGCGCCGCCGTGCACGACGCGCGCGCGGCCGACGACGCGATCGAGCGCCCGCTGACCGACGTGCCCGGCGACGCCGTGCGCGGCCGTGCGATCGTCGCCAACCGGCAGGTCGGGCTGTGCCTGCTGTGCCATGCCGGGCCGTTCCCGGAGGAGCGCTTTCAGGGCAACCTCGCGCCCGATCTGACGGGCGTCGGCGCGCGCTGGAGCGAGGGCCAGCTGCGCCTGCGCGTGGCGGACAGCCGGCGCCTGAACGCGCAGTCGATGATGCCGTCCTACCAGCGCACCGAGGGCCTGACGCGGGTCGGCGGCGCGTGGCAGGGCAAGCCGGTGCTGGCGGCCCAGCAAGTCGAGGACGTGGTGGCGTTCCTGCGCACGCTGCAATGAGCCACGCCGCCTCCGCATCGGACCAAAACGGCTGGACGCGCCGCGCGCTGCTCGGTGCGGCCGCCGGCGTCGTCGGCTCGATCGCCTGGCGCCGCGCCGAGGCGTCGCCCGAGGAGCTGGCCGCGGCGGTGCGCGCGTTCGCCGGCGGCGCGTCGCTGCGCACTGGCCGCGTGGTGCTCGACATCGCGCCGCTGGTCGAGAACGGCAACGTGGTGCCGATCACCGTGACGGTCCAGAGCCCGATGACCGCCGCCGACCACGTCAAGGCGATCGCCGTGTTCAACGAGCGCAACCCGCAGCGCGACGTGGCGGTGTTCCGCATGGGCCCGCGCGCCGGCCGCGCGACGGTGTCCACGCGCATCCGGCTGGCCACCTCGCAGCAGATCGTCGCGGTCGCGCAGATGAGCGACGGCTCGTGCTTCACGCACACCGTCGACGTGATCGTCACGCTCGCCGCGTGCATCGAGACCTGAGCGCCGCACACCGTATGGCCCGCGCCCTCATCACCGTGCCCACGACCGCGAAGCGCGGCGAGGTCATCGAGATCCGCACGCTGATCGCGCACCCGATGGAGACCGGCTACCGGCCCGGCGAGGACGGCGCGATCCTGCCGCGCAACCTGATCCGCCGGCTGAGCTGCCGCTACGTCGACGGGCGCGAGGACGTCGAGGTCTTCAGCGCCGAGCTGTTCCCGGCCATCGCGGCCAATCCGTTCGTCTCGTTCTTCACGGTCGCGACCGCGAGCGGCACGCTGCGCTTCCAGTGGGACGGCGACAACGGCTTCGCGCAGACCGAGAGCGTGCAGCTGACCGTCACATGAGCGTGCGCGCGCTCGCGGCGATGCTGCTGGCCACCGCAGCGACGGCCGCGACCGACCCGCGCCGCTCCGGCTACGACGACATGACGCCGCAGTTGCAGGCGATGCAGCGCGACGACGCCGCCAACCCGGCGATGCTGGGGGTCGCCGACGGCGCGGCGCTCTGGCAGCGCGCGCCGGCGGCCGGCCAGCCGAGTTGCGCGTCGTGCCACGGCGACGCGGCGGTGGCGATGCGCGGCGTCGCGGCCCGCTACCCGGCGTTCGACGCGGCGCGTGATCGGCCGGTCACGCTCGCGCAGCGTATCAACGCCTGCCGCGTCGATCGTCAGCGCGCGCCGGCGCTCGCGCCCGAGAGCGAGGCGCTGCTCGGCCTCGAGGCCTTCGTCGCGATGCAGTCACGCGGCCTGCCGATCGCGCCGCCGGCGGACGCCCGCCTGCAGCCGCATCGCGCGCGCGGCGAGGCGCTGTTCAATCAGCGCATGGGCCAGCTCGATTTCTCGTGCGCGCAGTGCCACGACGATCACGCCGGCCGGCGCCTCGGTGGCGCGACGATCCCACAGGCGCACCCGACCGGCTACCCGATCTACCGGCTCGAGTGGCAGGGCCTGGGCTCGTTGCAGCGGCGCCTGCGCAGCTGCATGACGGGCGTGCGCGCCGAGCCGTTCGCGCCCGGCGCGCCGGAGTGGGTCGAGCTCGAGCTGTACCTCGCGCAGCGGGCCGCCGGCATGAAGATCGAGACGCCGGCGGTGAGGCCGTGAGGCCGCGGCAAACCTAGTCCAGTCGTACTAGGTTTCGCACGCTTCTAGCTTTCGGCGACTAGGGTTCGTCGCGGATGATCCCTCCATCGAATCATTCACACCCCGGAGAGAGAACATGTCCACGCAAACCTTCAGCACCGTTGCCCACACCGTCGTCGGCCAGTACAGCCAGGTCGGCAAGATCATCGTCGGCGCCTACCGCACCGGCGCGCAGCGCCTGGTCAGTGGCGCCAACGCGCGCTATGTCGACTTCCTCAACAGCCGCGCCCTGCCGCTGGTCAGCGAAGAGGTCAAGGCCAGCCTGATCGACGTGCAGCAGCAGATCGCCGGCGCCTTCGTCGGTGGCATCACCACCGGCTCCGACCGCGCCGAGCAGGCGATCGACCTGGTCGCCGGCGGCGTGAACGGCAGCATCGCGCGCGCCGTCGCCACGGTCGACCGCGTCGAGACCGCGTTCGACACCAAGGCCATCACCACCGTCGGCCAGCTGACGATGCCGGTCGCGCAGGTCTCGCTCGAGATCGCCAACCGCGCCGTCGAAGGCACGAAGCGCCTGTCGGCCCGCGTCGTCGGCGTCGAGGACGAAGTCGAGCAGGTCGTGAAGACCGTCAAGCGCGTCGCCAAGAAGGCCACCCGCCGCGTCGCCAAGGCACGCGCCTAAGACCCGGAGGACGGGCGCAGCGACGCTGCGCCATCGGTGAAAGCGAGGCCTTCGCGCGAGCGAAGGCCTTTGTTTCATCTGCGATCATGTCGTTGAACGAAGGACGCCCCATGGTCACCCCGCCCCCACGCCGCGCCCCGCGCGCGCGCACCGAGCCCGCTGCGACGGAGCCGCCGGCCGCCGAGGCCGAGGCCGAGGCCGGCAAGGACAACCCGCTGCGTGCCGGCCTGAAGGCGCTGGGCAAGGTCCGCGACGATGTCGTGCAGCACCAGAGCCGCGTGTTCGAGGCGATCCTCGGGCTCGACCCGGGCGCCGGCTGGTCGGGCCTGGTCAAGCGCGACGGCGTGGCCGCCAAGGCGGCCCAGGACGCACTCGGCCTGCGCAAGTTCGAGGCGGTGTTCGATCAACGCGTGCTGCACGCGCTGGAGCGCCTGGGCCTGCCCTCGATCGACGCGTTGCAGGCGCTCGGTGACGAACTCGCGGCCCAGCGCGCTGAGTTGAAAGCCCTGCGCGCCGAGCTCGAGGCGCTGAAAAAGAAGAAGGCGGCACCGGCCGCTCCACCGAAGGCGACGCCGCGCAAGCGCTGATCCGCATGACGGCGCCCGCCACGCGTACGCGCGACCGCATCCTCGAAGCCAGCTTGGCGCTGTTCAACGGCGACGGCCTGGCCGGCGTCTCGACGCACCGCATCGCGGCGGAGCTCGGCATCAGCCCCGGCAACCTGCACTACCACTTCAAGGCCAAGCAGCTGATCGTCGCGGGGCTGTTCCGCCGCTTCGAGGAGCGGCTGGCGGCGTGCATGGACGCGGCCGCCGGTGTCGACGCGATCGACGACCTGTGGCTCTCGCTGCACCTCGTGTTCGAGGTCATCAACGACTACCGGTTCGTCTACCGCGATGTCGACTACCTGCTCAACGAATACCCCGAGCTCGAGACCCGCGCGCGCGCGCTCACCGCCCACAACCTGCTGGCCGCCAAGGGCCTGTGCACCGGGCTGAAGCAGGCCGGCACGATCGAGGCGAGCGACGAGGAGGTCGAGATGCTGGCACTCCAGATCGTGTTCTCGACCACCTGCTGGTTCAGCTTCAAGCGCCTGACGCCGCGGCGCACCACGCAATCGCACGCCGAGCCGGCGCTGGCCGCGTACTACACGCTCACGCTGCTCTCGCCCTATGTCGTCGGCGAGGCGCGCGATTACCTGAATTACCTGCGGTCCAAGTACCTGCGCTAGATTTCCCCCACGACAAAGCACGGAGACACCATGCCCACTGCCCACACCACCCACCCCGCGCGCATCGAGCCGCCGTCGCGACTGTTGCAGCTGCTCGAGCTGCGCGCCAGCTGGGAGTTCGCCGTCGGCGTGGCGGCGCTGCCGTGGCTGCGCCTGGCGCCGCGTGGCGACGGCCATCCGGTGCTGGTGCTGCCGGGCCTGGTCGCGAGCGACGCGTCGACCAAGATGCTGCGCGACTTCCTGCGCCGCCGCGGCTACGAGGTTCACGGCTGGGGACTCGGCCGCAACTACGGCCCGCGTCCCGGCGTCGAGGAAGCCATGCTGGCGAAGATCGACGCGCTGCACGCGCGCAGCGGCCGCACCGTCAGCCTGGTCGGCCAGAGCCTGGGCGGTGCGTATGCACGCCTGCTGGCCGCGCAGCGGCCCGATGCCGTGCGCAGCGTGATCACGCTGGGCAGCCCCGTCACCGGCCACCCGCGGTCGAGCAATGCCTGGCGGGTCTACGAGTTCACCAGCGGCAAGAGCGCGGACGATCCGAAGCGCTGGCAGCAGATCACCCGCCGACCGCTCGTTCCGACCACCTCGATCTACAGCCGCACCGACGGCGTGGTGGCCTGGCAGACCAGCCTCGAGCCGATGAGCGAGAACACCGAGAGCATCGAGGTCGTCAGCAGCCACATCGGCATGGCGGTGCATCCGGCGGTGCTGTTCGCGGTGGCCGAGCGCCTCGCGCAGCGCGAGGGCGCCTGGAAGCCGTTCGAGCGCAGCGGCTGGCGCGCCTCGGTCTACCCGCGCGCGGCGACGGCCACGCCCTGAGCTGCGTCATTTGACATGGCGGGAGGGGCGGGTGTCGCCTAGAGTTCCATCCCCTCCCAAAGACGAGACGCCTGTGGCGTCGGCACCCGACCATGGTGGAATCGATGGACGACTCGACCTGGGTCGCGCGCTGCATCGTGCGCATGCTCGAGCTCGACCCGGCGCTCGACCCCGAGCTGGCCCGGCCGGTCGTCGAGGACATGTGCTCGCGCCCGCGCTGGCGCGACATGGGCCCCGAGGGCGCCGCGCAGGCCGTGTTCGACCTGGACATGCGCCGCGGCTGACGGCACCGGCGCGCCGCGCGCCGTTGTAGGCGCCGGCCGACGCGCGAACGCTCGGTCTGCCGAGTGACGATCGCGCGCGGCACGGCGACGATGCTTGCTCCGGCCCCTCGCGGCCAGCCATTGACCGGAAGGAGCCTCCATGTCCCCCAACGACCGCCCCGCAGCGTACGGCGTGTTCAAACCCGTGGGCCATGTGATCGTCGCATTCCCGAACGACAGCGACATGAAGGGCGCCGCCTCGGCCCTGCTGAGCGGCGGTTCTGCGCAGGCCGATGTCGTCTCGTACACGCCCGAGCAGATGCGCCAGCAGGCCGACATCGACATCGAGCAGGCCGGCGTGCTCGCCGGCATCGGCCAGGAGCTGAATCTGGTCAAGGCGCACCGCGAACTGGCGGTGCAGGGCCACAGCTTCCTCGTCGTCAAGGCGCCGAGCGACGCGGACGCCGAGCGCATCGCCGACGTCGCGCGCCGCTTCCACGCCTCGCGCGCGCAGCGCTACGGGCACCTGATGATCGAGGAGCTGATCGAGGTCGGCTCTGGCGAGAAGCAGGTCGCCGAATCCCCCGAGCGCGGCCTCGATGCGCAGACGCGCTCGGGGCGAGAGGTCAGCGGCGACCGCTGAGCTACTCGGCCGTGACCTTGGCGTTGCGGATCACCTGACCCCACTTCGCCGTCTCGGCGGCGATGAAGGCGGTGAACTCCTCCGGCGTGCCGCCGACCGGGATCGTGCCCATGCCTTCGAGGCGGGCCTTGACGTCGTCCAGGCGGACGATCTTCGCCACCTCGTCGGCCACGCGCTTGACGATCTCCTTCGGCGTGCCGGCGGGCGCCAGCATGCCGGCCCAGGTGCTGCCGGTGAAGTTGGCGATGCCCTGCTCGATGAAGGTGGGCACGTCCGGTGCGGCCGGCAGGCGCCGGTCGCTCGCGACGCCGATCAGGCGCACGCGGCCGGCCTTGCCGGGGTTGATCAGGCCCGAGGCGGCGTCGAAGAAGAGCTGGATCTGGCCGCCCATCAGGTCGGTCAGTGCCGGTGCCGCGCCGCGGTACGGGATGTGGACCATGAAGGTGTTGGTCAGCGCCTTCAGGTACTCGGTCGTCAGGTGCGCGGCCGAGCCGCCACCGCTGGAGCCGAAGCTGACCTTGCCCGGGTTGGCACGCGCGTACGCGATCAGCTCGGGGCCGGTCTTGAACGGCGAATCGTTGTTGACCGCGGCGATCAGCGGCGAGATGCCGATCAGCGAGACCGCCGTCAGGTCCTTCTTCGGGTCGTAAGGCAGCTTCGGGTACAGCGAGGTGTTGGCGGCGTAGGCGGCGATCACCACGCCCATCGTGTAGCCGTCGGGCGGGGCCTTGGCGATCAGGTCGACGCCGATGATGCTGTTGGCGCCGGGCTTGTTGTCGATCGTCACGGTCTGGCCGAGCCGCTCCTGCAGCTTCTGCGAGATCAGCCGCGCCGTCACGTCGGTGAAGCCGCCGGGCGTGTACGGCACGATCATGCGGATCGGCTTGCTCGGCCACGCGGCCTGCGCGCGCACGCCCGGTGCGGCGATCAGCGCGGCGCTGCCGGCGAGCAGCGTGCCGTTGAAGCGGCGGCGGGTCGGGTGGTCGGTGGTCATGGGGTGTCTCCGGTCGTCGTGTAGAGGTCGCGCAGTTCGCGCTTGAGCACCTTGCCGATCGCGCTGCGAGGCAGCTCGGCCATGAAGCGCAGGTCGGCCAGGCGCTGCGTCTTGCCGACGCGCTGGTTCATCCACGCCATGATGGCGTGCGCCCCGTCGGTGTGGCCGGCACGCGGCACGACGAACGCGACCGGCGTCTCGCCCCACTCGGCGGACGGCACGCCGACCACCGCCACGTCGGCCACGGCGGGGTGCTCGCGCAGCACCGCTTCGAGGTCGCTCGGGTAGATGTTGAAGCCGCCGCTGATGACCATGTCCTTCTTGCGGTCCATCAGCACGAGGAAGCCGTCGTCGTCGAAGCGGCCGACATCGCCGGTGCGGATGAAGCGCTTGCCGTCGGGCGCGAACCACTCGGCCTCGCGCGTCTTCTGCGGCTGGCGGTGGTAGCCGAGCATCATGCCGCCGGAGTGGCCGACGACCTCGCCGGTCGAGCCCGGCGGCAACTCGACGCCCTCGTCGTCGATCAGCCGGATGTCGTGGCCCTGCGCCGGCTGGCCGACGGTGTGCAGCTTGTCCGGATGCTCGTGCGCCAGCAGGATGCAGGTGCCGCCGCCCTCGGTCATGCCGTAGAACTCGATCAGCCCGCCGGGCCAGCGCTTCAGCACGTCGGCCTTCAGTGCGGCACTGAACGGGGCGCTGGTGCAGAACTTGAACAGGGTGTTCGACAGGTCGTGTTGATCGAAGCTCGGCAGCGCCATGATCCGCTGGTACTGCACCGGCACCAGCATCGTGTGCGTCATGCGGTGCTGCTGTGCGAGCGCGAGGTAGTTGGCGGCGTCGAACTTCGCCATCAGCACGACGGTGCCGCCGAAGCCGAGGGTCGGGAAGAACACGACCAGCGTCGTGTTGGAGTAGAGCGGCGTGGCGAGCACCGTCACGCCGTCCGGTCCGTAGCGGTAGTTGGCGCCGCGCGCCACGTGCGACCAGCGCATGCCATGCGACTGCACGATGCCCTTGGGCATGCCGGTGGTACCCGAGGAATAGATGATGTTGAACGGCGCCTCGGGCGGCACATCGACGGGTGCGGGGCGCGCAGCCGGGTCGTCGATCAGCCAGTCGTCGAACGCGCGGCCGGGTGCGACGCCGTCGAGCGAGATGCAGTCCGCCGCGCTGCCGGTGCCGGCCAGCGGCTCGAGCGCCGCCGCGTCCGCGAACAGCCAGCGGGCCTGCGCGTCGCCGCGCATCGACGCGAAGCTCTCGGCCGTGACGGACGGCGCGAGCGGCGCCACCGCGACCCCGGCCCGCAGCGCGCCGAGAAACACCGCGGCATAGCGTGGCGACGCGATCGCGCAGATCGCGATCGCGTCACCCGGCTTCAGGCCGTCGCGCTGCAGCGTGGCGGCGACCCGGTCCATCAGCGCATCGAGCGCCGCGTAGCTCAGCACGGCCTCGCCCTGCACCAGGGCCGCCTGCCCCGGTCGGGCCTGCGCATGTTCGCGAACGAGGTCGCTGAGGGTCCGGTAGGGGGCGTCGAGGGCGGCGGCGGCGGGGTCGGTCATCGGTGGCGGCGGGGTGCTCGGGTCGATCGGGTCGGCAGGGTGGCGGCCTTACTTCGCGGCCAGGCCGAGCCGCTCGATCAGTGCCTTGTCCTTTGCGAACTGGTCGCGGGCCCACTTGGCGTAGTCGTCGCCGCTGCGGTACCAGAGGTCCTGGTTCAGCTGCGCCATCACTTCCATGTGCTTGGGGTCGTCCATCGCTTTCTTGAACGCGTCGTGCAGCGCCTTGGCGACGGCCGGGTCCATGCCCTTCGGGCCGACCAGGCCGTACGGCGAGGTCGAGACGACGTTGTAGCCGAGGTCCTTGGCGGTCGGGATGTTGGGCCAGCGCTTGGTGCGCTGCTCGCCGAAGGTGACGAGCAGCCGCATCTGGCCGGCGTCGACGAACTTGTCCCAGCCGGTGGCGTCGCTCATCGCCATCACGTGGCCGCCGAGCAGCGCCTGCGTCAGGTCGGCATTGCCCTTGAACGGCACGTGGTTCAACTCGACCTTGGCGTTGCCCGCGAGTTCCTCCATCAGCAGGTGCGGCGAGGTGCCGGTGCCGGTCGAGCCGTAGTCGATCTTGCCCGGCGCCTTGCGGGCGGCCTCGATGTACTCGTTGAAGGTCTTGTAGGGCGAATCGGCACGCACCGTGAAGCCGAAGGTGTAGCCGCTGACGCCGATGATGAAGCTGAAGTCCTTCAGCGGGTCCCATTGCACCTTCTGCATGTGCGGCAGCCGCACCATGCCCATGGGGTACTGGGCGATGGTGTAGCCGTCGGGCTTGGCGGTCAGCGCCATCGTGCCGGGGCCGGTGGTGCCGCCGCCGCCGGGCTTGTTCTCGACGATGATGTTCTGGCCCAGGTTCTTGGCGGCGATCTCGGCCAGCGCGCGCAGGTGACGGTCGGTCGAGCCGCCGGCGGGCCACGGCACGATCAGCGTGATCGGCTTGCTCGGGAAGGCCTGCGCGCTCGCGCCGAAGGGGGCTGCCAGCGCGGCGGCGCCGAGCAGCACGCTGCGGCGGCTGACGCTGGATTCATGGGATGAAGTCATGTCTGGGTCTCCGTGGATCGTGTTCGGGGGTTGGACGCTCAGGCGGCGGGGCCCGGCTTCGAGGCGAACTCCTGTTCCTGCAGTTCGCGCCACTGCACCTTACCGGAACCGGACTTCGGCAACGAGAGGACAAACTCGATGATGCGGGGGCTCTTGTACGCCGCCATGTGCTCGTGCGCCCATGCGATCACCTGTTCCTCGGTGACGCTGCCGCGGTGCGATTCCTTCAGCACCACCAGCGCCTTGACGGTCTCGCCGCGCTTGGCATCGCGCGCGCCGATCACGCAGGCCTCGAGGATCGCGGGGTGGTGGTAAAGCAGCGCCTCGACCTCGGCCGGCCAGACCTTGTAGCCGCTCGCGTTGATCATCCGCTTCAGCCGGTCGACCATGAAGAAGTAGCCGTCCGTGTCGACGATCGCGAGATCGCCGGTGCGCAGGAACGGGCGGCCATCGATCTCGATGAAGGCCTTCTCGGTCGCGTCGGCGTCGTTCCAGTAGCCGCGCATCACCTGCGGGGCGTCGACGACGATCTCGCCGGTTTCCCCGGGTGGCACCTCCTGCAGCGTGGCCGGGTCGATCACGCGGGCGTCGACATCGAACACCGGAATGCCCAGGCACTGCGGCTTGGGCCGGTGCATCGGGTTGATGTGGGTCGCGGCCATGGTCTCGCTCATGCCGTAGCCCTCGATGTAGTGCTGGCCGGTCAGCGCGAACAGCTTCGCCGCGACCGCCGCCGGCATCGCCGCGCCACCACCGCGCACCACGCGCAGGCTCGACAGGTCATAGTCGCCGAGCTTCGGGTTCGACAGGAAGTCGACCAGCATCGTCGTGATCGCCTGGAAGGTGTTGATGCGGTAGCGCTGCACGCACTGCGCGGCGGTATCGCGGTCCCAGCGCGGCAGCACGACGACGGTGCCGCCCGCGTACAGCGGCCCGTTCATGCTGCCCGACAGGCCGGTGACGTGGAACAGCGGCAGCACCGTCAGGAACACCGAATCCTGCGTGCGCTGGAACCAGTCGACCCCGCCGACCAGCGTGCTCATCACGCTGCGGTGGGTGTGCATGCAGCCCTTGGGGTGGCCGGTGGTGCCGGAGGTGTAGGGCATCACCGCCAGATCGTCGGCGCCCTGGGTCAGCGGGCCGGGGACGCGCTCCAGCGCCAGCATGTCGCGCCACGCGACCATCGCCGGCTCGTCGAAGCGGCGCCGCGGCTCGCTCACGAACGGCGGCACGGTCAGGTCGGTCGGCTGGGTGAGGTAGTCGCTGTAGGTCGCGACGATCAGCCGGCGCAGGCCGCTGTCGGTGCCCGGCGCGCCGCCGACGAGCGGCTGCATCTGCTCGGCCAGGTCCTGCGGCACGAAGGCGGTGGTGGCGCCGGTGTCGCGCACATAGTGGCGCAACTCCTCGGTGCGGTTCATCGGGTTGACCGGCACCACGACCGCGTTGGCGCGCAGGATCGCGTAGAACGCGATGATCCATTGCGGGCTGTTCTGCATGTAGAGCAGCACCCTGTCCCCGGAGCGCACGCCACAGTCGTGCTGCAGGTAGCCGGCGATGCGCTCGCACTCGGCGTGGAACGCGCGGAACGTGATCGGCGTGTCGTAGAAGACGAGGAACGGCTTGTCCGGGAAGCGCGCGGCCGACACCTCGGCGTTGTAGAAGAGGTTGGTCGCCGGGATCGTCAGGTGGTGCGGCAGGGCCGGGGGCCAGTGGGCGAAGTGGGCGGGCGCGGGGCGGGTCGAAGCGGCGGACATCAAGTTGTTCCTCGCATTGGCGGGCATCTGGCGGGCACTGTAGTCCAGCGCGCGCGGCGGGCCCGTCGATACAATCCCGCCCTCTGTCGCCCTCCCGTGCACGCCGTGTCCGATCGCCTGAAAGTGCTCCCGCAATACCTGCTGCCGAAGCAGGCGTTGACCCGCTACGCCGGCTGGCGCGCCTCGCGCGAGTGGGGTGCGCGCACGACCCGGCTGATCGGCGGCTTCGTCGCGAAGTACGGCGTCGACATGAGCGAGGCGGCGGATCCGGACATCGCCAGCTACAAGAGCTTCAACGACTTTTTCACCCGCGCGCTCAAGCCAGGCGCGCGGCCGCTGGCCAGCGCCGACCTGATCTGCCCGGTCGACGGCGCTATCAGTCAGTTTGGCGACGTCAAGCACGACCAGATCTTCCAGGCCAAGGGCCATGCGTACTCGACCACGACGCTGGTCGGCGGCGATGCCGCGCTCGCGCAGCAGTTCGAGGACGGCCACTTCGCGACGCTCTACCTGAGCCCGAAGGACTACCACCGCATCCACATGCCGTGCGACGGCCGCTTGCTGCGCATGATCCACGTGCCGGGCGACCTGTTCTCGGTGAACCCGCTGACGGCCCGCGGCGTGCCCGGGCTGTTCGCGCGCAACGAGCGCGTGGTGTGCGTGTTCGAGTCGGCGCGCGGGCCGTTCGTGCTGACGCTGGTCGGCGCGACGATCGTCGGCAGCATGGCCACCGTGTGGCACGGCGTGGTCAACCAGAAGCGCGTGGCCGGCGTGCGCGAATGGCGCTACGACGACAAGCCTCTGGTGCTGAAGCAGGGCGACGAGATGGGCCGCTTCATGCTGGGCTCGACGGTCGTGATGCTGTTCCCGAAGGCGGCGCTGCGCTTCAACCCGGCGTGGGCGCCGACCCGGCCGATCCGCCTCGGCGAAGCGATGGCCGACTACGCCGCCGGCTGACCCGGCGCCGCGTCGCCCGCGGGCGAGCGCACCATCTTGCGCAGCAGCTGGTCGAGCATCAGGCCCGGCGTCTCGCAGCGGCCGGTGTGCACCGGCGAGGTCTGGATGCTGGAGCTGCGCGGTGCCACCAGCCAGTGGAAGCGCTCGCGCACCGACAGCCGGCCGAGCGGCCCGGCGGCCTCGCCACCGGCGCAGATCAGCGGGATCGCCGCGAGCGCGGCGCGGATGCCGGACAGATCGGCGCGCGGATCGAGCGCGAGCAGGCGCGCGTCGTCGAGCTCGATCGCGGCCTGCAGCAGGCCCTGCTCGGCGCACGAGACGATCACGCCGGCGTTGACGAACTCGCCGCGCTCGACGCGCGGCACCACGCGCACGATCGCGTAGTCATACGTGCACGGCTTGGGCACGGCGGGCCTCCTCGAAGAACGCACGCGGCGCGGCGAGGCGTTCGGTCAGGAACTGCGTGTAGGCGTCGCGGTGCGCCGCCGTGCTCGCGAACGAGGTTTCGTCCTCGAGCCAGGTGTCCGGGATCAGTGCGACGACCTCGGCGATGCGCGCCGGCGTGATGTGCCGCGTCATCCAGGCGTCGGCCGCCGCGAGTTCGGTGGCGAACGGCAGCAGCACGTGGTCCTTGATCAGCGCGAACGGGGCGTTGGCACGCGCCATCACGTCGCGCCAGTCGTGGTGGAAGTACAGCGCCGCGCCGTGGTCGATCAGCCAGAGCTGGCCGTGCCACACCAGCATGTTGGTGTTGCGGGCGGTGCGGTCGAGGTTGCTGACGAACGCGTCGAACCAGACGATGCGCGAGGCGAGTTCGGCCGAAGGCTGCAGCGCGAGCGGGTCGAAGGTCACCGAGCCGGGCAGGTAGTCGAGCGCGAGGTTCAGGCCGCGGCTGCCTTGCACGAGGTCGGCGCTGGCGCGGATCAGGTCCTGGATCTCCGGGTCGGGCTCGGTGCGTGCGAGTTCGGGGTCCAGCTCGGCGAACACGATCTCGGGCACCGGCAGCCCGGCGCCACGCGCCAGTTCACCGGCGACGAGTTCTGCGATCAGCGCGCGCGGGCCCTGGCCGGCACCGCGGAACTTGAGCACGTACAGGCCGTCGTCGTCGGCCTCGATCACGGCCGGCAGCGAGCCGCCTTCGCGCAGCGGCGTGACGTATCTGGTGGCGGTGACGGTGCGCAGCGGCATGCGCGCATTCTGCTGTAGGACGCAGCCAGCGCCGCGACGGGGTGGCTTCCGACTCCGGCCCGGAACGCTGCTGCAGATACTGGCCCGATGACCGACATTCGCAAGGGCCAGGCACCGGCGCCGCTGACGCGCGAGGCGTTCAGGGAACGCTTCAATCGCCACTTCTACGATCCGGCGTTCGGCGCCGAGCGTGAGGCGATCGACCGGCTGGAAGCCATCGCCTGGGACGCGCACGACCAGGGCCGCAAGGCGCCGATCACGCGGCTGGCCGGGGACGAGTTCAAGGACCCGACGTACGAGATGTCGGTCGAATGGCTGGACACGCGCCAGCGGCTCAAGGCGGCGCAACGGCGCTGGGAGGCGAAGGGCTCGCCGTCGCGCGTGCTGCTGATCAACGGCAGCTCGCGCAACGATGGCACCTGCCCGGGTGAGATGTCGAAGACCTGGCGGCTCACGCAACTTGCGCGCGAGGCGGTCGAGGCCGCAGGCGTCGAGGCGGACGTGCTCGACCTGAGCCTCGTCACCTCGGAGTACGGCCGCCAGATTCATCCGTGCAAGGGCTGCGTGTCGACGGCCATGCCGCTTTGCCACTGGCCGTGCAGCTGCTATCCCAATCATTCGGCCGGGCAGATCCATGACTGGATGGCCGAGATCTACGAGCGCTGGGTCGCCGCACACGGCATCGTGATCCTGGCGCCGACCTACTGGTACCAGTCGCCCAGCCCGCTGAAGCTGATGATCGACCGGCTGGTCTGCGCCGACGGCGGCAACCCGGACCCGACCACGACGCACGGCAAGAAGGCCGCCGAAGCGAAGCAGATCGAGGCGAACGGCTGGGACTACCCGAAGCACGTGGCCGGGCGCGCGTATGGCGTGGTCGTGCATGGGGATGTCGCCGGCGTCGAGTCGCAGCGCCGCAACCTGACCGACTGGCTCGACTGGATGGGCCTGATCGACGCCGGCTCTTCGGCCCGACTCGACCGCTACATCGGCTACTACGAGCCCTACTACAACAGCCACGAGGCGCTCGACCGGGACGAGGCGGTGCAGGAGGAAACCCGCAACGTCGCGCGCGCCGTCGTCGAGTCCGTCGCGCAACTGCGCGCGGGCCGACTCTCGCAACCGGACAGCCGCCTCGCCCGACCGCGGCCGAAGTGACGCCGGCCGCGTGCGCGCACACGTCACGAACCCCCACCCGAAAGGACACACCATGATCGAGAAGACCGCCAGCGTTCACTGGGAGGGTGCCGGCAAGAAGGGCACCGGCCAGATCAGCACCGAGACCGGCGCGCTGAAGGCGTACCCCTACGGCTTCGCCAGCCGCTTCGAGGACGACCGCAAGGGCACCAACCCCGAGGAGATCCTCGGTGCGGCGCATGCCGCCTGCTTCACGATGGCGTTCTCCTTCGCCTGCGACAAGGCCGGCATCGCCACCGGCACGGTCGACACGAAGGCCGCGGTGCGCCTGGCCAAGCAGGGCGAAGGCTTCGTGATCGACCGGATCGCGCTGACGATGGAGGCCACGGTGCCGGGCATCGACGACGCGAAGTTCCAGGAAATCGCGGCGGCCGCCAAACGCGACTGCCCGCTGTCGAAGGCGCTGGCCAGCGTCCCCGAGATCACGCTGCAGGCGACGCTGAAGAACTAGGAGATTTCACGATGACGACCACCCAGGCCGAACGCCGCGCGCTGCTCGGCCGCACGATCCGCTGGCGCTTCAACGACGGCCCGGTGGCGGGCCAGACCTTCGAGCACACGTTCGAGACCGACGGCAGCGTGGTCTGGCGCAGCGTCGACGGCCAGGACGCCACCGAACTGCACCACGAGAAGTACGGCGCGGTGGCGCCGGTCAGCGACGACGTGGTGGTCGTCTCGTACGTATCCGCCAGCGGCTACACGCTGACGGTGGCGCTGAACCTCGAGACCTCGCAGATGGTCGGCTTCGCGTCGGGGCATGACACCTGGGCGCAGCAGAAGGGCACGTTCGAGCTGCTGCCCGAGCCGGCCTGACTTGAAAAGGCGCGTCCTGGGCCCAAAATCCCGGTCTTCCCGGCGGCGCGGTGCCGTCTCGGGCAGACCCCCAGAAGAGCCATGGACAAACAGACGCTTTCCTTTCAGGCCGAGGTCAAGCAGATCCTGCACCTCGTCACGCACTCGCTCTACTCCAACAAGGAAATCTTCCTGCGCGAGCTGGTCTCGAACGCGTCCGACGCGTGCGACAAGCTGCGGTTCGAGGCGCTGAACCACCCGGCGCTGCTGGAGGATCAGCCCAACCTCGACGTGCGCGTCGCGTTCGACGCCGAGGCGAAGACGATCACGATCACCGACAACGGCATCGGCCTGTCGCAGGAGGAGGCGATCGCCAACCTCGGCACCATCGCCAAGAGCGGCACGCGCGAATTCATGTCGGCGCTCGAAGGCGACCAGAAGAAGGACGCGCAGCTGATCGGGCAATTCGGTGTCGGCTTCTACAGCGGCTTCATCGTGGCGGATCGCATCACGGTCGAATCGCGCCGTGCCGGGCTGCCGCCGGAAGAGGGGGTGCGCTGGTCGTCGCAGGGCAGCGGCGATTTCGAGGTCGAGACCATCACCCGCCCGGCCCGCGGCACTACCGTGACGCTGCATCTGCGCGACGGTGAAGAGGAGTTCCTGAGCGGCTGGAAGCTCAAGTCCATCATCGGCAAGTACTCCGACCACATCTCGCTGCCGATCCTGATGCAGAAGGAGGAGTGGGACGCCGAGTCCTCGAAGCAGGTCACCAAGGACGAGTGGGCGCCGGTCAACAAGGCCGCCGCGCTCTGGACGCGCAGCAAGAACGACATCACGCCCGAGCAGTACACCGAGTTCTACAAGCAGATCAGCTACGACACCGAGGCGCCGCTGGCCTACACGCACAACCGCGTCGAGGGCCGCAGCGAGTACACGCAGCTGCTGTACGTGCCGGCCAAGGCGCCGTTCGACCTGTGGAACCGCGACAAGCGCGGCGGCGTGAAGCTGTACGTCAAGCGCGTCTTCATCATGGACGATGCCGAGGCGCTGATGCCGGTGTACCTGCGCTTCGTCAAGGGCGTGATCGACAGCGCCGACCTGCCGCTGAACGTGAGCCGCGAGCTGCTGCAGGAGAGCCGTGACGTGAAGGCGATCCGCGAGGGCTCGACCAAGCGCGTGCTCGGCATGCTCGAAGGCCTGGCCGACAGCGAGGACGCCGCCGAGAAGGCCAAGTACGCGGCGTTCTGGAAGGACTTCGGCGTGGTGCTGAAGGAGGGCGTCGGCGAGGACCACGCGAACCAGGAGCGGCTGGTCAAGCTGCTGCGTTTCGCATCGACGCACGCCGAGGAAGGCGTGTCGTTCGCCGATTACGCGGCGCGCATGAAGGAAGGCCAGGAGGCCGTCTACTACATCACCGCCGACAGCCTGGCCGCCGCCAGGAGCAGCCCCCAGCTCGAGATCTTCCGCAAGAAGGGCATCGAGGTGCTGCTGCTGGTCGACCGCGTCGACGAGTGGATGCTGAGCCACCTGCACGAGTTCGACGGCAAGCCGCTGCAAAGCGTGGCCAAGGGCTCGGTCGACCTCGGCAAGCTGCAGGACGAGGCGGAGAAGAAGCAGGCCGAGGAAGCCGCGACCGCGTTCAAGCCGGTGCTCGATCGCCTGAAGGAGACGCTGAAGGACCGCGCGAAGGACGTGCGCGTCACGACGCGGCTGGTCGATTCGCCGGCCTGCCTGGTGGTCGAGGAGGGCGACATGAGCGGCCACCTCGCGCGGCTGCTCAAGCAGGCCGGGCAGAGCGCGCCGAAGTCGCTGCCGACGCTGGAGGTGAACGCCGAGCACCCGCTGGTCAAGAGGCTGGACGCGAGCGCGCATTTCGACGAACTGGCGAACATCCTGTTCGACCAGGCGCTGCTGTCCGAGGGCGGGCAGCTCGACGACCCGGCGGCCTACGTGCGCCGGGTCAATTCGCTTCTGGTCGCCTAAGCCTCAGCCCAGGCCGCCGAGCGGCGGCTCGGCCATCGCGTCGACCTGCTGGCGCAGGCGCGTGATCTGCTCGGCCCAGTACTTCGGGCTGTCGAACCACGGGAACGCGATCGGGAACGCCGGATCGTTCCACCGCCGCGCGATCCACGCGCTGTGGTGGATCATCCGCAGCGTGCGCAGCGGCTCGATCAGGCGCAACTCGCGCCAGTCGAAGTCCATGAAGCTCTCGTAGCCCTCGAGCACCGCGGCGAGCTGGCGCGACATGGCGGCGCGCTCGCCGGACAGCAGCATCCAGAGATCCTGCGTCGCCGGGCCCATGACCGCGTCGTCGAGGTCGACGAAGTGCGGGCCGTCCGCGGCCCACAGCACGTTGCCGAGGTGGCAGTCGCCGTGCAGGCGCAGGGTGCGGAGCGGCGCGCCGCCGAAGGCTTCACCGATCGCGGCGAGCGCGTCGTCGGTGGCCTGGCGCCAGCCGGTTTCCGCATCGGGCGGGATGATGTTCTGGCTCAGCAGCCAGTCGCGGTTGTCGGTGCCGAAGCTCTGCGGGGACAGCGTCACGCGATGCGCGAACGGCTTCAGCGCGCCGACCGCATGCAACCGGCCGATGAAGCGGCCGATCCATTCGAGCGTGGCGTCGTCTTCCAGCTCGGGCGCGCGGCCGGCGAGTCGCTCGCTCACGCTGAAGCGGTAGCTGCCGTGCGATGTCTCGATCTGCGCCAGCGTGGCGCCGGGCAGCGCGACGCTGTCGGCCAGACGGGCGCCGGCATCGATCACGAGCGGCCAGACCGCGGCCACCGGAATCTCCGCCGCAGCCAGTTCATTGGCGAACGCGTGCTCCTCGAGAATCTGCGCGTCGCTCCAGCGCTGAGGCCGGTAGAACTTGGTGACGACGACCCGGCCGTCCTCCAGGAACACCTGGAACACGCGGTTCTCGTACGAGTTGAGCTGGATCAGCCGGCCGTCGCCGCGCAGGCCGACGGCGTCGAGCGCGTCGAGGACGGTGTCGGGGTCGAGGCCGGCGAACGGGGTGTCGGAGGGCGGCGTCGGCGTCATGCGCGCATCGTACGCGCCGCACCGGGCGCGGGCTTCAGCGCTGTGAGCCGCTGGAGAAGCGCGGGTGGTCGTCGTCGACCAGGCCGCCGAGTTCCTCGGTGTCCAGGCCGGTCAGTGGATCGGGCCGGTTGTCGAGACCGCCGAAGTTGGACGGCTCGCTGCGTCGCGACGACGAGCGCAGGGGCTTGGCGCGCGGCATCGGCGCGAACTCGCTGTTGCCGAAGCCGTCGCGGGAATCGGGCGCGAAGAACGAATCCTGGAACACCGTGGAGTCCTGCCAGAGCGCGGTGCGCTCGGCGCGTCGCGACGCCACCGCGTGGGAAAGCGAATCGCGCGCCTGCCCGAGGTTGGCGGTCGGCGCCGGGGCCGGTTGCGGCCCGCGCGATTGCGCGCTGCTGCTCGGCACGAGCAATTGCAGTTCCGCCACCGAGGGCAGCTGGTCCACCGGGCAACGCAGGTAGCGGACGCGGCAGGCGCTCAGCACGGACTGCTTGATCTGCATCACGCGGCGTGAGTTGCCGCGGTCGGTGTCGAGGTCGATCGCCGCCAGAACGCGACCGTTCGCGCTGCACACCGCGAAGGTGACGTGGCTGGTGCCGAGCAGATCGAACCAGTAGCGCACCTCGTTCGGATCGGTCGGCTGGCAGAAGCGCACCAGCGGCAGCTTCGAGAGCACGATGTGATGCGGCAGCGCCTCGCGCAACAGGCGATAGACGCGGCGCTCGTCGGTCGAGAAGACCGGCCGCGGGGCCAGTGCCCATTCGGTCGGGAGTTCGGCCGACTTCTTCGGGTTGCGCCGCAGCGCCCAGGCGACCAGCACGATGGCGAGCAGCGCCAGGGCGGTGAGCGCAATGATCCAGGGGAGCATTTGCATGTCGGGCAGCGCGGGTCCGCGGTTGACACAAGGAACGGCAGATTCCGAGTCACCAGAATCGATGACGGACTGTAACGGATGCAAACCGTTGCATTTGCCCGCTGGCCTCCCCCGACATGAGGGTCGGAGGGCGTGTCAGCGGCACCGGCGTGCGGAATGCACGCCCGGCTGTCACTCTTCCGCGACGTGCGACGCCTTGAGCGAGGCCTTGACCTCGGTGATCGCGTCCAGCAACCCGCCGACCTGGCGCGCGTGGACCTTGAGCCGATAGTCCAGCTCCGCGGCGCGGTGCTCGACCAGTTCACCCATGTGGGAGGCCAGCGTGTCCGGCGGCAGCTTCAGCGTCGCGTCCGACTCGGGGCCTTCGCGGACGACCGTGGCGCCGGCGTTGCGCGCGATCTTCAGCATCGCGGTGTTCTCGCTCAGCGCATGGATCAGCAGGGTCTCGACGCCCCGGTTGCGTGCGTGCAGCATCGCATGCTCGAACAGCCGGCGGCCGAAGCCCCGGGCCCGCGCCTGCTTGAGCACGGACACGCCGAACTCGGACACCGGCGCCGCGTGCTGGCCGGGGCCCGACACCGAATGCGCCAGGTGCGCCATCGCGATCAGCTCGAGCCGGCGGCTGAAGATGCCGAACACCTCGTCCTGCTCGAAATCGAGCATGTCGACATACTTGGAGATCTGCGCATCCGTGGCGGCGTAGCCGAACCTCAGGTACCGGTCGTTCGGGTCGAGCGCCAGCAGGTGCGCCATGATGCGGGCGCGGTGGCGTGGGCCGAGGGAACGGATCGGCACCCAGGTCCAGTTCGGGACCGGGGATGCTGCCGGGGCAGTGGGGGAGTTGGTTTGTGCGGGATCGGGAGTGCTCATCGCTGAGTCCTTCCTGGTTCAGGGTAAACACCAGTCTACGTGATCGCGTTAGGGGATGCTGCCAAATTGCTGCGCTGCACCACGACGGAACAGGCGCCGCTCTGATACACTCGCGGGCTTTCCCGAAATTTGCCCCAGGGGAAAGAACGCCTGCGAGAGTCCACCGTACGAAGTGGTAGCCGAGCCGGGCGCGAGTCCTGTGTCACAGCAGGGCGGGGCTGACCAACCAGACTACTCAACATGAAGACCTTCAGCGCCAAGCCGGCCGAAGTGGTGCATGAGTGGTTTGTGATTGACGCGACCGATAAGGTTCTCGGACGGGTGGCCAGTGAAGTCGCCCTCCGCCTGCGCGGCAAACACAAGCCTATCTACACGCCCCACGTCGACACCGGTGATTTCATCGTCATCGTCAACGCCGACAAGATCCGCGTGACCGGGAACAAGGCCAATGACAAGGTGTACTACCGTCATTCCGGCTACCCGGGCGGCATCCACGCCACCAAGTTCAAGGACATGCAGGCCAAGCACCCCGGCCGCGCCATCGAGAAGGCCGTCAAGGGCATGCTTCCGAAGGGTCCGCTGGGCTACGCGATGGTGAAGAAGCTGAAGGTCTACGCCGGTGCCACGCACCCGCATACCGCTCAGCAGCCCAAAGTGCTGGACATCTAAGGAGCTGCCGCAATGATCGGTATTTGGAACTACGGGACCGGCCGCCGCAAATCGTCGGTGGCCCGCGTCTTCATCAAGAAGGGCACCGGCCAGATCATCGTCAACGGCAAGACCGTCGACGAGTACTTCGGCCGCCAGACCTCCATCATGGTCGTGCGCCAGCCGCTGGTGCTGACCTCGAACGACGCTGCATTCGACGTCAAGGTCAACGTGCGTGGCGGTGGCGAATCGGGCCAGGCCGGCGCGGTGCGCCACGGCATCACCCGTGCGCTGATCGACTACGACGAGACGCTCAAGTCGCCGCTGAAGCACGCCGGCTTCGTCACGCGCGATGCGCGTGAAGTCGAGCGCAAGAAGGTCGGCCTGCACGGCGCGCGCCGTCGCAAGCAGTTCTCCAAGCGGTAATCGGACGCTTCGCTACGAGCCAGCGGGGCGCCTTCGGGCGCCCCTTTTCTTTGGCTGAGCGCTTCTACAATCGCGCCTCTTTCCCCGAGGACGCCGCCGATGCGCCTGAAGTTGCTGCGCCGCCGCCTGTCGATCAGCGCGCCGCGCATGATCGTGCGCAGTCACCTGCCGTGGCCGGTCCGCTGGGCGGTCGTCGCGCTCATGGTCGGCTTCTCGGCCGCGCTGGCGATGTGGGCCTTCGAGTTCGGCAAGAGCATCGCCGGGCTCGACGGCCGGTCCGCCGAAGAACTGCAACGCCTGCGCGCCGAGGCCGTCAGGCTGCATGCCGAGCGCGACAAGGCCGTGTCGATCGCGAACACCGCCGAGAGCCTGCTGACGGCCGAGAAGACCGTGCAGGAGCGCCTCGCCCGCCAGTTGCGGCAGAGCGAGGCCGACAACCTGGCGCTGAAGAACGATCTCGGGTTCTTCGAGCGGCTGTTCCCCGCCGGGGCCGGCGAGGGGCTGAGCATCCGGGGCCTGCAGGTCGAATCGCCGTCGCCGGGCCAGGTGCGCTACCAGTTGCTGGTGATGCAGGCCGGCAAGGCGACCGCCGAATTCAAGGGGCGCTACGAGGTCTCGCTGGCCGGCACGCTGGACGGCAAGCCCTGGACCTTCACGCCGCCGCCCGGTCCCCAGCCGCTGCAGCTGAAGCAGTACCTGCGCATCGAGGGCCTGGTCGACCCGCCGCCGCAGGCCGTGGTAAAAACCGCTTCCGTCAGGGTGATGGACTTGAACGGCGCGGTGAAAGCCAGCCTGACCGTCAAGCCGTAGCGGCGAGCCCCCCGCCGCCCGTTGGAGGAGAACCGATGTTCGGGAAGAAGAAGCAGCCGCCGATCCGCACGCTGGTCGGCGAGGGCACCCTGATCCAGGGCGAATTGCGGTTCACCGATGGCCTGCGGATCGACGGCGAGGTCATGGGCGACGTGAGCGCGCTCGGCGACGGCCCGAGCATCCTCGTGATCAGCGAGAAGGCCCGCGTGACCGGCAAGGTCTCTGGCGGGCACGTCATCATCAACGGCGCCGTGAATGGCCCGATCCGCTCCACCGAACTGCTGGAGTTGCAGCCCAAGGCCCGGATCACCGGCGACGTGCGCTACGAAGTGCTTGAAATGCACCAGGGCGCCACCTTAGATGGTGAATTGCGCCCGATGAATGCCGCGGAAAAGCCTGCCCTCAAGCTGGCGGCGTCGAATCCGGGATAATCACGAGCATCGGCACTTTGCCGCAGGAGTTTTGCCATGAGTGCAACCGCCGAAAGAATCACCGACACCACCGCCCTCGCCACGATGGACGAGCCGCCGGTGCCCCTGGTCTTCACCGACAGCGCTGCCAACAAGGTCAAGGAGCTGGTCGACGAGGAAGGCAACCCCGAGTTGAAGCTGCGCGTGTTCGTGCAGGGCGGCGGCTGCTCGGGCTTCCAGTACGGCTTCACGTTCGACGAGATCGTGAACGACGACGACACGCAGATGAGCAAGAACGGCGTCACCCTGCTGATCGACGCGATGAGCCTGCAGTACCTAGCCGGCGCCGAGATCGACTACAAGGACGACCTGCAAGGCGCCCAGTTCGTGATCAAGAACCCGAACGCGACCACCACCTGCGGCTGCGGCTCGAGCTTCTCCGCCTGAGCCCGGCGCCCGCCTCGCTCGACCGAAAGCCGCCCCCGGGCGGCTTTTTGCTGCCCGCTAGCCGCGTCAGTGCGCCGGGTAGAGCGCGCCGAGCAGACGCGGCCCGGCGGCGCCGGTCACGCTCGGCAGGTTGGCGGGTTCGCGGCGCACGAAGGCGCGTGCCAGCCACGCGAAGGCGCACGCTTCGACCTGATCCGGCGGCAACCCGCGCGCGGCGCTCGAGACGACCGCCACACCCGGGAGGTGCGCGGCGAGCCGTCGCATCACATGCCCATTGAATGCGCCGCCGCCGCAGACCAGCAGTTCGGTCGCTGCGCTGGCGTGGGCCCGCACCTCTGCAGCACATGACACGGCGGTGAGTTCGGCCAGCGTGGCCTGCACGTCCGCCGCCTGCGCCACGGGGGCCGCGGCGGCGAGTCGCGCCTGCAGCCAGTCCGGATTGAACAGGTCGCGGCCGGTGCTCTTCGGCGGCGGGAGCGAGAAGTACGGTTCGGCGCGCAAGCCGGCGAGCAGGCCGTCGAGCACGTGACCGCTGGCGGCCCACGCGCCGTCGGCGTCGTAGGGCCGGCCGGTGTGCAGGCGACACCAGTGGTCGAGCAAGGCGTTCGCCGGCCCGCAGTCGAAGCCGATCGTCGCACCATCGGCCCGCAACGCCGTCAGGTTGGCGATCCCGCCGAGGTTCAGCACCGCGGACGTTTCGCCGGCGCGGCCGAACACCGCGCGATGAAATGCCGGGACCAGCGGCGCGCCCTGGCCGCCGGCCGCCACGTCGCGGCTGCGCAGGTCGGCGACGACGTCGATCCCGACGCGTTCCGCCAGCAGGGCCGGGTTGTTGAGCTGCAGCGTGTAGCCGGTGCCGTCGAATTCGCGCGGACGGTGCCGGACGGTCTGGCCGTGCACGCCGATCGCCCGCACCCGGTCGCGCGGCGTGTCGTGCGCGGCCAGGAGCGCCTCGACGATCTCGGCACACCCGCGGGCGAGCGCATTGGCGGCGAGGGCGGCGCGATGCAGCTCGTTGTCGCCCGCGCCGTTCAGCGCCAGCAGCTCGGCCGTCAGGTCGGGCGGGAAGGCACGGTGCGCGTGCGCGATCACGTGGGGCGCCGGGGCGTCGGTGGCGTCGAAGCCGACGAGCACGCCGTCGATGCCGTCGAGCGAGGTGCCGGACATCAGTCCGATGTAGAGCGCAGTCATCGCGCGATTGTGCCCAGCAAAGCGAAGGGCCCGACGTGGCGGGCCCTTCGGGTGGAGCGGGTCGACGCGCTACTCGGCGTACGTGCCCGAACGTGCCACCGATTCGGCGACCTCGAGCTGGCTGCGCAGGCTGCCGGCCAGGCGCGCGAACGCGGCCTTCTGGGCCGGCGCGAGCTCGATGACCTCGGACGCCTTGGCCATGATCATCGGGTCCTGCTGCACGCCGCTGACCTTGACCTCGAAGTGCAGGTGCGGGCCGGTCGCCCAGCCGGTCGAGCCGACGGTGCCGACGCGCTGGCCCTGCTCGACATGCGCGCCCCGCTTCACGTCGATCCGGCTCATGTGGGCGTACAGCGTCGAACGCTGCGCGCTGTGGCGGATCTCCACCACATTGCCGTAGCCGTTCTGCCAGCCGGCGAAATCGACCGTGCCGTCGCCGACCGCGCGGATCGCGGTGCCGGCCGGCGCGCCGTAATCGACGCCCTTGTGCTGCTTCCAGCTGTTCAGCACCGGGTGCATGCGCATCGCGAACCCGGAGGTGACGCGCGAGAACTCCATCGGGCTGGCGAGGAACGCGCGCTTCTTGCTGCGGCCGTCGAAGCCGTAGTAGCCGCCCTTGCCCTCGGCGCCCTGGTACCAGACGGCCGAGTAGGTCTTGCCGTTGTTGACGAAATCGGCGGCGAGCACGCGGCCGGCCACGCTCCAGGTGATCGGCTCGCCATCGGCCGTCAGGGCCTCGTACAGCACCGAGAAGGTGTCGCCCTTCTGCAGCTGGCGGCGGAAGTCGACATCGGTCGAGAACACGTCGGCCAGCTGGGTGGCCACGTTGTCGGGGATGCGGGCCTCGTCGGTGGCCGCGAACAGCGAGGAGCGCACCGTGCCGCTGCCCATGCGCACCTGCGCGGCGAGCGGCGCGGTCTCGATCATCGCCATGAGCCTGCCGGCGACGAGACGCACGGTCAGGCGGTTGAAGTGGGTGCCGAGCTGGTCGGGGTTGGACGGCGCGTAGCGCGCGATCAGTTCGGTCAGGGTGCCGTTCTCGTCGGTCTGGACGCGGACCATCTTGCCGCCCCGGCCTTCGAGCAGCTTGCGGCCCGTGGGGTCGGTGCGCAGGAACTGCGCCGCGGCGGCGTCGGAGACGTTCAGGCGCTTGAGCAGGCTGTCGGCGGTGTCGCTGGTGCGGGTCAGGTCGGTCCGATACAGCTGTAACTCGTGCTCGGCGAGCGCGTCGAGCTGCGACTGGATGGAGTCGGTTTCGACGCTTTCGGTCACCAGTCGTTTCGGGATGTCAGAGGCGTCGGGCGCCATCGGCGCGATGCCGAAGGCCGTCACGCCGAAGCCGGCGAGCGACAGCATCACGGCGGCCGACAGGCCACGCGGATGCGCCGAGACGAAGCGGGCGGTGCGCGCGGCAACGGCTTCGAGCGCGCGATCCAGTGAGTCCAGCGATTTCAATTCGGTGCGAGAGCGCGTTGGCCCTGGTGTGAGCGCCGGCAGCGTGGCCGCGCGCTTCTGTGTTGTGTCCCTGCCGCCCCGAGGGGCCTCTACTAGAATCCGTGGCGCCTGCCTCCGGGCGGCACGGACCGTATTCAGATCGCATCCACCGAGCCGGGGAGCGGGCCCTGAACCGACGCGAAGTATAACGACCCGGCCCCGCGCCCATCCCCGTAAAAGCCCCGTATGCCCCCCACTTCCAGTCAAGCTTCCGCCGCCGCCTCGCCGAATCCGCCGCACCCGGTGACAGATCGGGTGCGGGAGGCGATGGCGATCTCGCTGCGCGGCTGCGACGAACTGCTGCCGCAGGCCGACTGGCTGGCCAAGCTCGCCCGGTCGGAAGCAACCGGCGTGCCACTGCGCATCAAGTTCGGCCTCGACCCGACCGCGCCGGATCTGCACCTGGGCCACACGGTGGTCTTCAACAAGCTGCGCCAGCTGCAGGACCTGGGGCATACGGTCATCCCGCTGATCGGCGACTTCACCTCGATGATCGGCGACCCGTCGGGCCGCAATGCGACCCGCCCGCCGCTGACCCGCGAGCAGATCGAGGCGAACGCCAAGACCTACTTCGACCAGATCAGCCTGGTCGTGGACATCGAGCGGGCCGAAGTTCGTTACAACTCGGAATGGAGCGATCCGCTCGGCGCCCGCGGCATGATCCAGCTGGCCTCGCGCTACACCGTGGCACGGATGATGGAGCGCAACGACTTCCACGACCGGTACAAGGCCGGCACGCCGATCAGCGTCCACGAATTCCTGTACCCGCTGATGCAGGGCTACGACTCGGTCGCGCTGAAGAGCGATCTCGAGCTCGGCGGCACCGACCAGAAGTTCAACCTGCTGGTCGGCCGGACGCTGCAGGGCGAGTACGGCCAAGAGCCGCAGTGCATCCTGACGATGCCGCTGCTCGAGGGGCTGGACGGCGTCGAGAAGATGTCCAAGAGCAAGGGCAATTACATCGCCATCACCGAGCCGGCGAACACCATGTTCGCGAAGCTGCTGTCGATCAGCGACGTGCTGATGTGGAAGTACTTCACGCTTCTCAGCTTCCGCCCCGAGGCCGAGGTGGCGCGGTTGCGGGCCGAGGTGGAGGGCGGGCGCAACCCCAAGGACGCCAAGGTACAGCTGGCAAAAGAGGTGACGGCCCGTTTCCACAGCGCGGCGGCGGCCGATGCGGCCGAGCGGGATTTCGAGCTGCGCGCCCGGGGCGGCGTGCCGGATCAGATCGACTCGGTCTCGTTGACAGGGGCTCCTCTGGGTATCGGTGCGGTGCTGAAACAGGCTAATCTTGCGGCATCGACCGGCGAGGCCCTGCGCCTGGTCGACGGGCACGGTGTCAAGGTTGATGGTTCGCTCGTCAGCGACCGGGGCTTGAAACTGGCAGCCGGGACCTATGTGGTGCAAGTGGGCAAGCGCAAGTTCGCGCGGGTGACGCTGGAGTGATCCGGCTGGAGTGATCCACCATGTTTCGCAGACGCTTTCTGGTGAGCATGACGAGCCTGATGGCGCTCGGCGCCGTGGCCGCCGCGCCGCCGCCCCATGAACAGACACGCATCGAGAAGCTGATCCGCTTCGTCGAGACCCGGCAGGACATGAAGTTCGTGCGCAATGGCACCGAATACAGCTGCGCCGACGCAGGCAAGTTCCTGCGCGGCAAGCTCGAGTCCATGGGCAAGGAAGTCACCACCGCACGCGAGTTCATCGAGCGCATCGCGACCAAGTCCAGCATGAGCGGCAAGCCCTACCAGGTGAAGTTCGCCGACGGCCGGATGATGCCCGCGAGCCAGTTCCTGCACGAGGAGCTCAAGCGCCTGGACGGCGGCGGGACTTCCTGACCGAGTGCAGGTCCGCACCCTTCTCAAGCTGTCGATCGCGGCGGCCGTCGCGACCATCACGATGAAGTCGGCGGCCTGGTGGGTCACCGATTCGGTCGGCCTGCTCTCGGACGCGATGGAGTCGTTCGTCAACCTGGCCTCCGCGTTGTTCGCGCTGATGATGGTCGCGATCGCGCAGCGCCCGGCCGACGACGACCACCCGTTCGGCCACACCAAGGCGGAGTACTTCTCCAGCGGGTTCGAGGGGCTGCTGATCGTCGGCGCGGCGGCCGGGATCATCTGGGCCGCGGCGCACCGGTTCAGCGCGCCGATGCCGCTGCAGTCGCTGGGCTGGGGACTGGGCCTGGCGGTGGCGAGTTCGGCGCTGAACGGCGCGCTGGCGTGGAAGATGATGGCCGCGGCGCGCGAGCACCGCTCGATCGTGCTCGAGGCCGACGCGCGCCACCTCTACACCGATGTGTGGACGTCCGCCGGCGTCGTCGCCGGGCTGGTGCTGGTGCAGTTCACCGGCTGGTTGTGGCTGGACCCGGTGCTCGCGATCGGCGTGGCGCTGAACATCCTGCGCGAGGGCGCGCACCTGGCCTGGCGCTCGATCGAGGGGCTGATGGACAGCGCGGTCGAGCCCGAGGTGCGCGCGCAGATCGATCGCACGCTGGCGCAGTTCGATCACCCGACCATCCGCTTCGACCACCTCGTCACGCGCCGCGCCGGGCAGCGGCGCTTCGTCGACCTGCACATGCACATGCCGGCCAGCTGGTCGCTCGGGCGCGCCGCGGCGCTGCGCACCTCGGTCGAACAGGCGCTGATGAGCGAGGTGCCGGGGCTGCGGGCGTCGATCCAGCTGCTGCCGTCGGACGTCGAGGCGCATTTCAACGACGTGGCGGACACGCCGTGATCGCGATCGCGCAGCGGGTGTCGCGGGCGAGCGTGCGGGTCGGCGGCGTGGAGGTCGGCGCCATCGGCCCGGGCCTGCTGATCCTCGCCTGCGCCGAGCCGGGGGACACCGAGGCGGTCGCCGACAGACTGATCGCCAAGCTGCTCAAGCTGCGCATCTTCGCGGACGCACAGGGCAAGATGAACCGCAGCGTCGTCGAGGTACAGGGCGGGTTGCTGATCGTCAGCCAGTTCACGCTGGCGGCCGATGTCTCCGGCGGCAACCGGCCCAGCTTCACCGGCGCCGCCGGGCCGGAACTCGGCCGCGCGCTCTACGAGCGGCTGCTCGCCACCGCCCGGGCGTTGCACCCGGTGGTGGCCTCAGGTGAGTTCGGCGCCGACATGCAGGTCGAACTCGTCAACGACGGGCCGGTGACCATTCCGATCACGCTCAGAGCGTGACCGGAGGGGCGAGCCCGCACCCGCTAGGCGGGTGGCTGCGTACCCGCAGCCGGGTGTTCCATCAGTCCGCGTATTCGCCAGCGGCCTTGATGACCGGGCCCCACTTGGCGATCTCGGAGGCGACGAACTTCTTGTGCTCGTCACCGGCCAGGCGGCCGTCGGTCACGATCACGGCGCCGAGCGCCTCTTCGCGCTTCTGGAACTCGGGGTCCTTCAGCGCGGCGCGCAGCGCGGTGTTGATTTTGTCCACCACCGCCTTCGGCGTGCCCTTGGGCGCGTACATGCCGTGCCAGATGCTGACGTTGAAACCCTTCAGGCCCGACTCGTCCAGCGTTGGCAGGTTCTTGAGGGCCGGCGTCGACAGGCGCTTCGTGGTCGTCACGGCGAACGCCTTGACGCTGCCCGCGGCGATCTGGCTGCTGGTGTTGGTGGTCTGGTCGCACATCAGGTCGACCTGGCCGCCGAGCAGGTCGGTCATGGCCGGGCCCGTGCCCTTGTACGGCACGGTCTGCATGTTGATCTTCAGCGTGCTCTGGAACAGCAGGCCGCACAGGTGCGAGGCGGCGCCCAGGCCGGCGTTGGCCAGGTTGATCTTGCCCTTGTTGGCCTCCATCCACTTCAGCAGCTCGGCGTAGTTGGTGGCCGGCAGCGTGGGCTTGCCGATCAGCGTCATCGGCACCTCGTTGACCATACCCAAGTACTCGAAATCGCTGAGCGTGTCGTAGGTCATCTTGCGATACAACGCCGGCGCGGTGCTCATGCCGATGTGGTGCAGCAGCAAGGTGTAGCCATCGGGTGCCGCCTTGGCGACCTTGGCCGCGCCGAGCGTGCCGCCGGCGCCGCCGACGTTCTCGATGATGATCGCCTGGCCGCCGAGCGGCTTGCGCAGCGCCTCGGCCAGATCGCGTGCCACCTTGTCGGTGGGGCCGCCGGCCGAGAAGGGCACGACGATCGTGACCGGCTTCTCGGGGTACTCGGCGAAGGCCGACACGGCCAGGGTGGACAGGAGGCCGGCGATCAGGACTTGCTTCATGGGATTGAACTTTCAGCGTGAATTCGACCGCGCGATTGTCCGGAAGCCGCGGCCCGGTGCCATCGCGGAAAGTACGTAACCCGTGCGTTATGCAAGGGCTTGAGCGGATTTCTCCGCGCTCAGGTGAATCGCCGCGCGTCCTCGATCACCTTGCCGTCGTTCGGCAGGCTGCCCGGCGTGCACAGCAGCACCTCGCCGCGCAGCTTGGTCACGTCGCGCATCGCCTCCGCCAGCCGGGCGGCCAGGCCTTCGGGCTGGCCCTCGACCTCCACATGCAGCGTCATCGCGTCGTTCGCCATCTCGCCGCTGATGACCAGGCGCGCCTTGCGGGCCTGCGGCTGGCGCCGCACGATCTCCGCGACCTGGCCGGGGTGCACGAACATGCCGCGCACCTTGGCGGTCTGGTCGGCCCGGCCGAGCCAGCCCTTGACCCGGGTGTTGGTGCGGCCGGTCGGGCAGGTGCCGGGCAACACCGCCGACAGGTCGCCGGTGCCGAAGCGGATCAGCGGATAGCCCGGGTTCAGCGTGGTCACGACCACCTCGCCGACCTCGCCGTCGGGGACGGTGTCGCCGGTGCCGGGGCGCACGATCTCGAGGATCACGCCTTCGTCGAGCACCAGCCCTTCGCGCGCCGCGGTCTCGTAGGCCACCAGGCCCAGGTCGGCCGTGCCGTAGCTCTGGTAGGCCTGGATGCCGCGCGCGAGCAGCCAGTCGCGCAGGCTGGGTGGGAACGCCTCGCCGCCCACCGAGGCCTTGACGAGCGACGGCAGCCGCATGCCCAGCTCGTCCGCCTTCTCGAGGATGATCTTCAGGAAGCTCGGCGTGCCGATGTACGCGGAGGGCCGCAGCGCCGCCATCGCCTGGACCTGCTGCTCCGTCTGGCCCGTGCCGCCCGGGAACACGGTGCAGCCGAGCGCGAAGGCGCCGCTTTCCATCATCGCGCCGGCGGGGGTGAAGTGGTAGCTGAAGGTGTTGTGCGCGAGATCGCCTTCGCGCAGGCCGGCGGCGTAAAGCGCGCGGGCCATGCGCCAGTAGTCGGCGGCGCTGCCTTCGGGCTCGTGGATCGGGCCGGGCGAGGCGAACACGCGCAGCGCGCGACGCGACCGCGGGGTCGCGCCCCAGCCGAGCGCCGAGAAGCCGCCGAAGGGATCGGGCGCTCCCGGATCGCGCTGACGTTCCAGCAACTCGTGCTTGCGGATCACCGGCAGGGCGGCGAGCGCGGACCGGCTCGTCACCTGCGCGGCGTCGACGGCCGCCAGGCTCGCGGCGAAGGCCGGCGCGTGCGCCTTCGCATGCGCGACCTGCGCCGCCAGGGCCTGCATCTGCGCGGCTTCGCGCTCGTGCGGCGCGCGGGTTTCGAGCGCGTCGTAGTGCGCGTCTTTGGGGGTCGTGGGGTTCATCGTCGCGTCAATCCTCGTCGCTGCGGGCGACACGACGCTTCGCATCGTCGACCAGCTTGCGCTGGCCCGGCGCCGCGTCGACCGGGTAGCGGTCGAAGCCGCTGCCGCCGGCCTTCTTGAGGTCGGCGATCAACGCGCCGGCCTCGTCGTGGAAGTGAATGAAGGCACTGCCCTTCAGGTAGAACGTGCCGGGCCGCATCTCGCGCAGGCCCTTGATCTCGCGCAGCTGGCGCAGCAGCGGCAGCAGGCGGGCGAGGACGGCTTCGTCGGCATGGGCCATCGTCTGATTCTCCAGCGCCTCGCCGTCAGGCGAGCCAACGCTTTCTGCGCTTGTAGCTCTTCACGTCGCGGAAGCTCTTGCGGTCGCCGCCGCCGACGCCGAGGTAGAACTCCTTGACGTCCTCGTTCTCGCGCAGCGAGGCGGCTTCGCCGTCCATCACGATGCGGCCGTTCTCGAGGATGTAGCCGTAGTCGGAGTAGCGCAGCGCCATGTTGGTGTTCTGCTCGGCGAGCAGGAAGGTCACGCCCTCACGGCTGTTCAGGTCCTTGACGATCTCGAACACCTCTTCGACGATCTGCGGCGCCAGGCCCATCGACGGCTCGTCGAGCAGCACCATCTTCGGGTTCGCCATCAGCGCGCGGCCGATCGCGCACATCTGCTGCTCGCCACCCGAGGTGTACGCCGCCTGCGACGCGCGCCGCGTCTTCAGCCGCGGGAAGTAGGTGTAGACCTTCTCCAGCGTTGCCGCGACGTTGGCCTTGCCGTCGCGCCGCGTGTAGGCACCGGTCAGCAGGTTCTCCTCGATCGTCAGGTGCGCGAAGCAGTGCCGGCCTTCCATCACCTGGATCACGCCGCGGTTCACCATCTCGGCGGTGCTCAGGCGCTCGATGCGCTCGCCGCGCAGCTCGATCGAGCCCTTGGTGACCGCGCCGCGTTCGCTCTCGAGCAGGTTGCTGACGGCCCGCAGCGTCGTCGTCTTGCCCGCGCCGTTGCCGCCCATCAGCGCGACGATCCGGCCCTCGGGCACCTGCAGCGAGACACCCTTCAGGACCAGGATGACGTGGTTGTAGATCACCTCGATCCCGTTGACGTCCAGGAGAATGTTCGCTGCAGTCATGCCGACCTCAGGACTGGCAATCGGCCGGCGTGCGGCGCGTCAGCTTCTTTTCCGAGGCGTATTTGTCGGCGGCGGCCTTGACCATCGGCTTGATGATCTGGTCGTCGGCCTGCAGCCAGTCGGAGGTGAAGCTCCACTTCGCGCCGTCCCAGGTGTGCACGCGGGCCCAGGTCGAGCCCATGTGGTCCTGGCACGAGGTCGACAGCGGCCGCATCACGCCGGAGAAGCCGAGCGCATCGAGCTTCTTCTGGTCGAGCGCGAGGTTCTCGAGGCCCCAGCGCACCTGCTCGCCCGTCATGACCTTGCCCTTGCCGAAGCGCTCCTGCGCGCGGCGCACGGCCTCGACGCCGAGCATCTGGATGATCAGGCCGCGGGTGTACAGCACGGTGCCGACCTCGTCCTTCGGGCCGGTGCCCTGGCCCTTGTCGTGCACGTACTTCAGGATGTCCTGGATGACCTTGGGGCTCTGGCCGGAGGTGTTCAGGTTCAGCGCGTTGTAGCCCTTGGCGCCGTCGCCCACGTCCTTCACATCGGGCTCGGCGCCCGACCACCAGACGCCGTACATCTTGTCGCGCGGGTAGCCGGTGGCCTGCGCTTCCTTGAGCGCGGTCGAGTTCATCACGCCCCAGCCCCACAGCAGCACATAGTCGGGCCGGCCCTGGCGCACCTGCAGCCAGGCCGACTTCTGCTCGACGCCCGGCGCCGTGACCGGGATCTTCACCAGCTCGAAGCCGTGCATCTTGGCGCGCTCTTCCAGCAGCGGCAGCGGCTCCTTGCCGAACGGGCTGTCGTGGTA
>JAZKIO010000071.1:0-7403 GCA_040384825.1 Pseudomonadota bacterium
CGCAGTCGCCGACGTTGTCGCCCACGTTGTCGGCGATCACCGCCGGGTTGCGCGGGTCGTCCTCGGGGATGCCGGCTTCGACCTTGCCCACCAGATCGGCGCCCACATCGGCGCCCTTGGTGAAGATGCCGCCGCCGAGCCGCGCGAAGATCGAGATCAGCGAGGCACCGAACGCGAAGCCGAGCATCGGCTTGAGTGCCGCGGACAGCGCCGTCGCCTCGGAGCCGACGCCGCGGATCAGGAACATGAAAAACAGCGCGACGCCGAGCAACCCGAGCCCGACCACCAGCATGCCGGTGATGGCGCCGCCCTTGAACGCGACATCGAGCGCCGGGCCGATGCCCTTGGTGGCGGCCTGCGCGGTGCGCACGTTGGCCTTGACCGAGACGTTCATGCCGATGAAGCCGCACGCGCCGGAGAGCAGGGCGCCGAGCACGAAACCGATGGCCGAGGTCATGTCGATGAACACGCCGATCAGCAGGGCGAGCACCACGCCGACGATCGCGATGGTCTTGTACTGCCGCGCCAGGTACGCCGCCGCACCTTGCTGGATCGCCCCGGAGATCTCCTGCATGCGCGCGTTGCCTGCATCCTGGCTGAGGATCCAGCTTCGTTGCACGAAGCCGTATATGACTGCAGCGAGGCCGCAGGCCAGCGCAAAGTAGAGCGCCATCGATGTCGTGATCAAGGGAAGTCCTTCCTCGTCGATTGCATGGTGGGGTTCGAGGCCGACTTCGAGCGTCGCGCACTGGGCGTTTATCCGTGGCCCGGCCTCCGCGGCATGCTGCCAGATGGAGGGTGACAAAGCAACGCTGACAACATGGTGTTTTCCAGCGGTCGAATGGCCCGGTGCGGCGCGTCAGTCCCGCGAAAAGTCTGCGCCTAAAATCCGGGTTTCCCCGCGCACCGAAGAACCACCATGAGCCTGCACAACGTGACCCCCGGCGCCAAGGCGCCAGACCAGTTCAACGTGATCATCGAGATCCCGATGAACGCCGATCCGATCAAGTACGAAGTCGACAAGGAAAGCGGCGCGCTGTTCGTCGACCGCTTCATGACCACGGCCATGCACTACCCGTGCAACTACGGTTACATCCCGCAGACGCTGGCGGACGACGGCGACCCGGTCGACGTGCTCGTGATCACCCCGTTCGCGCTCTCGCCGGGCGTGGTCGTGACCTGCCGGCCGATCGGCGTGCTCAAGATGGACGACGAGGCCGGCGGCGACAGCAAGCTGCTCGCGGTGCCGATCGACAAGGTGCTGCCGATCTACACCCACTGGCAGAAGCCGGAGGACATCAACCAGATGCGCCTGAAGGCGATCCAGCACTTCTTCGAGCACTACAAGGACCTCGAGGAAGGCAAGTGGGTCAAGGTCCAGGGCTGGGAAGGCCCCGAATCGGCGAAGAAGGAAATCGTCGACGGCATGGCCGCGTACCGGAACCCGAAGGCTTGAAAGCAGTCGTAAGGCGTCCTACGCCTTTCTCGACTGCCTTCATGCACACCTCGCTGCGCTCGTTCGTCACCGCCGGTCTACTCCTTCTTGCCGGCGCGCTGGCCGCGCAGCCTGCCGCCACCGCCGCCTTGCCGGGCGGCGTGAGCGCGGTGATGTCGGTCGAAGGGGTCGACGAGTACCGGTTGCCCAACGGGCTGCAGCTGCTCCTGATCCCCGACGACTCGAAGCCGACCACCACGGTCAACCTGACCTACCGCGTCGGCTCGCGCCACGAGAGCTACGGCGAGACCGGCATGGCGCACCTGCTGGAGCACATGCTGTTCAAGGGCTCGCCCAGGCACCCGCGGGCGTGGGAGGAGTTCCAGAAGCGCGGACTGGCCGCGAACGGCTCGACCTGGTACGACCGCACCAACTACACCGCCAGCTTCGCCGCAAACGAGGCCAACCTCGAGTGGTACATCGGCTGGCTGGCCGATTCGATGGTCAACAGCACCATCGCCCGCAAGGACCTCGACACCGAGATGACGGTGGTGCGCAACGAGATGGAGCGCGGCGAGAACAGCCCGAGCCGCATCCTCTCGCAGCGCACGATGGCGCTGATGTTCGACTGGCACAACTACGGTCAGTCGACGATCGGCGCGCGCGCCGATGTCGAGAACGTCGACATCCCGCGCCTGCAGGCGTTCTACCGCCTGTACTACCAGCCCGACAACGCGACGCTCACGGTCTCGGGCAAGTTCGAACCCGCCCGCGTGCTGAAGTGGGTGGCCGATTCCCTCGGTGCGCTGCCCAAGCCGACGCGCCAGTTGCCGCGCCTCTACACGCTCGACGCGGTGCAGGACGGCGAGCGCAGCGTCACGCTGCGCCGTGTCGGCGGCACGCCGCTGGTGCAGGCCGGCTACCACGTGCCGGCCGGGCCGGCGCGCGATTACGCGGCGGTGCAGTTGCTCAGCGTGATCCTCGGCGACACCCCGTCGGGCCGCCTGTACAAGCGGCTGACGCAGAAGCAGCTCGCGGCCTCGGTGTCGTCGTATGCCTTCGCGCTGCACGACCCGGGCGCGATGTTCGTCGGTGCGCAGCTCGCACCGGGGCAGGATGTCGACAAGGCGCGCGCCGAGCTGCTGGCGGCCACCGAATCGATCGCCCGGGAGCCGATCACGGCCGACGAACTGGCGCGCGCCAAGCTGAAGTGGCTGAAGGAGTGGGACCAGTCGTTCACCAACCCGGAAGAGGTCGGCCTGGCGATGTCGGAATCGATCTCGCAAGGCGACTGGCGGCTGTTCTTCCTGACCCGCGACCGCGTGCGCGACGCGCAGCTCGCCGATGTGCAACGCGCTGCCGAGCAGTACCTGCTGCCCGCGAACCGCACGCTCGGCATCTACCTGCCGACCGAAGCGCCGCAACGCGCGCCGGCCCTGGGCAGCGTCGATCTCGCGAAGGAGATGAGCGAGTTCAAGCCGCAGGCCGCGGCCGCCAAGGTCGAGGCCTTCGACGCCACGCCGGCGAACATCGACGCCCGCACCCAGACCTTCGCGGTCGGCGGCGTGAAGGGCGCGCTGCTGCCCAAGGGCGCGCGCGGCGGCGCGGTCACGGCGGTGCTGACACTGCGCTTCGGTGACGAGAAGAGCCTGTTCGGCCAGACGGCGGCCGCGCGGGCCGTGGCGGCGCTGCTCGACAAGGGCACGGCCACATTGAATCGCGAGCAGGTGCAGGACAGACTCGACGCGCTGAAGACCGAGCTGAGCGCGTCGGCCGCGCCGGGCCGCGTGGTGGTCACGCTGCGGTCGCGTCGCGAGCACTTGCCGGCGGCGATCGAACTCGTCGGCGACCTGCTGCGCAATCCCGCGTTCCCGCCCGATGCGTTCGACGAGTTCCAGCGCGCGGTGCGCAGCAGCATCGAGCAGCAGCGCAAGGACCCCGGCGCGCTGGCACAGAACACGCTCGACCGCCTCGGCAACCCGTATCCGCGTGGCGACGCGCGCTACAAGCCGAGCTTCGACGAGCTGGCCGAGGACTACCGCGGCCTGACGCTCGCGCAGGTGCGCGAGTTCCACGCCCGTTTCTACGGCGCCGGCAGCGGTGAATTCGCGGCGGTCGGCGACATGGACCCGGCGAAGGTGAAGGCCGCCTTGCAGACCGCGCTGGCCGGCTGGCGCCCGGGTGCGCCGTTCATGCGCATCCCGCAGCCGCTGGTGGCCGTCGAGCCCGAGCGGTTGCTGATCGCCACGCCGGATCGGCCGAATGCCAACATGCTGGTGCGCCTGGCCGTGCCGCTGAACGACCTCGACGCCGATTACCCGGCGTTGTCGATGGCGAACTACCTGCTCGGCTCCGGCGGCAGCGCCCGGCTGTGGCAACGCATCCGCGAGACCGAGGGCCTGTCGTACGACGTGCGCAGCCAGGTCGACTGGAACAACATCGATCGCAACTCCGGCTGGCAGGCGAGCGCGATCTTCGCGCCGCAGAACCGGGCGAAGGTCGAGGCCGCCTTCCGCGAAGAGGTGGCGCGGGCGTTGAAGGACGGCTTCACCGCGAAGGAACTGGCCGAGGGCCAGACCAGCCTGCTGAACTTCCGCAAGCTCTCGCGCGCTCAGGACGCGAGCGTGGCGTTCGCGCTCGCGAACAACCTCTACCTGGAGCGCACCTTCGCGATCGCGGCGAAGGTCGACGCGGCGATCGGTGCGTTGACGCTCGAGCAGGTCAACGCGGCGCTGCGCAAGTACCTGACGCCGGACAAGTTCGTCTCGGCGTTCGCCGGCGACTTCAAGCCATAGATGACGGCCCCCAGACGCCTTCGGCATCGTCCCCCGAGGGGAGCTCAGGCCGCTTGGGGCGGCCCGGCGCTGGCCTGAGTGTTCAATCGTTCCTCTTGAACGGCATGCGGTCGTTCAACTCGCTGATGTAGTTCGACACGCCCGCGCCTTCGCGCTCGAGGAAGTCGCCGACGGCCTGCGCGAACTGCGGGTGCGCCAGCCAGTGCGCCGACCAGGTCTGTACCGGCAGCAGGCCGCGGGCCATCTTGTGCTCGCCCTGCGCGCCGCCCTCGAAGCGCTGGAAACCGTGCGCGATGCACCAGGCGAGCGGCTGGTAGTAGCAGGCCTCGAAGTGCAGGCAGGGGATGTGCACGAGCGCGCCCCAGTAGCGGCCGAACGCGGTGCCGCGCTCCTCGTCGATGCAGATCAGCGAGGTGGCGATGCGCTCGCCGTCCTTCCACGCGATGAACATTAGCCAGTTCGCCGCCATGGTGGCGGCCATGCGCGCGAAGAAGTCGCGCGTCAGGTAGGGCGTGGAACGGTGCTCGCGGTAGGTCTGCGCGTAGCAGCGGTAGAAGAAGTCCCAGTCGTCGGCGGTGATTTCGGTGCCGCGCGCCTCGGTGAACACGACGCCGGCGTCCGTCACCTTGCGGCGCTCCTGCTGGATCTTCTTGCGCTTCTCGCGCTGCAGGCTCGTGAGCAGGTCGGCGAAGCCCGCATATGGCGATCCCTCGCGCTGCGTCCAGTGGAACTGCACGGTGCTGCGCATCATCCAGCCCTCGTCGCGCGCAGCCTGCTGGTCGGCCTCGTCGAGGAACAGCAGGTGCGCGGACGAAAGCCCGGCGTCGCGCGCCAGTTGCTGCATCGCGCGCAGCAGCACGCGGCGCCCGATGGGGTCGCGCGCGAGCAGGCGCGGGCCCGGAACCGGCGTGAACGGCACCGCGTCGAGCAGCTTCGGGTAGTAGTGCAGGCCGTGGCGCTGGTAGGCATCGGCCCAAGCCCAGTCGAACACGTACTCGCCGTACGAATGCTCCTTGAGGTAGAGCGGGCAGGCGGCGATCAGCACGTCGCCCTCGGCCACGACGAGGAACTGCGGCACCCAGCCGGTCTGCTCGACGGCGCTCGCCGACCGGTGCAGCGCCAGCAGGTACTCGTGGCGCATGAACGGCGTGGCGCCGGGCTGCGCGTCGACGAGTTCGTTCCATGCCGCGGCGTCGATCGCCGCAGGGTCGTCGACGACCCGAATGACATAATCGTTCGAGGCTGTCGAGCCCGTCGAACCGCCCTCTGAATCCCGCTTGCGCGCGTCCGCAGTACCCACCATGTCAGCACAACCCTTGGTCAAAGTGGCCCTGGCACAGATCAATGCCACGGTCGGCGATCTGGCCGGCAACAGCGCGCGCATCGTCGCGGCGGCTCGCAGCGCGTTCGCGCAGGGCGCGAAAGTGGTCCTGACGCCGGAACTCGGCCTGTGCGGCTACCCGCCGGAGGACCTGCTGCTGCGGCCTGCCTTCATGCAGGCCTGCGCCGATGCGCTGGCCGATTGCGCGCGTGCGCTGGCCGATTTGCCGGGCTTGTTCGTGGTGGTGGGGCATCCGCATCAGTTCGGTGATCGGGGGGATGTTAGGTCGAACTCGGTTTCGGTGCCGCAACGCTACAACGCGGCCTCGGTGCTGAGCGAAGGTCGGGTGCTGGCCACGTATTGCAAGCGCGAGTTGCCCAATTACCAGGTGTTCGACGAGCGGCGCTATTTCGCCTCGGGCCGCGACGCCGGCCAGGGCGCGGTGGTGTTCGAGGTGCAGGGCCTGACCTTCGGGCTGAACATCTGCGAGGACGCCTGGTTCGACGAACCGGGCGCCCTGGCCAAGGCGGCGGGCGCACAGGTGCTGTGCGTGCTGAACGCCTCGCCGTTCCACCTCGGCAAGCTGACCGAGCGCGAGGAGCGCATGGCACAGACCGCACGCACGCTCGGCGTGCCGCTGCTGTACGCCCATCTGGCGGGCGCGCAGGACGAGGTCGTGTTCGACGGCGCCTCCTTCGCGCTCGATGCGACCGGTGCCGTGAGCGCACGCGCCGCCATGTTCGACGAGGCGCTGACGCTGGTCGACGTGACGACCGCCACCGCGGTGGGCGAGATCGCCGCCGCGCCGGACATCGAGGCGCAGGCCTGGGCCGCGCTGGTCGTCGGTGTGCGCGACTACGTGAACAAGAACGGCTTCCCGGGCGTGATCATCGGCCTGTCCGGCGGCATCGATTCGGCGCTCGTGCTGGCGATCGCGGTCGATGCGCTCGGTGCCGATCGCGTGCGCACGGTGATGATGCCCTCGCCGTACACGGCCGACATCTCCTGGATCGACGCGCGCGACATGGCGCAGCGCCTGGGCGTGCGCTACGACGAGATCTCGATCGTGCCGATGTTCGAGGACTTCAAGCGCAGCCTGGCCGCCGAGTTCGCCGGCCGCGCCGAGGACGCGACCGAGGAGAACATCCAGGCGCGCATCCGCGGCACGCTGCTGATGGCGCTGTCCAACAAGTTCGGCTCCATCGTGCTGACCACCGGCAACAAGAGCGAGATGGCGACCGGCTACTGCACACTCTACGGCGATATGGCGGGCGGCTTCGCGGTCATCAAGGACGTGGCCAAGACGCTCGTCTACCGCCTGGCAACCTGGAAGAACGCGCAGGGCCGCGAGATCATCCCCGAGCGCATCATCACCCGGCCGCCCTCGGCCGAACTGCGGCCCGACCAGACCGATCAGGACAGCCTGCCGCCCTACGAAGTGCTCGACGCGATCGTCTCGCGCTACATGGAGTTCGACCAGGGCATCGACGAGATCGTGGCGGCGGGCTTCGCGCCGGCCGACGTGGAACGCGTGACCCGGCTCATCAAGATCAACGAATACAAGCGCCGCCAGTCGCCGGTCGGCATCCGGATCACCCACCGCGCGTTCGGACGAGACTGGCGCTACCCGATCACCTCGAAGTTCCGCGCTTAAACTAGTCTCGTCAAACCTTGCAGGAGCTCGTCATGAAACAGATCACCGCGATCGTCAAACCGTTCAAGCTCGAGGAAGTTCGCGAGGCGCTCGGCCAGGTGGGGGTGACGGGCCTGACCGTGACCGAGGTGAAGGGCTTCGGGCGCCAGAAGGGCCACACCGAGCTGTACCGCGGCGCGGAATACGTCGTCGATTTCC
>JAZKIO010000072.1:0-8141 GCA_040384825.1 Pseudomonadota bacterium
CCAGCTCCAGGAGGGCGCGGCGCGCATCGGCGCCGGCGAACTCGACCGGCGCATCGACGTGCGCACCGGCGACGAACTCGAAGGCCTGGCCGAGCAGTTCAACCAGATGGGCGCGGCGCTGAAGGCGTCGTACGCCGGCCTGGAGCGCAAGGTCGAGGTTCGCACCGCCGAGTTGAGCGAGGCGCTCGACTACCAGACCGCGATCAGCGACGTGCTGCGCGTCATCAGCGCGTCGCCGACCGACGTGGCACCGGTGTTCGAGGCGATCCTCAACAGTGCGTCGCGGCTTTTCGATTCTCCGGTTGCGGCGGTCATGCGTTACGACGGGCAACTCGTGCACCTGGTGGCGACGCGCAACTGGCCGGCCGCGGCGATCGAGGACGCGCGGCGCCTGTACCCGGCCCCGCCGAATCCGCAGATGCTGAGCGGCCGGGTCATCCTGTCGGGTCAGGCTCACATCGAAGAGGACGCGCTCTCCGATCCGGCCTACGACCGGCGTGCCGCCGACATAGGCCGCTGGCGGCGCATGATCGGCGCGCCGCTGCTGAAGGACGGTGCCCCGATCGGCGTGATCATCGTCGCCTGGCCCGAACCCGGGCCGACCCCGCCGCGTCAGGCCGACCTGCTGAAGACCTTCGCCGACCAGGCCGTGATCGCGATCGAGAACGTGCGCCTGTTCAACGAAACCCGCGAGGCGCTCGATCAGCAGACCGCGACCGCCGAGGTGCTGCAGGTGATCAGCAGCTCGGTGGCCGACACGCAGCCGGTGTTCGAGAAGATCATGGACAGTTGCCAGCGCCTGTTCGCCTGCGGCCAGAGCGGCATCGTCCTGGTTGGCGAAGACGGGCAGCTGCACCTCGGGGCGCATCGCGGGTCGGCGTTCGCGATGCTCGAGCAGCACTACCCGCGGCCGATCGACGGCAGCGGGCCCGGATTGGCGATCCGCGAGAACCGGGTCGTGCACTATCCGGACGCGCAGGGAGGCGCCGATGTGCCGGCGCTGATGCGCGACATCGCGCACCAGGTGGGCAACTACGCGATCATCGTCGCGCCGATGCTGTGGGAAGGGCGCAGCATCGGTTCGATCCACCTCACCCGCCAGCCGCCCGCACCGTTCTCGGACAAGGAGATCGGCCTGCTCAAGACCTTCGCCGATCAGGCGGCCATCGCGATCCAGAACGCCAGGTTGTTCCGCGAGATCCAGGACAAGAGCCGCCAGCTCGAGGCCGCGAACCAGCACAAGTCGGAGTTCCTCGCCAACATGTCGCACGAGCTGCGCACGCCGCTGAACGCGATCATCGGCTTCAGCGAGGTGCTGGCCGAGCAGATGTTCGGCGACGTGAACCCGAAGCAGCTCGAGTACCTGAAGGACATCCACGGTTCGGGCCACCACCTGTTGACGCTCATCAACGACATCCTCGACCTGTCGAAAATCGAGGCTGGCCGGATGGAACTCGAGCTGTCGAGCCTGAACCTGCCGGCGCTGCTCGACAACACGACCACCCTGGTGCGCGAGCGCGCGCTGCGCCAAGGGTTGACACTCGGGCTGGACATCGACGCGGGCCTGAACGATTGGGTCGCCGACGCGCGCAAGCTGAAGCAGATCGTCATCAACCTGCTGTCGAACGCGGTCAAGTTCACGCCGGCCGGCGGGCGCGTGACGCTGCGCGCCCGGCCGCTCGACCGCGGCGTGGAGATCGCCGTCGTCGACACCGGCGTGGGCATCGCGCCCGACCAGCAGGCGCTCGTGTTCGAGGAGTTCCGCCAGGCCGGCGGCGACTACCTGCGCAAGACCGAAGGCACCGGCCTGGGCTTGTCGCTGGCGAAGCGCTTCGTCGAGCTGCACGGTGGCACGATCCGCGTCGAGAGCGCGCCGGGGGCGGGCTCGACCTTCGCATTCATTCTGCCGGAGCGGCAACTGGAGGCAGCGCGATGAGCGGCGCCGGGCCGTTCCCAAGCCGCTCGCTCCCCCTCGGGGGGACGGCGCGCAGCGCCAAGGGGGTTACATGAGCACGATCCTGATCGTCGAAGACAACGAGAAGAACATGAAGCTGGTGCGCGATATCCTGCAGCACAAGGGCCACGTCACGCTCGAGGCGGTGACCGGGCGCGACGGCGTGCGGATCGCGCGCGAGCGGCGGCCCGACCTGGTGCTGATGGACATCCAGCTGCCCGACATCGACGGCATCGCGGCGCTGCGCGAGATCCGCGCCGACCCCGCGCTCGATGCGACACCGGTGCTCGCGGTGTCGGCCTCGGTGATGCCGGATGATCAGCACAAGATCGCGACCTCGGGCTTCGACGCGTTGATCACGAAGCCGATCGACCTGAAGACGTTTCTCGAAACGGTGCAGCGATTCCTGGCGCAGGGGCGCAACGCGCCATGAGCGTGCCGAGCACCGGGCGGGTCCTGGTCGTCGACGACACGCCGCTGAACCTGAAGCTGCTGGCCGACCTGCTGTCGGTGAAGGGCTACGACGTCGTCACCGCGACCTGTGGCGTCGAGGCGCTGGCACGCCTGGCCGAGCATCCGCCCGACCTCGTGCTGCTCGACGTGATGATGCCCGGCATGAGCGGCTACGAGGTCTGCGCGGCGATCCGCGCCGACCCCGCGCACCACCTGCTGCCGGTCGTGCTCGTGACCGCGCTCGACCCGGCGACCGAGCGCGTCAAGGGGCTGGAGGCCGGCGCCGACGACTTCCTCGCCAAGCCGGTCGCGCAGGCCGAGTTGCTCGCGCGCGTGAAGTCGCTGCTGCGCATCAAGCGGCTGCATGACGAAGTGCAGCGCCACCGCCGCGAGCTGCAGGATTGGAACGCCATGCTCGAGGCGCGCGTGGCCGAGGGCGTGCAGCAGCTCGAACGCGTCGGCCGCCTGAAGCGTTTCTTCTCGCCGCAACTCGCCGAGGCGATCGTCGGCGGCGGCGCCGACGACCCGCTGCGCAGCCACCGCCGCGAGATCACGGTGGTCTTTCTCGACCTGCGCGGGTTCACCGCGTTCACCGAGACAGCCGACCCGGAGGAGGTGATGGGCGTGCTCGGCGCCTATCACGCCGCGATGGGTCGACTGATCGTCGCGTTTGAGGGCACGCTCGAACGCTTCACCGGCGACGGCATCATGGTGTTCTTCAACGACCCGGTGCCGATCGAGCAGCCGGCGCTGCATGCGGTGCGCATGGCGCTGGCGATGCAGCGCGAAGTCGCGGGCCTGGCGGCCGGCTGGCGCAAGCGCGGCCACGACCTGGCGATGGGCGTGGGGATCGCGCAGGGCTTCGCGACGCTCGGCGGCATCGGCTTTCCCGGGCGGATCGACTATGCGGCGATCGGCCCGGTCACGAACCTCGCGGCGCGGCTGTGCGACGAGGCGCGCGCCGGCGAGGTGCTGGTGTCGCAGCGCGTCTGGGGCGCGATCGACGGTGTGATCGACGCGGCGCGCGACGGGGTCACGCTGGCCGAGCCGGCCGGCGAGCTGTTGCTGAAAGGCCTGGCGCGTGCGGTGCCGGCGTTCCGGCTGCGCAGCACCTGATGAGTGCCTGTCGTCGGCGCCGTGTTCGACGGGCGAAGCCGTTCGCCTGACGCCGCGGGCGCGGCGATGTGTCAGGCAGCGTCGCAGCCTCCGGGCTTCAGCACCCGCTCGATCGAGGCCGGATGCCGCAGCAGCGCGCGCGCCGGGCGCCGCGGCCGGCGCACCAGCTCGCCGCCGCAGTTCGGGCAGATGCCGTGCAGCTTGTCGTCAGCGCAGTTGCTGCAGAAGGTGCACTCGAAGGTGCAGATGCGCGCATCGACCGACTCGTTCGGCAGGTCGCGGTTGCAGCACTCGCAGTTCGGTCGCAGGGCCAACATCGTCGACTCCCCAATTGTTCAGCGCACCGACAGCCCGCGCACCGCACCGTGGGCCGCGTCCAGTGCCTGCTCGATGATCTGCTGCTTCCAGACGTCGGTGTCGGTGTAAAACGCGTCGCGCGTCTGCTGCTTGATCTGCTGGCGCAGCGCCGCCGGCGCGTCCGGGTGATTTTCGAGCCATTGGTCGGCCCGCAGCGCGCCGATCATGTCCATGATCGGCAAGGTGCCGTACTCGAGCGCGATGCCGGTGTACTCGGCCTGCGGCGCCTCCTGGTAGGCCGCGAGCCACATCAGGCCCTGCAGCGGTGCCGATGTGGAACTGCCGTCGTAGATGCTCGTGACTTGGTCGCCCCACCAGGCACGCGCGCGCCCCAGTGCCGCGGCGTCGTCGCGGCAGGCGAAGATGCGCTCGCCGACGCCGCTCGGGCCGAGGCCGGTGTGCAGGTCGATCCAGCCGAGTTGCGTGCAACGCGTCGCGTGCTCTTGCAGCACGTGGCGCAAGGTGACGTGGCTCCAAGTCGGGTTGCGGCCGCCGTAGAACAGGCCTTCGGGGTGCGCGTACTGGCCGCCGGAGATCACCTCCTGCAGCTTGGCCATGCCGTGCTTCGCTGCATAGGCGTGCAACAGCGCTTCGGTGTTTTCGGAGCCCGGCCAGGTCGGTGGCACGATCGCGGCGGCGAGTTCGTCGTAGGCGGCGTTGCGCGGCAATGGTTGGCTGAAGTCGTGAAAGTTGCGGTTCAGGTCGACGTTCTCCTGGGTGGTGCGGCGCCACCACGAGAAGCCGTACGGATTCAGCGCATGGATGTACAACACCGCCACGCGCGCATCGGCGCAGGCCGCGCGCCAGGCGCGATCTTCGAGCAGCGTGGTCTGCACGCCCGAGCCGCAGAAGCCTTCGACGCCGTGGCAGGCGCTGCTGACGATCAGCAGCGCGGCGGCATCGAGCGGGCCATCGCGCACCACGTCCATCCCGAGCAGCTCGCCGTCGCGGCCGAGCAGCGGGTGCGGGTGGCTGCAGACGTCGAGGCTGGCCGCATCGGCCGCGCCGATGAACTTGCTGCGGGCTTCGCGGTAGGTCTGAGAGAAGTTGGCGCTGACGGCGTTGGCGGCGGGCGTGCTCATCGGCTCAGCGTGCCGTGTTCAGCCACTTCTCGGCCAGGTTCACCCACAGGGTCGCGCCGAGCGGGATCAGGTCGTCGTTGAAGTCGTAACTCGGGTTGTGCAGCATGCACGGGCCCATGCCGTGGCCGCCTTCGCGGTGGCTGCCGTCGCCGTTGCCGATCAGGAAGTAGCAGCCGGGTTTCTCGAGCAGGAAGAAGCTGAAGTCTTCGGCGCCCATCGTCGGCTCGAACTCCTGCACGTTCTGAGGCCCGACCAGCTCGCTCATCACCTGGCGCGCGAACTCGGTCTCGGCCGGATGGTTGATGGTCGGCGGGTAGTTGCGTTTGAACGCGAACTCGCAGGTCGCATCGAACGCCGCGCAGGTGTGCTCGGTGATCTCTTGCATGCGGCGCTCGATCAGGTCGAGCACCTCGAGCGTGAAGGTGCGCACCGTGCCCTGGATCTCGCAGCTGTCGGGCACGACGTTGGTGGCCTCGCCGGTGTGGATCATCGTCACCGAGATCACGCCGGCGTCGATCGGCCGCTTGTTGCGCGTGATGATGGTCTGGAACGCCTGCACCAGCTGGCAGGCCACCGGTACCGGGTCGATGCCGTTGTGTGGCATCGCGGCGTGCGCGCCCTTGCCGTGGATCGTGATCTTGAACTCGTTGCTGCTCGCGAAGCACGGGCCGTTCTTGAGCGCGAACTGGCCGACCGCCATGCCCGGCCAGTTGTGCGCGCCGAACACCGCCTCCATCGGGAACTTCTCGAAGAGACCGTCCTTGATCATCTCGCGCGCGCCGCCGCCGCCTTCTTCGGCCGGCTGGAAGATCAGGTAGACGGTGCCGTCGTAGTTGCGGTGCTTGCTGAGGTGCTTGGCGGCGGCCAGCAGCATCGCGGTGTGGCCGTCGTGCCCGCACGCGTGCATCTTGCCGGGGTGCTGGCTGGCATGCGCGAAGGTGTTGTGCTCGGTCATCGGCAGCGCGTCGATGTCGGCGCGCAGGCCCACGGCGCGGTCGCTGGTGCCGTTCTTGAGGATCCCGACCACGCCGGTCGTGCCCATGCCGCGGTGGATGGGGATGCCCCAGTCGGTGAGCTGCTTGGCGATCACGTCGGACGTGCGCTGCTCCTGGAAGCACAGCTCGGGGTGGGCGTGGATGTCGCGCCGGACGGCGGCGATGGACGCCGCGTCGGCGAGGATGGATTCGATCATGCGCATGGCGAGGCTCCTTGCATGCAACGTGCCCGGGACGGGTGTGCCCCGAAAGCGGGCAGTTTAGCCGCGGGCTGTACCACGCGCCGGGCCGTGCCGGCAATGGCCCCGGGCTAGCGGCGAACCTTGCCGTCCTCGGTCAGCATGGACAGGTCGACGAAGCGCGAGCCGACATGGTCACGCGGCCCGAAGTCGACGCTGAAGCCACCGAAGCTGACGTTCTGGATCGACTCCAGCCCGGTGACCAGCGAGTCCCGCGTCGGGTTGCGGCCGGCGCGCCGCAGGCCCTCGGTCAGCACCTTGGCCGCGAGGTAACCCTCCATGCTGGAGTAGTTGGGCTGCGCGTCGCCACCGGCCTTCGCGACGGCGTCGAGGTACTCGCGCGAGATGCCGGTCGTGGTCGAGAACGGGAACGGCATCACCTGGCTGACCATGATGCCGCGGCCCTCCTTGCCGAGCTCGTCGGCCAGCGCCTGGGTGCCGACAAACGAGACGTTGAAGAAGGTGCCGCCGTAACCCGCCTTGCGGGCCTCGCGGATGAAAGCGGCGCAAGACTTATAGGCGCTGATCTGCACGACCGCGTCGGGCATCTTTGCGGTGATGTCCTTGACCGCCTGCGCCACGTTGACGGTGTTGCGCTCGACCGTGCCGAGCGCGACCGGCGCCAGGTCCTGCGACTTGAGCGCGCGCGTCACGCCTTCCAGGCCCGCCTTGCCGTAGGCGTCGTTCTGATAGAAAACCGCGATCTTCTTCAGGCCCAGCGAGGTCAGCTGCTTCACGATCAGCGCGGTCTCGTCGTAGTACGAGGCGCGCAGGTGGAACACGCTCTTGTGGAACGGGTCGCGCAGCGCCTCGGCGCCGGTGAACGGGCCGAAGAACGGGATCTTCGAATCGACCACCAGCGGCAGCGCCGCCAGGCAGGTCGGCGTGCCGACATAGCCGAACAGGCCGAACACGTCGTCGCGGATGAATTTCTCGGTGTTGGCCTTGCAGCGGTCGGGCTCGTAGCCGTCGTCGAGCGTGCGCAGCTCGATCGTGCTGCCGTTGACGCCGCCGGCGGCGTTCAGCGCGTTGAAGAAGATCTTCGCGCCGGTGTTCATCTGGATGCCGAGCTGCGCGGCCGGGCCGCTGAAGGCGGCCGATTGCCCGAGCACGATGCGGTTGTTCTGGGCCAGGGCAGGCAGCGCCAATGCGGCGCTGGAACCCGCCAGCCACTTGATGGCGTCACGACGTTTCATGGAGGCGCAGCTTACGCACTGATGTGCACTAAGTCACCGCCTTGTGGGAGCGCCGACACGAACTCCGGCGTCCAGCGTGTGCAATAGTTCACCTCCATGGAGATGATCACCGTACGCGCCGCCTGCCCGCACGACTGTCCGGACACCTGCGCGATCCGCGTCACCGTGCAGGACGGCCGCGCGATCAAGGTGCAGGGCGACCCCGACCACCCGCCGACCCATGGCGCGCTGTGCACCAAGGTCTCGCGCTATCCCGAGCGCACCTACCACCCCGAGCGCGTGCTGCATCCGATGAAGCGCGTCGGGCCCAAGGGTCTGGGACGCTTCGAGCCGGTGAGCTGGGACGAGGCACTGGCCGACATCGCGGCCCGCCTGCAGGCGATCGCTGCGCGCGACCCGCAGGCGATCGTGCCCTACAGCTACGCCGGCACGATGGGCATGGTGCAGGGCGAGAGCATGTCGGCCCGCTTCTTCCACCGCCTCGGCGCGTCGCTTCTCGACCGCACGATCTGCTCGAGCGCCGGCGGCGAGGCGCTGGCCTCGACCTACGGCGCCAAGGTCGGCATGCACCTGGAGTTCTTCGCCGAGAGCCGGCTGATCCTGATCTGGGGCAGCAACTCGATCGCCTCCAATCTGCACTTCTGGACCTTCGCGCAGGCGGCCAAGCGCGCCGGCGCCAAGCTGGTCTGCATCGACCCGCGCCGCACCGAGACGGCCGACAAGTGCCACCAGCACATCGCGCTGCTGCC
>JAZKIO010000073.1:0-20630 GCA_040384825.1 Pseudomonadota bacterium
CGTCGTCGAAGAACAGCTCGTAGAAATCGCCCATGCGATAGAACAGGAGCGTGTCCGGGAAGTCGGCCTTGATCTTCGTGTACTGCGCCATCATCGGCGTCAGTGCCGGTGCGGCGCCCGCGGGCGTCGTGATCGAACTCATCGTTGTTGTTCCTGCGCGCGCGAGTCCCCGGGGCGGCGCGGCGGCCGGAGCGCCGCCGGGGCGGTGGTCAGAAAGGCGCGTCTCCACGCGGCGAGCGCGGCCGGGGGGCGGCCTTGCGCTCGGCCTCGGCGGCGGCCTGCTTCTCGGCGGCCATGCTTTCCTTGCTGATGCGCGTGGCGGCCTTCTTGACCGGCGCGGGCGGCGGCGTCGCGCCCGGGTCGCGGGCGATCTCGACGCCGGCGGCGAGTGCGTCCTCGGGCGTGATGCCCAGCGTGTTGCCACCCGGCGCGACCGGCGCATCGGCCGCGATCACGTGCGTGAACGGGCTCAGCAGGCCGACGAGCTGGCCGTAGACGCGCGGGCTCGCGGCCAGGCATTCGCGCTGATACAGGTAGTCGGCCTCGCCGGTGAAGTTGCCGATCAGGCCGCCCGCCTCGGTGACCATCAGCGAGCCGGCCGCGATGTCCCACGGCGACAGGCCGTTCTCGAAGAAGCCGTCGGTGTAGCCCGCGGCCACGTAGCAGAGGTCGAGCGCGGCCGAGCCCGGGCGGCGCAGCCCGGCGCAGGCCGGCATCACCGCTTCCATCATCTGCATGTAGCGCTTGAAGTTGTCGCCCTTGCGGAACGGGAAACCTGTGCTGACCAGGCAGTCGGCGAGGCGAACGCGCTTGGACACGCGCAGCCGCCGGTCGTTCAGGAACGCGCCGCGGCCCTTGGACGCGTAGAACAGGTCGTTGCGGGTCGGGTCGTACACGACCGCCTGCTGCACCTGGCCGCGGTGCGCCAGCGCGATGGACACGCAATAGACCGGGAAGCCGTGGATGAAGTTGGTCGTGCCGTCGAGCGGATCGATGATCCAGACGAACTCGCTGTCCTTGGCGCCGTGCTCGCGACCCGACTCCTCGGCCAGGATGCCGTGGCCCGGGTAGGCGCCCAGCAGCGTCTCGATGATCACGGCCTCGGCCTTGTGGTCGATCTCGGTGACGAAGTCGTTGGTCGACTTCGTCGTGATCTTCAGCAGATCGAGGTCGAGCGAGGCCCGGTTGATGATCGCCCCGGCGCTGCGGGCCGCCTTGATGGCGGTGTTGAGCATGGGGTGCAGGGCTTGGGACATGGATGACCTAACGAGGGGGCGGTGAACGCGGGCTGGCGGGGACAAAGAGCAGGGCGGCGCGCGGGGCGCTGCGGATAATCGGCATTTTACCCGCGAGCCTGCCCGTGACCGTGCCAGTGTGCGAGACCCCCGATCCGACCCGCTTCATCCTGATCGGCACCAGCCACGGCGGCAATGTCGGCGCGGCGGCGCGGGCGATGAAGGTGATGGGCTTCTCCGACCTGGTGCTGGTGGCGCCGCGCTTCGCCGACGTGCTGCAGCAGCCCGAGGCACTGGCGATGGCCAGCGGCGCGATCGACGTGCTCGCCGGGGCGCGCATCGTGCCCACGCTCGCCGAGGCGCTGGACGGCATCCACCTGGCCTGCGCCACGGCGATGACGCCACGCGATTTCGGCCCGCCGACGCGCGCGCCGCGCGAGCTGTTCGCGGCGCTGGCGCCGCGGTCGCAGCGGGTCGCGTTCGTGTTCGGCTCCGAGCGTTTCGGCATGAGCAACGAGGACGTGTACCGCTGCCACGTGTGCCTGAGCATCCCGACGATGGCCGGCTACGGCTCGCTCAACCTGGCGCAGGCCGTGCAGCTGCTCGCCTACGACTGGCGCCAGGCGCTGGGCGGCTTCCCGGTCCAGCCGCGCACGGTGGCGGCCGCGCTGGCCGACGACACCGCCGTGCAGGGCCTGCTCGATCACTGGCGCCAGACGCTGATCGACATCGGCTACCTCGATCCGGCCGTGCCGCGCAAGCTGATGCCGCGGCTGCAGCAGCTCGTCAACCGCGCTCAGTTGACCGCCGAGGAGGTGCACATCCTGCGCGGCGTGGCGCGGGCGGTCGAGAAGACGCGGCGCTGACCCGGCCGGCCCGGCGCACCCCGACGCGTTTGCAGGGCAGCAGATAAACTGCGCCAGCCCCTCATTCACCGGATTGCTTATGTTCCAGCGGCTGCGAGAAGACATCGCCTGCATCCTCGAGCGCGACCCCGCGGCGCGCAGCGCCTGGGAAGTGCTGACCTGTTATCCGGGCCTGCACGCGCTGGTGCTGCACCGCCGCGCCGCCTGGTTCCGCAGGAACGGGCTGCACTGGCTGGCGCGCTTCACCTCGCACGTCGGCCGCTTTCTGACGGGCATCGAGATCCACCCCGGCGCGACGATCGGCCGGCGCGTCTTCATCGACCACGGCATGGGCGTGGTCGTCGGCGAGACGGCGGAGATCGGCGACGACTGCACCATCTACCAGGGCGTGACGCTGGGCGGCACCTCGCTCGCGAAGGGCGCCAAGCGGCATCCGACGCTGGGCCGCGGCGTGATCGTCGGCGCCAATTCGCAGGTGCTCGGCGGCTTCACGGTCGGCGACGGCGCGCGGGTCGGCTCGAACGCCGTCGTGCTGAAGGAAGTGCCGCCCGGCGCCACCGCGGTCGGCAACCCGGCGCGCGTGCTGCACAAGGAGCTCGATGCGGTGCGCGAGGCCGCCGCCGCGAAGATGGGCTTCTCGGCCTACGGCATCACACAGGGCGACGACCCGATGGCGCATGCGATGAAGGGCCTGATCGACAACGCCTCGGGCCATGAGCACCAGATCGCGATGCTGTGGGCGGCGATCGAGAAGCTCTCGGCGCGCTCGCGCGAGCTGCCCACGCCCGACTGCGTGCCGCAGGACGCGCGCACCACCGAGCAGTTCGACGCCGAACGCTACAACCAGATGGTGAAGTGAGCCGCGGCGCGCGGCGCCGCTTGAGTGATCAGAACAGCAGCAACAGCGGCAGCAGCAGGCCCAGGCCCGACCAGTCGCGCGGCACGTCGACCTGCAGCTTCTCGCTGTACGGCGTGACGAAGCCGTCCGGCTCGACGCTGCGGTAGCGGAAGTAGTAGCGCCCGCCCGAGCCCGGCATCGGCAGGGCCCATTCGGACCCGCTGACCTCGGCACGCGTGACGATCTGCGTGAACTCCAGGTCGCGGGCAAATTCGACCTGCTGCTTGTCCTCCGGACGCGCGCCGCTCCAGCGGAACACCAGCGCGCCGCCATCGGCCGAGCGGGCAACGGCCGCCGGCTCGGGATGGGGGCGCAGCTCGAAGCGCTGCGGATCGCCGAACGGGCCATGGTCGCCGCTCGGTCGCACGCTGGCCAGACGCCAGAAGTAGGTGCCGGGTCGGGCCAGCGTGGCATTCAACGCGGAGGTGTCGACGTTGTCGCGGTCCTCGACGATGCGCGTGAAGGCCTCGTCCTCCGCCACCTGCAGCCGCGCGCGCGGCGCGTCGACATTGGGTGCCCACGCGAACTCGACGGCGCCGACCGCTTGCTTGGAACTGGTGCGCGGCGCGCGGTAGGCCGGCGGCTCGGGCCGGGCCTTGAGCACGAACGGGCGCGCCGAATCGAAGCCCTCGATGCCCTGCGCATCGACGCGCCGGGCGCGCACGTACCACTGGGCGTCGTCGAGCCCGGCGATGCGCACCTCGGCGCCGGCGGCGACCAGCTGGTCGCTGACCATGCGGTCGAAAGCCGGATCGGCGGCGACCTGCACGCGCAGCGGCGCCGGCTCGCCGGGCAGCGCGAAGCGCACGATCGGGCGCTCGAAGCGCTCCGGCAGGGTCGTCAGGTCGGGCGGCGGCAGCAAGCGCGTCGGTGGGGACGGCGGGCCGGCGCCGTCGGTCGATGCGCCGAAGCCGGCTGTCAGCGCGGTGCTGCCCGCGGCGCCGGCCGCGTCGAAGTTCACCGCGCCTTCCAGCACCTCGGCATGCGTGCGCCGCGTCGCGGTGTCGTCGAACGCGACGCGGTACTGGGTGCCACGCACGCCGACGACGGCGGTCGGCGTGACCACCTCCAGCGGCTTGGCGCGCAGCACCTTGGTGGCGAACACCTCGACCGAGCCGCGCAGCACGCGCATCGTGCCGGCGAACCAGTGGCTCGGTGCGTTTGCCGCGGCGGCGTCCTGCGCGCTGGCGGCGGCGCCGGCTGGCAGCCGCCCGCCGAAGTTGCGGCTCGCAGCGACTTCGGCCAGGCTCGACGGCGGCAGGCGCACCCGCGAGCCGTCGGCCAGTTCGACGACGGCCGAGCCGTTCGGCCCGGTCTGCACCGACTGGCCTTCGTTCAGCGCCGAGCCGACGGCCAGCGGCGTGTCGCCGCTGCGCACGTCGCCGGTCACGCTGACGAGCTTGGCGCTGACGGCGTCGCCGCGCAGCAGCCGGGCCGGGATGCGCAGGCGCTGGCCGGGCAGGATACGGTCGACGTTCTGAAGCTTGTTCAGGCGCGCCACCTCGCGCCACGCGGTCGGCGAGACGAGCACGCTGTTCGACAGGCCGATCAGCGTGTCGGCCCGCACCACGACGAACTCGACCATCGTGTCCGCCGCGCGCGCCGGGCCGGCGAACGCGGCGGCCAGCGTCGCCGCGAGCAGGACGCGGACGATCGGGGCGGCAGGACGGTGGCGCTGCACGGGCGGGTCAGGCAGGTGCGCCCGGTGCGGCAGGGCGCTGGGCCGACTTGGGCCGGAACGCGGCGCACACCGCCGGGTCGGTCTCGAGGTAGGGGCCGCCGATCAGGTCGACGCAGTAAGGGACGGCGGAGAAGATGCCGTGCACCGCCGGGCGGCCCGAGTCGGCCGCGGCCGGCAGGCCGGCCAGCGTCTCGGCGATCGCGCGCGGCTGGCCGGGCAGGTTGATCACGAGCGCGCTGCCGCGGATCACCGCGACCTGGCGCGACAGGATCGCGGTCGGCACGAAGGCCAGGCTGATCTGGCGCATCTGCTCGCCGAAGCCGGGCATCACCTTGTCGGCCACCGCCAGCGTGGCCTCGGGCGTCACGTCGCGCGGCGCCGGGCCGGTGCCGCCGGTGGTCAGCACCAGGTCGCAACGCTGCCGGTCGACGAGGTCGACCAGGGTGGCACTGATGGTGGGCTGCTCGTCGGCGATCAATCGTGTTTCCCAGTGGATGGGGTTGCGCACGGCCGAAGTCAGCCAGGTCTGGAGCGCAGGAATTCCCTTGTCCTCGTAAACGCCGCTGGACGCGCGGTCGCTGACAGAGACGAGGCCGATGCGCACCGGTTCGAGGCCGCTCATTCGAGGGGGTGCTCCTTGATGAACTGGAAGAGCTCGCGGAACGCGCGGCCGCTGCGCTTCTCGGGCACGAGCGCCGCGTCCTTGCGGGCGGCGCGCACGAGGCTGCGCAATTGTTGAACGTCGGTCTGGGGGTGGGCGCTGATCCAGCGCGTGGCGGCGTCGTCGTCGGCCAGCAGCTCGGCGCGCCAGCGCTCGGCCTGGTGCAGCGCGAGGGAGTCCTTGGCGCGGCCGAGCTGCATGTCGGTCACGGCCTGGCGGATCGGTTCGACCTCGTGCTTGCGCATCAGCTTGCCGATGTACTGCATCTGGCGGCGCTTGCCCTCGAAGCTTCGGGTCTTCTTGAATTGACGGATCGCGTCGAGCAGTTCCTCGGCGATCTCCAGGCCGTCGATGCGCGAGTCGGGCAGCGCGACGACGGCTTCGCCCAGCTCCTGCAGCTCGTGCGAGGCCTGCTTGAGGCGCGTCTTGCTCGGCTTCTCGTCGAACGAGTACACCGGCGGTGCGCGCAGCGTGTCGTCTTCGGGGGTGTCGGGCAGGGAGGGCATCGGCTGGAGAGGGTCGGCAGAACGTGACGAAGTGGCACTTGGTGTGCGCTCGGTATCATAGTCCCGCCCCTGCGCTCCGCCACCCGGCGCCTGCGCTTTGACCGGTTCAATTCCCACACATGTCCTCACCCAAGCCTTCGGCGACCCCCCAACCCGGCTTCGCGTACGCGCCGGCGCAGTTCCAGCAGCACGTGGAGGACGCGCTCGCGCTCGCCAAGTCGCTCGGCGCCAGTGATGCGGCGGTCGAGGTGTCGGAGGGGGTCGGGCTGTCGGTCTCGATCCGCAAGGGCGAGACCGAGAACGTCGAGCGCAACCGCGACAAGTCGATGGGCATCACGGTCTACATCGGCCAGCGCCGCGGCAACGCCAGCACGTCCGACTTCTCGCGTGCGGCGCTCGAGCAGACGGTGCGCGCCGCCCACGACATCGCGCGCTTCACGGCCGAGGATTCCGCCGCCGGCCTGCCGGACGAGCAGGACATCGCCCGCGGCGCGGAGGCGCTGCGCGACCTCGACCTGTTCCATCCCTGGGCCGTGGATGCCGAGCAGGCGCTGCAGATCGCGACGCGCTGCGAGGCGGCCGCCTTCGCGGTCGATCGCCGCATCACCAATTCGGAGGGCGCGGGCGTCTCGGCGCAGCAGTCGCACTTCTTCGCCGGCAACAGCCGCGGCTTTCGCGGCGGCTACGCCAGCTCGCGGCATTCGCTGTCGGTGGCGCCGATCGCCTCGCTGCCCGGCCGGCGCGGCGAGGACATGCAGCGCGACGCCTGGTACACGTCGATGCGCGCGTCGTACGAGATGGCGTCGCCGGAGGCGGTCGGTCGCTACGCCGCGGGCCGGGCGCTGTCGCGGCTCAAGTCGCGCAAGATCAAGACCTGCGAAGTGCCGGTGCTGTTCGAGTCGTCCCTGGCGGCCGGGCTGCTGGGCGCGTACGTGCAGGCCACCAGCGGCGGCGCGCTGTACCGCAAGTCGAGCTTCCTGCTGGACAGCCTGGGCAAGACGGTGCTGCCCGCGCACATCGACATCCGCGAGGACCCGCACGTCCCGCGCGGCAAGGGCAGCGCGCCGTTCGACGACGAGGGCGTGCGCACGGTGGCACGCGACGTGGTCAGCGCCGGCGAGGTGCAGGGCTACTTCCTGTCCAGCTACTCGGGGCGCAAGCTCGGCATGCGCACCACCGGCCACGCCGGCGGCTCGCAGAACCTCACGCTCACGAGCCGCCTGACGCAGGCGGGCGACGACCTGGACGCGATGTTGCGGAAGCTCGGGCGCGGCCTGTTCGTGATCGAGCTGATGGGGCAGGGCGTCAACTACGTGACCGGTGACTACTCGCGCGGCGCGGCCGGCTTCTGGGTCGACAAGGGCAGGATCCAGTACCCCGTCCACGAGATCACCATCGCCGGCAACCTGCGGGCGATGTTCAAGGGCATCCAGGCGGTCGGCGCCGACGCCTACACGATGGGCAGCAAGACGATCGGCTCGGTGCTGATCGACCGGCTGAAAATCGCCGGCCTCTGACCCGGCGTCCGGTCAGCCGCCGGTGGCGGCGCGGTAGAGCTTGCCGGAGCGCGCGCCGCTGCGGCAGAACGCCAGGATCGGCTTCGGCAGTTCGGCGAGCAGGGCCGCGAAGTGGGCGATCTCCTCGGGCGTCTGCACCGCCGGCTGCACGGGCAGCCAGGCGTATTGCAGGCCGGCGGCGTGGGCCGCGGCTTCCATCGTCGCGCTGGTCGGCTGATCCGGGCCGCCTTCGAAGTCGGGGCGGTTGTTCACCACGCTCTTGAAGCCGGCCTCGGCGGCCCAGGCCATCGCGGCCGGGTCGAGTTGCGGCGCCACGCACACGTCGGCGCTCAGCTGCTGGATCGGCGGCGCGCTCATGGTGCCAGCGCCTTCTTGACGGCGGCCGAGACCAGCGCCATGTCGGCCTTGCCCGCGAGCTTCGTCTTCACGGCGCCCATCACCTTGCCCATGTCGCCCGGGCCCTTGGCGCCCAGTTCTGCGACGATCGCGGCGACCTCGGTCGCGACCGCGTCGGCGTCCATCCGCTGTGGCAGGTAGCCTTCGAGCACGGCGAGTTCCGCGGCTTCCTTCTCGACCAGGTCGGGCCGGTTGCCGGCCGTGAACTGGGTGATCGAGTCCTTGCGCTGCTTGACGAGCTTGTCGACGATCGCGATCACGGCCGCGTCGTCGAGCTCGATGCGTTCGTCGACCTCGCGCTGCTTGAGCGCGGCGAGCAGGCCGCGGATCGTCAACAGCCGCGGCGCATCCTTGGCGCGCATGGCGGTCTTCATGTCTTCGGTGATCGTTTCTTTGAGCGTCATCACGACTCCAGTCGACAAAAACAAGAAAGCCCGCGGTGCGCGGGCTCTCCAGGGGCAGTGAAGCTACGACCGCGTCAGAACAGCTTCTTCGGCAGCTGCATGCTGCGAACGCGCTTGAAGTGACGCTTCACGGCGGCAGCCTTCTTGCGCTTGCGCTCGGCGGTGGGCTTCTCGTAGAACTCACGGGCACGCAGGTCGGTCAGCAGGCCGAGCTTCTCGATGGTGCGCTTGAAGCGGCGCAGTGCCACGTCGAATGGCTCGTTTTCTTTGACGCGAATCGTAGTCATGTAAAGGGTTGATCCTGAATTGAAGTGCGCTCGGTGTCGGCGGGTTCCTGAAAACCGGAGGGTCCGGAGTTCCTGTTCTCGGGGGCTCGCCAATCGCAACGCGGGGTTTTGCCAGCAAAGACCGTCGATTATAGCCCGAACGTGGGTGGCTGCAACCCAGCCGCGCTCAGCGCGCCCCGGGCGCGGCGCCTGCGGCGAAGTACGCCTTGATCGCCTCGGTGACCCGCGCCCGGCTGTGCTGGCGCCGCTCCAGCAGGCCCACCGAGCGCTGCACGCCCACGCCCGGCAGCGGCACGATACGCAATGCCCGGTCGCGCGACCACTGCAGGTTGGCCAGCTGCGGCACGATCGAGACGCCGAAGCCCTGGCGCACCAGCGCGACGATCGCCTCCAGCGAATTGAGCTCCATGCGCGTGCGGGCCGCGGTCGCGCCGCAGGCCGCCAGCACCTCGTCGACCAGGTGGCCGGTCCAGGTCTGGCGGTCGAAGCGCAGGAACGGGCAGGCCGCCAGGATGCCCAGCGCGTCGGTCGGCACGACGAACTGCGGTTTCGCCGGCACGATCAACACCATCGGCTCGGTGTAGAGCGGCGTCCACACGAGGTTGGAGGGCAGCCGGATCGGCGGCTGCGTCACCACCGCGGCGTCCAGTTCCCCGCGGTCGACGCGGACCGCGAAGTCGGCCGACTGGCCGGCGAACAGCGTCACGTCCAGGTCCGGGTGCTGGCGGGTCAGCGACCACAGGCTGTCCGCGAACGCGCCCATCAGCGCCGAGACCAGCGCGCCCATGACGACGGTGCCGCTCAGCGCCTCGCCGGCGTCACCGGCCGCCAGCGCCTCGTAGCGCGCGACCAGTTCCTTCACCGGCGCCACCATGCCGCGCCCGGCGGTGTTCAGCACGATCGCCCGGCCGCTGCGGTCGAACAGCACCTTGTGGAGTTCGTCCTCCAGCGCCCGGATCTGCTGGCCGACGGCCGCGGCAGTCAGCCCGATCTCCTTGCCCGCGGCCGAGAACGAGCCGAGGCGGGCGACGGCGAGGAAGCTCTTCAGGGTGCGGATCGACGACATGGCGCCTGACTCTAAAGTTTTTTCATCGCTCGATAGAAGAATAATTCGCTTTTCCTTTCGAGCGCGCCTGACGATGATCCGCGGCTGAATCCACGGACAGAACGAACGCAGCACATGTCGACGACGCTCACGGTGAAGGTCTGGCGCGGGGCGCAGCAGGGCGAATTCACGCGCTACGAGGTGCCACGGCAGGGCAGCCAGACGGTGCTGGACGTCGTCACGCACATCCAGCGCTTTCTCGAGCCGACGCTGAGCTACCGCTTCGCGTGCCGGGTCGGGATGTGCGGGTCGTGCGCGATGACGGTCAACGGCAAGGCCTGCTGGACCTGCCGGACCCACGTCGCCAAGGTCGCGGGCGACGGCGGCGAACTCGAGATCGCGCCGCTGTCCAACCTGCCGGTCATCAAGGACCTGGCGACCGACATGAGCGCCTTCTTCGACAAGTGGGCGCGCGCCAAGGGCCAGTTCAAGGGCACGGCGACGCGGGCCGACGAGTTCGCGAAGGTTGCACCGGCCTCGCCGGAGCGGGCAGCCGCGAACGCCGGCATCGAGTGCATCGGCTGCGGCGTCTGCTACGCCTCGTGCGACGTGGTCGGCTGGCGCCCCGATTACCTCGGCCCGGCCGCGCTGAACCGAGCCTGGACGCTCGTGAACGACGTGCGCGACGTGCAGCAGACGGAGCGCCTGCGGGCCGTCGCCGGCGATGCCGGCTGCCACGCCTGCCACACCCAGGGCTCGTGCACCGAGCTCTGCCCGAAGCAGCTGGCGCCGACGCTGTCGATCGCCGGGCTGAAGCGCACCGTCGCGAAGGCCGCCGTGCGGGGTGAGCTGTGAGCGCCGCGGCCATTGCGCAGGCCAAGCGCTGGTACTGGCAGCGCATCAGCGCGATGGTGCTGGCGCTGTGCGTGCTCGTGCACCTGGGCGTGCTGATCTACGCGGTGCGCGGCGGGCTGAGCGCCGCCGGCATCCTCGGCCGCACCCAGGGCAACTGGGCGTTCGGTGCGTTCTACGCGGTGTTCGTTGTCGCCTGTGCGGTGCACGTGCCGGTCGGCCTGGCGAACATCGCGCGGGAATGGTGGGGCCTGGCCGAGGCGCCGGCGCTGTGGCTCGCACGTGCCTTCGGGCTGCTGCTGCTGGTGATGGGGCTGCGCGCGGTGTGGGCGGTGGTGGTTGCATGATGCGCCGCAACGACCAGCGGGCCCGCTCGCACCCGGCGTACTGGGCGTTCCTGATGCACCGGCTGTCGGGCCTCGGCCTGGCGCTGTTCCTGCCGATCCATTTCTGGGCGCTCGGCCAGGCGCTGCACGGCGCGGCGGCGCTCGACGGCTTCCTGCGCGCCACCGACCGGCCGCTGTTCAAGTTCGCCGAGTGGGGGCTCGTGGTGCTGCTCGCGCTGCACATGACCGGCGGCGTGCGGCTGCTGATCATCGAGTTCGGCAGCGCCTCCAACCTGCGCAAGGACTGGATCGCCGGCTCGCTCGGTTTCGCTGCGGTGGCCGGCATGGCCTTCGCGCTTTCGCTCTTTTCCTGATCACAAGAATCGGAGACTCACGGATGAAGACCAACACCACCCGACGCTCGACCCTGGCCGGCCTGCTGGCCGCGACCGTGCTGGCCGCCAGCTGGAGCGCTCCCGCGCTCGCGCAGGAGGCGTGGCCGAACAAGCCCGTGCGCCTGGTCGTGCCGTTCGCGCCCGGCGGCTCGACCGACGTGATCGCGCGGATGATGGCGCAGAAGCTGACCGAGGTCTGGGGCCAGACGGTGGTGGTGGACAACCGCGCCGGCGCCGGCGGCAACCTCGGTGCCGACATCGTCGCCAAGTCACCGGCCGATGGCTACACGCTGCTGTTCGGCACCGGCAGCATCACGATCAACCCGCAGCTCTACAAGAAGATGCCCTTCGACACCAAGAAGGACCTGGTGCCGGTCACCAACGTGGCGAGCGGTCCGATGCTGGTGGTCGTGCCCGACGACTCGCCGCTGACCAGCGTGAAGGAGCTGATCGCGCAGGCCAAGGCGAAACCCGGCTCGATCAATTTCGGCTCGGCCGGCGTGGGCAGCCAGGTGCACCTGGCGGGGGAGAACTTCGCCAACGCGGCCGGCGTGGACATCGTCCACGTGCCGTACAAGGGCGAGGCGCCGGCCTACACCGACCTGATCGCGCACCAGACGCAGATGATGGTCGGCAACTTCGCCGCCGCGTCGGCATTGCTCGGCAAGGGGCGGCTGCGCGCGCTGGCGGTCACGAGCAAGCAGCGCATGCCGTCGATGCCCGAGGTGCCCACCGTCTCCGAGAGCGGCCTGCCGGGCTTCGAGAACACCGGCTGGTTCGGCCTGCTCGCGCCGGCCGGCACGCCCGCGCCGATCCTCGCCAGGATCCACGCCGACGTGGTCAAGGCGCTCGCTTCCACCGAGATCAAGGCGCGCCTGTACGTGCAGGGCATGACGCCGGTCGGCAATTCGCCGGCCGAGTTCGTGAAGGCGATGGACGAGGAGTCCCAGCACTGGGCGACGGTGGTGAAGAACCGCAAGCTTTCCGCCAACTGAGGTGATGTCATGAAGGTCGATCTGCAGGCGGTGGAAGACGCCGCCAAGGAGCTCTACATCCGCGCGCTGAAGGTGCTGCCGCCCGACATCAAGGCGGGCTTCAGCCGCCTTCAGACGACCGAGACCGGCGCCACCGCCAAGCAGATGCTCGGCACGATGGTGACCAACATCGCGGTCGCCGAGAAGACCGACAACCTGCTGTGCCAGGACACCGGCGTGCCGATCTACAACGTCTGGATCGGTCGCGACGTGCAGGTCGACGGCCACGCGCTGAAGCAGGCACTGCGGCGCGGCTGCGAGCGCGCGACCCGCGAGTACCCGCTGCGCAGCTCGGTCGTGCACCCGCTGACGCGCAAGAACGAACACACGTCCTGCGGCATCGAGGTGCCGGTGATCCACATCGATTTCACCGACGAGCCCGAGTCGCTGCAGATCGAGATGGTGCCGAAAGGCAGCGGCTCCGAGAACAACTCGTTCCTGAAGATGGCGATCCCGGCCGAGGGCATCGACGCGATCAAGACCTTCGTGATCGACTGCGTGCTCGCCGCCGGCGGCAAGACCTGCCCGCCGACGATCGTCGGCGTCGGGCTGGGCGGCACGTCGGACCTGTCGGTCGCGCTGGCCAAGCGCGCCGCGACGCGCGAGCTCGGCACGCGCTGCGCCGATGCCGACGGCGCGGCGCTCGAATCGCAGCTCTCGGCCGCGGTCAACCAGCTCGGCGTCGGCCCGCAGGGGCTCGGCGGCGACTCGACCGCATTCGCGGTCCACATCGAACTGGCCGCGACCCACATCACGATGAACCCGATCGCCGTGAACATGCAGTGTCATTCGGCGCGGCGCGCGCGGGCGAGCTTCACGCCGGCCGGCGTGAGCTACGGGTTCTGAGCGGAGCGCCCAGACATGGCCCACCACGAATTCGAGATGCCCGTCAGCGAGGCGCAGGTGCGCGCGCTGCGGGTCAACGACACCGTCACGCTGCAGCGCACGCTCTACGGCATCCGCGACGCGACCCAGATCCACCTGTTCGACCGCGGCCGAACGACGCGCTTCGACCTGAACGGCCACGCGGTGATCCACACCGCGCCGAACGTGAAGAAGGTCGAGCCCAGCGCCGCCTACCCGGCGGGCTACCAGCCGATCTGCATCGGCACGACGACGTCCGACCGCATGGAGCGCTTCACGCGGCCGCTGATGACGCAGAAGGGCGTGCGCCTGATCGTCGGCAAGGGCGGGCTGCGCGAAGGGTCCGCCGCGGCGTTCAAGGAACTCGGCGGCGCGTACCTCGCGATCGTCGGTGGCACCGCGGCGCTGGAGACGACCTGGGTGGAGCAGATCGAGGACGTCGACATGGACGACCTCAACCCCGAGTCGCTGTGGAAGTTCCGCATCCGCGATTTCGGGCCGTTGCTGGTCGGCATGGACAGCCACGGCGGCAGCCTCTACGACGTGGTGCGCCACGACACGCAGGCGCGGCGCGCGCAGGTGCTGGCGAGTCTCGGAGTGAAGACAGCATGACGCCCGTCAAGCGGCTGCAGACCGACATCCTGATCCTCGGCTCCGGCGGCGCGGGGCTGTTCGCGGCGTTGCACGCGCACCAGGGCGCGCCCGAGCTCAAGATCACCGTGGCCGTCAAGGGCCTGCTCGGCAAGTGCGGCTGCACGCGCATGGTCCAGGGCGGCTACAACGTCGCGCTCGCGGCCGGCGATTCGGTCGAGCGGCATTTCATGGACACGATCGAGGGCAGCAAGTGGCTGTCCGACCAGGACCTGGCTTGGACGCTCGTGACCAAGGCGGTCGAGCGCGTGCACGAGCTGGAGAACGAGCTCGGCTGCTTCTTCGACCGCAACCCCGACGGCACGGTCCACCAGAAGGCGTTCGCCGGCCAGACCTTCGACCGCACCGTGCACAAGGGCGACCTGACGGGCATCGAGATCATCAACCGGCTGTCGGAGCAGGTCTGGTGGCGCGGCATCGACCGGCTGGAGGAGCACCGCGCGATCGAGCTCGTCAAGACCGCCGACGGCCGCGCGCTGGCCGGCGTGCTGATGATCGACATGCGCGATGGCGCGTTCGTGTTCGTGCAGGCCAAGGCCGTGCTGCTCGCCACCGGCGGCGGCCCGACCATGTACAAGTACCACACGCCGTCGGGCGACAAGACCTGCGACGGCCTGGCGATGGCGCTGCGCGCCGGCCTGCCGCTTCGCGACATGGAGATGGTGCAGTTCCACCCGACCGGCCTGCTCGCCGGCACCGGCACGCGCATGACCGGCACGGTGCTCGAGGAGGGCCTGCGCGGTGCCGGCGGCTACCTGCTGAACGGTGAGAAGCAGCGCTTCATGGACCGCTACGACCCGCGGCTCGAACGCGCGACGCGCGACATCGTCTCGCGCTCGATCTTCTCGGAGATGCGCGCCGGCCGCACCTCGCCGAACGGCGGCGTGTACATCCAGATGTCGCACCTCGGCGTCGACAACGTGCGCAAGCAGTTCAAGGGCATGGTCGAGCGCTGCGAGGACTGCGGCTTCGACCTGGCCGGCGGCCTGGTCGAGGTGGTGCCGACCGCCCACTACATGATGGGCGGCGTGCAGTTCAGCGCCGATTGCAGCACCGCGCTGCACGGCTTGTTCGCGGCCGGCGAGGACACCGGCGGGGTGCACGGCGCCAACCGGCTCGGCGGCAACGGCGTGGCGAATTCCACCGTCTTCGGCGGCATCGCCGGCGACCGCATGGCGGCGTGGGTGCGCGCCGAAGGTGCCTTTCACGCGGCCGACGAGGCGTCGATCGCGACCAGCATCGTGCGCCACGAGGCGCCGTTCGCGAATGCGCCCGCGTCGATCGAACCGATCCGCGAGGCGCTGTTCGATTGCATGTGGCAGGACGTGGGCATCCTGCGCACCGCCGAGGGCCTGCAGCGCGCGCTGACCACGCTCGACGACCTGGAGCGCCGGCTCGACCGCGTCGGCGTGGCCGACGGCGACCGCGCGTTCAACCTCAGCTGGCACGACTGGCTGAACCTGAAGAGCCTGATCGCCGTGAGCCGCGTGATCGCCACCTCGGCACTCGCGCGCGAGGATTCGCGTGGCGCCCACTTCCGCGAAGACCACCCGCAGACCGGCGACCTGCCGGGCTCGACCTACATCGTCGTCACCCAGTCCGGTGACGCACTGACGATGCGGCGCGAGCCGGTCCGCTTCACCCGGGTCGAACCAGGGCAGACGATCCTGACCGACGCCAGCGGCTGAGCGCACCGCGCGCAGGCCGGCACACAACCACCACAACGACAGGAGACGACAGCTTGCACACCCACCACGTCCTTGCGATGGGCCTCGCCGCCTTTGCCGTCGGTGCCTCGGCACAGACCGGCGCCTACCCGGACCAGCCGATCACGCTGGTGATCCCGTTCAGTGCCGGCGGCGATGCCGACGGTGCCGCACGGGCGCTCGCGATGGTCGCGCAGAAGACGATGGCGCAACCGCTGGTGCCCGTGAACCGGGCCGGCGCGAGCGGCGGCATCGGTTCGGCGACGGTGCGCAACGCCAAGCCCGATGGCTACACGCTGCTGATCGCGCGCGTCGGCTCGCAAGCCGTGCTGCCGGCGCTGCAGCCGACGACCGGCTACAAGTGGAACGACTTCAGCTTCCTCGGCCTGCTCGAACTCAACCCGTATGTCTGCGTCACGCGGGCCGATTCGCCGATCCGGTCGTTGAAGGACCTGGCGGACGCGTTGAAGGCACGGCCCGGCAAGCTGAACTACAGCACCTCGGGCCCGGCGACGATCCTGAACTTCGGCCCGCAGCTGCTGTTCGACACGCTCAAGCTGGGCAAGGACGCCGCGGTGCAGATCGCCTACAAGGGCGGCGGCGAGGCGGCACTCGCGGTGCTCGCCGGCGATGTCGACTTCAGCTGCGGCAACCTGAGCTCGCTGATGGGCAACGTGCGCGCCGGTAAGCTGCGCGCCATCGTCACGACCACGCCCGAGCGCGTGAAGGAACTGCCCGACGTGCCCACCGCGCGCGAGGCCGGTTTCCCGCAGATGGAGGCCATCGTCGGCTGGAGCGCGCTCTACGGCCCGCCCGGCATGAGCAAGGAGCTCGTCGACCGCTGGGTCGCGACGCTGCAGGCCGCGGCGAAAGACCCGCAGTGGATCGCGGCGACCGAGAAGGCCGGCAGCATCCCGCGGGTGCTGAGCCCGGCCGAAACCGAGAAGTTCGCGGCCGAGCAGTTCGCGGTCTACGAGCGGCTCGGGCGCCAGTTGCAGATCGAACTCAAATAGGACCGGGAACGATGAACCAATCGACCAAGCGACGCGGTGCCGATGCGCTGGTGCGCGCCCTCGAGGCGGCCGGCGTGCGGCGCATCTTCACGCTGTCCGGCAACCACATCATGCCGGTCTTCGACGCGGCATTCGACTCGTCGATCGAGCTGGTCCACACCCGCCACGAGGCGAGCACGGTGCACATGGCGGATGCGTACGCGCGCATCACCGGCGAGGTCGGCATCGCGCTCGTGACCGGCGGGCCGGGGCACGCCAACGCGGTGTCCGCGCTCTACACGGCGCAGATGGCGGAGGCGCCGGTCGTGCTGCTGTCCGGCCACGCGCCGAACGACCAGCTCGGGCAGGGCGCGTTCCAGGAGATGCGCCAGGCCGAGATGGCCGCGCCGGTCGTCAAGGCGGCCTGGACCTGCGCCAGCGCCGATGCGGTGGCCGGCGACATCGCGAAGGCGATCCGCCTCGCACGCTCCGGCCGGCCCGGCCCGGTGCACCTGAGCCTGCCGACGGATGTGCTCGACGACAACGCGACGTCGGCGCCACTCGCGGCCGAGGCGTTCATTGCCGAACCGATGCCGCTGGACGGTGTTGTCGCGAACGATCTCGCGCAGCGCCTCGCGCAGGCGAAGCGCCCGATGGTGCTGGTCGGCCCGTCGTGCATGACGCGACCGGGCCGCGCACTGATCGCCGCGCTGGAAGCGGCCAGCGGCGTGCCGGTGATCGGCATGGAGAGCCCGCGCGGCATCGCCGACGCCAGCCTCGGCGCATTCGCGCAGGTGCTGGCGCAGGCCGACTGCATCGTGCTGGTCGGCAAGCGGGTCGATTTCACGCTCAAGTTCGGCAAGGCGCCGTTCCCGGCCGACGCGGCGGTGCACCAGGTCGACGCGGAACCGGCCGAGATCGAGCGCACGCGGCGCGCGCTGGGCGCGCGCTTGCAGGTCACCGCGACCGCCGACGCGGCCGCCACGCTGCAGGCGTTGACCGCTGCAGCGACGCGTTCGACAGCGACCGTCTGGCTCGCCGACGTGCGCAGCGCGCTCGCGCACCGCCCGCCGGCCTGGGACACCGCGCGCTCCGCGGTCCCGGGCCGCCTGCACCCCGTGCAGATGCTGCGCCCGCTGCAGGCGCTGCTCGACAGTCACGCCGACGCGGTGCTCGTGTGCGACGGCGGCGAGATCGGCCAGTGGGCGATGGCCTGCCTTCGCGCGCCGCACCGCGTGAACAACGGCGTCGCCGGCTCGATCGGCTCCGGCCTGCCGTATGCGCTGGCAGCGCGTTGCGCGGTGCCGGCCGATGCGCCGGTCGTCGCGATCATGGGCGACGGCACGATCGGCTTCCACATCGCCGAGTACGACACCGCCGTGCGCTACGGCCTGGGCTTCGTCTCCGTGATCGGCAACGACGCGCGCTGGAACGCCGAGTACCAGATCCAGCTGCGCGACTACGGCGCCGAGCGCCTGATCGGCTGCGAGCTGCGGCCGATGCGCTACGACGCTGTCGCACAGGCCTTCGGCGGCCACGGCGAGCAGGTCACCGACCCGGCCGCGATGGCGGCTGCGGCGCAGCGCGCGCACGCGAGCGGCCTGCCGGCCTGCCTCAACGTGATGATCGAAGGCGTGCCCGCGCCGCAGATCAAGCGCTAAGCAACCGACGCGAAGGCGCAGCCGCTTGATCGATCTGCCGACGAGCACGCTGCTGGCCGCGGCGGCAATCGTCACGCTTGGCTACGTGGTGTACGGGCTGACGGGCTTCGGCTCGTCGATCGTCGCGGTGCCGCTGCTGGCGCAGTTCTTCCCGCTGAAGTTCGCGGTGCCGATGATGTTGGTGTTCGACCTGCTCACCGGCCTGCTGCTCGGCCTGCGGAACCGGCACGACCTGAGTCGGCCTGAGCTGCTGCGGATGCTGCCGATCGTCGCGGTCGGGATGGTCGGCGGCGTGACGCTGCTGGTGCACGTGGCCGAGCGCTGGCTGCTGCTGGGCCTGGGCGGCTTCGTCGTCGCTTATGCGGCGTACAGCCTGCTGAGCCGCGCCGTGCCGACGCCGGTCTCGGCGCGCTGGGCGCTGCCGGCCGGCCTGTTCGGCGGCGCGTTCACCGCGCTCTACGGCACCGGCGGGCCGATCTACACGATCTACCTGGCGCGGCGCCTGTCGGACAAGGTCGTGCTGCGCGCGACCATCGGCGTGCTGATCTTCTGCACCGCGGTGATCCGGCTGGTGCTCTTCACCGGCAGCGGCTTCTACCAGCAGGCCGGGCTGCTGCCGCTCGCGTTCGCGCTGATGCCCTGCGCGGTCATCGGCTACCTGGTCGGCAGCCGGCTGCATGCGCGGCTGTCGACGCGGCGGGCGGTGCAGGCGGTGTGGGCGTTGCTGATCGTCGGCGGCACGAGCCTGCTGCTGCGTGCCATCGCGATGCCGTGATCGATCAGCCCGGCGTGAGCGCCGTCGCGCAGGCGAACGCGCTGGCCCAGGCCCACTGGAAGTTGTAGCCGCCGAGCCAGCCGGTCACGTCGACCACTTCGCCGACGAAGTGCAGGCCCGGCACGAGGCGGCTTTCCATCGTCTGCGAACTGAGTTCGCGGGTGTCGACGCCGCCGGCAGTGACCTCGGCCTTGCGGTAGCCCTCGGTCGCTTGCGGCTTGAGTTCCCAGCGTTGCAGGCGCGTGGCCAGCTGCGCCAGGTCGCGGTCGCGCTGCTCGGGCAGCGTGCGCTCGGCCAGATCGGGCGTCGTCGCGAGCCAGGCTTCCGCGAGGCGCTTCGGGATCAGCTCGGCGAGCTCGTTCGCGAGCTTGCGGCGCGAGTCCTGCTTGGCCTGCAGCAGTTCGGCGTTCAGGTCGCGACCGGGCGTGAGGTCGAGACGGATCGATGTGCCCGGGCGCCAGTAGCTCGAGATCTGCAGCACCGCCGGGCCACTCAGGCCGCGGTGCGTGAACAGCAAGTCCTCGAGGAACGCGGTGCGCATCTTGCCGTCGCCGGTCTCGATGGACGCCTCGAGCGACAAGCCCGAGAGCGCCGCGAACGGCGCCCAGCTCACCGGGTCGAAGGTCAGCGGCACCAGGGCAGGGCGGGTCTCGACGATCGCGTGGCCGAACTGGCGCGCCAGCCGGTAGCCGAAGTCGGTCGCGCCGATCTTCGGGATCGACAGGCCGCCGGTCGCGATCACCAGCTGCTTCGCCGAGACGGTGCCGCGGTCGGTGTCGAGCGCGAAGCCGGCGTCGTCGTGCCGCACCGCCTGCACCGCGCACGGCTGCCAGCGCACCACGCCGCCGGTCTCGCACTCGTGCAGCAGCATCGCGATAACCTGCTCGCTGCTGTCGTCGCAGAACAGCTGGCCCTTGTGCTTCTCGTGCCAGTCGATGCGGTGCTTCTGCAGCAGTGCGATGAAATCCGTCGGTGTGTAGCGCGCCAGCGCCGAGCGGCAGAAGTGCGGATTCGCCGACAGGAAGTTCGCCGAGGTCGTGTCGCGGTTGGTGAAGTTGCAGCGCCCGCCGCCCGAGATGCGGATCTTCTCGGCGACCTTCTCGGCGTGGTCGATCAGCAGCACCTTCAAGCCGCGCTGGCCGGCGATGGCCGCGCAGTGCAGGCCCGCCGCGCCGGCGCCGACGACGATCGCGTCGACCGTGTCCGCGTTCAGCCCCGCCACACGAACGGGAAGGCCAGCTGCTTCAGGAAGCCGTTCGGCACGTAGTCGCCGACCACGCCGTATTGCTCGGGCCATTCCCGGTCCGATTTGACCGCGGTGCCGAACGCGTAGTCGATGAACGCGAAGTGGGCCGCGTAGTTCTTGTCGATCGCCGCGTCGTCCTGCGAGTGGTGCCAGTGGTGGAAGTTCGGCGTCACGATCACGTAGCGCAGCGGGCCGAGCCGCACGCTCACGTTGGCGTGGTTGAACACCGCCTGGAAGCCGACGATGATGATGTAGGCATCGATCACTTCCTTGCTGAAGCCCAGCACGTAGATCGGCGCCAGCACCAGCGTGCGGGTGATGATCAGCTCGAGGATGTGCTGGCGCGAGCCGGCCAGCCAGTCCATGCTCTTGACGCTGTGGTGCACCGCATGCAGCCGCCACAGCAGCGGCACCTCGTGGTACGCGCGGTGGGTGGCGTACTGCACCAGGTCGGCCACCAGCACGATCAGGAACAGCGCGACCCAGAAGTTCAGCCCCTGCACCCAGCCGCGGATGCCGTCCTGCGCAGCCCAGCCGAACAGCTTGTGCACCAGCAGGTTGGTCGCCAGCAGCACGAAGCCGACGATCATGTGGTTGACGATGAAGTGATGGAAGTCGGTCTGCCACTCGGG
>JAZKIO010000074.1:0-7471 GCA_040384825.1 Pseudomonadota bacterium
TCACGCCCCACGGCACGTTGTGCTCGGCCTTGCAGGCGGTGACGCAGCCGTTGCATTCGATGCAACGCTCGGCGTCGCAGATGAATTTCATTCTTGCCATCGTGTACTCCTGGGGTCCGGGTCGGTCAGGCCGTGGCCTTGGCGACCTGGCACACCGTCGTCTTGGTCTCTTGCATCATCGTCACGCTGTCGTAGCCGTAGGTCGTCGCGGTGTTGACGGCCTCGCCGCGGATCACCGGGTGCGCGCCTTCGGGGTAGTAGGCGAGCATGTCGGCGCCCTGCCAGCGGCCCGAGAAGTGGAACGGCAGCCAGACGGTCTCGCGGTCGACCCGCTCCGTGACCAGCGCCTTGACGGTGAGCCGCGCGCCGGTCGGCGTCGTGACCCAGACGTTCTCGCCGTCGCGGATGCCGCGGTCGTTGGCGGTCGCGGGGTTGATCTCGACGAACATCTCCTGCTGCAGCTCGGCGAGCCACGGGTTGGAGCGCGTCTCCTCGCCGCCGCCCTCGTACTCGACGAGGCGCCCCGAGCTCATGATCAGCGGGAACTGCTTGCCGATGTCCTTGTTCTTCTCCTGCACGCTCTTGTAAAGCGTCGGCAGGCGCCAGAACGCCTTCTTGTCGTCGTGGGTCGGGTACTTGGCGATCAGGTCCGGGCGGGTCGAGTACAGCGCCTCGCGGTGCTGCGGCACCGGGTCCGGGAAGTTCCAGACCACCGCACGCGCCTTGGCGTTGCCGAACGGATGGCAGCCGTGCTTCATCGAGACGCGCTGGATGCCGCCGGACAGGTCGGTCTTCCAGTTCTTGCCCTCGGCCGCGGCCTTCTCGGCGTCGGTCAGGTCGGCCCACCAGCCCAGCTTCTTCAGCAGGATGTGGTCGAACTCCGGGTAGCCCGTCGTGATCTCGGAGCCCTTGGAGCACGAGCCATCCTCGGCCAGCAGGCTGGTGCCCTCGCGCTCGACGCCGAAGTTCGCGCGGAAGTTGCCGCCACCGTCCATCACGTGCTTGCTGGTGTCGTACAGGTTCGGCGAGCCCGGGTGCTTGAGCTCGGCGGTGCCGTAGCACGGCCACGGCAGGCCGAAGTAGTCGCCGTCGAGCTTGTAGCCGGTTTCCTTGTCGACGCCGCCCTTGGCGCGCAACGTCTTGACGTCGAAGACGTTCATGTTGCGCATGTGCGCCTTCAGGCGCTCGGGGCTCTGGCCGGTGTAGCCGATGGTCCACATGCCGCGGTTGATCTCGCGCAGCACCGATTCGACCTCCGGCTCCATCATCCCGCCCTTGCCGGCGACCAGCTTGTGCGACTTGACGAACTCCTTGTCGAAGCCCAGCTTCTGCGCGAGCTGGTACATGATCATGTGGTCGGTGCGCGAGTCCCAGAGCGGCTCGATGACCTTCTCGCGCCACTGGATCGAGCGGTTCGACGCCGTGACCGAGCCCGAGGTCTCGAACTGCGTGGCGGCCGGCAGCAGGTAGACCGCGCGGTTGGCGTTGAGCTCGCCGGCCTTGCTCGGCATCGCCGCCATCGCGGCGGTGGCCGACGGGTACGGGTCGATCACGACCAGCAGGTCGAGCTTGTCCATCGCCGTCTTCATCTCGAGACCGCGGGACTGCGAGTTCGGCGCGTGGCCCCAGAAGAACAGGCCGCGCAGGTTGCTGTCCTGGTCGATCAGCTCGTTCTTCTCGAGCACGCCGTCGATCCAGCGCGAGACCGTCATGCCGGGCTTGGTCAGCATGCCCGGCGCGTACTGCTTCTTGATCCACTCGAAGTCGACGTCCCAGACCTTCGCGAAGTGCTTCCACGCGCCTTCGGCCAGGCCGTAGTAGCCGGGCAGCGAATCGGGGTTGGGGCCGACGTCGGTCGCGCCCTGCACGTTGTCGTGGCCGCGGAAGATGTTGGTGCCGCCACCGCTCACGCCGACGTTGCCGAGCGCGAGCTGCAGGATGCACGAGGCGCGCACGACCGCGTTGCCGATCGTGTGCTGGGTCTGGCCCATGCACCAGACGATCGTGCTGGGCCGGTTCTCGGCCAGCGTGCGCGCGGTCTTCAGGCAGGTGGCCTCGTCGACGCCGCAGGCCTCGAGCACCTTGTCCGGCGTCCACTTGGCCATGACCTCGGCCTTGATCTTGTCCATGCCGTAGACGCGATCGTTCAGGTACTGCTTGTCTTCCCAGCCGTTGGCGAACACGTGGTACAGCACGCCGAACAGGAACGGGATGTCGCTGCCCGAGCGGATGCGGACGTAGTCGTCCGCCTTGGCCGCCGTGCGCGTGAAGCGCGGGTCGACGACGATCATCTTGCAGCCGGTTTCCTTGGCGTGCAGCATGTGCAGCATCGAGACCGGGTGCGCCTCGGCGGCGTTCGAGCCGATGTACATCGCGGCCTTCGAGTTCCGCATGTCGTTGTACGAGTTGGTCATCGCCCCGTAGCCCCAGGTGTTCGCGACGCCCGCGACCGTGGTGCTGTGGCAGATGCGCGCCTGGTGGTCGCAGTTGTTGCTGCCCCAGAGGCTGACCCACTTGCGCATCAGGTAGGCCTGCTCGTTGCTGTGCTTGCTCGAGCCGACGACGAACACCGAGTCCGGCCCGCTCTGCTTCTTCAGCTCGAGCATCTTGGCGCTGATCTCGTTCAGCGCCTGGTCCCAGGTGATCTTCTCGTACTTGCCGTTGACCAGCTTCATCGGCGTGCGCAGCCGGTACTCGCCATGGCCGTGCTCGCGCAGCGCCGCGCCCTTGGCGCAATGCGCGCCGAGGTTGATCGGCGAATCGAACACCGGCTCCTGGCGCGTCCAGACCCCGTTCTCGACGACCGCGTCGACCGCGCAGCCCACCGAGCAGTGGCCGCAGACGGTGCGCTTGATGACCGTCTTCTTGGCCGCATCGGTGGCGGCGGCCGGATCGGCGGCGTGCGCCTTCTTCTGCACCAGCGTCAGCTGCGTGGCCGCGAGGCCGGCGCCGACGCCGAGCCCGGAGCGGCGCAGGAACGCCCGCCGGTCCATCGTCGGGATCGCGCGCCGGTTGTGCGTGGCGACGCCGCGCGCGAGGCTGTTGACGAGGCCGCTGGTCGCGGGCTCGCCGGCTTGGGTGGATTTGCGTGTCAGCAGCATGGGGTGGGCCTCGGCGTCAAGCGCGGGTGGTGGCGTAGTAGCGCAGCACGTGGTCGGTGACCTGATAGCCACCGGCCGGGTCGATCGCCTTGGTGGCGACCGCCGCCACCGGCGCCACGACGGGCGCGGCACCCGGCAGCACCTTGGCCGCCACGACGGCGGCACCGGCGGCGCCGGCCCCGATCAGCAGCCCGCGGCGCTTCAGCGGCTGGGCGGTGGAGGATTCGGTGGTGTGGTCACTCATGGCGTGGCGCTCCCGGGGCGGATGAACTGCAAGTTAGGGGGAATGTATGCAAGATGTTGCATAGCGTCATCAGGGTCTGTCCGTAAGGTGACACCGGCAGGGGTGTCAGGTTCGTGAAAGGAATGGCGCTTTGCTACGCGTCGAGCAGGTCGAACCCTTGCGATTCGACGGCGAAGAAGTCGCGCATGAACGCGGCCACCGCGCGATAGAAGTCCGCCTGGGGGTGCGCGGCGAGCGCGTCGGCCAGCCGCTCGACCCACGGCCGCAGGTGCGCGCCGAAGAAGCGCTGCTGGCTCGCGAGGTTGCTGGCGGCGAGGTCGTCACCGGCGATCAGGTAGCGCATCGTCTCGCACAGGCTGGCGAGGTGGTCCTCGGTCTCGAGCACGCCGACCGGCCGCTCCAGGCCGAGCGCGGCCAGGTCGCTGCGCAGGTCGACCAGCGGCTTCTCGTTGAGCGTGCCGGCGATGAACCACGAGCCGTACAGGAAGATCTCCGGCTTGCCGACGCCGCCGAACAGCGCGGTGTACTCCGCCACCACCGCCTCGCGCGGCAGGCGGCGCGAGGCCGCGACCACCTCGGACCAACTGGTCTCGAGGAACGCGCCGGCGCTCGGCGCCTCGGTGACGGCGACCTGGAGCTGCTCGTACAGCTCGGCGCCCGGCGGCGCGATGAACAGCGCGGCCAGCAGGCCGTAGACCTCGGCGCGGGCGATCTCCTCGCGGTCGTCCGGCGTGCCGAACTGCATCGCGACCGGGGCGTCAGACATCGGTGATCCTGACTTCATCGGGGTTGGTGTGGATGTCGATCACGCGGCAGTCGCCGCACATGCGCAGGCGGTCCGCGCGCGCGCCCTGGAACATCGGGTGCGCACCAAGCTTGCCGACCATCAGCTCGATCGCCTTCAGCGTGCCGAACGGCTTGGCGCAGCGGATGCACTGGTAGGGCTCGACCTCGTTCAGCACGCGCGCCTGCTTGCGCGCCTTGCCGGCGTCGGCCAGCCACAGGCGCGGCTCGAGCGTGATGGCGTCCTCGGGGCAGGTGCTGGCGCACAGGCCGCACTGCACGCAGTTCTTCTCGATGAAGCGCAGCTGCGGCCGCTCGGCGTTGTCGGCCAGCGCGGCCTCGGGACAGGCGCTGACGCAGCTCAGGCACATCGTGCAGCGCTCCTGGTCGACGATCAGGCTGCCGAACGGGCTCCCGGCGGCCGGCAACGCGATCGCCTCCGGCGCGGGTGGCGCAGCCTGCTGCAGCAGGTGCTCGATCGCCAGGTCCAACGTGCCGCGCTTGTCGGCCTGGACGGCGAAGGTGGCCGGCTTCTTCACCGACGGCGCGGGCGCGGCCTGCAATGCCGCGTCGAGCGCCAGCGCATCGCGCGCCTCGACGATCCGGAAGTGCTGGCCGGTGAAGCCCAGCCCGGCCAGGATCGCCTGCGCCACCTGCATCTGCGCGGCGACCGCGCTCCGGTAGTCGGGCGCTTCCTCGTCGGTCATCAGCACCCAGACCTGCGACGCGCCGAACGCGATCGCCGACAGCCACAGGTCGATGCCGATCGACGCGGTGTGCCACACGTCGAGCGGCAGCACGCGCGCCGGCACGCCGCGCACGGCGGCGTCGGTGCGCGCGGCGCGGCCCAGCGCGTCGATCAATTGGGAGCCCGCGGCCTGGCTGTGGATCAGCAGCGCCGCGTCGGTGCCGCCGGCGCGCTGGTAGGTGCCGAGCAGCGTGCGGATGCGGCGGCCCTGGTGATCGGCGCGCGGCGTGGCGTAGCTGATCGCGCCGCTCGGGCAGACGGTGGTGCACGCGCCGCAGCCGACGCACAGGTGCGGCTCCACGATGATCCCGGCCAGCGTCGCGCCACCGGGCTTGCCCTTGCGCGAGGCGTCACTGCGGATCGCCTGCGCCGAGCACACGTCGATGCACGCGGTGCAGCCGATCTGCTCGTTGCGGCTGTGCGCGCAGATCTTCTGCTTGTAGTCGAAGAACTTCGGCTTCTCGAACTCGCCGACGCTCTCGCGCAGCTGCAGCACGGCGGCGACGAGCGCGGCCTCGTCCGCAGCGTAGAAGTAGCCCTGCGGCGGCTGGTGCAGCGCGAGCAGCGGCGTGGCGCTCAGGTCGAGCACCAGGTCGAAGGTGTCGCTCTCCGCCTGCGGCGCGCGCTCGAAATCGATCGCGCCGGCCGCGTCGCAGGCGCTCACGCAATCGCGGTGGCTGGTGCACTTGGCCAGGTCGATCTGGTAGCTGAAGTCGATCGCGCCCTCGGGGCACACGGCGATGCAGGCATTGCAGCGCGTGCACAGGTCGAGGTCGATCGGGTTGCGCTGCGACCAGCTGACCTCGAACGCGCCCAGCCAGCCGGTGATGCCGGTGACCGTGCCCGAGTGGACGGCCATCGTGCGCGGCTGAGGCAGCGTGCCGCCGCCCCGCGTTTCGGGCTGAAGCAGCAGGCTCACGTCGAGCTTGTCCGCCAGCATCTGCGCGGCGCGGTGGGCGCGGTCCGCGGCGCCGATCACCAGCACGCGCCCGTTCGAGCGGTAGCTGACGGTCGACACCGGATCGGCGTCGGGCAGTTGCGCCAGCGCGATCAGCCCGGCGATCTTCGGCGTCGCGCCGCGCGCGTCCTTGGACCAGCCGCCGGTCTCGCGGATGTTGACGAAGCGGATCGGTCGCTCGGCGACACCCGGCGCGCCTTCGGTCTGCCCGTTCAGCTCGAGGAAAAGGCGACTCTCCTGCGTGCAGGCGACCAGCAGGTCGTCGCCCGACTTGGCCGCCCGCTGGAATGCGCCGGCCTCGCGCCGGCACAGCAGTGTGTGGACCGTCTGGAGGCCGTCGCCGGCGTCAGGCCCCAGCGCCTTGAGAAGGCCCTGGTTGTCCAACGGCATCGTCTTGTTGCAGTCGCAGATCAGCGTGGTCATCGGGTGCGTTCAATGTCTCGGGGGTGGCAACGTCGGCGGCGGGTGCCGGCTTGTCCTTGTCTTTTTTTTCTTCTTCATCGTCGTCGAACAGCTTCAGGATCTTCGACTGGTTCATCTGCCGCAGCATCGCGAGCGGGATCGGATCGGGCTTGCCGTAGTCGTCGATGTAGGTGTCCAGCCCGTCCATCACGTTGAAGTGCGGGTCGGTGAACAGCTTCTTCATCGCCGCGCGCTTCACGCCCTCGTCGACGCCGCCGGCGACGAAGCGCGAGTAGTCGGACTCGCGCGTGAGTTGCGCCACGTCGGCCAGCGTGGGCAACGGCGGCGCCGTCGGCACCACGTCGGCAGACGCCGGCGCCGCGCGTGCGACCACAGGCGCCTCGACGCTCGACGGCGTGGCCGGGGCCGGCACCTGCGCGGGCTCGGCTACCGGCAGAACCGCCGCGCCGTCGCGCACCTGCGCCTTGCGCCGCGACCAGCGCGAGAGGAAGCCGTCCGGCGGTGCCTCGGTCGTCATGAGCGCTGCCCCGGGGCGAGGAACGATTGCGGCCGGCGCCGCTTCTTCGGCTCGGGCTTGTAGTGCTCGTCGGCATACGCCTGCAGCCACTCGGCCAGGTCGGAGGGCAGCGGCACGTTGTCGATGCGCTCCTGCGCGTCGAGCCAGCGCCCGGCCTCGTTGTACGAGACGCTCACGGTCTCGGGCCAGGCCCGCGACGGATCCTCATCGTCGATGCGCCACATGACGAACCAGACCGGCGTGCCGGTGCGCAGGTTCAGGAAGTAGCCCTCCGCCTCGTCGCGGAACAGCTCGAGCGTGAAGTTCGGGTACAGCGTGCGCCGCAGCTTGCCGTCGTCCCGCAGGATTCTCGGCGCTTCGCCGAAAGCCTCTTCGTGCGGCACCACGTCGACCAGCCGGAAGCGCCACGCCTCCCACTGGTTCGGATTCGCCTCGCGCTCCATGACCACCGCCACCCGGATGGCGGGTCGCGTGGTTACTGGCACATAGGCGACATTTTGCATAGGCGCGCAGTCTAGTCGTTGCGCCATGCCCTCGTTGGGGCCTCCTGCAATCGTCTGAGCACAAAGGCACGCCCGGGTGCGCTGCACCGCGCGACGGAGGCGGTCATCGCTGCGCGATGACTGCTCTGCGCTGCTCGGTCGCGTGGCCTCGTCGCCAACTCACTTCGCGACCTGCGGTCGCTGCGTTCAGACAT
>JAZKIO010000075.1:0-34366 GCA_040384825.1 Pseudomonadota bacterium
TCTCGACCAACGGCGGCACGACCTGGGTCGATGCGACCAGCGTCACCATCGCGGCTGGCACCACCAGCGTGCTGGTGCGCACGTCGGTCACCAACGACCTGCTCGACGAACCCGCAGAAGCCTTCACGCTGACCGCGACCACGACGGCCGGCACGACCAGCAATGCCAGCGCAGTTGGTACGGCGACCATCACCGACAACGACGCCACCCCAAGCCTGTCGATCAACGACATCACGGTCAACGAAGCCGCCGGCACCGCCACCTTTACGGTGACGCTGTCTGCAGCCTCGGGTCAGTCCGTCTCGGTCGGCTACAACACCAGCAACGGCACCGCCACTGCCGGTACGGACTACACGTCGACCACCGGCACCCTGACCTTCGCACCGGGTGTCACGACGCAGACCGTCACCGTCTCGATCGCCAACGACACGACCTACGAAGGCTCGGAGACCTTCAACGTCAACCTGGTCACCCCGACCAACGCGACCATCGCCGACAACCTCGGCCTGGGCACGATCCGCGACGACGGCACCGGCACCGGCGGCACCGACAACGACACGCCGAGCCTGGCCGTGTCCGACGTGAGCGTCACCGAAGGGACGAACCCGTACGCTCAGTTCACGGTCAGCTTGTCCAACCAGAGCGCCACCGCGACCACCGTCAGCCTCGCGCTGACGGCCGGCACGGCTTCAGGTGCAGGCGTCGACTTCGGAACCGTCGGCGCCGGCAACCTGCAGGTCTCGACCAACGGCGGCACGACCTGGGTCGATGCGACCAGCGTCACCATCCCGGCCGGCTCCACCAGCGTGCTGGTGCGCACCCCGGTCACGAACGACCTGCTCGACGAACCCGCAGAAGCCTTCACGCTGACCGCGACCACCACGGCCGGCACGACCAGCAATGCCTCGGCCGTCGGCACGGCGACCATCACCGACAACGACGCTACGCCGACGCTGTCGATCAACGACATCACGGTCAACGAAGCTGCAGGCACCGCCACCTTCACGGTGACGCTGTCCGCAGCCTCGGGGCAGTCCGTCTCGGTGGGCTACAACACCAGCAACGGCACGGCCACCGCCGGCGTCGGCGCCGACTACACCGCCACCACCGGCACCCTGACCTTTACCCCGGGTGTTACCACGCAGACCGTCACCGTCACGATCGCCAACGACACGACCTATGAGGGCTCGGAGACCTTCAACGTCAACCTGGTCTCCCCGACCAACGCCACGATCGCCGACAACCTCGGCCTGGGCACCATCCGGGACGACGGCACCGGCACCGGCGGCACCGACAACGACACGCCGAGCCTGGCCGTGTCCGACGTGAGCGTCACCGAAGGGACGAACCCGTACGCTCAGTTCACGGTCAGCTTGTCCAACCAGAGCGCCACCGCGACCACCGTCAGCCTCGCGCTGACGGCCGGCACGGCTTCAGGTGCAGGCGTCGACTTCGGAACCGTCGGCGCCGGCAACCTGCAGGTCTCGACCAACGGCGGCACGACCTGGGTCGATGCGACCAGCGTCACCATCGCGGCCGGCACCAGCAGCGTGCTGGTGCGCACGCCGATCACGAATGACCTGCTCGACGAGGTCTCGGAAGCCTTCACGCTGACCGCCACGCGCACCTCCGGCACGACCAGCAACGCCAGTGCGGTCGGCACAGCGACCATCACGGACAACGATCCGACGCCGAGCCTGTCGATCAACGACATCACGGTCAACGAAGCCGCCGGCACCGCCACCTTCACGGTGACGCTGTCCGCAGCCTCGGGGCAGTCCGTCTCGGTGGGCTACAACACCAGCAACGGCACGGCCACCGCCGGCGTCGGCGCCGACTACACCGCCACCAGCGGCACCCTGACCTTCGCGCCGGGCGTCACCACGCAGACCATCACCGTCACGATCGCCAACGACACGACCTACGAAGGCTCGGAGACCTTCAACGTCAACCTGGTCACCCCGACCAACGCGACCATCGCCGACAACCTCGGCCTGGGCACGATCCGCGACGACGGCACCGGCACCGGCGGCACCGACAACGACACGCCGAGCCTGGCCGTCTCCGACGTGGCGGTCACCGAAGGGACGAATCCGTTCGCCGTGTTCACGGTCAGCCTGTCCAACGCCAGCGCCACCGCGACCACCGTCAGCCTCGCGCTGACGGCTGGCACCGGCGCTGGCGCGGGCATCGACTTCGGCACCGCCGGCGCGGGCAACCTGCAGGTCTCGACCAACGGCGGCACAACCTGGGTCGATGCGACCAGCGTCACCATCCCGGCCGGCACAACCAGCGTGCTGGTGCGTACGCCAATCACGAATGACGTTTTCGACGAGCCCGCCGAGACCTTCAGCCTGACCGCCACGCGCACCGCCGGCTCGACCATCAACGCCAGTGCGGTTGGCACCGCCACGATCACCGACAACGACGCCTTCACCGACGCCAACGAAATCGTCAGCGTCAACGAAGACACGACTCTGAACGGCAGCGTCCTGACCGGCACGACCAGCTACGACGGCTCCGTGACCGTCACCACCTTCACGGTGGCAGGCAATGCCACGGTCTTCAGCGCCGGTCAGACGGCGGCCATCAGTGGCGTCGGCAGCCTGCTGATCAATGCCAACGGCAGCTACACCTTCACGCCGGCGTCGAACTACAGTGGACCGGTGCCGGTCGCGACCTACACGATGACAGACGGGTCCAGCTCGGACACCTCGACCCTGGCCGTCAGCGTCACGCCGGTCGCCGATGCGCCGACCTTGACGGCGGCGCCGCGGAGTTTCCTGCGTGCAACCACCTTCGAGGAATTGACACCGCTCAGCGGCGCGAATGGCTGGACGCGGACCGCGATCCAGATCGGAGACGGTACCTGGCGTACCAATAACTCGGGCGGTTCGATCGAAAGCTACTTCGAAGGGGAGTACCTGCAGAACGGCAACTTCAGCAATCGCGTGATCGAACTCGAGAACAACTCGGGCAGCCCGGCCAATCTCTACACGGACGTCGCGACTGTCGCGGGCGAGGTCTATCACCTGGCATTCGATTTCGCCGAGCGGATCAACAACCAGACTTCACCGTTCAGACCGGCGTTCGACAACAGTCAGATCGACGTCTTCTGGAATGGAACCCGGGTCGCCACGCTGAATACCGATACAAACGTCTGGACGCACTTCGAGATGGACCTTCGGGCCAGCGCCACGGGCAGCACGCGCCTGGAGTTCAGAGCTACCGACAGCAACTCGATCGGCGGCATCATGGACAACATCTCCCTGCAACTGACGCCGAATGTCGGCGTCATCAATACAGCGACGCCCTTGCCGACGCCGGTTGCCACGTTGACCGATTCCGATGGCTCGGAGACGCTGACGCTGCTGGCCATCACCAATATTCCGGTAGGTGCCACAGTGACCGACGGAACGAACAGCTTCACCGCGACACTTGGCAGCACCACGGCCAACATCACCGGCTGGACGTTGACTACGCTGAGCCTGACACCGCCCGCGGGCTATACCGGCAACATTGCACTGAACTACACCGCGACGTCGACGGAAGCTGCGAACGGCGTATCCGCAACCTCCACGACAGCGGTATCGATCAACATCGTCGGCGCGCTCAATGCGGTGCCGGTATCGGTCAATGACACGATCGTGGGGATTCGGGATTCCATCATTACCGGCAACGTCCTCAGCAACGATACCGACAGTGACGGCAATACCTTGTACGTCACCAGTTACAGCATCGGCGGCACCACCTATCAGACCGATGCACTCACGACGATCAGCGGCGTCGGAACGATCCGAATGATGTCGGACGGCGATTTCTACTTCACGCCGAGCTCGAACTGGACGGGCAACGTTCCGACGATTACCTACTCGATCGCCGACGAACACGGCGGACTGACGTCGACCGCACTCGGAACGGCGGCGACGCTCAACATCACCGTAGGCAACACGGGTGGGCTGCAAGGTACGGCGGCCGGCGAGGCGCTGACCGGAACTGCCGGCGCCGAGATCATCATGGGTTATGGCGGCGTCGACACCATCACTGGCTTGGGTGGCAACGACACGCTCGATGGCGGTGCCGGCAACGACGTGATCATCGGTGGGGCAGGCAGCGATGTGCTTTGGGGTCGGGCAGGAAACGATACGCTCACTGGCGGCAGTGGAGGTGCCGATGCGACCAGCGACACTTTTGCCTGGACGCTGGCCGATCGCGGTACAGCCGCCTCACCAGCGATCGATTCGATCACCGACTTCAACAACAGCGCGCCCGCGTCGGGTGGCGATGTGCTGGATCTGCGTGATCTGCTGGTCAACGAATGGCATACGACCCCCACGACCGGTAATCTGGCTGACTTCCTGCACTTCACGACCAGTGCCGGCACGACCACCATCGAGATCAAGACACTCGGCAATGCTTCGACAGGCCACGAGCAGCGGATTGTTCTCACCGGTGTCGATTTGACGAACGGGGGCAGCTTGACGACCGATCAGGCGATCATTCAGGACCTGTTGAGCAAGAGCAAGTTGGTCGTCGACTGACGGCGAGCTTAGTCAGGCGCGCGAGGCGCTGCCGGCGAGGGCCTCCACGCCCGGGCCGGTGATGCCTTCGACGCCGAGCGCCCACAGCACTCGCGCATCGCGCTCGTCGCTCACGCCCTCGACGAACACCTGCAGCGCCAGGCTGTGCAGCATCGTGACGAGGCTCTTGACGAAGACCGCGCGGCTGGCGTCCAGCGCCACGCCCTGCGCCACCGCGGCGTCGAGCTTGACGTAGTCGAGCCCGGCCTCGAACAGGTGCTCGATCCGGCCGATCCGCTCGCCGGCGTGCTCCACGCCGAAGCGGGCGCCGGTCGGGCGGAGCTGCCGCCCGAGTTCGCGGACCAGCTCGAAGTGCTCGACTGTCGCTGCCTCGCTGATCTCGATCCACACCAGCCGGGCCTCGCGCGGCATGGCCTGCAGCGCCGCACGCAGGCGGGCCGCGAAGCCGCTGTCGGCGAGCGACGCGGGCGACAGGTTGATGGAGCGCGGCTGGCCGTCGCGTGCGATGTCGGCCAGCGCGAGGACGAGCGCGCGCTCGTCGACCTCGCTGGTCAGGCGGCTGCGCATCGCCAGCGGCAGCCAGTGGGCGGCCGCCTCGAAATCCCCGTCCGGCTCGAGCTGCATGCGCAGCGGGCATTCCAGGTGGATCAATCGCCCCTGCGCGTCGACGACCGGGTAGGTCGCCAGCCGCACGCGCCCGCCGGTGAGTGCGTCGCGCACGCGCTCGCGCCAGCCGCGTTCGCCGAGCAGCACCCAGGGCGCGTCGGCCGCGTCGCCAGCCTCGACGGAGAACGGCCCGGCGCTCTCGGCGCGCGCCAGCGCCAGGTCGGCGGCGCCCATCAGCTCGGCCAGCGCGGCGCCGTGGCGCGTCTCGATCGCGCCTGCGGCCACCGCCGCCGTGGCATCGAGCCCCGGCAGCGCCGAACGCAGCAGTTCGACGACGGCGCGGGCGCTCTCGCCCGCCACGCCGCCGAGCGGCAGCGCCAGCGCGAAGTCGGAGCCGTTCAAGCGGCCGGCGAAGGCGCCGCGCACCCGCTCGGTGTAGGTCTGCAGCGTCTGCGCGATGGCGGCGATCAGCGCGTCCGCGCCCGGCCGGCCGAGCCGTCGGTTGAGTTCGCCGAGATCGAGCACGCGCAGCAGCACCAGGCCGCCGGATGCGCTGCCGTCTTCGCGGTGCAGCGAGGCGTCGAGCTGCGCCAGGAAGTGCGCGCGGTTCGCCAGGCCGGTCAGCGCGTCGCCGCTGGCTTGGCGGCGCAGCGTCTCGACCTGCACCGCCTGCGACTCGAACACGCTGCGCAGCCGGCCGACCATCGAGTTCATCGCCACGGTCAGGCGGCGCAGCTCGGGGATCCGCGGTTCGGCCAGGCGAACGTACTCGCCGCGCTGCAACGATTCGGCCTGCGCGACGGTCGCGTCCAGCGGCCCGCGGATGCGTCGCACGCCCGCGTACGCCAGCGCCCCGGCCACCACACCGACCAGCGCCAGCGCCAGGGCCGAGCGCAGGCTGCTGCGCCACAACTCGTCGTGCGCGTACGCCGCCTGGCTGACGACCTCGAGCGTGCCGATCGCGCGCCAGCCGTCCGAGACCTGCGCGCTGCCGGGCGCCGAGACGATCGGCACCAGTGCCGCGAACCACGCCGGCGCGCGCAGCGGCACGCCGGGCGCCTCGCGCTGGAACAGCACGGCGCCGTCGGCACCGGTCAGGCGGATGCGCTGGTAGTAGCCGGTGTCGAACTGCGCCATCGCGGCGATCTCCATGAGCTCGCGCTGGCCCTTCTGCTGCGACATGGCCTGCGCCATCGCCGTGGCGTTGTCGCTGTTCTGCAGGCGCAGCTGGGTCTGCAGCGCGTCACGCGCGCCGGTCACGTTGACGGCCACGGCCGCCACGAAAGCGAGCAGCAGCGTGCCCATCAACAGCAACCAGATCTGACGGATCAGCGACATCGGTGACTCACTCTCCAAGCATCAATCGAAACCTTCGGCCCGCGCCTTGACCTGCACGTCGCGCCAGCGCGAGAGCCGCGCTGCGGGGTCCCCGGCGCGGCTGGTGCCGACACCTTGCCACAAGCCCTCGCCGTTGAAGCTGAATACCGGCTCGAGGTCGCGCCGGCGCGACGCCGGACGGATATCGCCCACGAGATTGTCCAGAATCGACGGCTCCGCGCCGGGCGTGGCGTAGTGGGCAAGCACCATGTGCGGCTGCACGGCGCCGCCCGGCCCGCCGAGCGTCGCGCGCACGTAGACCAGCCGAAGGTGAGCGACCGGCACGCCCGCGGCGAGCAGCCCGTAGTACTTGGCGACCACGTAGTCCTCGCAGTCCCCGCGGCCCTGCGCCAGCGTCTCGAGCGGGCTGGCCCAGTAGTCGATCTGGCCCCAGGCCTCGGTGTCCGCAGCGAACGTGATCCGGCGGTTGAAGAACTGGTTGATGGCCACCAGCCGCGCCGATTCGTCCTGGCCGTCCAGGCTCGCCAGCAGGCCCTGCAACGCCCGCGCGCCGGCGGTCGCCTGGCCGCCGCGCGCCTGCGCGGAACGCAGCATCTGGTCGGCATCGAAGGCTTGCGCGCCGGCGAGCCCGAGCAGCATCAGCACGAGCACCAGGGCGCGGGTCAGCCCGCGCCGCCAGACGATCCGCGCGCGATGGCGCGCACCCCCGGCGGGCTCGACCGGTGGCAAGACGCGCAAGGCATGGGTGGGGACTAACGCAAACAGGATCACGTCGCAGGGCTCGGTCGTTCCTTCGTTCTCGTCCGCGGGCCGGTCGACTTGAGCGCTGCTTTGCGCCCGCCCGGCGCACGACCGCGCCGAATGCGACTTCGTGACGTGGCTTATCGGTCCACGACACCGGGTCCGGCGTGATTTAGTTCGCCGCAACGCGTGCCTGGCGCGCGTCACTGCGCGTGCCCGAACGTCCCCCGCATCGAGAATTCCGCAGGGGCTGGAGCCCCGATGCGCTGACCGGAGCTCCGGCTGCACAAGAACAACGGTTGGAGAACCATGAAGACCAGACTTTCCACGCTCGGCGCCGTTGCGCTGTTGCTCGCCGCGGGCCCCTCGCTCGCGCAGACCCCCGACCCCTTGCGCCAGACGGTCGAGCAGGCCGTCAACACCAACCCCGAGGTGACGGCCCGGTTCAACGCCTTCCGCGCCTCGACCGATGCCGTCGACGTGGCGCGCGCCGCCTACCGGCCGCGGGTCGACCTCAACGCGAGCGTGGCGCACGACTACGACCGCTTCAACGGTCGCCTGCCGCAGGAAGGCCAGTCGCTGACCCGCCAGCAGGTCGGCCTGAACCTCACGCAGCTGTTGTGGGACGGGCTGGGCACGAGCAACGACATCGCCCGCTACGGGCACGACCGGCTCGCCCGCTACTTCGAGCTGATGGATGCGACCGAGCAGACGGCCCTCGAGGCCGCCCGCGCCCACTTCGACGTGCAGCGCTTCCGCCGCCTGGTGCAGCTGGCCGAAGACAACTACGTGCAGCACCGCTCGGCGTACCTGCAGATCCAGTCGCGCTTCAAGGCCGGCGTCGGCCGCGGGGTCGATCTCGAGCAGGCGGCCGCGCGGGTCGCGTTGGCCGAGTCCAACCTGACGACCGAAGTCGCCAACCTGCACGACGTGACCCAGCGCTACCAGCGCATCGTCGGGAACGCGCCGCCGCGTGATCTGCCGACGATCGCGATGCTGAAGACGGGCCTGCCGGTGTCGCCGGGCGATGCGATGTCGAAGGCTGTGCGCCAGAGCGCGGCCGTCAGCGCCAGCATCGAAGGGCTGCGCGCCGCGCGCTCGATGACCGAAGCCAGCCGTTCGGCGTTCCAGCCCCGCATCGAGGCGCGCGTGCGCGGCGCCGTCGGCCGCAATGTCGACAGCCTGCTGGACCAGACCCGCAACGCGACCGCCGAGATCGTGATGAACTGGAACCTGTACAACGGTGGCGCCGACCAGGCCCGCGTGCGCCAGCACACCAACCTGCTGAACCAGGCCAGCGACCTGCGCGACAAGGCCTGCCGCGACGTGCGCCAGACGGTCTCGATCGCCTACAACGACACGCGCAAGCTGGTCGACCAGCTCGTCTACCTCGACCGCAACACGCTGGCGATCGAGAAGGCGCGCGACGCCTACCGCCAGCAGTTCGACATCGGCCAGCGCAGCCTGCTGGACCTGCTGAACGCCGAGAACGAGGTCTACACCGCGCGCCGCGCTTACGCCAACGCCGAATACGACCTCGGCCTGGCCTACGCCCGCACCCACGCGGCGATGGACCAGCTCGGCGCCACGCTCGGCATCAGCCGCGTCTCGAACGTCGCCGAGGACCCGTCCGGCTGGGCGCAGGGCGACGACGCCCCGACCCGCTGCCCGGCGATCGTCGCCGAGCTGCCGAACGTCGACCGCGCCGAACTCGATGCGCGCGCGCAGAAGCTCGCGTCGAGCGCGCCGACGCTGCCGCGGCCGGCAGCCGCGCCGGTCGCTGCACCGGCACCGGCGCCCGCGCCGGCAGTGCGCAAGCCCTGAGTCGCGCGACCGCCCGGTCGCCTTGGCAAAGAAAAAGGGGCCGCGAGGCCCCTTTCTTCATGGTGCACGGAAAGGCGTCAGCGCTTGACCGGCGGCAAGTCGGTACAGGCGCCTTCGAACGCCTCCGCCGCCAGGCCGATGCTCTCGCCGAGCGTCGGATGCGGGTGGATCGTCTTGCCGATGTCGAACGCATCGGCGCCCATCTCGATCGCCAGCGCGAGCTCGCCGATCATGTCGCCGGCGTGCGTGCCGACGATGCCGCCGCCGACGATCTGGTGCGTCTCCTCGCTGAAGATCAGCTTGGTGAAGCCCTCGTCGCGGCCGTTCGCGATCGCGCGGCCAGACGCGTTCCACGGGAACAACCCCTTCTTCACCTTCATGCCCTTGGCCTTGGCTTCGTCCTCGGTCACGCCGACCCACGCCACCTCCGGGTCGGTGTAGGCCACGCTGGGGATCACGCGCGCGTCGAACGCCGCCTTCGTGTCCCCCGCCGCCACCTCGGCCGCGACGTGGGCCTCGTGGACCGCCTTGTGCGCCAGCATCGGCTGGCCGACGATGTCGCCGATCGCGAAGATGTGCGGCACGTTGGTGCGCATCTGGATGTCGACCGGGATGAAGCCCCGGTCGGTGACCGCCACGCCGGCCTTGTCGGCACCGATGCGCTTGCCGTTCGGCACGCGGCCCACCGCCTGCAGCACCATGTCGTAGAGCTGTTCCTTGACCGCGGCGGGCGAGCCGTCGGCGTTCTCGAACTTGACGAGGATGCCGTCCTTCGTCGCCTCGGCGCCGACGGTCTTGGTCTTCAGCATGATGTTGTCGAAGCGCGGCGCGTTCATCTTCTGCCAGACCTTGACCAGATCGCGGTCGGCGCCCTGCATCAGGCCATCGAGCATCTCGACCACGTCGAGCCGCGCGCCGAGCGTCGAGTAGACCGTGCCCATCTCCAAGCCGATGATGCCGCCGCCGACGATCAGCATGCGCTTCGGGTTCTGGCGCAGCTCGAGCGCCCCGGTGGAGGTGACCACGCGCGGATCGTCCTTCGGCAGGAACGGCAGCTTCACCGCTTCGGAACCGGCGGCGATGATGGCCTGCTTGAACTTGACGGTTTGGTTGCCGCCCTTCGCGAGTGCCACGCCGAGGTGGAACGGATCGAGGAACTCGGCCGTGCCCTGCACCACCGTGACCTTGCGCATCTTCGCCATCGCGGCGAGGCCACCGGTCAGCTTGCCGACGACCTTTTCCTTGTGCGTCTTGAGCTTCGCGAGGTCGATCGCCGGCGGCTGGAACGTGATGCCGTAGCTGTCGAAGTGCTTGACCTCGTCCATCACCGCGGCCACGTGCAGCAACGCCTTCGACGGAATGCAGCCGACGTTCAGGCAGACGCCGCCGAGCGTGGCGAAGCGCTCGACGAGCACGACCTTCATGCCCAGGTCGGCCGCGCGGAACGCCGCCGAGTAGCCGCCCGGGCCGGCGCCGAGCACGACGAGATCGCATTCGACGTCGGCGCCGCCGGCGTAGGTGGATGCGGCCGGCGCGGGAGCTCCCTCACCCCGGCCCTCTCCCGCCGGAGCGGGAGAGGGAGAAGGACTGCCCCCTCTCCCGCTCGCGGGAGAGGGTTGGGGTGAGGGTCCCGCCGCCGCACCTTCGGCGTCGAGCGACACGATCACCGACCCCTCATTGACGGTATCGCCGACCTTGACCTTGACCTCCTTCACGACCCCCGCATGCGAAGACGGAATCTCCATCGACGCCTTGTCGCTTTCCACGGTCAGCAGCGACTGCTCGACCTTCACGGTGTCGCCGGGCTTGACCAGCACCTCGATCACCGCCACGTCCTTGAAATCGCCGATGTCCGGCACCTTGATGTCGATCGTGGCCATGGTCAGCCTTTCGAAGCTTTGAGTTTGATGGTGTGGACATGGAACGGCCCACTGGAGTTCTTGTCGAATTCGCAGCCGGCGCGCACGCCCGTCTCGGCGACCTCGCGAGCCGTCTTCGCCTTGTCGTAGCTCGCGTACATCGCCCCGAGCGCGAACGCGCGGCCGGTGCCGATGCCCCAGAAGCGGTCGAACTCGAAGACCTCGCGGTACGAGTAGATGCCGAAGATGCCGGCGTGGTTGGCGATCAGCGCGGTGAACTGCGAGCTCTCGTACGGGTCGGCGTCTTCTTCCTTGCTGTTGAGGAAGAAGTTCTCCTTCAGCTTCGGGTGCAGCTTCAGGAAGGTCTCGAACACCTGGTCGCGCGAATGCAGCTTCAGGTCCTCCGGCGGCAGCGACGCGAGCGCGCGCCGCACCACCGGAAAGTGCGCCGTCGTGCCGGCCATGCCGATCCACGAATCGCCGACCTCGAACATCTTCAGGTTCGCTTCGTAGCCGTGGCCGAGCCGCGTGTCACCGAAGGTGACCAGCGTATCGGCCGCGATGGCCACGGTGTTGCCCTTGCGGGCCACCACCACGGTTGTCATCGCGCCGGCCTCAGAGCAACACGCGGCGGAAGTCGGCCAGCACCTGCCCGAGGTACGCGTTGAAGCGCGCCGCCAGCGCCCCGTCGATCACGCGGTGGTCGTAGGAGAGCGACAGCGGCAGCGTCAGGCGCGGCACGAACTGCTTGCCGTCCCAGACCGGCTTCATCGCGCTCTTCGACAGCCCGAGGATCGCGACTTCCGGCGCGTTGATGATCGGCGTGAAGTGCGTGCCGCCGATGCCGCCCAGCGAGCTGATCGAGAAGCAGCCGCCGGTCATGTCGGCCGGGCCGAGCTTGCCGTCGCGCGCCTTCTTGGCGAGCTCGCCCATCTCGGTGCTGATCTGCAGGATGCCCTTCTTGTCGGCATCGCGCAGCACCGGCACCACCAGGCCGTTCGGCGTGTCGGCCGCGAAGCCGATGTGGAAGTACTGCTTGTAGACGAGCTGGTCGCCGTCGAGGCTGGTGTTGAACTCCGGGAACTTCTTCAGCGCCGCGACGACCGCCTTGATCACGAACGCGAGCATCGTCACCTTGACGCCGGACTTCTCGTTCTCCCTGTTCGTGGAGACACGGAACGCTTCCAGCTCGGTGATGTCCGCGTCGTCGTTGTTGGTGACGTGCGGGATCAGCACCCAGTTGCGGTGCAGGTTCGCGCCGCTCAGCTTCTTGATGCGCGACAGGTCCTTGCGCTCGACCGCGCCGAACTTCGTGAAGTCGACCTTGGGCCAGGCGAGCAGGCCGGGGATGCCGCCGCCCGCCGCAGCGGCCGCAGGTGCCGCGGACTTCTGCGCCGCCGTCTGCACGCTGCCGGACATCACGCCTTTGACGAAGCCGTGCACGTCGTCCTGCGTGATGCGGCCTTTCGGGCCGCTGCCCTTCACCTCGGCCAGCGGCACGCCGAGCTCGCGGGCGAGCTTGCGGATCGTCGGCGAGGCGTGCGGCAGGTTGCCGGCCGGCGCGCTCGGTTCGTGCGCCGGCAAGGCGGCGGTCGGCACGGCCTTCTCGCCGGTCGGCGCGGCGGCCAGTGCGGGTGCCGGCGCAGACGCGCTCGCAGCCGCCGGTGCAGCCGTGGCGGCTGCGGCCGGGGCCGGTGCAGCACCGCCGCCCGCGGCCTGGATCACCGCGACCAGGCTGCCCATCTTGACCTTGTCGCCGACCTTGACCTTGACGTCGCTGACGACGCCCGCATGCGACGACGGGATCTCCATCGACGCCTTGTCGCTCTCGACGGTGATCAGGCTCTGCTCGACCTTGATCGTGTCGCCGGCCTTGACCATCACTTCGATGACCGTGACTTCGTCGAAGTCGCCGATGTCGGGGACGAGGACGTCGACGGGGCCGCCCTCACCCCGGCCCTCTCCCGCCGGGGCGGGAGAGGGAGAAGGTGACGGCGTGTCGCCCCCTCTCCCGCTTGCGGGAGAGGGTTGGGGTGAGGGTGCCGCGGCAGCCGCAGGCGCAGCAGCAGCAGCCGCCTCCCCCGCCCCCTCGATCATCAGCACCAGCGACCCCATCTTGACCTTGTCCCCGAGCTTGACCCGCAGCTCCTTCACGACACCCGCGTGCGACGACGGAATCTCCATCGACGCCTTGTCGCTCTCGACCGTGATCAGCGATTGCTCGGCCTTCACCGTGTCGCCGGGCTTGACCAGCAGCTCGATGACCTCGACCTCTTCGAAGTCGCCGATGTCCGGGACCTTGACTTCAACCAATGCCATGTTCTTGTCTCCGACGTCTGTTATGCGTACAGCGGGTTGATCTTGTCGACATTGATGCCGTACTTCTTGATCGCCTCGGCCACCTTCGCCATCGGCACGGTGCCGTCGTCGGCCAGCGCCTTCAGCGCCGCGACCACGATGTAGTGGCGGTTCACCTCGAAGTGCTCACGCAGCTTGCTGCGGAAGTCGCTGCGGCCGAAGCCGTCGGTGCCAAGCACGCGGTAGGTGCGGCCCTTCGGAATGAAGGCACGGATCTGCTCGGCGTAGTTCTTCATGTAGTCGGTCGAAGCGATCACCGGGCCCGGCTGCTTGTCGAGCAGCTCGGTCACGAACGGCACGCGCTGCTTCTTCTCGGTCGGGTGCAGCAGGTTCCAGCGGTCGGCGTCCTGGCCGTCGCGCGCCAGCTGGTTGAAGCTCGGGCAGCTCCACACGTTGGCGGCGACGCCCCACTCTTCTTCCAGCAGCTTCTTGGCGGCCACGCTCTCGAGCAGGATCGTGCCGCTGCCCAGCAAATTGACGCGTGGCGTCTTCTTGGCGCCTTCCTCGAGCAGGTACATGCCCTTGATGATCTGCGCCTCGGTGCCGACCTTCAGGCCCGGCATCGGGTAGTTCTCGTTCAGCAGCGTCAGGTAGAAGTAGACGTTCTCCTGGTCCTCGACCATGCGCTTCAGGCCGTGGTGCAGGATCACGCCGACCTCGTGCGCGAAGGTCGGGTCGTAGCTGATGCAGTTGGGGATCGTGCTGGCCAGGATGTGGCTGTGGCCGTCCTCGTGCTGCAGGCCTTCGCCGTTCAGTGTGGTGCGGCCCGAAGTGCCGCCGAGCAGGAAGCCGCGCGCCTGCATGTCGCCAGCGGCCCAGGCCAGGTCACCGATGCGCTGGAAGCCGAACATCGAGTAATAGACGAAGAACGGAATCATGATCCGGTTGTTCGTCGAGTAGCTCGTCGCCGCGGCGATCCACGAGCTCATGCCGCCGGGCTCGTTGATGCCCTCCTGCAGCACCTGGCCGGACTTGTCCTCGCGGTAGTACATCACCTGGTCCTTGTCGACCGGCGTGTAGTTCTGCCCCGCGGGGTTGTAGATGCCGATCTGGCGGAACAGGCCCTCCATGCCGAAGGTGCGCGCCTCGTCGACCAGGATCGGCACGGTGCGCGGGCCGAGTGCCTTGTCGCGCAGCAGTTGCGTCAGGAAGCGCACGAAGGCCTGCGTGGTGCTGATCTCGCGGCCCTCGGCGGTCGCGTCGAGCACGGCCTTGAAGGTGTCGAGCGGCGGCACGGCGAGCTGCTCGTCGGCCTTGGCGCGGCGGTGCGGCAGGTAGCCGCCGAGGGCCTTGCGGCGCTCGTGCAGGTACTTCATCTCCGGCGTGTCGTCGGCCGGCTTGATGAACGGGATGTCGGCCAGCTGCTCGTCGGTCAGCGGGATGTTGAAGCGGTCGCGGAAAACCTTCAGGTCTTCGTCGAGCAGCTTCTTGGTCTGGTGCGCGGTGTTCTTGCCCTCGCCGCTCTTGCCCATGCCGAAGCCCTTGACCGTCTTGATCAGCAGCACGGTCGGCTGGCCGGTGGTGTTGACGGCCTTGTGGAAGGCCGCGTAGACCTTCTGCGGGTCGTGGCCGCCGCGGTTCAGGCGCCAGATGTCGTCGTCGCTCATCTTCGCGACCATCTCCAGCAGCTTGGGGTGCTGGCCGAAGAAGTTCTTGCGCACGAACGCGCCGTCGTTGGCCTTCATCGCCTGGTAGTCGCCGTCGACCGTGTCCATCATGACCTTGCGCAGGATCTCGTCCTTGTCGCGCGCCAGCAGCGGGTCCCAGTAGCTGCCCCAGAGCAGCTTGATGACGTTCCAGCCCGAGCCGCGGAATTCGCCTTCGAGCTCCTGGATGATCTTGCCGTTGCCGCGCACCGGGCCGTCCAGGCGCTGCAGGTTGCAGTTGATGACGAAGATCAGGTTGTCGAGCTTCTCGCGCGCCGCCAGGCCGATCGCGCCCAGCGATTCGGGTTCGTCCATCTCGCCGTCGCCGCAGAACACCCAGACCTTGCGGTTGCTGGTGTCGGCGATGCCGCGGGCGTGCAGGTACTTGAGGAAGCGCGCCTGGTAGATCGCCATCAGCGGGCCCAGGCCCATCGAGACGGTCGGGAACTGCCAGAAATCGGGCATCAGCTTCGGGTGCGGGTAGCTGGAGATGCCTTTGCCGTCGACCTCCTGGCGGAAGTTCAGCAACTGCTCCTCGCTCAGACGGCCTTCCATGAAGGCTCGCGCGTAAACGCCGGGGGACGAGTGGCCCTGGATGTAGAGCAGGTCGCCGCCGTGGCCCTCGCTCTCGGCGTGCCAGAAGTGGTTGAAGCCGGTGCCGAACATGGTCGCCAGCGACGCGAAGCTGCTGATGTGGCCGCCCAGATCGCCGCCATCGGCCGGGTGCAGGCGGTTGGCCTTCACGACCATCGCCATCGCGTTCCAGCGCATGTAGGTGCGCAGGCGCTCCTCGATCTCGATGTTGCCGGGGGTGCGCTCCTCCTGGTCGGCGGGGATCGTGTTCACGTAGGCGGTGTTGGCCGAGAACGGCACGTCGATGCCGGCCTGGCGCGCGTGGTCGATCAGAGTCTCCAGCAGGAAGTGCGCGCGGTCGCCGCCTTCGGCGCCGATCACGGCCGAAAGAGCGTCTAGCCATTCGCGGGTTTCCTGGGCGTCCGCGTCGTTGGCGGCGGCTCCGAGGAATGAATCAGGCTGTGCTGACATGCTTGTCTCCTAGATCGAATTGGTCGGGTGCGCGGGAGTCTCTCACAACTCCCGCCAAGTTCCAAATGGTGCGAAGCTATTTCATATTATGAATTTCAGCGCTCAAAGGCCCGCGCGGCGGGCTTCCTACCTCCATCTCGATCGGGGTGAACCCCGCCACCCTTGATAATTCGGCCATGCAACCCGCGCTCGAGGCCCACATCCCCACCCGCCCCACGCGCACCTGGCCCGAAAAACTGTTCGGCCGCTGGTGGCGGCGCCAGTCCGCGGCGCGCCAGGATCGCTACGCCACGCTCGGTCCGCTGATCTCCGTGCTGCTCTTCCTCGCAGCCATCATCTTGGCGTTCTGGTATCTGCGCAATGAGGAATTCGAGCGGGGCCAGGAATCCGTCAAGCGCGACGCCGAGATCGCGCAGACGCAGATCCGCCTGCGCCTGATCGAGAACCAGGAACAGCTCGTGCGCATCGCGCGCGAGATCGTCACGCGGGCGATCGACCACGACCAGTTCCTCGCACAGGCCGGCAGCTTCACCAGCGAGCGACCGGAGATCACCAACCTCGTCTGGATCAACGCCGCGCGCGCGCCGCGCGCCAGCTACTCGGCCACGAGCTTCCCGGCCGAGGCCGGCGCCACGCCCGACGACACGCCGGCCGCGCTGCCGGTGGAGGGCAAGGACACGCCGACCGAGGCGGCCTTCGTCGCCGCCCGTGCGCAGCGCCAGCCGGTCTACAGCCGCGCATTTGTCGATTCGTTCGGCAACGCGGTGTTCCAGGTCCAGGTGCCGCTGCTCGAGCGCAGCGCGTTCGCCGGCACGCTGATCGCCGAATACTCGATCGAGGCGCTGATGCGGCGCAACCTGCCGCCGGAGGTCTCGCGCCGCCACACCATCACGCTGACGGACGCGAGCGAGCATGTCTACGCCAGCACCGTCACGCCGATGCCGGGCGCCAAGCCGCCGACGCCGTCGATCGTCTACCAGCTGCCGCTGGCCCCGGCCGCGAACGGGCTGATCCTGCGGGTCCACGGCTACCGCACCTCGATCGGCCTGATCAGCAACACGCTGTTCTGGATGGTCGCCGCGCTGTCGGTGCTGACGGTGTGGATGCTGCTCGGCACCTGGCGCCACATGCGCCGCCGACTGCAGATGCAGGGCGCACTGGTCTCCGAGACCAACTTCCGGCGGGCGATGGAGAACTCCATGCTGACCGGCATGCGAGCGATGGACATGGAGGGCCGCATCACCTACGTGAACCCGGCGTTCTGCGCGATGACCGGCTTCTTCGAGTCGGAGCTGGTCGGCCGCAGCCCGCCCTTCCCGCACTGGCCGCCGGATCGGCTGGAAGAGAACGCGCGCCTGCTGCAGCAGGAGCTGCAGGGCCGCAGCCCGGCCGGCGGCATCGAGGTGAAGATCATGCGCAAGGACGGCTCGCTGTTCGACTCGCGCATGTACGTCTCGCCGCTGATCGACCCCAAGGGCGTGCAGACCGGCTGGATGACCTCGATGACCAACATCACCGAGGCCAAGCGCATCCGCGATCAACTCTCCGCCTCGCACGAGCGCTTCACCACCGTGCTCGAGGGCCTGGACGCTGCCGTCTCGGTGCTGTCGGTGCAGCAGGGCGAACTGCTGTTCGCGAACCGCTCGTACCGGCTCTGGTTCGGCGCCGAATCCCAGGGCCACGCGCTGCTCGCCGGCGCCGAGGCCGGCGTGCCCTACCTCGCGGCCGAGATGGACGACTCGGTCGACAACTTCGGCGGCCTGCCGACCCAGGAGTTGACCGAAGCCGGCTCCGATTCGCGCGAGGTCTACATCGAGTCCCTGGCCAAGTGGTTCGAGGTGCGCGCGCGCTACCTGCAGTGGACCGACGGCCGCCTGGCGCAGATGCTCATCGCGACCGACATCACCGCGCGCCGCAGTGCCGAGGCGCTGGCACAGAGCCAGGCCGACAAGGCGCAGGTGACGAGCCGGCTGGTCACGATGGGCGAGATGGCCTCGTCGGTCGCGCACGAGCTGAACCAGCCGCTGACGGCCATCACCAACTACTGCAACGGCATCATCACGCGGGTCAACAACAACGCGATCGCCAAGGAAGACCTGATCGCGGCGCTCGAGAAGACGTCCAAGCAGGCGCAGCGGGCCGGGCAGATCATCCACCGCATCCGCTCCTTCGTGAAGCGCAGCGAGCCGCAGCGCCAGCCGTCGCAGGCGACCAGCATCGTGGAGGACGCGGTGGAGCTCGCCGGCATCGAACTGCGCCGCCGCAATGTGGCGATCCACACCTACGTGGCGCAGCGGCTGCCGGTGCTGATGGTCGATCCGATCCTGATCGAGCAGGTCGTGCTGAACCTGCTGAAGAACGCCGCCGAGGCGATCGACAACGCCAAGCTGCCGCCGGCGCGCCGCAACATCGAGCTGCGCGTCGTGCCGCGCCACACGCCGGACGAAGGCGAGGTGATCGAGTTCAGCGTCACCGACATGGGCCCCGGTCTGGCGCCCGAAGTGATCGCGCGGATGTACGAGGCCTTCTTCTCGACCAAGGTCGAGGGCCTGGGCATCGGCCTGTCGCTGTGTCGCTCGATCATCGAGAGCCACCGCGGGCGTATCAAGGCGCAGAACCTCTACAATGGCGACACCGCAGTGGGCTGCCGTTTCTCGTTCACGCTGCCGGTCCAGAGCTCGTCTGCCGAGCCCTTCTCAATCTCCAAGGCAACAGTCACCTCATGAGCTTGATTCCCAAGAAAGGCACCGTGTATGTCGTCGACGACGACGAGGCGGTGCGTGATTCCTTGCAGTGGCTGCTCGAGGGCAAGGACTACCGGGTCAAGTGCTTCGATTCCGCCGAGTCGTTCCTGTCCCGGTTCGACCCGCGCGAAGTGGCCTGCCTGATCGCCGACATCCGCATGGACGGCATGAGCGGCCTCGAACTGCAGGACCGCCTGCTCGAACGCCGCTCGCCGCTGCCCGTCACCTTCATCACCGGCCACGGCGACGTGCCGATGGCCGTGACGACGATGAAGAAAGGCGCCGAGGACTTCATCGAGAAGCCGTTCAAGGAAGAAGAACTCGTGTCGCTGGTCGAGAAGATGCTCGACCGCGCCCGCGTCGACTTCTCCAAGCACCAGGAGGCCGCCAGCCGCGACGCGCTGCTCTCGCGCCTCACGACCCGCGAGGCCCAGGTGCTCGAGCGCATCGTCGCCGGCCGGCTGAACAAGCAGATCGCCGACGACCTGGGCATCAGCATCAAGACGGTCGAGGCGCACCGCGCCAACATCATGGAAAAGCTCAACGCCAACACCGTGGCCGATCTGCTCAAGATCGCGCTGGGGGCGCAAGCGAAGGCTTGAGTTTTCGATCTCTCACCAAAGGCCGCTTCTCCCGAGCGGCCTTTTGCATTCCACGCTGCATTCCAAGGAGCCCGCGATGGCCGCCCAACTGATCGACGGCAACGCGCTTGCCAAATCCATCCGCGCCGAAGTCGGCACGCGCGCGGCCGCCCTCGGCGCCCGCGGCCACCAGCCCGGCCTCGCGGTGATCCTGGTCGGCGACGATCCGGCCTCGCAGGTCTACGTCAAGCACAAGGTCGCCGATTGCGCCGGCGCCGGCATCCGCTCGGTGCTCGAGACCTACCCGGCCGACTTCGAGGAAGGCGCGCTGCTGGCGCGCATCGCCGCGCTCAACGCCGACACCTCGATCCACGGCATCCTGGTGCAGATGCCACTGCCCAAGCACATCAACCCGCACCGCGTGATCGAGGCGATCTCGGTGGCCAAGGATGTCGACGGCTTCTCCACGCTCAGCGCCGGCGAACTGATGACCGGCCTGCCCGGCTTCCGCCCGTGCACGCCCTACGGCTGCATGAAGCTGATCGAGACCACCGGCATCGACCTGCGCGGCAAGCATGCCGTGGTCATCGGCCGCAGCAACACCGTCGGCAAGCCGATGGCGCTGCTGCTCTTGCAAGCCAACGCCACCGTCTCCATCTGCCACAGTGGAACGAAGGACATCGGCGCACTGACCCGCGAGGCCGATGTCGTCGTCGCCGCGGTCGGCAAGCGCAACGTGCTGACGGCGGACATGGTCAAGCCCGGCGCGGTCGTGATCGACGTGGGCATGAACCGCAACGACGAAGGCAAGCTGTGCGGCGATGTCGATTTCGCCGGCGTCTCGCCGATCGCCGGCTGGATCACGCCGGTGCCCGGCGGCGTCGGCCCGATGACGCGGGCGATGCTGCTCGTCAACACGCTGGAATCCGCCGAGCGGGTGGCGGCGATCTGATCAACCGAGAGCACGAGACGACCCGATGGACACGAACCCCCTGCTCAGCACCGACGACCTGCCGCGCTTCGACGCGATCCGCCCCGAGCACATCACGCCGGCGATGGACCAGTTGCTCGCCGCCGCCGATGCCGCGCTCGACCTGGCCACCAGCGACGCGACGCCGGCCGACTACGACGCGCTCTCGGCCGTGCTCGATGTCGCGACCGAGCGCCTCGGCCGCGCCTGGGGCGCCGTCGGCCACCTGAACGCCGTCGCCGATTCGCCGGCGCTGCGGGATGCGTACAACGCCAACATGCCCAAGGTCGTCGACCTCTACACCCGCCTGGGCGCCGACCAGCGGCTGTTCGCCAAGTACAAGGCCGTGCTCGCTGACGTGCGCTCGGCGCAGTTGCCCGCGCCGCGCCTGCGCGCGCTGACCAACGCGCTGCGCGACTTCAAACTCTCGGGCGCCGAGCTGGAAGGCGCGGCGCGCGAGCGCTACGCCGAGCTGCAGGACCTGCAGGCCGAAATCGGCCAGAAGTTCTCCGAGCACGTGCTCGATGCGACCGACGGCTACGCCTACTACGCCAGCGCGGACGAAGTGGTCGGCATGCCCGAGGACGTGCTGCAGGCCGCCCGCCAGGCCGCCGAGGCCGACGGCCAGCCCGGCTACAAGCTGACGCTGCAATACCCGCGCTACCTGCCGGTGATGCAGTACGCCCGCGACCGCGCGCTGCGCGAGCGCCTGTACCGCGCCAACACCACGCGCGCCAGCGAGTTCGGCCCACCCGAGCTCGACAACGGCCCGCTGATCCGCCAGCTGCTCGAGCTGCGCCAAGAGGAGGCCGCGCTGCTCGGCTACGCCAGCCCCGGCGAGCTCTCGCTGGTGCCGAAGATGGCGAGCTCGCCGGCGCAGGTCATTGGCTTTCTGAAAGACCTGGGCCGCCGCGCGCGCCCTGGCGCGCTGCGCGACCTGACCGAGCTGCGCGAGTTCGCGCGCACCGAACTGGACCTGCCCGAGCTGCAGGCCTGGGACATGGCGTACGCGAGCCAGAAGTTGAAGGAGCAGCGCTACGCCTTCAGCGAGCAGGAGGTGAAGCAGTACTTCACCGAGCCCAAGGTGCTGGAAGGCCTGTTCCACATCGTCGAGACCGTGTTCGAGGTGCGGATCCACCCCGACACCGCGCCGGTGTGGCACCCGAGCGTGCGCTTCTTCCGCATCGAACGTGACGATCCGACGGCAGTCGACGGCGCGCCGCGCCTGGTCGGCCAGTTCTACCTGGACCTGTTCGCGCGCGCCGGCAAGCGCCCCGGCGCCTGGATGGACGACGTGCGCGACCGCTGGTTACGGCCCGAAGGCGGCCTGCAGACGCCGGTCGCCAACCTGATCTGCAACTTCGCGCCGCCGGTCGTCGTCGACGGCGTCGAGCGGCCGGCGCTGCTGACGCACGACGACGTGACCACCCTCTTCCACGAGTTCGGCCACGGCCTGCAGCTGATGCTCACGCAGATCGACGACATCGGCGTCTCCGGCATCTCGGGTGTCGAGTGGGACGCCGTCGAGCTGCCGAGCCAGTTCATGGAGAACTTCTGCTGGGAGTGGGACGTGGTCAAGCGCCTGACCGCGCATGTCGACACCGGTGAGCCCCTGCCGCGCGCGATGTTCGAGCGCATGCTGGCCGCCAAGAACTACCACAGCGGGCTGGAGACGCTGCGCCAGGTCGAGCTGTCGCTGATCGACATGCGGCTGCACACCGATGCGCAGGCACCGGCGCGCGTGGCGGCGATCGTGGAGGCGGTGCGCGCCGACATCGCGGTGCTGACGCCGCCGCCGTTCAGCCGCTCGCTCAACACCTTCACCCACATCTTCGACGGCGGTTACGCGGCCGGCTACTACAGCTACAAGTGGGCCGAGGTGCTGTCCGCCGACGCGTGGAGCGCCTTCGAGGAGGCGCCCGACGTGCTCGACGTGGCCACCGGTCGCCGCTTGCGCGAGGCGGTGCTCGAGTCCGGCGGCAGCCGCAGCACGCTCGACAGCTTCAAGGCCTTCCGCGGCCGTGAGCCGCGCATCGACGCGCTGCTGCGCCACCAGGGGCTCGATTGACGCCACGCGTTGCGAGATTTGTGTCGCAACACCCCAGCGTTCGGGGGTGCGGCGCCCTTGAAGCACCCGGGCACGTGCGGTAGATTCGCCCATCGATTGTTGCCCGGAGGTTCCCATGAATGAAGACCGCGTCTCCACGAACCGGCTGGCCTGGCTGTGCTGGGCGCCGCTGGTCGCGTTGATCGCGGTCTCGCCGGCCCAGGCGCAGTACAAGGTCGTCGGTCCCGACGGCAAGGTCACCTACACCGACCGCCCGCCGGCACCCAGCGGTGGCAAGGTCACGTCGATCGGCAGCCGCGGCACGCCGGGCGGCACGGTCGACGTCGCCCTGCCGCTCGAGCTGCGCCAGCCGGCCGCGCGCTACCCCGTCACGCTGTACACCTCGACCGGCGCCTGCAGCCCGTGCGACACCGCGCGGCAACTGCTGCGCCAACGTGGCGTGCCCTACGCCGAGAAGCAGGTGCAGAGCGCGGAGGACGCCGAGGCGCTGGAGCGCCTGGTCGGCTCGCGCGACGTGCCGGCGCTGGCGATCGGCACCCAGATGATGCGCGGCCTCGCGCCGGAGGTCTGGGGCTCATACCTCGACGCCGCCGGCTACCCGCGCGAATCCCGCCTGCCCGCGAGCTACCAGTACGCCGCCGCCACGCCGATCGTCGAGCGGCGGGAGGCCAAGCCGCCCGCACGCGAGCCGGCCGCCGCGGCTCCGGCCGAGCAGACGGCCGCGCCGGTTCCGGCCAACCCGTCCGGCATCAAGTTCTAGCCGGCGCCCCGGCCAGGGCCGGCCCGGCGCTCAGGGGCCCGGCCGCGAGGCGCCAGGAATCGTGCCCAAACGGCGCACCTGCGTGCTGCCGGCCGCCACCAGCGCCCCCATCACCCAGAACAGCGCGGCCGCACCCATCGCGGCGCCGGCGAAGCCGAACGCCAGCGGCATCACCGCGCTCGAGAAGTTGATCGTCATCGAGCGCAGCGCGATCGCCTCGCCGTGGCGGTCGTGCGGCGTCAGCTGGTGCAGCGTCGTCATGATCATCGGCTGCACCGCGCCGAGCGCGAAGCCGAGGAAGACGGCGCACAGCGCCATCGTCCACGCCGAGTGCATCAGTGGGTAGACGCCGAACACCGCACCGGTGACCAGCATCGCGCCGGCCAGCACCTGCGCTTCGCGCAGCCGGTGCGCCAGCAGCGGGATCGCCAGCCGCACCAGCGCCACCGCGCCGGCGAACACGCCGAGCACCAGGCCGATCGCGGACGCGCTGAAGTCGCGCTCGTGGCCGAGGATCGGGATCGCGAAGGTGTGCACGTCCCAGCTCGCGGACACCAGCCAGTTGATCAGCAGCAGGCGCCGCAGCCCCGGCGTGCGCAGCAGGGACCACGCGCTGTGCGGCACGGCGCGCGGCGGCTGCTGCGGCGGCACCTCGCGCGGCACGCGCCGCACGGACCACAGCCCGAGCAGCGGCAGCACCGCCAGCACCGTGAAGGCGAGCCGGAAACCGCCGGCGTCGATCAGCACGCCCGCGAGCACCGGCCCGGTCACGTTGGACAGCGCCGGTGCGAGGCCGAGCCAGCTGAACACGCGCTTCAGTTCGGTGGCGTCGTGCGCGCTGCGACCGGCCGTGCGCTGGATCGCGATCAAGCCGCAATTCGCGCCGGCGCCGGTGAACAGCGCGGCCGCGCACAGGCACAGGAAATCGTGCGCCGTCCACCAGGTCGACAGCACCGCGAAGGCGCCGCCGACGACGGTGAGCGCCACCGCGACATGCAGCGGCCGGTGGTAGCCGTGCCGGTCGGCCAGGCGCCCGGCGTGCAGGGCCAGCGCGATCGGCGCGACGGCGAACAGCCCGACCAGCACGCCGACCGCCCACTCGGCGTGGCTCTGGCGCAGCACCCACAGCGGCGCCGCCATGCGGATGCCCGCCATCGTCGAGTGCAGGCAGATCTGGCCGACGATCAGCGCGACCAGCACGGTCGCGAGCGAGGCAGCGCCCGCCGCCGTCGGCTGGACGCGCGGCTCAGGCACTCTCGTCGTCGGTGAACTCTTCGGTGCCGGGCAGCAGCAGCTGCGCGCGCGTGTCCGACAGCGCCTCGACCGACTTCAACTCCCGCGCCATCACGCGCGTGCGCCGCTCGGCCATCTCGATGCTGCTGCTGGCCTCGTCGAGCTTCTTCTTGGTCTTGGCGAGCACCTCGCCGAACTTCGCGAACTCGGTCTTGACGGCGCCCAGCACCTCCCAGACCTCGGCACTGCGCTTCTCCAGCGCCAGCGTGCGAAAGCCCATCTGCAGGCTGTTCAGCGTGGCCAGCAGCGTGGTCGGCCCGGCCAGCATGATCTTGTGCTCGCGCTGCAAGGACTCCACCAGCCCGGGCCGGCGCAGCGCCTCGGCGTACAGGCCCTCGGTCGGCACGAACAGGATGCCGAAGTCGGTCGTGTGCGGCGCCGCGATGTACTTCTCGCGGATCGTGCGCGCCTCGTTGCGCAGCCGCATTTCGACCGCCTTGGCCGCGATCTCGGCGGCGACCGGGTCGGCCCGTTCCTGCGCATCGAGCAGGCGCTCGTAGTCCTCGCGCGGGAACTTGGCGTCGATCGGCAGCCACAGCGGCGCGCCGTCGTCGCGCCGGCCCGGCAGCCGCAATGCGAAGTCGACCCGCGCGTTGGTGCCCGGAATCGTCTCGACATTGCGCGCGAACTGGTCGGCGGTGAACACCTCCTCGAGCAGGCTCGCGAGCTGCACCTCGCCGAAGTTGCCGCGCGTCTTGACGTTGCTGAGCACGCGGCTGAGCGAACCCACGTCCTTGGCCAGTAGCTGCATCTCGCCCAGGCCGCGGTGCACCTGGTCGAGCCGGTCGGCCACCTGCTTGAAGCTCTGGCCGAGGCGCTGCTCGAGCGTGGCGTGCAGCTTCTCGTCGACCGTCATGCGCACCTGCTCGAGCTTCTTCTCGTTGTCGAGCTGGATCGCGGTGAGCTTCTGCTCGACGGTGGCACGCACCTCGGCCATGCGCTGGTCGTTCGACAGCGCGAGCGATCGCAGCTGCTCGGTCAGCGTCTCGGCGAAACGCTGCAGCGACTGGGCCTGCTGCTCACCCGAGCGGCCCAGCGTGTCGGCCTGGTGCTGCTGCGTGGCCGCGAGCTGGGTGCGGAAGCTGTCGATCTGCTCGTTCTGCGTGCGCGCCACGTCGCCCTGCTGCGCGAGCAGCGTCTGCTGGAACGTGGCGAGCGTCTGCGCCAGCTCGCTGCGCGTGCCACCCGCGCTGCGCGCGACCTCGTCGCGCAGGCTGCGTTCGAGCTGCTGCAACGGCGCCGCGTCGGGGCGGCGCAGGGTGAGCCAGAGGGTGAGGAGGACGAGAAGAACGAGGAGCGCGAGAAGCGCGAGCGGGATCCAGTCGAGAGGCATGCGGGGGATTGTCGCTCGGGGCCGAAGGATCAAAAGACGGAACGCAAAGACGCAAAGGAACGCAAAGGACGCCAAGAAAAGTCATGACTGTTCTTCTTGGCGTCCTTTGCGCGTCTTGGCGCCTTTGCGTTCAAGAAAGGCGTCATTCGCCTCAACCGTGCGAACCGCGCACCAGCTGCCGCTCGATCAGGTCGAACGCGCCCTGGACCAGCAGCGCCAGCGCGGCGGCGGGCAGTGCGCCGGCGAGCATCGCGGCGTTGTCGTTGACGGCCAGGCCGGCGACGATGCGCTCGCCGAAGCCGCCGGCGCCGATGAAGGCGGCCATCGTCGCGGTGCCGACGTTGATGACCGCCGCCGTCTTGATGCCGGCCATCAGCGTCGGCAGCGCGAGCGGCAGCTGCACCTCGCGCAGGCTTTGCGCCGGGGTCAGGCCGAGCGAGAGCGCCGCCTGCGCGAGGCCGGCCGGCACGCCCTGCAGCCCGGCGTGCGTGTTGCGCACGATCGGAAGCAGCGCGTACAGGAACAGCGCGATCAGCGCCGGCACGAGGCCGATGCTGCCGAGCAGCGCGATCAGGAACGCGAGCAGCGCCAGCGACGGCACCGTCTGCAGCACCGCGACGGCACCGAGCAGCCAGGCCGCGCTGCGCGGCCAGCGCCAGGCCGCCACGCCGAGCGGCACGCCGATGAGGATGGCCGCGAGCACCGAGCCGAACACCAGCAGCAGGTGCTGTCCGGCGAGCCGCGCGAAGTCGGGGGCGAACAGGCGCTCCATCACGCCTCTCGGCGGCGCCGGCGGGGCGGCACCGCCGCCTTCGACGAAGCGCTTCGCCACCTCGGCGAAGCTGCGCCCGTCGAGCTCGACCTGCGCGTTCAGCGCGATCATCGTGGCCGCGTCGATCCGGCCCGCGAGCCGCGCCAGCGGTGCCGCGTCCACGCTGCTGCGCATCAGCAGCACCGCGTCGTATTTGGGGAAGAAGCCGCGGTCGTCCTGCAGCACGCGCAGCGCGTAGCGGCCGATCTTCGCGTCGGTGGAATAGACGTCGATCAGGTCGACCGTGCCGGCACGCACGGCGTCGTAGGCCAGGCCGTGGTCGAGGCCGGCCGCCGCCGTCTGCGGCAGCCCGTAGGCCGCCTTCAGGGCCGGCCAGCCGTCGCCGCGCTCCATGAACTCGTGCGACAGGCCGAGCCGCAGCCCCTGCGCCTTCGGCCCGAGCAGGTCCGAGACGCGCACGATGCCGAGCTCGGCCGCGCGCGCCTCGCTCATCGCCAGCGCATAGGTGTTGTTGAAGCCCAGCGGCACGGCGGCCTTGAGGCCGCGCGGCGCGAGCCACTCGTTCAGTTCGGCGAGCGTGGGGTTGCCGCTCGCCTGCGGCCGCTTGAGCAGCTCGCGCACGATCGTGCCGGTGTACTCCGGGTACAGATCGACGGCGCCGCTGGCCAGCGCCTGTTCGAGGATGCCCGTGTTGCCCAGCCCCTGCCGGTGCTCGGCCGCGATGCCCTGCGCGGCGAGCGTCTGCTGGACGATCTCGCCGAGCACGTACGATTCGGTGAACCGCTTCGAGCCGATGACCAGCGGCGCGGCCGTCGCGCCGGCCGCGAACAGCAGGGCCAGCAGCGCGAGCGCTACGCGCAGGACCGGGGGTCTCCCTAGCACATCGACAGAGTCTGGCCTGTAGGAAGAGTCCGACGTCCGCGCGGGCCGTTGCGGGTTGGTAACCGGTCGCTTTTTCGGAAACAATGCGGTGCCGGTTCGAGGATTGCTCTCGGACTGCGGGGCAACGATTGCGGTTCGGAAATCGACGCTTCTCCACTGCAGTAACCCGGCCAACGTCGCCCGCCGCCAGGACATGCCTTCCCTCAAAGCCTTTATCGTCGAAGACAGCCCGGTGATCCGGGAGAACCTGACGGCCGCGCTCGAGGAACTGGCGCCGGTGCAAGTGGTCGGCTCCGCGGAGGACGAACCAACGGCCATCGGCTGGCTCTCGGAAGCGTCACACCCCTGCGACCTGGTCATCATCGACATCTTCCTGAAGCGCGGCTCGGGCCTCGGCGTGTTGCGTTCCGCCAGCGAACTGCGCCGCCCGATGAGCCTGGTGGTGCTCAGCAACTACGCCACGCCCGACATGCGCCGCAAGTGCATGGAGCTCGGCGCGAATCGCGTGTTCGACAAGTCGAACGAGATCGATGCGCTGATCCAGTACTGCGGGCGTCTCGCCGAAGGCGCCACCGGCTTCGGCGAGCTGGCGCCCACGTGACGTGCGGCCCCTACTGGATCAACCCGTTCTTGAGCGCGTAATAGGTCAGGTCGCTGTTCGACGCCAGGCTCATCTTCTCCATCACGCGGGTGCGGTAGGTGCTGACGGTCTTGACGCTCAGCGACATGCTGTCGGCCATGTGGCCGATGGTCTCGCCCTTGGCGAGCCGCAGGAAGACTTGGAACTCCCGCTCGGAGAGCTGCTCGTGCGCCGGCTTGTCACCGGCACCGCCCAGGCCGTCGGCCAGCAGTTCGGCCACGCCGGCGGTGATGTACTTGCGGCCCCGGTACACGGTGCGGATCGCCTTGACGATCTCCTCCGGGTCGCATTCCTTGTTCAGGTAGCCGCTCGCACCCTGCCGCAGCAGCGTGGTCGCGTAATGCTCCTCGGGGAAGCCGGACAGGATCAGCACGGGCAAATCCGGTGCGCGGGCCTTGATCGCGGCGAGCGCGTCGACGCCGCTCTGGTCGGGCATCGACAGGTCCATCACGATCACGTCGACCTGCCCCTTGCGCACGATGTCGATCGCCTCCTTCCCGCTCGAGGCTTCCGCGACGACCGTCAGGTCGACCTGCTCGGAGAAGAACTGGCGCAAGCCCGCCCGCACGATCGCGTGGTCGTCGATGATGGCGATTCGAATCATGGTGGTCCGTGGTCCGTGTTGGTAACGAATTCACAGAGTTTAAAGGTCTCCCGATGCAGACGCCAATGAAGTTGCTTCCGCTCCTGCGCGGCAGCCCGTTTGCCTTCCCGCTCGCGGCGCTGGCGGCGCTCGCGATGTTCCTGATCAGCGAGAGCTCGTACCAGCAGGCGACGACCACCTTCGCCGCGCTCGGCACCCAGAGCGAGGCCCGCAACCACATCCAGTCGCTGTGGCGCAGCCTGACCGACGCCGAGACCGGCCAGCGCGGCTACCTCATCACCGGCCGCAAGGAATACCTGCGCCCGTACGTCGAGGCGCAGGGCCAGGTGGGCCGGTCGATCGCCTGGCTGAGCGACTACTACGGCAAGGAGCCCGAGATCGACGCGCTGATGAAGCAGGTCGCGCAGGCCTCGCGCGCCAAGCTGTCCGAGCTGGCCGAGACCATGAAGCTCTACGACGCGCAGAAAGAAGACGCCTGGCGTAACCTGATGCTGAGCAACATCGGCAAGGAGCAGATGGACACCGTGAGGACGTTGAGCGAACGCCTGCTCGAGCGCGAATCGGCCAAGGTCGAGATCGCGCGCAGCAGCCTGGCGCAGACGCTGCTGCTGAACCGCATCGGCGTGAGCGCGATGACGGCGCTGAGCCTGCTGGCGCTCTACATGTACCTGCGCCAGACCACCGCCTTGGTGCGCCAGCGCGAGGAGCAGCGCCGGCTGGTGCAGTCCGAGCGCGACCAGTTCGAGGGCGAGGTGCTGGTGCGCACCGAACAGCTGACCGACCTGGCGCGCCACCTGCAATCGGTGCGCGAGGACGAGCGCCACCGCCTCGCGCGCGAGCTGCACGACGAGCTCGGCGCGCTGCTCACCGCCGCCAAGCTCGACGTGGCGCGGCTCAAGTCCCGCCTGGGCACCGTGACGCCCGAGGTCGCCGAGCGGCTGCAGCACCTGAGCGACGGCCTGAACAGCGGCATCGCACTGAAGCGCCGCATCATCGAGGACCTGCGCCCGTCGTCGCTGAGCAACCTGGGGCTGGTCGCCGCGCTCGACATCCTGGTGCGCGAGTGGGCGCAGCGCAGCGAGATCCACGCCGATGCCGAGATCGAGCCGGTGAAGCTGCGTCCTGCGGGCGAGCTGACGGTCTACCGGCTCGTCCAGGAAGCGCTGACCAACATCACCAAGTACGCGAAGGCGAAGAACGTCGTCGTGCGCGTCGGCAGCGTCGACGGCGTGGTGCAGGTCTCGGTGCGCGACGACGGTGTCGGCTTCGACACCGCCCGGCCGCGCAGCAGCGCGCACGGCCTGCTCGGCATGCGCTATCGGCTGGAGACGGAGGGCGGCGAGCTGGAACTCGAGTCCGCGCCCGGCGCCGGCACCGTCGTTCGCGCGCACCTGCCCGAGAGCACGGCCTGACCTGCCGCGCGGACCGCGCGCTTCAGGCGCCCGCGTCGGCGCGCTCCTACACGGCTTGAGAGACTCCCCCGACAGCGGCTCGGCGGCGCGCCCTATCGCCTCGCGACGGGGGCCGGCCCAGACTCTCTCCATCGCATCGAGATCGCTGCGAACGGTTTCAACAAACGAGGCGCCCCGCGCCCGAACCCAACAGGAGTTCCGCCATGCTGCATTACGCCGTCGTCTTCTTCGTGATTGCCCTGATCGCCGCGTTGTTCGGCTTCGGTGGCATCGCTGCTGGCGCGGCCGGCATCGCGAAGCTGTTGTTCGTGCTGTTCGCGATCCTGGCGGTTGCCAGCTTCCTGTTCGGCCTGATCAAGAAGAACTGACCTGCGGCCACCGGCCGCACGCACCCGCCCTCACTTTCTCGTCACAAGGAACCGACATGAACACCACCTACACCTCCAAGCCCATGGGCCAGGAAGCCACCGATTTCGCCGAGAAGGCTGCCGAGAACGCCTCGGGCGCGATCCGCTCGACCCAGAACGTGGCCAACGCCGCCTTCGATCGCCTGAGCGACAAGGTCGACAGCGCCCGCGAACAGGCCGCGCCGATGATCAACCGCATGGCGAGCCAGGCCGAAGCGGCCGCCCGCCGCGGCGCCGACGCCGTCAAGGAGACCACGGCCCAGCTGCGCGAGAAGGCGCTGCGCGCGCAGGACACGACCGTCGGCTACATCAAGGACGAGCCGGTCAAGTCGATGCTGATCGCGGCGGCCACCGGCGCGGCGCTGATGGCGCTCGTCAGCATGATGAGCCGCTCGCACCGCGACTACTGATCCGCCCGCGATCCCGATCTCTCTCACGCCCGCACTCACCATGATTCACCCGCTGCTCAAGCTGGTCGCCACCCAACCCCAGTTGCTGGCCGACCATGCCGAGGCGTATGCCGGGCTGGTGGGCGAGGAGATCGGCAAGACCGCCTCGGCCTGGAAGACCCGTGCGCTGATGGGCGCCATCGCGATCGTGCTGTTGTGCGTCGCGCTGGTGCTCGCCGGCGTCGCGGTGATGTTCTGGGCCGTGACGCCGGACGGCCGCATCCTGGCGCCCTGGGCGCTGTTCGCGGCGCCCGGGGTTCCCGCGCTGGTCGGGCTGATCTGCCTGTTCGCGAGCCGCCGCTCGCCTGAACCCGGCTTCGTCGATCTCAAGCAGCAGCTTGCTGCCGATCTCGCGATGCTGCGCCAGGTGAACGCATCGTGAGCGCGGCCACCGCCCGCATCGAGCTCTCGCGCGAACGCCTGCGCCTGGCGATGGACCCGCCGCCGGAGCCGCCGCGCCCGCACACCGAGCGGCCGTTCGTCGATCGCGTGCTGGCCTGGCCGGTGCTGAACGACGTGCTCGAATCGGTCCGCCACTGGTGGTCGGCCCATCCGATGCGGCCTGTCGGCCTGGTGGCCAGCGAAGCCGCGAACGCGGCGGCGCGGCCGGTGGCACAGCGCCATCCGTGGCTGCTGGTGCTCGGCGCGGCCGCGCTCGGCGGTGCGCTGGCCTATGGCCGGCCCTGGCGCTGGCTGCTGCGCTCGACCTTGTTCGCCGGGCTCGTCCCACAGATCGCGTCGCGGGTGGCGAGCAGCCTGCCCCTCGAATCCTGGATGACGACGGTCGGCGCGATGATGTCGTCGCCGCCGCCGCGCCGGAACAGCGCGGCACAGCCGGCGCCCCGATCGCCCGCCGCCCCTCAATCCGCCACTGCCGCACCGGCGTACGCCGACGCGACGGTGCCATAGATCACCTCCAACGACCCCTTCGCCCGCTGCGGTCCCCGCAGCCATGGGCCGGTCTCCCCCCGTGGGGTCTTGAAAGCGCGCTTCGGCGCGCTTCTTTTTTGGCCCATCGAACACTAGGAAACGTCCTACGCGGCCCGACGCGTCGTGCTGACAGACGCCACACCCCCCGATCCGTACGATGGTTTACCCTGATGGAGAACCCCGATGCCCGCTGATGTCGTAGTAGCCGCCCCGCGCTGGACCACCGCCTCGATCGCCGACGCGAGTGCCACGGCGCCGATGGAACTGAGCGAACTGGGCGCGCACATCAACCGATGCAACGGCTGCCGCGGGCGCTGGTTCGCGCTGCGTTGCGCGGCCGACGCGGTGCACGATTTCGTCGCGCCGCGCTTCGTCACCACCCTGTGCATCGCGAGCGCGGTGATCGGCCTGACGGCGCTCGCGCTTTGAAGCATGCGGCATGAGCGGTTCTGCCGAACTGCAAGCCCTGGTACCCGACGCTCCTGACTCCCTGATCGACATCCTCGACGGCGCACGCGGCGCCGTCGAACCGCCCAACCGGTCGGAAATCTTCGGCTTCGAGCGCTTCGCCCAGCACGGCCGCAGCCTCGCGGAGACGCATCGCGCCGACCTGTCCGCGCGCGGCGCGGGCCTGTTCTTCCCGCGCCTGGCCGACAACATCCGCGTGCTGCGCGAAGCGCAGGACTACATCGGCGCGCAGGCCCGCACCGGCTACCAGGTCAGCCCGGCGGCGGAGTGGCTGCTCGACAACTTCCACCTGATCGAGAGCCAGCTCAGCGAGATCCACGAAGGCCTGCCGCGGCGCTACTTCCGCGACCTGCCGGTGCTGATCGACGAGCCGCTGCGCGGCCTGCCGCGCGTCTACAGCGTCGCCTGGGCGTTCGTGGCCCACACCGACGGCGCGTTCGACGACGCGCTGCTGTGCCACTTCCTCGGCGCCTACCAGCAGGTGCGCGAGCTGTCGCTCGGCGAACTGTGGGCCTTGCCGACGACGCTGCGCGTGGTGCTGGTCGAGAACCTGCGCCGGCTGGCCGAACGCCTGGCCACCAACAAGGCCGCGCGCGAGATCGCCAACCTGGTCGGCGACCGGATCGAGACCTACTCGATCGCGCGGCTCGACGCGATCGTCGAGCTGCTGAACCGGCGCGGCGTCGGCCGCACCTTCCTCGTGCAGATCGCGCAGCGCCTGCAGGACCACCACGCCACCGGCGTGAGCGCGTACCACGACTGGCTGCTCGCGCGCCTGCCCGACCTGCCCGCGGCGCAGGTGCAGCAGCCTGCCGAGCAGGCGGCGGACAACCTCAGCGTCAGCAACGCGATCCGCTCGCTGCGGCTGATCGGCAATGCCGACTGGCCGGAGATGGTCAACGAGGTGAGCACGACCATGCAGCGCCTGCTGCGCTCGCCCGAGTTCGAGGCCGAGCGCTCCGACACGCGCGACGCCACGCTGCACCAGATCGAGCAACTCGCCCGGCGCAGCGGCCGGCCCGAGGCCGAGGTGGCGCAGACGCTGGTCGACCTGATGGACAGCGGCGACGCGGCCACCGCATCCGCGAACCACTGGCTGCACGGTGCGGGCCGCACCGAGCTGCTGCGTCGCCTCGGCCTGCAGCCGGGGCCGGTCGAGGCGTGGCGGGCCTGGCGGCGCCGGCTCGCCTTGCCCGTCTACCTCACCACCCTCGCCGTGGCCAGCGTGGCGCTGGTGGCGTGGATGCTGGTGCGGCACAGCCAGGCGCTGCCCGGCCCGCAGGTGCCGATGTGGATGACGCTGCTGGCCGCGACGCTGATGCTCTTCCCGGCGTCCGAGGCGGTGGTGGCGGTGATCAACCGGCTGATCAGCGAATCGATCCGGCCGACCCGCCTGCCGCGGCTCGCGCTGCCGCACGGCATCCCGCCGGCCCACCGCGTGATGGTGGTGATCCCGGGCATGCTGACCAGCCTGCACGCGGTCGACGAGCTCGCGCAGCGGCTCGAGCTGCACCACCTGGCCAACCCCGAGCGCAACGTACAGTTCGCGCTGCTCACCGACTGGGCCGACGCGCCGACCGCGACGCTGCCGACCGACGTCGCACTGCTCGACGCCGCCGTCGCGCGCATCGCCGCGCTGAATGCGCGCCATGCGATGGCCGAGCCGCAGCCGCCGCGCTTCCTGGTGCTGCACCGCCAGCGCGCGTTCAGCCCGACCGAGGGCGCCTACATCGGCTGGGAGCGCAAGCGCGGCAAGCTGGAGGCGCTGATCACGCTGCTGGCCGAACCGCCGGCGGACGGCCTCGGCCCGTTCATGGACCTGGGCGAGCTCTCGCGCGTGGCGCCGGACACGCGCTACGTCGTCACGCTCGACGGCGACACCCAGCTGCCGCCCGGCCGCCTGCGCGAGCTGGTCGGCGTGGCGGCGCACCCGCACAACCAGCCGCAGGTCGACCCGGCGACGCGCACGGTGCGCCAGGGCTACGGCATCCTGCAGCCGCGCGTGGTCACGCCGCTGCCCGCGCGCAAGGACTTCACGCTCTACCACTGGCTGTTCGCCGGCCAGTGCGGCATCGACCCGTACAGCGCCGCCAGCT
>JAZKIO010000076.1:0-22217 GCA_040384825.1 Pseudomonadota bacterium
AGCACCGCAACGCAGTCGATGCGCAGCATCGACCGCCACCGGATGAGCCCCTGCCGGGTGCCGCCCGCCGCGACGCGCGCCGACTCACCGCGCAGTCTCCGTCACCGGATTGCCACCCGATCGAAACCGCCGCCCCAACCGATCGAACCCGAGGTAGATCACAGGCGTGGTGAACAGCGTCAGCAACTGACTCACGATCAACCCGCCGAAGATGGCCAATCCCAAAGGACGCCGCAGCTCGGCCCCATCGCCCCAGCTCAACATCAACGGCACCGCAGCGAACAGCGCCGCGAGCGTCGTCATCAGGATCGGCCGCAGCCGCAGCAGCGCCGCCTGGTGGATGGCCTCGCGCGGGCTCTTGCCCTCCGTACGCTCCGCGTCGATCGCGAAGTCGATCATCATGATCGCGTTTTTCTTGACGATGCCGATCAGCAGGATGATGCCGATGATGCCGATCACCCCGAGGTCGTTGCCGGTCAGCATCAGCGCGAGCAGCGCGCCGACGCCGGCGGACGGCAGCGTCGACAGGATCGTCAGCGGGTGCACGTAACTCTCGTAGAGCACGCCCAGCACGATGTAGACGCAGATCACCGCGGCCAGGATCAGCCACAGCTGGTTCGACAGCGACTTCTCGTACGCGCCCGAGGCGCCGAGGAAGGTCATCGTCACGCTGGCGGGCAGGCCGATGTCCTTCGCGGCCTGGCGGATCGCGTCGACCGCGGCGCCGAGCGCGACGCCGTTGGCGGTGTCGAAGTTGAGCGTACTCGCCGGGAACTGCGCGACGTGCGTGATCTGCAGCGGCGCGCGACGCTCGGTGATGGTCGCGATCGCCGACAGCGGCGTGGCCGTGCCGCCGCTGGTGATCAGGTTCAGCCGCCCCAGGTCGGGCGCGTTCTCGACGAGACCGGGCCGCGCCTCCAGGATCACCCGGTACTGGTTGGTCTCGGTGAAGATCGTCGAGACGATGCGCTGGCCGAACGCGCTGTAGAGCGCGTCGTCGACCGCGCTGGCGGTGACCCCGAGGCGCGAGGCGGTGTCGCGGTTCACTTCGATGTAAGCGGCCAGGCCCTGCGCGCCGGCGTCGCTGCTGACGTTGCGCACCTGCGGCACATCGTGCAGGCGCTCGATCAGCCGATTCATCCACAGCGTGATGGTGGCGCTGTCGACGCCCTCCAGCGACACGCGGTACTGGGTCGGACCGGTCTCGGCGTCGATCGTCAGGTCCTGCGTGGGCTGCAGCGCCAGCGTCACACCCGCGACCTTGGCGACGCGCTCGCGCAGGCGGTCCATCGTGGCCTGCTGGTCGCCATGCCCGGGCTTCAGGTTGATCAGCAGGCTGCCGGCGTGCAGCATCGTGTTGTTGGCCGCGTCGACGCCGACGAACGAGCTGAGCGTCGCGACGTCCGGGTCCTCCAGGATCGCGCGCGCCGCCTGCTGCTGCAGCAGCGCCATTCGCTCGTACGAGACGTCCTGCGCGGCCTGGATGCGGCCCTGCAGCTGGCCGGTGTCCTGGGTCGGGAACAGGCCCTTCGGAATCATCAGGTAGAGCAGCACCGTCAGCACGAAGGTCACGAGGGCGACCACCAGCGTGACCGCCTGGTGGTCCATCACCCACACCAGCGAGCGGTCGTAGCGGTGCATCACGTCGCCGAAGAAGCGCTGCGTGCGCGAGGGTGGCTTCGAGGTCTCTTCGCGCTCCTCGGCCTTGGGTTTCAGCCAGCGGGCGGCCATCATCGGCACCAGCGTGAGCGAGACGACCGCGGAGATCAGGATCGTGATCGCCAGCGTCACCGCGAACTCGCGGAACAGGCGGCCGACCACGTCGCCCATGAACAGCAGCGGGATCAGCACCGCGATCAGCGAGACCGTCAGCGAGATGATCGTGAAGCCGATCTGCGTTGCGCCCTTCAGCGCGGCGGCCATCGGGCTCTCGCCCTCCTCGATGTAGCGCGCGATGTTCTCGATCATCACGATCGCGTCGTCGACGACGAAGCCGCTCGCGATCGTCAGCGACATCAGGCTCAGGTTGTTCAGGCTGTAGCCGAGCAGGTACATCAGGCCGAAGCTGCCGATCAGCGAGATCGGCACCGCGATGCTGGCGATCACCGTCGCGCGCAGGCTGCCGAGGAACGCGAAGATCACCAGCACGACCAGCACGACTGCGAGGATCAGCTCCATCTGCACATGCTCGACCGACGCGCGGATGCCGGTCGTGCGGTCCGAGAGCACCTCGATCTTGAGCGCCGCCGGCAGCCCGGCCTGCAGCTCGGGCAGCTGCTTCTTGATGGCGTCGACCGTGGCGATCACGTTGGCGCCGGGCTGGCGCTGCACGTTCATGATGATCGCGGGGGTCAGCGTCGGGCCGCCGGGTGCCGTCGCCGTCCCGGCCCACGCGCCGAGCTGGTTGTTCTCGGCGCTCTCGACCACGCGGGCGACGTCGACGATGCGGATCGGCGCGCCGTTCCTGTAGGCGACGATCAGGTTCCGGTAATCGTCGACCGTCAGCAGCTGGTCGTTCGAGTTGATCGTGTAGGCGCGCTTGGGCCCGTCGAAGCTGCCCTTCGCGGCGTTGGAGTTGGCCGAGGTGATGGCGCTGCGCAGCGTGTCCAGGCCGATGCCGTAGGACGCCAGCGACTGCGTGTCGGCCTGGATGCGCACCGCCGGGCGCTGGCCGCCGCTGAGCGACACCAGCCCGACACCGCTGACCTGGCTCACCTTCTGCGCCAGCCGCGTGTTGACGAGGTTCTGCACTTCGGTCAGCGGCAGCGTGTCGGAGGTGATCGCGAGCGTGAGCACCGGCGCGTCGGCCGGGTTGACCTTGGCGTAGACCGGCGGCGCCGGCAGGTCGGCCGGCAACAGCGAGCCGCCGGCGTTGATCGCGGCCTGCACTTCCTGCTCGGCCACGTCGAGCGTCATGCCGAGCGAGAACTGCAGCGTGACGATCGAGACGCCGGCCGCGCTGGTCGAGGCCATGCGGTCCAGCCCGGACATCTGGCCGAACTGGCGCTCCAGCGGCGCGGTGACGGTGTTGCTCATCACCTCGGGGCTCGCACCGGGGTAGATCGTCTGGACCTGGATCGTCGGGTAATCGACCTGCGGCAGCGCCGACAGCGGCAGGAAGCGGAAGCCCACCAGCCCGGCCAGCACGATGGCCAGCATCAGCAGCGAGGTCGCGACCGGCCGCTCGATGAACGGGCGCGACGGGCTCATGCTGCGCCGGCGCCGGTCATTGCGCGGCGCTCGCCGCGCGGTCGCGGCGCCCGCGCGGGCCGGACGCGGCGCCCGATGCCGCGCCGGCCGGCCGCTCGACCGCCGTCTGCACGCGCGCGCCGTCCTTCAGGCGGTCGCCGCCTTCGGTCACCACCCGCTCGCCGAGCGCCAGGCCGGTGGTGATCGCGACGTTCTCGACGCCGGCCTCGCCACGCGTCACGTTGCGCAGCGAGACGGTCCGGTCCTCGTTGATCACGTAGACGAAGTCGCCGCCCGGGCCGTGGCGCAGCGCGGTCACGGGCACGACGATCGAATCGGCGATCGTGCGCAGCAGCAGCCGCACGTTGACGAACTGGTTCGGGAACAGCGCACCCTGCGCGTTGGCGAAGCGCGCCTTGGCCTTCACGGTGCCGGTGGTCGTGTCGATCTGGTTGTCCAGCGTCGAGAAGCTGCCGGTGTCGAGCTGGCGGGTGCGCGAGCGGTCCCAGGCCGCGACCGCGAGCGTCGCGCCGGTGCCGGTGCGGGCCTGGATCTCGGGCACGCGGTCCTGCGGGATCGCGAACTCCACGTCGATCGGCGCCACCTGCGTGATCAGCGCGATGCCGCCGGCCGTGCTGGTGCCGACCGAGTTGCCGGCATCGACCGGCCGCAGGCCGACGCGGCCGGCGATCGGCGCGACGATGCGGGTGTAGCCCAGGTTCAGCCGCGCGGTGCCCTCGTTGGCGCGGTCGATGGTCACGGTGCCCTGCAGCTGCTTGACCAGCGCGGCCTGGGTGTCGACATCCTGGCGCGCGATCGAGTCCTGCGCGAGCAGCGTCTGGTAGCGCTGCAGCGTGACCTGCGCGGCCTGCAGCTGCGCCTCGTCGCGCAGGCGCGCGCCGGTGGCCTGCTGCAGCGCCATCTCGAACGGCTCCGGCGCGATGGTGGCGAGCAGCTCGCCCTTGCGGACCATCTGCCCTTCCCTGAACAGCACCTGCGTCAGCACGCCCGAGACCTGCGGCTGCACCGTGACGCTCGCGACCGGCAGCACCGTGCCGAGCGCCTCGATGATCACCGGGATGTCGGCGCGCTGGGCGACCGCGACGCCGACCGTGCTCGGCGGCGCGCCGCGCCCTCCGCCACCGGGGCCGCGGGCCCCACCGCCGCCCGGGGCCGAGGCGCCAGGCCCACCGGGCGAGGGTGTCGCCGGGCGCGTCAGGTGCCAGGCCCACCACGCGATCGCGCCCAGCAACAGCAGGGCGACGAGGCTGCCGAGCCAGCGTCCGCGGCGCGAGACGGGGGCGCGCGTGGCGCCGGTCGACGATGTGGAGTGCGGTGGCGGCTCGGGTTGTTCCATGGGGGAATTCTGATGGCTGGGGGGCGACGCGCCCGCAGCGTTCTTCGGCCACGGGCCGCAAAGCAGGGCCGGGGAAACCCGATGTTGACCGGGTCTCCGGTCATCCACTATTCTTTACCGTAATTGGTCAGGCCACTTGACCGCGTCCCGTTCCGACCGCCGTCATGCCGATCCAGACCATCGAGCCCCGCCGCCTCTACCGCCAGATCGCCGACCAGCTGCGCGGCCTGCTCGAACGCGGCGAGTACGCGGTCGGCTCGCGCCTGCCGCCCGAGCGGGACCTGGCGCTGCAGCTCGGCGTGTCGCGCCCCTCGGTGCGCGAGGCGCTGATCGCGCTCGAGGTCGAGGGCCTGGTCGAGGTGCGCATGGGCTCGGGCATCTACGTGCTGCCGCCGGACGAGGCGCCGCTGCTGCGCCATGTCACCGCCGAGGGGCCGCTCGAGACGATCCGCGCGCGCCAGTTGATCGAGAGCGGCCTGGCGGCCCATGCCGCGCAGCACATGAAGAAGGCGCAGATCGCCGGGCTGCGCAACGCCGTCGCGCTGATGCAGCAGGAGCTGGACAGCGGCCTGCTCGCCTGGCAGGGGGACCGGCTGTTCCATGCCCGCATCGCCGAGGCGTCGGAGAATTCGGTGCTGGTGCGCATCGTGGGCGACCTGCACGACGAGCGCCACAACCCGCTGGCCGAGCAGCTGATCAGCCACTTCGAGACCGAGCGCAGCTGGCGGGCCGCGATCGTCGAGCACCTCGCGGTGATCGAGGCGATCGCCAGCCGCTCGCCCGAGGCGGCGCGCACCGCGATGGCCGCGCACCTGCAGAACTCGCACGACCGCTACACCGCCAGCATCGCCAGCGCGAGCCCGGTCGAGGCCAAGGCGCGGGTCGCGCCACCCGCGCCGCGGCGGCGCCCGGCCCGCCGGGCCGCCTGAACCCATCACACCGAAGGAGACACCCATGTCGCTCACCTGCCGCATCCATGGCGCGAAGGACCTGCGCCTCGAGGACGATCCCGCCGTCGAGCTCGGCGCGCACGAGGTCGAGATGAAGCTCGGCGCCGGCGGCATCTGCGGCTCCGACCTGCACTACTACCAGCACGGCCGCGTCGGCGCGTTCGTGGTGCGCGAGCCGCTGATCCCGGGGCACGAGGTCTCGGGCGTGGTGGCGCGCATCGGCGCGGGCGTCACGCGCGTCAAGGTCGGCGACAAGGTCGCGATCAACCCGTCGCACGCCTGCGGCCAGTGCGATTACTGCAACTCGGGCCGGCTGAACCTGTGCCGCAACATGCGCTTCCTCGGCAGCGCCAGCGTGTTCCCGCACGTGCAGGGCATGTTCCGCGAGCGCTTCGTGATGGGCGAGCGCCAGCTCACGCCGATCCATGAAGACATCTCGCTCGGCGAGCTGGCGTGCGCCGAGCCGCTCTCGATCGGGCTGCACGCCGTGCACCGCGCCGGCAACCTCACGGGCAAGACCGTGCTGGTGACCGGCGGCGGCACGATCGGCTGCATGAGCGTCATCGCCGCCAAGTTGGCCGGCGCGGCGTGGATCATCTGCTGCGACATCGCCGAGCGCCCGCTCGAGATGGCGCTGCAGGTCGGCGCGGACCAGGTGATCCGCAGCGACCAGGCCGCCGACGGCGACCTGACCGACATCGCCGACGTGTGCATCGAAGCCGCCGGCAGCCCCGCCGCGCTCGCGACCTGCCTGAAGGCGGCGCGCAAGGGCGGGCGCATCGTGCAGGTCGGCACGCTGCCGGCCGAGGGCGTGAACTTCCCGGCCAACAGCATCATGGCCCGCGAGCTCGATTACGTCGGCGCGTTCCGCGCCGCGCACGCGTTCGACTGGGCGGTGCAGTACCTGCGCACCCGCAAGGTCGACGTGCGGCCGCTGCTGAGCGCGCAGATCCCGCTGAGCCGCTCGCTCGAGGCCTTCGAGCTCGCGAGCGACCGCACCCGCAGCACCAAGGTGCAGGTGGTGTGCGACTGATTGCCGCCTTCCTCGTCCTGACCCCACAACATCACGGAGACAACCGAATGACGACCTTGCTGAAGACCCTGATCGCCACCGCCGCCCTCGCCGCCGCCACCGGCGCCAGCGCGCAGACCAAGCTCAAATGGGCGCACGTGTACGAGACCTCGGAGCCGTTCCACACCTCGTCGGTCTGGGCCGCCGAGGAGATCAAGAAGCGCACCGCCGGCCGCTACACGATCGACGTGTACCCCGCCTCGCAGCTCGGCAAGGAGAACGACATCAACCAGGGCCTGACCCTGGGCACGGTCGACATGATCATCTCGGGCTCGAGCTTCGCGGCCAAGAGCTTCCCGCGCATCGGCGTCACGTACTACCCGTACACCTTCCGCGGCGTCGATCACCTGCTGGCCTACACCAAGAGCGACATCTACAAGGAGCTCACCAAGGGCTACGAGGAGAAGAGCGGCAACCACATCGTCGCGACCACCTACTACGGGGTGCGCCACACCACGAGCAACAAGCCGATCGCGAAGTGCGCCGACATGAAGGGCCTGAAGATCCGCGTGCCCGATGTGCCGGCCTACCTGGCGATGCCGCGCGCCTGCGGCGCCAACACCTCGCCGATCGCGTTCGCCGAGGTCTACCTCGCGCTGCAGAACGGCACGGTCGAGGCGCAGGAGAACCCGCTGACCACGATCGAGGCGAAGAAGTTCTTCGAGGTGCAGAAGAACATCGTGCTGACCGGCCACATCGTCGACCACCTGAACACCGTGATCGCCGGCGGCCTGTGGAAGAAGCTGTCGGACGCCGACAAGAAGATCTTCACCGACGTGGCGCAGGAGGCGTCGGCCAAGGCCTCGGCCGAGGTCGCGGCGCGCGAGAAGGAGCTGGTCGGCGTGTTCAAGGGCAAGGGCATCAATGTGGTCGAGGTCGACAAGAACGACTTCCGCGAGACGGTGCTGAAGAACGTGCAGTTCGAGACCTTCGGCTACCAGAAGGCCGACTGGGACAAGATCCAGGCGATCAAGTAAGCAGGCACGCACGCCATGTCCGCCATCGCCGAACCGATAGGCCCGAGCGGCGGCGCGCACCCGCACGCCGAGGTCGCCGCCGAGGAGCTGGTTGCCAGCTTCGCCGAGGCCGATCACCACGTCGTCGACCTCTCCGGCCACACGTTCGAGGACTGGGTCTGCTTCGGCTTCTTCTGGGGGATGTCGGGCCTGGTGTTCCTGCAGTTCTTCTCGCGCTACGTGCTGAACAGCTCGTTCGCGTGGACCGAGGAGCTGGCCGTGTATTGCCTGATCCCGGTGGTGTTCATCGGCTCGGCGATGTGCGTGCGGCGCAGCCGGCACATCCAGGTCAACATCCTGTACCGCTACCTGCCCGGGCCGGTGGGGCGGGCGCTGTCGACGCTCGTCGACGTGGTGCGCACGGTGTTCTTCGGCTACGTGGCCTACCTCGTGGCGCGCTATGCGCTCGCGGTCGACAACGAACCGATGACGACGATCGAATGGAACAAGAGCCACGTCTACTGGCTCGCGTTCGCCGGCTTCGCGCTGATGGCCGCACGCTCGGTGCAGGTGAGCTGGCTCAACTGGCGGCAAGGCTTCTCGGTGCTCGACCGGCCCGAAGCCTTCGACGGCGCGGACTGACGGACTCGAGACATGGCCATCCTGATCCTCGGGTTCCTCGCGCTGATGCTGTTCGGCCTGCCGGTCGCGGTGGCGATGGCGGGCGCGTCGCTGCTCTACATCCTTGTTTCCGGGAGTGTGCCCGACATCGTCGTCGCGCAACGCATGATCGCCGGCATCGAGTCGTTCCCGCTGCTGGCGGTGCCGTTCTTCATCCTCGCCGGCAACCTGATGAACGTGGCCGGCATCACCGGGCGCATCTACGCGTTCGCGGTCGCGCTGGTGGGCTGGATGAAGGGCGGGCTCGGGCAGGTCAACATCGTCGGCTCGGTGATCTTCTCGGGCATGAGCGGCACCGCGATCGCCGATGCGGCGGGCCTGGGCTCGATCGAGATCAAGGCGATGAAGGAGCACGGCTACAGCACCGAGTTCGCGGTCGGCGTGACGGCCGCGTCGGCGACGCTCGGGCCGATCTTCCCGCCCTCGCTGCCGTTCGTGATCTACGGGATGATGGCCAACGTGTCGATCGGCGCGCTGTTCGTCGCCGGCATCGTGCCGGGCGTGTTCATGACGGTGATGATGATGTTCACCGTCGCCTACTTCGCGCACAAGAACAAATGGGGCGCCGACACACCGTTCGCCTGGGCGCGCCTGGGCTCGGCGAGTCTCGAGATCCTGATCGTGCTCGCGTTCCCGATGGTGATCTGGCTGGCCACGCGGCTGGGCGTGTCGGTCAACGTGGCGGCGGGCACCGCGTTCGTCGTGCTGCTCGCGCTCGACTGGAAGTTCAACTTCTCGGCCGTGATGGCGCTGATGGCGCCGGTGATCCTGATCGGCGGCATGACGATGGGCTGGTTCACGCCCACCGAGGCGGCGATGGCCGCGGTGATCTGGGCACTGTTCCTCGGCCTGGTGCGCTACCGCTCGATGACCTTCCGCACGCTGGCCAAGGCCACGTTCGACACGATCGAGACCACCGCCTCGGTGCTGTTCATCGTCACCGCCGCGTCGATCTTCGCCTGGCTGCTGACCACCACGCAGGCGGCGCAGCTGCTGGCCGACTGGATCCTCACCGTGACGCAGAACAAGTGGGTCTTCCTGCTGCTCGCGAACATCCTGATCCTGTTCGTGGGCTGCTTCATCGACACGATCGCGGCGATCACGATCCTGGTGCCGATCCTGCTGCCGATCGTGCTGAAGCTGGGCATCGACCCGGTGCACTTCGGCCTGATCATGACGCTGAACCTGATGGTCGGCCTGCTGCACCCGCCGCTGGGCATGGTGCTGTTCGTGCTGGCGCGCATCTCCAAGTTGTCCGTCGAGCGCACCACGGTGGCGATCCTGCCGTGGCTGATACCGCTGATGCTGGCGCTGGTCGCGATCACCTACATCCCCGCGATCACGCTGTGGCTGCCGCAGACGATGGGCCTTCTCAAATAACTCGTTTCAACGGAGATTGACGACATGACAGATCGACTCAAGGGCAAGGTCGCCTTCGTGACCGCCGCCGGCCAGGGCATCGGCCGCGCCACCGCCGAGGCCTTCGTGCGCGAGGGCGCACGCGTGATCGCGACCGACATCAACGAGGCACTGTTGGCCGACCTGGCGAAGGCCACCGGCTGCGAGACGCGCCTGCTCGACGTGACCGACGCCAACGCCGTGACCGCCGCGGCGCAGGCCGCCGGCGCGGTGCAGATCCTGTTCAATGGCGCCGGCTACGTGCACGCCGGCACCATCCTCGATTGCGACGAGCGCGCCTTCGAGTTCTCGTTCGACCTGAACGTGCGCGCGATGTACCGCATGACCCGCGCATTCCTGCCGGCGATGCTCGAATCGGCGGCGTCCGGCAAGGGCAAGGGGTCGATCATCAACGTGGCCTCGGTGGCCGGCAGCATCAAGGGCGCGCCGAACCGCTTCGTCTACGGCGCGACCAAGGCGGCGGTGATCGGCATGACCAAGTCGATCGCGGCCGACTTCATCACCCGCGGCGTGCGCTGCAACGCGATCTGCCCCGGCACGGTCGAATCGCCCTCGCTGCGCGACCGGATGGCCGCGCTCGCACAATCGACCAACCAGACGCTGGAGCAGGCCGAGGCCTGGTTCGTCGCGCGCCAGCCGATGGGGCGCGTGGGCACCACCGCCGAGATCGCGGCGCTGGCGGTGTACCTCGCATCCGACGAATCCGGGTTCACCACCGGCACCGCGCAGGTCATCGACGGCGGCTGGTCCAACTGATCACCAACAAGGAAACGAAGAACATGAAACTCATGCGATACGGCGCCAAGGGCGCAGAGAAGCCCGCGGCGGTCGACGCCGAGGGCGTGGTGCGCGACCTGTCCGGCGAGCTCGTCGACATCACGGCCCACACGCTGTCGCCGCACGGCCTGCAGCGGCTGCGCGAGATCAACCTCTCGACGCTGCCCGTGGTCGAGAACCCGGGCCGCATCGCGGTGCCGTGGGCGGGCATGCAGAAGTTCATCTGCGTCGGCCTGAACTACGCCGACCACGCCGCCGAATCCAACCTGCCGGTGCCCGCCGAGCCGGTGCTGTTCACCAAGCAGATCAGCGCGCTGATGGGCCCGAACGACCCGGTCGTGATCCCGCAGGGCTCGGTCAAGACCGACTGGGAGGTGGAACTCGGCGTCGTCATCGGCACCAAGGCCCGGTATGTGAGCGAGGCCGACGCGCTGAAGTACGTGGCGGGCTACTGCGTCGTCAACGACATCTCCGAGCGCGAGTACCAGATCGAGCGCGGCGGCACCTGGGACAAGGGCAAGGGCTGCGACACCTTCGGCCCGGTCGGCCCGTGGATGGTCACGGCCGACGAGGTCGCCGATCCGCAGGCGCTGTCGATGTGGCTCGAGGTGAACGGCAAGAAGGTCCAGAACGGCAGCACGAAGACGATGGTCTTCGGCGTGGCTCACCTCGTGAGCTACATCAGCCGTTTCATGACGCTGATGCCCGGCGACCTGATCAGCACCGGCACGCCCCCCGGCGTGGGCATGGGCCAGAAGCCCAGCGCCTGGTACCTGAAGGCCGGCGACACGATGAAGCTCGGCATCGAGGGCCTCGGCCAGCAGGACCAGACCGTCCACGCCTGGGACCCGGCGCTGATCGACAACTGAGCACGACCATGAGCGACCCCTCGATCATCCGCATCCACCCCGCCGACGATGTCGTGATCGCGCGGCAGCAGCTCGTCGGCGGCACGGTGCTGGCGAGCGAGGGCGTCACCGTGATCGGGCTGGTGCCGCCGGGCCACAAGATCGCCGTGCGCGCGATCGCGGCCGGGGCGCCGGTGCGGCGCTACAACCAGATCATCGGCACCGCGAAGCAGGCGATCGCGGCCGGCCAGCATGTGCACAGCCACAACCTCGAGTTCAGCAGCTTCGCGCGCGACTACGCCGCCAGCACCGGCACGCATCCCACCGCGTTCGTCGACACGCCGGCCACGTTCATGGGCATCAAGCGGCCCGACGGCCGCATCGCGACCCGCAACTACATCGGCGTGCTGACCTCGGTGAACTGCTCGGCCACCGTGGCGCGCGCGATCGCCGACCACTTCCGGCGCGACATCCACCCCGAGGCGCTCGCCAGGTACCCCAACGTGGACGGCGTGATCGCGCTGACCCACGGCGCCGGCTGCGCGACCGACAGCGCCGGCGAGCCGCTGCAGATCCTGCGGCGCACGCTCGGCGGCTACGCGAAGCACGCGAACTTCGCGGCGATCCTGGTCGTCGGCCTGGGCTGCGAAACCAACCAGATCTCGGGCCTGATGGAGCAGGAGAGCCTCGCGACCGGCACCCAGTTCCACACCTTCAACATCCAGGAGACCGGCGGCACCGCGAAGACGGTGGCCCACGGCGTCGAGCTGGTGCAGTGGCTGCTCGAGGAGGCGAACCGCGTGCAGCGCGAGCCGGTCAGCGCCGCGCACATCACGGTCGGGCTGCAGTGCGGCGGCTCGGACGGCTACTCCGGCATCAGCGCCAACCCGGCGCTCGGCGCCGCGGTCGACCGGTTGGTGCGCCACGGCGGCACCGCGATCCTCTCGGAGACGCCGGAGATCTACGGCGGCGAGCACCTGCTCACGCGCCGCGCCGTCACGCCCGCCATCGCCGACAAGCTGATCGCGCGCATCAAGTGGTGGGAGCAGTACACCGCGCGCAACGACCAGGAGATGGACAACAACCCCTCGGCCGGCAACAAGGCCGGCGGCCTGACGACCATCCTCGAGAAGAGCCTGGGCGCGATCGCCAAGAGCGGCACGACCAACCTGACCGACGTGTTCGAGTATGCGCAGCCGGTCACGACGCGTGGGCTGGTGTTCATGGACACGCCGGGCTACGACCCGGTCAGCGCGACCGGGCAGGTGGCCGGCGGCGCGAACTTGATCTGCTTCACCACCGGCCGCGGTTCGGCCTACGGCTGCGCGCCGTCACCGTCGCTGAAGCTCAGCACCAACACGGCGCTGTGGGTGAAGCAGGAGGACGACATCGACATCAACTGCGGCGAGGTGATCGACGGCAGCGCCAGCATCGACGAGATGGGCGAGCGGATCTTCCGCCTGATGCTGCGCACGGCCTCGGGCGAGAAGACCAAGAGCGAGGTCCACGGCTACGGCCAGAACGAGTTCGTGCCCTGGGCGCTGGGCGCGGTGATGTAGCGCGACTGGCGCGCCCGGCGCGTCAGCGCTTGGCGCGCAGGCGCAGCAGCAGCTTCAGGTACTCGAGCCGCGCCTGCAGCTCGGCGAGTTCGCGACGCAGTTCGAGCCACGAACGGATGCGCAGGTCGTCGGCGGAGACACGTTCGGAAGGCTGGGGGGTATTCATCGTTCGCGCCACGAGTTCGGTATGAATGCATGGTCGCGAACGCGGGGTCGACGGTCAACCCCGCGTTCCGGGTGCATGCGCCGAAGCGCCGGGCACCGCCGCTGCGCGTCAGTTGCGCGTGCGGGTCTTGCTTTCGGCCGGCACGCGACGCGCGACGCGGGTGCCGTCCGAGCCGACGGGGCTGCCGACCACGAACGCATGCGGTTCGCTCCAGCCACTGGACGCCTTGCCGTAGACCAGATCCGTGGTGCGGATGCGGCCTTCGGTGAGTTGCACATAGCCTTGCGGCAGGTTCGGTTGATCGTTTCCGGTCATGGGTGAGTTCGAGTGAGTGAAGGGGTGATTGTCCCGCACATCCGGACCCGCGCTGCAGGCATGATCCGAGCCCCACTTCGAGAGCACCAGATGAACGACCGGATCCTCATCCTCGGCGGCACCGGCTTCGTCGGCCGGCAGCTGTGCAGCGTGCTGGTCGAACGCAGCGGTGGCGGCGCTGCCGACGTGCTCGTGCCGAGCCGCCGCCCCGAACGCGCGAAGCACCTGCAGTCGCTGCCGACCGTGCGGCTCGCCGCCGCCGACGTCCACGACGAGGCTCAGCTGACCGCGCTGCTGCGCGGCCGCGATGCGGTCGTCAACCTGGTGGCGATCCTGCACGGCAGCGACGCGGCCTTCGAGCGCACCCACGTCGAGCTGCCCCGCAAGCTGGCACGCGCCTGCGCGGCGGCGGGCGTGCGGCGCGTGGTGCACGTGAGCGCGCTCGGCGTCGGCCCCGGGGCACCGAGCCGCTACCTGCGCTCGAAGACCGCCGGCGAGGCCGTCCTGCGCGAGGCCGGGCTGGACTTGACGGTCCTGCGGCCCTCGGTGATCTTCGGCGCGCACGACCGCTTCCTGAACCTGTTCGCGACGCTCCAGGCGGTGTTCCCGGTGATGCCGCTGGCCGGGGCGCAGGCGCGCTTCCAGCCGGTGTGGGTCGGCGACGTGGCCGCCGCCATCGACCGCGCGCTGCGCGACGACGCGACGATCGGCGCCACCTTCGAGTGCACCGGCCCGGGCATCTTCACGCTGAAGCAGCTGGTCGAGGCCGCCGGCCGCTGGGCCGGCCACCGGCGCCCGGTGATCGGCCTGCCGCAGGCGCTGGGCCGGCTGCAGGCGATGGCGATGGAGTGGCTGCCCGGCGAACCGCTGATGTCGCGCGACAACCTCGCCTCGATGACCGTGCCGAACATCGCCACCGGGCAGCTCCCCGACCTGGCGGCGCTGGGCATCAGCGCGGCCTCGCTGGAGAGCATCGCGCCCGGCTACCTGGCCCCGGGGCGCGGCGCGGCCCGGCTCGACGCGTGGCGGGCGCGCCGCGGCGGCGGCTAAGCCGGCGCGCGCGCCCGGGCCGGCCAATCTCCTCGGCGGTGCAGTGCTTCGGAGAGCGTAGTACAAGACGGCCTCGCCGCGCGAAAACCTTGGCAACATGGTCCGCGCCCGGCGTTCGATAATCGGCCGACCCACCCGCCACACCAGCCCTGCCATGTTCGAAGCCATCATCGCCGCGATCGTCCTGGCCGTCTGCGCCGTGCTGATGCTGCGCCTGATGCTCGGTGCGCCACGCCGCTACCGGTTCGACATGGCGATGCGGCGCGCCTGGCAGCCCGTGCGCCGCTTCGGGCAGTGGGTCTGGCACTGGCGCGCCGCCCGGCGCGATGCGCAGCGCGCCCGCGAGGCCGCCGCCGAGGCGATCGAGCGGGCCCGCAACCGCGGCAACTGGGACGGCAACGTCTACACCCCGAAGTCGTTCCGCAAGCCGCCGCGCGACAAGATGCATTGAGTCGCGCCCGCCCGCCCTCCCCGCCGCCGCCCGCGCTGGCCGAGCGCCGGCCCGAGCACTGGTCGGCCGATGCCGGCCACCGCGACGTCGTCAAGCTCGACATCCCGGCCGACGCTTCGCGCGAGCGCCGCTTCGAGATCTACGTGCGCCTGGTCGCCGCCAACCCGGCCGGGCGTGCGGACGCGACGCATGCGCTGCGGGTGCTGGTCGACGGCGCGCTCGAGTGGTCGCGCAGCGCGCCCACACCGGGCGACGGGCCGGACTCGCTGGAGCTGCGCCTGGCGCGCACCGTGCCGGTGGGGCGGCCGCTGCGGCTGAACGCGACCTGCGCGGTGCGCGGCGGCGCGCAGCGCGTGGCGCTGGCCATCACCGCCGACGAAGAGCCCTGAGGCCGCTCAGGCGCGCAGCGCGCGCTCGAACAGCCCGAGCGTGCGCTCCCAGGCCTTCTTGGCGGCCGCCTCGTCGTAGCGCGGGGTCGTGTCGTTGTTGAAGCCGTGCTGCGTGCCCGGATATTTGACGGCGTCGAACGGCACGTGCGCGGCTTTCAGCGCGGCCTCGTAGGGCGGCCACAGCGCATTGATGCGCTCGTCGTTGTCGGCGAACACCAGCAGCAGCGGCGCGCGGATCGCACGCACCTGGTCCAGCGCCGGCGCCTGGCCGTAGAACGGCACCGCGGCGCCGAGATCGGGCATGCGCGTGGCCAGCATGTTGACGATCGCGCCGCCGTAGCAGAAGCCGACCGCGCCCAGCTTGCCGTTGCCGCCGCCGACGCGCTTGAGCCAGGTGGCGGCGGCGAGGAAGTCCTCGCGCGTCTTCGCCTGGTCGAGCTGGCCGAACAGCTCGCGGGCCTTGTCCTCGTCGCCCGGATAGCCGCCGAGCGGGAACAACGCATCGGGCGCGAAGGCGATGAAATCGGCCAGCGCGAGGCGGCGCGCGATGTCCTCGATGTGCGGGTTGAGGCCGCGGTTCTCGTGCACGACCAGCACCGCCGGCAACGGCCGCGAGACCTGCGCCGGCCGGGCGAGGTAGCCGCGCACCTTGCCGTAGCCCTGCGGCGAGGCGATCTCGACGGTCTCGGTCTTCAGCCGCGCATCGCCCGGCGGCACCTGCTGCGCCTGCGCGAACTTCGGGCTCAGCGCCTCGAGCAGCGCGGTCGCGGTGACGCCGCCGACCGCATACTTGGCGGCCCGGTCGAGGAAGCCGCGGCGGTCGATGCCGCCGTGCACGTACTGGTCGAACAGGCGCAGCACCTCGGGATCGAAGTCGCGCGCTTGCAGGGTGGGCTTCTGGCCGGGCATCGAGGTCTCCTGGTTGAGGGAAGCCGGGTTGTAGCGGAAGCGGCCGCAACGCGCTGCGCGCGGTGGAAACACCGGGCACGCGGCAGGGCCTGCGCCCTACACTCGTTCGCACCATGAAGATCACGAACGCGCGCGTCATCGTCTGCTGCCCCGGTCGCAACTTCGTCACGCTGAAGATCGAGACCGACGAAGGCCTGACGGGCCTGGGCGACGCCACGCTGAACGGCCGCGAGCTCGCGGTGGCGGCCTACCTGACCGAGCACGTGATCCCGTGCCTGATCGGCCGCGACGCGCACCAGATCGAGGACATCTGGCAGTACCTCTACAAGGGCGCCTACTGGCGCCGCGGCCCGGTGACGATGAGCGCGATCGCGGCGGTCGACACCGCGCTCTGGGACCTCAAGGCCAAGGCCGCGAACCTGCCGCTGTACCAGCTGCTCGGCGGCAAGAGCCGCAGCGGCGTGATGGTCTACGGTCACGCCAACGGCAGCGACATCGCGCACACCGTCGACCAGGTGCTGCGCCACAAGGAGGCCGGCTTCCTGGCGATCCGCGCGCAGAGCGGCGTGCCGGGGCTGGAGAAGGTCTACGGCGTGGGCCGCGGCGGCAGCTTCTACGAGCCGGCCGATGCCGACCTGCCGAGCGAGCACGACTGGTCGACCGGCAAGTACCTGCGCCACACGCCGCTGCTCTTCGACGCGGTGCGCAGCGCGGTCGGCCCCGACATCCACCTGCTGCACGACGTGCACCACCGCCTCACGCCGATCGAGGCCGGCCGCCTAGGCAAGGCGCTGGAGCCGTTCGACCTGTTCTGGATGGAGGACGCGACGCCGGCCGAGAACCCCGACGCGTTCCGCCTGATCCGCCAGCACACGACCACGCCGCTGGCGGTGGGCGAGGTCTTCAACTCGATCTGGGACTGCAAGGCGCTGATCGAGAACCAGCTGATCGACTACATCCGCGCGACGGTCGTGCACGCCGGCGGCATCACCCACCTGCGGCGCATCGCCGACCTGGCGTCGCTCTACCAGGTGCGCACCGGCTGCCATGGCGCAACCGACCTGTCGCCGGTCTGCATGGGCGCGGCGCTGCATTTCGACCTGTGGGTGCCGAACTTCGGCATCCAGGAGTACATGCCGCACACCGACGAGACCGACGCCGTGTTCCCGCACGCCTACACCTTCGCCGACGGCATGCTGTACCCGGGCGACGTGCCGGGCCACGGTGTCGAGATCGACGAGGCGCTGGCCGCGAAGTACCCCTACCAGCGCGCCTACCTGCCCGTGAACCGGCTGCAGCACGACGGCACGCTGTGGAGCTGGTGACGGCGATGGAGCGGCTGCATCCGGACCGCCTCGCCGCGCTGCCGGCCGACGTGGCGCGGCCGCGCTACGACCGCGCCGCGCTGCTGCCCGGCATCGTGCACCTCGGCGTCGGCGCGTTCCAGCGCGCGCACCTCGCCGCCGTCAACGAGGCCGCGCTGCACGCGACCGGCGACCTGCGCTGGGGCGTCGTCGGCGTGTCGCTGCGCCAGCCCGACACGCGCGACGCGCTGGCGCCGCAGGCCGGCCTCTACACGCTGGCGCTGCGCGATGCCGCGGCCGACGGCAGCCCGCGCGAAGCGCTGCAGGTCATCGGCCACCTGCTCGAGGTGATGGTCGCCCCCGACGACCCGGGCGCGGTGCTGGAGCGGATCGCGCACCCGCACACCCGCATCGTCAGCCTCACGGTCACCGAGAAGGGCTACCACCACGAGCCGGCGACGGGCCGGCTGCGCGCGGACGACGCGGACATCGCGCACGACCTTGCGCACCCCGCCGCGCCGCGCACCGCCCTCGGTTTCACCGTGCACGCGCTGCAGCGCCGGCGCGAGCGCAGCCTCGCGGCCGTGACGCTGCTCTCGTGCGACAACCTGCCGGCCAACGGCGACACGCTGCGCGGCCTGGTGCTCGCGTTCGCCGCGCAGGTCGACCCGGCGCTGCACGACTGGATCGCCGCCGAGTGCGCGTTCCCGAACGCGATGGTCGACCGGATCGTGCCGCGCACGACCGACGACGACCGCGCGCGCATCGCGCAGCGCCTGCAACTGCACGATGCCTGGCCGGTGGTCGGCGAGCCGTTCCTCGACTGGGCGCTCGAAGACCGCTTCGCCAGCGGGCGCCCGGCCTGGCAGCGCGGCGGCGCGCGCTTCGTCGAGCGCGCCGAGCCCTTCGAGCGGCTGAAGCTGCGCATGGTCAACGGCAGCCACTCGGCGCTGGCGTGGCTCGGCGCCGTCGCCGGCTGGCCGACGGTGGACCGCGCGGTCGGCCAGCCGGCGCTGCACCGCTACCTCGACACCCTGCTGCGCGACGAGATCGCGCCGACGCTGCGCGGCCTGCGCGAGTTCGACCTCGCGGACTACCGCGCGCGCCTGCTGGAGCGTTTCGCGAACCCTGCCCTGCAGCACCGCACCCAGCAGATCGCCATGGACGGCTCGCAGAAGATCGCGCAGCGCCTGCTCGGCACGGTGCGCGACCGGCTCGCGGCGCACGCGTCGGTCGACCGGCTGGGCCTGGCGGTCGCAGGCTGGCTGCACTACCTGCGCGGCGTCGACGAAACCGGCACCCGCTACGACATCCAGGACCCGCTCGCCGCCGAGCTGGTGGCGCTGCGCGAGCGCGCCGACGCCACCGGCTCGGTGCACGACGGCGTCGTGCTGATCATGTCGGCGCTGCCGGTCTTCGGCGAGCTGGCGCACGCGCCGCGCTTCGTCGCCGCCGTGGCGCGGCACGCGCTGTCGCTGCGCCAGCGCGGCGTGCTGGCGACGCTCGACAGCCTGCCGTGACGGCGGTCAGCGCAACAGCTCGAGCTCGAACCGCTTGCGGCCGTTGATGCGGTAGACGCTGAAGTCGGCGACGTCGAGCGTCGCGATGCGCGTGATGCCGGTGGCTTCGGCGAGCCAGACCAGCGCGACATCGGCCCAATCCGGATCGAGGTCGGCATACTTTTGCAGCAACACGGACATTCGAGAGTACGCGTTGGCGTCGGGGCGATGCAATCGCAGCGTACCGCTCGCGGCCAGGTCGGCAATGACCGCGCGCCCGCGTACCGGCAGAAAGAAGGCCGCCTCGCTCAGCACCGGTTCGACCGTGTGCAGTTCACCCTGGAACCCGTCCATCCACTGCGAGACCGCTGCATGTCGTCTGTCGTCACGGTCGTACAGGGCCACCAGCGGTCCGGTGTCCAGCAGCACGCCCGTCCGGGCTGCGCGTGTGTCGCGCAGATCGGCCATCGCCGGCCGTGACACGCTCATTTGGCGTTACGGCGGAGTCGCTTCATTGCCATCGCACGCACCGCAGCCTTGTCGGCCGTTCCGCCGCCCAACGCGCCCGCGCCGATGAACCCCGCCTCGGCGAAGGCGCGATAGTTCGCGCTGGGGGGCGTTTTGGAAGGCGCAGTCATGGGCTCATCGCCCTTCGCCGTGCGCTCCGCCAGCAGATAGACCGCCAGCGACTCCTGCACGACCAAGCTCCTGGTCACGCCCCGCTCGGCGCAATAGCGGTCGAGCGCGGACTCGGTGGCGGCGTCGAGGCGGACGGTCAGGGTCATGATGGCAGCCCTTGATTACAATGAGTTCGATTGTAATACCGCGCTGCCGGAGCTGCTATTCGATCGCCTTGACCATGTCCTCGACGACCTTCTTCGCGTCGCCGAACACCATCATCGTCTTGTCCATGTAGAACAGCTCGTTGTCCAGGCCGGCGTAGCCGGCGGCCATCGAGCGCTTGTTGACGATGATGGTCTTGGCCTTGTAGGCCTCGAGGATCGGCATGCCGTAGATCGCGCTGCCCTTGGTGTGCGCGGCGGGGTTCACCACGTCGTTCGCGCCGAGGATGATCGCCACGTCGGCCTGGCCGAACTCGCCGTTGATGTCCTCCATCTCGAACACCTGGTCGTACGGCACCTCGGCCTCGGCCAGCAGCACGTTCATGTGGCCGGGCATGCGGCCGGCGACCGGGTGGATGGCGTACTTCACGGTCACGCCCTTCTCGGTCAGCTTGGCCGCGAGTTCCTTGACCGCGTGCTGCGCGCGCGCCACCGCCAGGCCGTAGCCCGGCACGATCACCACCGTCTCGGCGTTGCCGAGCACGAAGGCCGCGTCGTCGGCGCTGCCGCTCTTGACGGGCCGCTGCTCGGCCTTGCCCGCGCCCGCCGTCGTGGCCTCGCCGCCGAAGCCGCCCAGGATCACGTTGAAGAACGAGCGGTTCATCGCCTTGCACATGATGTAGCTCAGGATCGCGCCCGAGGAGCCCACCAGCGAGCCGGCGATGATCAGCATCGCGTTGTTCAGCGAGAAGCCGATGCCGGCCGCGGCCCAGCCAGAGTAGCTGTTGAGCATCGAGACGACCACCGGCATGTCCGCGCCGCCGATCGGGATGATGATCAGCACGCCAAGCACGAAGGCGATCGCCAGCAGCACGATGAAGTCGATCCAGCTCTGGCTGACGACGAAACCGTAGATGAAGAACAGCAGCGCCAGGCCCAGCACCAGGTTCAGGATGTGCTGGCCCGGGAACTGCACCGGCGCGCCCTGGAACAGGCGGAACTTGTACTTGCCCGAGAGCTTGCCGAACGCGATCACCGAACCGCTGAAGGTGATCGCGCCGATCGCCGCGCCGAGCGCGAGCTCGAGGCGGTTGCCGGCCGGGATCGGGTCGAGCGCCTTGGCGACGATCGCGAACGCATGCGGCTCCGCGACGGCCGAGATCGCGATGAACACCGCGGCCATGCCGATCATGCTGTGCATGAACGCCACCAGCTCGGGCATCTTGGTCATCTCGACCTTCTGCGCCATGTAGGCGCCGAGGCCCCCGCCCGCAAGCAGGCCCAGCAGCACCCACGCCAGGCCGCCGACGCCGCTGTTGCCGGCCTCGCCGGCCAGCTTGAAGATCAGCGCCGCGGTCGTGACGACCGCGATCGCCATGCCGGTCATGCCGAACACGTTGCCGCGGATCGAGGTGGTGGGGTGGCTCAGGCCCTTGAGCGCCTGGATGAAGCAGACGCTGGCGATGAGATACATCAGCGTGACGAGGTTCATGCTCACTTGGCGTCCTCCTTCACGACCAGCTTCTTTTCCTTCTTCTTGAACATCTCCAGCATTCGTCGCGTGACCAGGAAGCCGCCGAACACGTTGACGGCCGCGAGCGCGACCGCGAGCACGCCGAAGATCTTGGCGACGCCGCCTTCGGTGAGCGCGGCGGCGAGCATCGCGCCGACGATCACGATCGCCGAGATCGCGTTGGTCACGGCCATCAGCGGCGTGTGCAGCGCGGGGGTGACCGTCCAGACGACGTGGTAGCCGACGTAGATCGCCAGCACGAAGATGATCAGGTTGGTGATGGTGGGGGAGACGATGTCCATGGTCCTACTTCCTTTTCACTTCACCGGCCTGGGTCATCAGGCAGGCGGCGACGATGTCGTCGTCCATCGGCACGACGAAGCCGCCGTCCTTGGGCAGCACGAGCTTCAGGAAGTCGAGCACGTTGCGCGCGTACAGCGCGCTTGCGTCGGCCGCCACCAGCGCCGGCAGGTTGGTCTCGCCGACGATCGTGACGCCGTGCTTGACGACCGTCTTGTCGGCCTCGCTCAGCGGACAATTACCGCCGGTCATGCCGCCGCTCGCATCGGCGCCCTTGCCGGCCGCGATGTCGACGATCACGGAGCCCGGCTTCATGGCCTTGACCATGTCCTCGGTGATCAGCGTCGGCGCGGCCCGGCCCGGGATGAGCGCGGTGCTGATCACGATGTCGGCCGCGGCCACGCGCTTGGCGACCTCGACCTGCTGGCGCGCCAGCCAGCTCGGCGGCATCGGCTTGGCATAGCCGCCCACGCCCTCGGCGGCTTCCTTCTCCTCGGGCGTGTCGTACGACACCTCGATGAACTTGCCGCCGAGCGACTCGATCTGCTCCTTGACCGACGGCCGCACGTCGCTGGCCTCGATCACGGCGCCCAGGCGCTTGGCGGTCGCGATCGCCTGCAGCCCGGCCACGCCGACGCCGAGGATCACGACCCGCGCGGCCTTCACGGTGCCGGCCGCGGTCATCAGCATCGGGAAGAAGCGCTGGTACTTGTCGGCCGCGATCATCACGG
>JAZKIO010000077.1:0-7279 GCA_040384825.1 Pseudomonadota bacterium
ATGGGCATGAGCCGGGTGATGCGCGGCATCTTCGATCCGCCGCTGGAGTTCTACCGCCCGCTGCCGCCGCTGGCCTACCTGCCGCTGATCATCATCTGGTTCGGCATCGACGAGCTGCCCAAGGTGCTGCTGATCTTCCTGAGCTGCTTCGCGCCGCTGGCGCTGGCCGCGCGCTCGGGCATGCGCAGCGCGTCGCAGGAGCAGATCAACGCCGCGTACTCGATGGGCGCGAGCTACTGGCAGGTGATCCGCCACGTGATCCTGCCCTCGGCGCTGCCGGACATCCTGATCGGCATGCGCATCGCGATCGGCTTCGGCTGGACCACGCTGGTGGCGGCGGAGATGGTGGCGGCCAACGTCGGCCTCGGCCAGATGGTGCTGAACGCCTCCAATTTCCTGCGCACCGACATCGTGATCATGGGGATCATCGTGATCGGCGTCGTCGCCTACATGTTCGACCTGCTGATGCGCTGGATCGAGCGCACGGTGGTGCCGTGGAAGGGCAGGATGTGATGAGTCAGGCGGCGCGCGCCAGCGCGTCGGCGAGCAGCCGCACGCCGGGCTCGATGCGCTCGGCCGCGATCGACGAGTAGCCGATCCGCAGCCGGTTGCGCGGCGGCCGCGCGCCGGCGTAGAACACCTCGCCCGGCTCCACGACCACGCCCTGGGCGTAGAGCTGCTGCGCCAGCGCCTCGCTGTCCAGCCCGTCCGGCCCGGTGACCCACAGTGCCGAGCCGCCGTGCGCAGCCATCGGCACGAGCGCCGGGGCGTGGATCGCGAGCGCATCGCGCAGCGTGCGGGCGCGATCGCGGTAGGTGATGTTCAGACGCCGCACGTAGGCCTCCTGGTAGCCGTGCGCGATGAAGTTGGCGGCCGCCTGCTGGTTGTTGGTGCAGACGTGGCGGATCATCAGCCGGCGCAGCGCGCGCAGCTCGCGCACCAACTCCGCCGGCGCGACGACGAAGCCCAGTCGCAGCCCGTGCGCCAGCGTCTTCGACAGGCTGCCGAGGTAGATCACGCGCTGGGCGCCGTCCAAACTCTTGAGCGCGGGCGTGGGCTGGCCGGAGAAGTTGAGCTCGCTCTCGTGGTCGTCCTCGATCACGACGAAGTCGTCGCGCTCGGCGCGCACCAGCAGGGCGTGGCGGCGCGCCAGCGACATCGTCACCGTCGTCGGGCACTGGTGGCTGGGCGTCACGTACACGTACTCGCAGCGCGACAGCGCCGCGGTGGGCACCAGCCCCTCGTCGTCGACCGGCAGCAGGCGGATGTGCCGAGTGCGCAGCGCGAAGTTGTTGCGCGCGTCCGGGTAGCAGGGGTTCTCGATGCCGACCCGCGTGGCCGGCCCGATCAGCAGCTCGGCCAGCAGCGAGGTGGCCTGCTGCGCGCCGTTGGTCACGAGGATTTCGTCGCGATCGACCCAGATGCCGCGCGCCGGCAGCAGGCGGCGGTGGATCTGCTCGACGAGCGCGTCCTCGTCGCGGTCGATGTGGTCGGGCGCCCAGCGCCGCACCGCGCGCGCGTCCAGCGACTCCAGCACGCAGCGCCGCCAGTCGCGGAACGGGAACAGCGCGGCGTCGAACTGGCCGTAGATGAACGGGTAGGGCTGGCTCTGCCAGTCCGCCGGCTTGCGGATGTTGCGCTGCGCCGAGGGCTGCTTCATCAGCCGCTCGCGCCAGCGCGGCGGCGTGCCGGTGGCGAGGCGGTCGCGGCGCTGCCGCGCGCCGAGGTAGGTGTCGTGCAGCCGCTCGCTGACGAGGTAGGCGCTGCGCGCCCGCGCCTCGACCAGGCCCTTGTCGACCAGGCCCTGCATCGCCAGTGTCACCGTCACCCGCGACACGCCGAGCGTGGTGGCGAGCAGGCGGCTCGACGGCAGCGGCATGCCGGGCCGCACGAAGCCCTCCAGCACCGCGTGCACCAGCATGTCGCGCAGCTGCCCCTGCAAGGTGCTGCTCTGGCCCTCGAAGCGGCGGAACAGGCGCTGCCACATCAGTTCGCTCGTGCGCACGGTCCGGGTCATCGCGGGAACCTTTCGATCGGAGGAGGGGTGACCGCATTCTGGACTGATTGACGACGCGCATCTGGCCTGAAGCCGATCCGGCCTTCCGGCCTACGATGCATCGACCGAAACCGGAGTCGCACGACGATGAGCATCGAGTACCTCAAGAAGGCCAACCCGCCGGTGCAGGCGATCGACACCGCCACCGGCGAGACCGTGCAGCGCTTGCTGGCCGAGATCGAACGCGGCGGCGAGGAGGTCGCGACCCGGCTGGCGCGCGAGTTCGACGGCTGGCACGGCGAGATCGTCGTCGGCGAGGCGGCGTTCGCGAAGGCCGAGGCTGCATTGAGCGAGGGCGTCAAGGCCGACATCCGCTTCGCCCGCGACCGCGTCACCGAGTTCGCGCGGCGCCAGCGCGATTCGATGCAGGAGTTCCAGGCCGAGCTGATCCCCGGGCTGATCACCGGCCAGCGCCTGATCCCGTGCCAGACGGCCGGCTGCTACGTGCCTGGCGGGCGCTACGCCCATGCCGCGAGCGCCGTGATGAGCGTCGGCACGGCCTCGGCGGCGGGCGTCAAGCACATCGTCGCCGCCTCGCCGGCGCACAAGGACGTGGGCATCCACCCGGCGATCCTGTATGCGATGAAGCTGAGCGGCGCGCACACGGTGCTGGCGCTGGGCGGCGTGCAGGCGGTCGCGGCCATGGCCTACGGCCTGTTCACCGGCCGCCCGGCGGACATCATCGTCGGCCCGGGCAACCGCTTCGTCGCCGAGGCCAAGCGCATGCTGTTCGGGCGCGTGGGCATCGACGTGGTCGCGGGCCCGACCGAATCGGCGGTGATCGCCGACGACTCCGCCGATCCGCACGTCGTTACCGCCGACCTGATCGGGCAGGCCGAGCACGGCCCGGATTCGCCGGTCTGGCTGATGACGAGTTCGCGTGCGCTCGGCGAGAAGGTGATCGAACTGGCGCCGTCGTACATCGCCGCGCTGCCCGAGGTGGCGCGCGAGGCCGCGACCGCGGCGTGGCGCGACTACGCCGAGGTGGTGGTGGCCGACACGCGCGAGGAACTGGTCGCGGTCAGCGACGCCTACGCCTGCGAGCACCTGCAGGTGATGGCGCGCGATCTCGACTGGTGGCTCGCCAACCTGCACAACTACGGCTCGCTGTTCCTCGGCGAGGAGACGACCGTGGCCTACGGCGACAAGTGCAGCGGGCCGAACCACATCCTGCCGACACGCGGCGCGGCGCGCTACTCCGGCGGCCTGAGCGTCGGCAAGTTCATCAAGACGGTGACGTGGCAGCGGCTCGACCGCGGCGCCTCGCGCACCGTCGGCCAGGTGGCGGCGCGCATCTCGCGGCTCGAGGGCATGGAGGGCCACGCCCGCACCGCCGATGCGCGGCTGGCCAAGTACTACCCGCAGGAACGGTTCGACCTCGGCACGCTCGGCGGCCACGGCACCTGACCCCGCGATGGACGCCGACCGCCTCGAGCTCGACCTGACGGCCCAGGAGCCGCTGCCGCCTTCCGCGGTCGATGCGGTGCTCGGGCTGATGGCCAGCGGCAAGCTGCACCGCTACGGCGAGACCGGCGCCAAGCCGTCCGAGGCGTCGCAGCTCGAAGCCGAGTTCGCGCGGTCGCTGGGCCTGCCGTACTGTGTGGCGCTCAACTCCTGCGGCTCGGCGATGTTCATCGCGCTGCGCGCGTCCGGCGTGCAGCCGGGCGACGCGGTGCTGTCGAACTGCTTCACGCTCGCGCCGGTGCCGGGCGCGATCGCGCATGCCGGCGCGCACCCGGTGCTGGTCGACGTGACCGACGACTACACGATCGACCTCGACGACTTCGAACGCAAGATCGCCGCGAGTGGCGCACGCACGCTGCTGCTGTCGCACATGCGCGGGCACGTGTGCGACATGGCGCGGTTGAGCCGCCTGTGCGCGGCCGCCGGCGTGCGGGTGATCGAGGACTGCGCGCACACCATGGGCGCCGGCTGGGCCGGCCAGCCGACCGGCACCTGGGGCCTCGCCGGCTGCTTCAGCCTGCAGAGCTACAAGCACGCCAACAGCGGCGAGGGCGGATTGCTCGTCACGGCGGACGCCGACCTGGCCGCCCGCGCGATCCTCATGTCCGGCAGCTACATGCTCTACACCTCGCACCTGGCGCGGCCCGACGAGGCGGTGTTCGAGCGCTGGAAGTACCGCACGCCGAACTTCAGCCTGCGCATGAGCAACCTCGCGGCGGCCGCCGCGCGCCCGCAACTGGGCGCGGCGCTGGCCGACCGCTGCCGGCGCTGGAACGAGCGCTATGGCTGGCTGAGCACGGCGCTCGCCGGCATCCCGCACCTGCGCCTGCCAGTGCGGCCGGCCGAAGAAGGCTTCGTCGCCAGCTCGCTGCAGTTCTCGCTGGTCGGGCTGGACAAGGACGCCTGCCGCGCCGTCGTCGCCGCCTGCGGGGCCGGCGGCGTGCACGTCAAGTGGTTCGGCGCCGACGAACCGGTCGGCTTCACCAGCGCCTGGCAGCACTGGCGCTTCTTCCCCGATCCGCAGCACCTGCCGAACGCCGAGCGCGTGCTCGCCGGCCTGTGCGACCTGCGGCTGCCGCTCACGCTGACACCCGCCGATTGCGAGGCGATCGCCGCGGTCGTGCGCGACGCGATCCAGCGCCATTCCCCCCGCCAGTCCCCCCGTTAGTCCCCGTCATCCGATCAACCCCAGGAGAGAGCGATGAAGATGAATCGACGTCAGACGATGTTCATGTGGGCCACCGTGGCGGCCCTCGGCCTGGCCCAGGGCGCGCAGGCCCAGACCAAGGAAGTGACCTTCGCGTTCCAGGACACGCTGGTGCCTTACCGCACCGCGATGGAGAGCGGCGAGTTCGAGAAGGCCACCGGCTACAAGATCAACTGGCGCATGTTCGGCGGCGGCGGCGACGTGATCAAGGCCATGGCCTCGGGCGACGTGCAGATCGGCGAGGCCGGCTCCAGCCCGGTGACTGCCGCGGCCACGCAGGGCCAGGACATCAAGGTGTTCTACATCCTCGACGACATCGCCAACGCCGAGGTGCTGGTGGCGCGCAACGGCTCCGGCATCAACAGCGTCAAGGACCTGGCCGGCAAGAAGGTCGCGACGCCCTTCGTGTCGACGGCCCACTACCAGCTGATGGCGGCGCTGCAGCTCGACGGCGTCGACCCGAAGAAGGTCAACGTGATGAACATGCGGCCGCCGGAGATCGCCGCCGCGTGGGAGCGCGGCGACATCGACGCGACCTTCATCTGGGACCCGGTGCTGTCCAGGATCAAGGGCAACGGCAAGGTGATCGCCACCAGCGGCGAGATCGGCGCCCGCGGCTTCCCGACCTTCGACAGCGTCATCGTCAACGCCAAGTGGGCGGCGGCGAACGAGGGCTTCATGGTCGCGCTGGTCAAGGTGATGGCCAAGGCGCAGGCCGACTACCGCGCCAACACCGCGAAGTGGACCGACGACTCGGCCGAGATCAAGGCGGTCGCCAAATGGTCGAAGGCCGATGCGAAGGGGCTGTCCGCGTCGATGGGCCTGTACAAGTACCTGTCGCTCGAGGAAGAGGCCTCGCCGACCTGGCTGGGCGGCGGCGTCGCCAAGGCGATGGCCAAGACCGCGACCTTCCTGAAGGAGCAGGGCCGGGTGCAGGAGGTGAAGCCCGACTACTCGAGCTTCGTCACCGATGTGTACGTGAAGAAGGCGATGGCCAGGTAGAGGCGCTGTGAAAGGACCGTGCGGTCGATGCTGCGGCGACAATAGCCGCCCATGACCGCACTTCTCTCGCGCGTGTTCGGCCCCTGGGTGGGCCGCGTCAACCGACTCACGCTTCGCGCCGACCTGACCGCCGGCATCCTGGGCGCGCTGCTGGTGCTGCCGCAGGGTTTCGCCTTCGCCTCGCTGGCCGGCCTGCCGCCCGAGTACGGGCTGTACACCGCGATCGTGCCGTGCGTGATCGCGGCGCTGTTCGGCTCCAGCCTGCACGTGGTCTCGGGGCCGACCAACGCGAACTCGCTGGCGCTGTTCGCCACGCTGGCGCCGCTCGCGGTCGTGGGCTCGCCGGCCTACATCCAGCTCGCGCTCGCGGTCACCGTGCTGGTCGGCGTGATGCAGTGGCTGATCGGCGTGCTGCGGCTGGGCTCGATCGCCAACTTCATTTCGCCGTCGGCGCTGCGCGGGTTCATGACCGGCGCCGCGGCGCTGATCGCGGTGCATTCACTGACCGACCTGCTCGGCCTGCCGGGGCCGGAGAAGCACGGCACCGGCGCGCTGTTCCTCCACATCGGCCAGCACCTGGACGGCGTGCGGCCGGGCGCGGTGCTGGTCGGCGCGTTCACGCTCGCTGCCGTGCTGGTGCTGCGGCGCGTGGCGCCGAAGTGGCCGTTTATGTTGCTCGGGCTGATCGCCGGCACGGCGCTGGCCGCGCTGCTGAACCGGGCGTCGCCGTGGCCGGCGTTCAGCGCGATCGACGTCGTCGGCAGCATCCCGCCGATCGTGCCGCGCTTCCACTGGCCCGGCGTCGCGCTGAGCAGCATCCCGGAGCTGCTGTCGATCGCGTTCGCGCTCACCATCGTGGCGCTCGGCCAGTCGATCTCGATCGCCAAGGCGGTCGCGGCGCGTTCGGGGCAGGCGATCGACGCGAACCGCGAGTTCCGCGGCCAGGGGCTGTCCAACATCGTCGGCGGGTTCTTCTCGTCGTACGTGTCGTGCGGCTCGCTGAACCGCTCGATGCCGAACCTGGAGGCCGGCGCGCGCACGCCGCTGGCGGCGGTGTTCGCCTCGCTTTGGCTGCTGCTGCTGATCGCGTTCACGTCGCCGCTGCTGGCGCTGATCCCGATGCCGGCGATCGCCGCGCTGCTGCTGGTGATCGCGTGGTCGCTGTTCGACATCCCGGGCTGGCAGCGCCTGTGGCGCCACAGCCGCCAGGACTTCACGATCGCGCTCGTCACGGGCCTCGCGACGATGACGATCCGCATCGAGATGGCGATCCTGCTCGGCACGATCCTGTCGCTGGTGACCTACCTCTACCGCACCTCGCGCCCGTTCATGCGCGTGATGGGCTTCGACAGCGTCGAGCGCGACCGGCCCTTCGTCGTGCGTGCCGACGTGCCCGCGCCGCTGCCCGAGTGCCCGCAGCTGAAGATGATCCGCATGGAGGGCGAGGTCTACTTCGGCGCCGTGCCGTACGTGGCCGACCAGCTGCGCGACCTGCGCGCCGAGCCGGCGAAGCACCTGCTGGTGATGGCCAAGAGCATGAACTTCATCGA
>JAZKIO010000078.1:0-41836 GCA_040384825.1 Pseudomonadota bacterium
CGCATGTACACCGGCGACGACTTCAACTACGCCGAGCTGATCGCCGGCGACGGCGCGGGCACGCTGCCGACGCACGGCCGCAGCGACGCGCTGCTCGGCATCTTCGACGCGATCGCGCCGGCCGCGAACGCCGCGCTGGCCGCGCTGGCCGCGGGTGACGAGGCGCGCTTCCACGCGATCCTCGCGCCGACCGTGCCGCTGTCGCGCCACATCTTCGCGGCGCCCACGCGCTTCTACAAGACCGGCGTCGTGTTCATGGCCTGGCTGAACGGCCATCAGAGCCACTTCACGATGGTCGGCGGGCAGCAGAGCACGCGCTCACTGGTGCACCTGGCCGAGCTGTTCCGGCTCGCGGATGCGGCCGGTCTGCTCGAGCAGCGCGACCTGGCGGTGAAGCGCATGACCCACCTGCTGGCGCTGCACGGCGTCGAGGCCTGAACGGAAGACGACACCGCATGCGCGATTTTTCCACCGACCACCGCTGGCTCTCGATCAACACCGCGACGGTGCGCGCGCAGTGGCCGCTGGACCGCATCGTCGACGAGTGCGCGCGACGCGGCATCCGCGCGATCTCGCCGTGGCGCGACCAGGTCGCGGCCGTCGGTCTGGACAAGATCGCGAAGGCCGTGCGCGACCACGGCCTCGAACTCTCGGGCTACTGCCGCGGCGGCATGTTCCCCGCAGCGGATGCGGCCGGATTGCAGGCCGCGCTGGACGACAACCGCCGCGCGGTCGACGAGGCGAAGACACTGAACGCCGCATGCCTGGTGCTCGTCGTCGGCGCCCTGCCCGGCGCGCTCACCGGCCGGGCCGCGCACAAGGACCTGGCGCGCTCACGCGCCGAGGTGCACGACGGCATCGCCGCGACACTGGAGTACGCGCGCAGCGTCGGCATGCCGCTCGCGATCGAGCCGCTGCACCCGATGTACGCGGCCGACCGTGCGTGCATCAACACGATGGAGCAGGCGCTCGACCTCTGCGACGCGCTCGATCCGCACCGGTCGGGCGCTCTCGGCGTCGCCCTCGACGTCTATCACGTCTGGTGGGACCCGAAGCTGCAGGCGCAGATCGAGCGTGCCGGCCGCGAACGGCTGCTGGCCTTCCACGTCTGCGACTGGGTGCTGCCGACCCGCGACCTGCTCAACGACCGCGGGATGATGGGCGACGGCGTGATCGACATTCCGCGCATCCGCGGCTGGGTCGAGGCGGCGGGGTTCGCCGGCTACAGCGAGGTCGAGATCTTCTCGGCCGAGGACTGGTGGAAGCGCGAGGGCGGCGAAGTGCTGGACACCTGCATCGCGCGCCACCGCAGCGCAGTCTGAGCTACGCGGCGGCGGCGGACTGCGGCGCCGCCCGTGGCGTGCGCCGCGCGCCGCGCACGTTGAACGCGTTGACGATCAGCACGCCCTGGACGATCGCGATGCCGAGCCAGACCATGCTCGGGCGCTGCATGTCCATCAGCGTGCCGAACACCAGCGGCGCGATCGCCTGGCCAATGTCCAGCCCCGAGTAGACGACGCCGTAGACGCGGCCGGTCGCGTTCGGCGGCGACGCGCGCTTGACGATCAGGTCGCGCGACGGCCCGGCGATGCCTGCGCCGAATCCCATCAGTCCGAACAGCACCGGCACGGCGGCCGCCGGGACGGCGACGAAGCCGATCACCAGCGCGATCACCGCGGCGGTGCCGAAACCGACGCCGATGATCCGCTCGCAGCGCGCGGGGTCGGCGGCGAGGAAGCCGCCCGCGACCATGCCGCCGGCGCTGCAGACCATGTAGATCGTCAGGCACATGGCGGCCCACTCCACCGGCACCGCGTGCAGCAGGCGCGCGGCCTCGGGCGCGAACAGCTGCACGCCGCTCAGCGCCGCGGCGTAGAAGAAGAAGAACCCGAAGCACATCCAGACCGCCGGCAGCTTCATGAACGCGAAGCTGTGCTCGGCCGGCCCTACCGCGCTGGCCTGCGCTGGAGGCACCAGCTCGAGCGCGAGCTGCGCCCGGTTCAGCCACAGCACCGCCAGCACCACGAACGCGAGCGCGCCCGCACAGAAAAGCGCGACGCGCCAGCCGTAGGCCAGCGTCAGCGGCACCAGCATCGCCGGCGCCAGTGCCCAACCGAGGCTGCCGGTGATGCCGTGCACGCTGAACGCATGGCCGAGCCGCGACGGATGCACCTTGCGGTTCAGCAGCGTGTAGTCGACCGGGTGGAACACGCCGTTGCCGATGCCGGCGACGATCGCGAACAGCGCGAGCGACCCATAGCTCTGGCTGGCGGCGAAGCCCCAGGCCGCGGCGCCGAGCAGCGCCAGGCCGGCGAACAGCACCGGCCGCGGCCCGAACCGGTCGACCACGAAGCCCGAGGCCGCCTGCACCACGCACGAGACAACGAAGAAGATCGTCATCAGCAGCCCGAGCTCCGCGTAGCTGACGGCGAAGGCTTCCTTCAGCCACGGGAACAGCGGCGCGAGCAGCAGCTGGCTGAAATGGCTGATCAGGTGGGCCATGCCGACCAAGCCGATGAGCTGGGCGTCTTCGCGCGCCGGGCGAAGCGGAGGAGGCGGTGCGGCAACGGAAGTCATGCACCGATCTTAAGCAGCCGGGCGGCGGCGGGTTTACGATAGCTCGTCAAGTTCTGTCGAGATCCTGCCAATGGCCAACCCACGCACCCACCAGAACAACGCGCCGCCCGTCGGGCCGCTGACGCCGCACCTGTACATGCCCGATGCGGCGCGCCCGGTGCGCGCCAAGCGCCAGCGCCTGAGCACCGACACCCGCGTCGTGCCGCACAGCCACCCCTGGGCCCAGCTTGCGGTCTCGGCGACCGGCGTGGTGCGCCTCACGGTCGCGCACGGCACCTACATCGTGCCGCCCTCGCGCGCGCTGTGGATCCCGCCGGGTGTCGAACACGCCGTCTCGGTGGTCGAGGACGCCGAACTGCTGACGCTCTACCTGCACCAGCCGCGCGGGCGCTGCGGTCCGAAGGCCGAGCGCGCCGACGAGGCCGCCTGGCGTCAATGCCGGGTGCTCGAGGTCTCGGACCTGCTGCGCGCCCTCGCCCTCGAGCTCGACGCGGCGCCCGACGGCGCCGGGCCGCCACCGCCACCCGAGGCGCTGCGGCGCGAGGCCCGGCTCAGCGCGCTGGTGCTCGACGAACTGCGGCGCGCGCGCCCGGTGCCGCTGGGCATCGACCTGCCGGCCGACAAGCGCCTGCGCACGCTCTGCGAAGCGGTGCTCGACGACCCCGCGCGCCACGCCACGCTGGACGATTGGGCGCGTGCCTGCGGCGCCAGCCCGCGCACGGTGGCGCGGCTGTTCCGCAGCGAGCTCGGCACCTCGTTCCTGCAGTGGCGGCAACAGGTGCTGCTGGCCCGCGCGGTCACGCTGGCGGCGCGCCGCTGGCCGATGGCGCGCATCGCGGCCGAGCTGGGCTACGCGAGCCCGAGCGCGTTCAGTGCGATGGTGCGGCGCTCGGTCGGCGCGCCCCCGAGCCGCTTCCTCGCCTCCTGAGGCGAATCGCGTCACGACTCGCTACATCCTCGCGCGCACGTGGCCGGGTGACTGCGGATGGGCGCGGCCCGGCGCGGCCCCTAGACTCGACAGCTGCGGCGGCCGACGACCGGCCGCACCGCTGACGTCGATCCCGGGAGATTCCTTGCTCACCTCACTGTTCGGCGATCTGGGCGTGCCACGCGACCCGCATGGCAAGGCCATCGAACCCGACGCCGCCTTCGCGGCCACCTCCATCATGGAATCGGTCGCGACCGAGGTGAACGCCCGGGGCCAGATGGTCGACCGGCACTCGCACGACCTGGTCGTCACCGGCTCGCCGGCCCAGGCGATTCGCGAGCACTTCGCCGACACCCGCTCCGATCTGGACACCGCCACCTCGCTCATCACGCTGCTCGATCCGGCCGGCGTGTGGGCCGCGGCCGTCATCAAGGCGCTGTCGGACGCCGGCGGCCGGCCGATCGAGCGGCTGCACCTGCGCGAGCACGCCACGCTGCGCACGCTCGCGACGATCGAGCGCACCACGCTCGTGCGCCGGCATGAGGACACGCTGCGCATCTACCACGCCGATGTGCGCGCGCCCGGCAGCGAGAACGCGGAGATCCCGGTCGCGCTGATGGAACGCAGCCAGCTGACGACCGTGATCATCGGCCCGCTGCAACCGCACGCGATCGACGCGTTACTCGCCGCGCTGCACCACGCCGTCATGCTGCCGACCTGGCGCTGCCCGAACCTGCTGTTCATGCTGCCGCCTGCCGCCGTCTGGATCGCCAACAAGATCGACGCCATGCCCTGGCCGGGCCGGCTGCACGTGCACGTGTTGAGCGAGTCGCTCACCGGCGCGTCGTCGGTCTGGAATGCGATGCTGGGCGTGTGGAACCAGGTCCGGGTGCAACCCGGCTGGGACGGGCCGGGCGACGCGGTCGCGATCCGCCAGCCCCACGCCGCGGCGCCATCCACGTCGTCTCAGTCGCCCGCATCGACCAGCGACGCCGACAGGGCGCGTCCCGCGATGCCGCAGATGAGCACGCCGCCGCTCGATGCCGCGCGGGCCAAGCGCGCGCTCGCCGGCATGCTGGCGCTCGACGGGCTGCTCGGCTGCGCCGCGGTCGATGCCGGCAGCGGCATGGTGCTGGCCCGCGAGTCGCGCGACGCACCGCCGTTCGATCTGGACCTGGCGGCGGCGTCCGCCGCGCAGATGCTGCACGCACACCGCGCGGCGGCGCGCACCATGGGCCTGACCGAACCGCTCGACGAGATCATCACCAGCGCCGGTTCACGCCAGCAGATCGTTCGCGGCCTGGCCCTGCACCCGGAGCTGTTCCTGGTCGCGCTGTTCGACAAGCGCCACACCAACCTCGCGCTCGCACGCTTCCAGCTGATGGAGGTCGAGCGCCAGCTCGCCGGCCTCTGAGACTCAGCGCGCCGCCTCGACGCCGCGGTTGGCCAGCGCATCGGCGCGCTCGTTGCCCGGGTCGCCCGAGTGGCCCTTGACCCAGCGCCATTCCACGTGATGCAGGTTGCGCAGCGCATCCAGCCGCTGCCAGAGCTCGGTGTTCTTCACCGGCTTCTTGTCGGCCGTCTTCCAGCCGCGCTGCTTCCAGCCGTGGATCCACTCGGTGATGCCCTTGCGCACGTACTCGCTGTCGGTGTGCACGGTGACGTCGCAGGTGCGCTTGAGCGAGCCCAGCGCCTCGATCACGGCGGTGAGCTCCATGCGGTTGTTGGTCGTCAGCAGCTCGCCGCCGAACAGCTCCTTCTGGTGCTCGCCGGTGCGCAGCCAGGCGCCCCAGCCACCGCGGCCCGGGTTGCCCTTGCAGGCGCCGTCGGTGTAGATCACGACGTGGGGGCGCTTGATGGCGGCGCCGGCGTCGGCGGTGTCGGTGGTGTCTGGAATCGTGGTCGTCATGGAAGGGGATCGTTCGAGTTCTGATGATGATGGGTCGCGACCACCGGTGCCGGCGCCGTGCCGGGCACGACACGCTGCGCGCGCACCATGCCCACCAGCCGCATGCCGCGCACCCGCTTGACCGCGACGACGAAATAGACCGCGCCGAACACCGGCCACCAGCGCTCGCCGACCCGCTCCATCCAGGCCGAGCGCTGCAGCCACTTCAGCGACGCGACCGGCATGCGGTAGCAACCGAAGCGGCCGTCCTCGACCTCGAAGCTGAGCAGCCGCAGCCAGTCGCGCAGGCGCCGGTAGCGCAGGAACTCGCCGGCGCTCGGCAGGAACAGCGCACGCGAACCGCGCGACCACAGCTGCCGCCGCCAGCGCCCGAGCTGCTGCCGCAATCCCCACAGGCTGGTCGGGTTGAAGCCGACGATCACGACGCGGCCCTCGGGCACCAGCACGCGCTCGACCTCGCGCAGCGCGAGGTGCGGGTCGCGCGCGAGTTCGAGCGCATGCGGCAGCACCACCAGATCGAGGCTGTTGCTGTCGAAGGGCAGCGCATCGAAATCGCAGTGCAGCGCGATCGCCGCGCGCACCGGCACGGGCACCGGCACAGGCACAGGCGAATCGGCTTGTAAAGATGGGGGCTCGACGGCCTCGCGCGCTTGCGGTGGCGCCGGGGCTTCGGCATGCTCCGTGGCGATCCACCGATGCGGCATGCGGTTGGCCCGCAGCGCCTCCAGTTCGGGCAGCCCGAGCTGCAGGGCGTGGAAGCCGAAAAGATCGGCCACGGCGACGTCCAGATGGGCCTGTTCCCATTGCAGAACGTAAGCGCCTGCCGGGGTCTTGAGCCAATCGGTCAAACCTATAATCGCGCGTTCCGCCATGAACCTGATTGCCCTGCCTGCCTTCACCGACAACTACATCTGGATGCTCGACGACGGCCAGCGCGCCATCGTGGTCGATCCGGGTGAGTCTGCACCAGTGATCGAGGCCCTCGAGTCACGGCAACTGGCCCTGGCGGCGATTCTAGTGACCCACCACCACGCCGATCATGTCGGTGGCGTCGATGCCTTGCGCCCGCGTCTGCGAGGCCCCGTGTTCGGCCCGCAGCGCGAGCGCATTCCCCAACCGTACACCGCGCTCGTCGATGGCGACAGCGTCGAGGCGCTCGGTCTTCGCTTCGAGGTGATCGATGTGCCGGGCCACACCAGCGGCCACATCGCCTACTACCTGCCGACCGGCGCAGCGAACGACGGCGCACCGATCCTCTTCTGCGGCGACACGCTGTTCTCGGCCGGCTGCGGGCGCCTGTTCGAGGGCACGCCGGCGCAGATGCATCGCTCGCTGGCGCGGCTCGCCGCGCTGCCGGGAGACACCCGGGTCTGCTGCGCCCACGAATACACGCTGTCGAACCTGAAGTTCGCCCACGCGGTCGAGCCGGCCAATGCCGACATCGCCGCACACACCGCGTGGTGCCTCGCCGAGCGCGCGCAGGGCCGGCCGACCCTGCCGTCCTCGATCGCCCGCGAGACCCGCATCAACCCCTTCCTGCGCTGTGCCGACCCCGCGGTCGCCCGCAGCGCACTCGCCCACGGCGGCGAATCCGACGAACCCGTCGCGGTCCTGGCCGCGCTTCGACAATGGAAGAACGATTTCCGATGACCCATCCCCTCACGCCGGTCCTACCGCGCACCTCCCTGTACCGCCGGATCGCGCTGTCCGTGCTGCCCCTGCTGCTTGCGGCCTGCGCCGTGCCCGGCGGCCCGGGGATCGACAAACCGGCGCCCGTGGCCGTCGCCACGGCCCCGGAGGCGACCCCGGTCGCACCGGCGGGCCCCGCCGAATCGGCCGCCACCACCCCGGGGCCGGCACCGATCGAGACCGTCACCACCTCGCCCGCCCCGATCGACCCGATCCGGCCCGACATCCCGCCCGACCTGGACGGCCGCACCGCGCAGATCGACCTCTGGGACCGCGTGCGCCGCGGCTTCACGATGCCCGATCTCGACACCGACCTCGTGCGCAACCGCGAGCAGTGGTACGCGAACCGGCCCGACTACGTGCAGCGCATGACCGAGCGCGGCGGCCGCTACATGTTCTACATCGTCGAGGAGCTGGACAAGCGCGGCATGCCGACCGAGCTCGCGCTGCTGCCGTTCATCGAGAGCGCCTACAACCCGCAGGCGATGTCGAGCGCCGCCGCCTCGGGCATGTGGCAGTTCATCCCCGGTACCGGCAAGGACTACCGGCTCAAGCAGAACATCTTCCGCGACGATCGCCGCGACGTGCTGCAGTCCACGCGCGCCGCGCTGGACTACATGCAGAAGCTCTACGCCATGTTCGGTGACTGGCACCTCGCGCTGGCCGCCTACAACTGGGGCGAAGGCAGCGTGCAGCGCGCGATCGCCAGGAACCAGAAGCTCGGCCTGCCGACCGACTACCTGTCGCTCAAGATGCCGAACGAGACGCAGTACTACGTGCCCAAGCTGCAGGCCGTGAAGAACATCGTCGCGCGCCCGGCCGACTTCAACCTCAAGCTGCCGGACCTGCGCAACCACCCGTACTTCCTCAGCGTGCCGATCGAGCGCGACATGGACGTGGCCGTGGCCGTCAAGCTCGCCGGCATGTCGCTCGAGGAGTTCCAGTTCCTGAACCCGCAGATGAACAAGCCGGTGATCCTGGCGGCCGGCACGCCGCAGGTGCTGCTGCCCTACGACAACGCGAACCTGTTCGTGAAGCGCCTGCCGCTGCACCGCGGCCCGCTCGCCACCTGGACCGCGTGGGTCGCACCCAAGACGCTGCGCCCGGCCGATGCCGCCAAGCAGGTCGGCATGAGCGAGGCGCAGTTGCGCGAGATCAACCGCATCCCGCCGCGCATGCTGGTCAAGGCCGGCTCGACGCTGCTGGTGCCGCGCGGCGAGCAGCGCCAGGCCGACGTCTCCAGCGCGATCGCCGACAACGCGATGATGGCGCTCGCCCCCGACCTGCCGCCGCTGCGCAAGGTGGCGCTGAAGGCCGGGCGCCGCGACAGCGTCGCCAGCGTCGCGAAGCGCTACCGGGTCAGCGCGGCACAGGTCGCGCAGTGGAACGACGTCGGCTCGGGCGCGAGCTTCAAGCCGGGGCAGACCATCGTCGTGTTCGTGGCCGCGAAGAGCGGCAACCCGGCCCGGGCCAGCGCGACGCGCAGCGCGTCGGGAAGCAAGGCGACGCGCAGCGCGTCGGAAGGCAAGGCGACGCGCAGCGCGTCGAAGGGCAAGGCGACCCGCACCGTGGTGTCGTCGCGCAAGCCGGCGGCCGTGCACCGCGCCTCGACCCGCGTGGCCGAGGGGCGCGGCAAGGGCGAGCCGCGCGTTCCGGGCGGTCACTGACCGCGAGCAGAGGCCGCGCGTCGATGCGCGGCGTCAGCGCCGGTCGCTCAGCGCGTGCGCGATCGTGCCCAGGTCCACGTATTCGAGCTCGCTGCCGATCGGCACGCCGCGCGCCAGCCGCGTGACGCGCAGCCCGCGCGCCTTCAGCGCCTCGGCCAGCACGTGCGCGGTGGCCTCCCCTTCGGCGGTGAAGTTGGTCGCGATGATCACTTCCTCGGTGTGGCCGTCGGTCGCACGCGTCATCAGCTCGCGCGCGCCGATGTCGTCGGTGCCGATGCCGTCGAGCGGGCTCAGCCGGCCCATCAACACGAAGTACAGGCCCCGGTAGCTGCCGGTGCGCTCGAGCGCAGCCTGGTCGGCCGGCGTCTCGACCACGCAGAGCTGGCGGGCGTCACGCGTGCCGTCGAGGCAGACGCTGCAGACCGGCGCTTCGGTGAAGGTGTGACAGCGCTCGCAGTGCCGCACGTTGACGACCGCGGATTCGAGCGCGAACGCGATCCGACGCGCGCCCTCGCGGTCGTGCTGCAGCAGGTGGAACGCCATGCGCTGCGCCGACTTCACGCCCACGCCCGGCAGGCGCCGCAGCGCCTCGACCAGCGCGTCTACCGACGGTTCCGACATCAGGCCGGCCGCCGCCGGGCCGCCCCAAGGCGGCCGAGCCCCCCTGGGGGGTGGAGAAGCGGCGCAGCCGCAAGCCTGGGGGCCATGTCCTAGAAGGGGAATTTCATTCCCGGCGGCATCGGCATGCCGGCGGTGAGCTTGCCCATCTTCTCCTGGCTCACCTCTTCGGCGCGGCGCACGCCGTCGTTGAACGCGGCGGCCACCAGGTCCTCGAGCATGTCCTTGTCGTCGGCGAGCAGGCTCGGGTCGATCGTGATGCGCTTGACGTCGTGCTTGCAGGTCATCACGACCTTCACGAGGCCGGCGCCCGACTGGCCCTCGACCTCGATGTGCGCGAGTTCCTCCTGCGCCTTCTTGAGGTTGTCCTGCATCGCCTGGGCCTGCTTCATCAGCCCGGCCAACTGGTTCTTCATCATGGTGTGTGCTCCAAAAAATTCAATGTGGCTTGACGGACCCGGGCACGATGCGCGCGGTCTTGTACTGCGCCATCAGCGCCTGCACCAGCGGGTCGTCGTGGATGATCTGTTCGGCCTGCGCCTGGCGGCGCGCGCGCTCCGCCGCGTCGCGCCGGGCGGGTGAGTCCTCGGCCGGGCCGGGCTCGACTTCGAGGCGGACCGGGCGCTGGAGCGCGTCGGCCAGCGCGGCCTGGAGTTTCTCGCAAGGTGCTGCGGCGCGCAGCGTCTCGCGCTCGACGCGCAGCCGGCACGCGATCGGCGTGGCCTGCTCGTCGAGCGTCATGCATTGCGCCTGCATCGCCAGCTCGCGGGTGAACGCGCTGATGCTGCCGGCGTCGATCAGGCCGCGCACGAGCTCGGCCCAGCGCGCGCCGAGCGCCGTCGGCGTGAACTCGGCCGCGGCCGGCTTGATGACCGGCGCGGGCGCCGCCGTCCGGGGCGCGCGGGCCACGGCCAACTCCTCGCCCTCGAACGGCGCCTCGTCCATCCAGGGAGGAGGCTCGCTCTCGCGAGCCATCAGCCGCAGCGCCGGCGGCGGCGCGACGACCGCGGGCTGGGCCGCGGGCGCCGGTGCAGGCGCCGGTGCAGGCGCCGGTGCAGGCAAAGGTGCGGGCACAGGCACGGTCGCGCGCACCGGTGCCGGCACAGGCACGGTCGCGCGCACCGGTGCCGGCGCGGCGGCCACCGGCGCACGCGCGGGCGCCGGCGTGCTCGAAGGCGGCGCGCGTGGCACCGCGTCCTGCCCCTTCGGCCGGAACGCGAGCATGCGCAGCAGCACCATCACCAGGCCGCTGTACTCGTCCGGCGCCAGACCGAGCTCGGCCCGTCCGTGCAGCGCGATGCTGTAGAGCAGCTGGGTCTCGTCGGCGGCCAGCAGCGTGGCCAGGCGCTGTGCCTCGGGCGCGTCGGGGTCGGTCGGGTCGATCGCGTCCGGCACGGCCTGCAGCACCGCCATCTGCTGCAGCAGCGCGGCCAGTTCCTCGAGCGTGCCGGCGGCCGACAGGCCGAGCCCGCGTAGCGCATCGGCGGCCGCCACCAGCGCCGCGCCGTCGGACGCGGCCACGGCCTCGACGATGCGCACCGCATGGCCGCGGTCGACCGCGCCGAGCATCTGGCGCACCCCCGTCTCGTTCAGCGTGCCGGCTCCGAACGCGATCGCCTGGTCGGTCAGCGAGAGCGCATCGCGCATCGAGCCACGCGCCGCGCGCGACAGCAGGCGCAGCGCGCCGGCGTCGGACTCGATCCGCTCCTTCGCGAGGACGTCGGCGAGGTGCTCCTGCACGGTCTGCGGCGCCATCGGCCGCAGGTTGAACTGCAGGCAGCGCGAGAGCACGGTGGGCGGCACCTTCTGCGGATCGGTGGTCGCGAGCACGAACTTGAGGTACTCGGGCGGCTCCTCCAGCGTCTTGAGCATCGCGTTGAATGCGGTGTTCGAAAGCATGTGCACTTCGTCGATCATGTAGACCTTGAAGCGGCCGACCACCGGTTTGTAGACGGCCTGGTCGAGCAGCTGCGAGATCTCGTCGACGCCGCGGTTCGAGGCGGCGTCGAGCTCCACGTAATCGATGAAGCGGCCGGCATCGATGTCGCGGCAGGCCTCGCACACGCCGCACGGGCGTGCGGTGATGCCGCCCAGGCCGTCGGCGCCGGTGCAGTTGAGCGATTTGGCGAGGATGCGCGAGATCGTCGTCTTGCCCACGCCGCGCGTGCCGGTGAACAGGTAGGCGTGGTGCAGCCTTTGCTGCGTCAGCGCGTTCGAGAGCGCCTGGACGACGTGTTCCTGCCCCACCAGCGCATCGAAATTGGGCGGCCGGTACTTGCGGGCGAGGACGACGTAGGACATGCCTTCATTCTACGAGCGCGGATAATCGCGGCTTCGCTTCACGCCCTGCCCCGATGAACCCCACCGCCACCATCGTCCAAAGTGCCACGCTCAGCTATGAACAAGCCGGCGTCGACTACGACCTGATCGATCCGCTGAAGGTCACGGCGCAGCGCGCCGCCGCGGCGACCGCGGGGCACCTGGCGGCGCACGGCTTCACCGAGGTGGCGGCGTCGCGCGGCGAATCCGCCTACGTGGTCGACGTGGGCCCGTTCTACCTCGCCAGCATCGTCGAATGCCTGGGCTCGAAGGCGCTGGTCGCCGACGAGATGCACGCCCTGACCGGCAAGAGCTACTACGACGGCATCGCGCAGGACACGATCGCGATGGCCATCAACGACCTGATCACCGTCGGCGCCACGCCGCTGGTCGTGCAGGCCTATTGGGCCGCGGGCGGCTCCGAGTGGTTCGCCGACGGGCAGCGCTCGCAGGCGCTCGTGGCGGGCTGGAAGCGCGCCTGCGACGTCTGCCGTGTCGCCTGGGGCGGCGGCGAGACGCCGGCGCTGGCCGGCATCGTCGAGGCCGGCCGCATCGACCTGGCGGCCTCGTGCACCGGGCTGATCAACCCGAAGACGCGTCTTTCGGTCGGCGACAAGCTGGCCCCCGGCGACGCGATCGTGCTGCTCGCCTCGAGCGGCATCCACGCCAACGGCCTGAGCCTGGCGCGCAAGCTTGTCGAGCGGCTGCCGCAGGGCTATCTCACGCCGGTGTTGCCCGGCTTGTCGTACGGCGACGCGCTGCTGGCGCCGACGGTGCTCTACTCGCCCGTCACCGAAGCGCTCTACGCGGCCGGCATCACCCCGCACTACTGCGCCAACATCACCGGCCACGGCTGGCGCAAGCTGCTGCGGCATCCGGCCGAGCACCGCTACCGCATCCACACCGTGCCGGCCGTGACGCCGGTGCTGAAGTTCATCCAGCAGCACGCCCATCAGGACGACCGCGAGGCCTACAGCACGCTCAACATGGGCGCCGGCTTCGCGATCTTCGTCGCCGCGGAGGACGCGCAGCGCACCGTCGAGGTGGCGCGCGCGCAGGGGATCGAGGCGATCGTCGCGGGCGCGGTCGAGGCCGGCCCCAAGGAGCTGTTGATCGAGCCGCTGGGCATCCGCTTCGGCAACGACGACCTGCAACTGCGCTAGGTCGATGCGGCTGCTCTGGCTCGCGTGCCTCGCGGCGCTGCTGACCGGTTGTGCCGGCGCGCTGCCGCCGCAGACCGAGCGCCCGGCCTCGCGCATGTTGATCGCACCGGCCGACGCGCCGCTCGCGCAGGCGGCGCGCGAGGCCGGCATCGCGCCCGGCGAATCGGGCGTCTGGCCGCTGCTGCAGGCGAGCTATGCGCTCGACGCACGGCTCGCGATGATCGAACACGCGACCACCTCGCTCGACCTGCAGTACTACCTGATCGGCGACGACTCGACCGGCCGGCTGATCCTGCGCGCGCTGCGCGACGCCGCCGCGCGCGGCGTGCGCGTTCGCCTGCTCGTCGACGACCTCTACACCGTCGACATGGACCGCCTGTTCCTCGGCCTGGCCGCGACGCCCAACATCGAGGTGCGCCTGTTCAACCCGTTCGTCACCGAACGGCGCTCGTCCTCGCGCCGCCTGCTGGCGCTGGCGCTCGACTTCAAGCGCCTGAATCACCGCATGCACAACAAGCTGTTCATCGCCGACGGCGTGATGGCGATCGTCGGCGGGCGCAACCTCGCGGACGAGTACTTCCTGCGCGGCACGCAGGGCAACTTCATCGACTTCGACCTGACGATGACGGGCGAGGCCGTGACCGAGCTCGGCCACTGGTTCGACCTGTACTGGAACAGCACGCCCGTCTACCCGGTGCAGGACGTGACACGCGCCGCCGGCTTAGCCCCCGAAGCGCCGGAGACCGCACGCGCCCTGTTCGACGACGTGACCCGCGACGACCCGCGCCCCGACGTGCCGATGGCCCCCGATTTCTTCGGCGGCCCGGCGTTCAGCACCGGCCTGGCGCAGCGCAGCCTGTCGTTCCTGCCCGCCAAGGCGGACGCGTACGCCGATTCGCCCGACAAGATCGACCCCGCGAACTTCAGCATCGCGGTCGACGACACGCTGACCCACCGCTTCCTGCTGCAGCTGAGCGAGGCGGAGAACGAGGTCGTGCTGTTCTCGCCCTACTTCATCCCCGGCGCCGCGGCGCTGGCGCAGATCGGCCGGCTGCGCGCGCGCGACGTGCCGGTGCGCGTGGTCACCAACTCGCTGGCGGTGAGCGACGAGCCGTTGGTCAGCGTCGGCCTGAACCGCCACCAGCTCGTGCTGTTGAAGATGGGCGTGGATCTCTACGAGCTCAGCTCCAACCGGCTCAAGCTCGACCGCACGATGAAGGGCCTGCTCGGCACGTCCACCGGGCGGCTGCACGCAAAGCTCGGCTTCGTCGACCGCCGTGTCGTGCTGGTCGGCTCGATGAACCTGGACCCGCGCTCGTCGAAGATCAACACCGAGATCGGTGTGCGCATCGACAACCCGAAGCTGGCGGACATGGTGCTGGCGGCGTTCAAGGTCGACACGCTGGCCGGCGTCTACCAGGTCAAGCTGCGGCCGCACGGCCAAGGCGTGCGCTGGGTCGCGATCGACGCCGACAGCCCCGAGGAACTCGATGTCGATCCCGACACCAGCCTGTGGCTGCGCCTGCGCCTGATGCTGCTCTCGCTGCTGGTGCCGGAAAGTCAGTTGTAGGCCGAGGGGCTCGTCCGCGTCGCCTAGAATACGAAGCGACGGGCCTCCCCGCATGGAAGCGCGGCCAACCGGGTCAGGTCGGGAACGAAGCAGCCCCAACCGTTGCGACCAGTGCCGGGGTCAGGCTCGTCACCTTCACCACCCCTCCCCGATCTTCGCCTGCGTCGGCGCCTCGGCCACTACCGGCCCTGCATCGAACTCGCCCGCGTCCGTCAATCGGATCAACGCGGCCGCCTGCTCCGGCGGGCCGGCGAGCCAGAGGTCGGTGTCCTCGGGCGCGATCGGGATCACGCTGCGCTTGTCCTGCCGATCGGGCGCGAGCTTCGGGTCGGGCTTGTGCATGCGGCTCATCAGCGGGTGCGCGTCGGCGTTGAGCGTCAGCATGGTGTAGCTCTCGTGGAGCTCGCCGGTCGTGGCGTCGGCCCACACGTTCCACAGGCCGGCCAGGCCCCACAGGGCGCCGTCGGCGCGGCGGAAGCGCCACCAGACGTTCCTGCCGCTCTCCCAGTTCGGCTCGTCGAACGACGCGGCCGGGATGATGCAGCGCTGGGCGCGCGCCCACGGTTGCTTGAAGGTGGCCTTGGCGGCCAGTTCCTCGGAGCGGGCGTTGCAGGTCGAGTAGGTGAGCTTGGGCGTCTTCGCGAACCACGGGATCAGGCCCCATTGCCCGACGACCAGCTCGCGCTCGAACTCGGTGGCGTCGCGCGCGGCGCGCAGGAAGGCGCCGGGCCGCTGCGGGAAGATCTCGCCGCCGCGCCACGGATTGCGGCGGTCGATGCGCCAGTGGCGCTCGATGGCGGCGGCGTCGGGTGAGACGTAGCGGGTGCACATCGGCCGATTCTCTCAGCCCCGGATTCGGCTGCTGTCGGCCGGCCGACAGGCGCGGCGAAGTCGGAATCGGATCGTCAGACGGTGGCGCGGCGCCGGTCGGCGGCTTCCGGCGTGCCGGGCGCGGCCGGTTCCTGGACCTCCAGCGGCGGGACCGTGTCCTCCCAGGCCGTCGAGTGGAACGTGCGGTTCGGGCCGGCGGCTGACCAGCTGGCGCGGCCGCGTTCGAGCCGTTCGTCGCGGCGGGTCAGCCACCAGTCGATGCCGAGCCAGGCAGCGAACACGGCGGCGAGCAACAGGACGGCAGTCAGCATCGGGTCTCCTCGGTGCCGCCAGGCCGGCACAGGGCGAGCGGTCAGGCCGAAATTTAACCAAATGTTGCTTGATTGATAACCCTGCGAATGCAGGTGGCGCGGATTCGCGACGCTCAGCTGATCTGCTTGAAGGCCATCACGGCCTGGTTGCGCAGCGTGCGCAGCAGCGACAGCTCCTTGTCGCCGAGCGCGATGCCGCCCGGCTGGGCCTTGTCCGCGTAGATCAGCGCGAACGGCGCGCCCTTCATCTGCATCGGCAGCAGCAGGAACGCCGGGGCGTCGACGCTGGCCCGGTACCAGGCCGGCAGCCGCGCGCCGATGTGGGCGACGGTGGCGTCGGCGATCAGCGTGTCGGCGCCCTTGATGCAGACCGCCGCGAACAAATCCCCGCCGGCCTTCAGCGGCACCTTGAAGCTCTTCGCGACGGCCTCGGCGCCCTCGCCCAGGCCGAAGCGGCCGGTCAGCGATTCGGTGCGCGGATCGCGCAGGCAGAACACGACGCGGCGGAAGCCGAGCGCGCGGTACATGGTCTCGAGGATCATCCGCAGCACGTCGTTGAGCTGGAAGTTCTCGACCATCGTGTTGGTGATGTCCTGGATGCCGGCGGCCAGCACCTCGGCGGCGTTCTCCAGCGGCGTGCGCGCCGGCTGCTGCTCCAGCGTGATGGTGGCCTGCAGCGCATGCGGCACGAGCGAGTCGTCGCGCGGCGTCGCGACCGTCGCCTCGCTGCCGTCCGGCGCCGCGAACAGGCGCCGGGCCGGCGACTTGACGCCCACGTGCAGGTTCATCGCCTGCGCCATGTGCACGAGGCGCTGCTGGGCGGTCTCGGCGGCGGCCTGGATCGCGTCCGCGCCGACGCCGAGCGCGCGCGCAGAGCGCTTCGCCACGTCGGCCACCTTCGCCTTGGCCTGGTCGGGCTCGCAGCGCAGGATCGCGTCGGTGATCTGGTTGGCGGTGAAGGTCAGCCAGCGCAGGCGCTCGATCGCGTCCTGCGGCGCACGGGCCGGCGGCTCGCCGGTAGGCTTGCGCATGCAGCCCTGCAACGCGGCAGGCAGGCCCCAGGCCTGCGCCACGCCGAGGCCCAGCGCCTCGAAGCTCAGGCCGAGCACGCTGACCGCGGCGGACTCCTCGCCGACGACGGGCGCGTTGCCCTGCCCGCCCGCGGCGACGATGCCGCGCACCTGGCGCGCCTCGTCGGGAAAGTAGTACTCGGTCAGCAGCCGGCCGAGGTTCTGGAACATCGCGCCGATGAAGGCCTCTTCGCCCGAGCGCGTCAGGTTGCCGAGTTCGCTGGCCAGCATGCCGGCCATCAGCGAGCGCAGGAACTCCTCCTTCAGCAGGTTGGCGTGGCCCTTGTCGTGCATGTGCTCCAGCAGCACCAGGCTCATCGCCAGGTTGCGGATGCCGGCGAAGCCGACCAGCGCCACGGCGCGCGAGACGGTGCTGATGCTGCCGCCCGCGTTCGAGTAGGTGGCGGTGTTGACGAGACGCAGCAGCTTGTTGGTCAGCGCCACGTCCTTCAGGATCTCGCTCGACAGGCTCGCGAGGCTCTCGTTCTCGGAGTTGGCGACCCGCTGGATGCGCACCACCGAATCCGACAGCGCCGGGAAGTCGCTCTTGTGCCGCATGCGGCGCAGCAGGAAGTCGAGCGTGCCGTTCTGGCCGGGCGCGGGCTGCACGGCGTCGGGCGAGGTCGGCGCCGGCGCGAGCCAGCCCTGCAGCGCATCGCGCAGCGCCTGCGCGCTCGGCCAGCGCCGGGCCGGGTCGCGTTCGAGGGTGCGGCGCAGCAGCGCGCGCAGCGCGTCGTCGGCCTCGGAGAGTTCGGCAGGCAGGCGCAGGTCCTCGTTGGCGATGCGGTGCATCGCGCGGTACGGGTCGCGCTCGTTGACGAGCTTGGCGCCGCTGAGCATCTCCACCAGCACCAGGCCGGCGGAGAACACGTCCATCGCCGCCGTCGGCACACCGCCGCGCGTGGCCTCGGGCGACATGTAGCCGGGGGTGCCGACGATCTGGTCGAGGTGGCCCGGGTCGTCGAGCCGGGCGGCGATGCCGAAGTCCATCACCCGGGCGCGGCCGCTGGCGTCGACCAGGATGTTCGAGGGCTTGAGGTCGCGGTGCACGATGCCGGCGAGGTGCGCGGCCTGCAGCGCATCGAGCACGCCCGTCATCATCGAGCAGGCCTCGGTGGCGGGCAGCGCGCCGCGCGCCTTCAGGTGCTGCGCCAGCGTCGGGCCGGGCACGTACTCGAACACCAGGTAGGGCTGGCTGCCGTGCAGGTCGGCCTCGAACACCGGCACGATGTTCGGGTGGGTCAGCCGGCTGACGCTGCGCGCCTCGCGCAACCACTCGTCGACGGCGATTGCATCGGCTGCGGCCTCGGGGTGCATCAGCTTGACCGCGACCTCGCGCTCGAGCCGGCGGTCGTAGCCGAGCCACACGCTCGCCTGCGCGCCCTCGCCGAGGACGCGCTTGAGCTCGAAGCGGCCGACGATCATGTGGCGGCGCCCGGCCCGGCATCGTCGCCGACCGTTGCGCCGGCGGGATCGCCGCGTCGTGGTGTGGGAAGCGGCACGCCCTTGCGCAGCGCCTCGCGCGCCGCCTGCAGCGCGTCGCCGACATCGCGGGCGCTGACGCCGAGCGCGCGCCCGTAGCGTTGTGCCACGTGGTTGATGGCGGCGGTCGCGCGCGGGCCGGTCGGGCTGCCCGCGGCGGCGACGGCATCCACGACGTCGTTGGCCGCGCTCGCGGTCAGGCGCAGCATCTCGGCGTCGGTGTCGGGCCGCCGCACCGGCGCCTCGCGCGGCAGGCGCCGCACCATGTGCATCACGTCGTCGCCCAGGCCCCACTGCTGGCCCACCGCGGTGCCGAGCGCCTCGATCTCGATGCCGATCACCGCGCACGACGCCGCCTCTTCGCTCAGGCCGGGTTGCTCGCCCGCGCTGGCCTCGCGGCCCGCAAGCGCGGGCTTCATCAACTGTTCGATCTGCTCGGCTTCGTCGGCGAAGTGGTAGCGCAGCATCAGCCGGCCGAGGTTCTGCAGCGCGGCGATCAGGTAGACGACCTGCGCGTCGTAGCCGGCCGGTCGCAGCGCCTGCGCGGTCTGTGCGGCCAGCCGCACATGGTCGAGCGTGGCCTGCAACGCGGCGGCCTGGGTCTCGTTCAACGGGCCGGGCCACTGGCGCAGCGTGTTCGCGGCCAGGCGCACGCCGTTCACGCCGATCAGCGAGATGATCCGGCGCAGCGTCAGCACCGGGCCGTTGCCCTGGATCTGCGTGCCCTGCACCTGCGCGGAGTTGAGCGTGCGCAGCAGCTCGAAGCTGAGCGCCATGTCGTCGAGCACCTGGTCGGCGATCTCGTCGGTGCGCTGGCTTTCCAGGTTGGTGACTCGCGCGACGCGGGCCGCCAGCCCGGGCAGGGCCGGCAGGTGGCCGACGCTGTGCAGCCGGTCGAGCAGCAGGCCGACCGGCCCACCGCCCTCCTCCGACTGGCTCTCGAGCCAGCCGGTCAGTGCACCGAGGAAGGTGCGGGTGTTCTGGTAGCGCAGCCGCTCCTGGCCCGAGGTGCAGCGGTTGGCGATCGCGCGCAGCGCTTCGGGGATCGGCAGCGGCGTGCTCCACGGCAGGCGCACCAGCTCCCGGCCGAGCGGCGCGATGCGGCCGATCACGAGCGCGGTGTCGGGCTGGTCGAGCACCGGCTGGCCGGTCAGCAGGTGCTGGAGCAGGATGCCGGCGGCGAGCAGATCACGGGTGGCGGCGGCGCGGCGCGCACGCAGCTCGCCCGGGTCCATCGCCATCGTGCGTTCGATCGATCGGCCACGGGCGGCCTCCTGCGCGATGCGCGCGGCGTCGCCGGCCACGCCCAGGCCCATCAGGCTCACGGCGCCGCGCTCGTCGATCAGCAGGCTGTGCAGCTGCAGGTCGAGGTGCGTCACGCCGGCGTCGTGTGCGAACGCCAAGCCGTGCAGCAGGTCGGTGACCCAGCCGACCACGTCCGTCGGCTTGGGTTTCGGGTGATCGGCGAGCCACTCCTTGAGCGTGATGCCCTGGCTGCGCTCGACCGCGATGAACGGCCAGTGGTCCTGCACGCCGATCTCGGCGACCAAGGCGAGGTTCGGGTGATCGAGGCGCGAGCCGAGCCGCACGTCGCGCTGCCAGTGCTCGAGCGCGGCCGCGTCGGCCGGCTGCACGCGCGGCAGGCTGAGCATGGTCTCGGCACCGCTGCGCGGGTCGTGGGCGAGCCAGACCATCGTGCCCGCACTCTTGCCGAGCAGCCGGCGCAGTTCGAAGCGGCCGAAAGCGCGGGTCGGATTGGCGTGGGCCTGGGGTTGGGGCAAGGCGTGAGCGGCCATCGGGACGTGGTGAAGTTGTCCAATTGGAAACCGGGGGGCACCGCCGCGGTGCGCCGATCAGGCGGCGCAACACCGCCCAAATGGCTCGATTGCCGACCCGGCCTCAGTCGATCTCGCGCACCGCACCGCTGCCGGTGAGGAACGCGCAGCGCACCGTGGCGCCGGGCTGGGCGCTGCGCACCGCATCGCGGTAACGCAGCAGCTGGACGCGGTAGTCGTCGAGCTGTTCGGGCGCGTGGGAGAGCTTGTAGTCGAGCACCCACCAGACCGCGCCGCCCGGTGCGTCGAGCCGCACGAGGCGGTCGATGCGCAGGGCCTCGCCGGCGGCGCTGACCGGCACCTCGTTGCCGGCCCAGCCGAGCTGCGGCCCGGTGAAGAAGCGAGCGGCGTCGGGGCTGCACAGGATCGTCCGGGCGAGCGCCGCGACGGCCGCGGGCGGCGCGTCGAACTCGAGCGCCGCACCATGCGCCAGCTCGTTCCAGGTGGCTTCGTCGCGGCCGGCGGACCACTCCAGCGCGCGGTGCACCGCCTTGCCCAGGCGGGTGGCGTCGGTCTCGGGCGCGCGGGGCGCGGGCGGCTCGGGCCGGTCGCGCGGCGGGAAAGGGTGGGTCAGCAGCACGACCGGCGCGGTGGCGGCGGCGACCGGGGCCGCCCCCGCCGTCTCCGGTGCAGCCTGCCAGGCAGCGGCCAGCGGCTCGATGCGCGCCCACCACGGCGCCGCGCCCGCGCGACGCGAGGGTTCGGTGGCGCTGAACACCAGCCGCTGCCGGGCCCGGGACATGGCGACGTACAGGCCGTTCAGCTCTTCGCGCCGGCGCGCCTCCAGTTCGGCCGCATACAGGCTCTGCAGCGAGCCCGGGCATGCCGACTCGGCGTAGACGAAGGCGCAGCGGCGCGGCGCCTCGGCCTCGACCGGCCAGTCGATCAGCAGGGTCGCGGTGTCCGGGTTCTTCGGCTCGGGGTCGGCGTCCATCACGAACACGACCTGCGCCTCCAGCCCCTTGGCGCCGTGCACGGTCAGCAGCTGCACCGCGTCGGCATGGCTGGGCGACGCGGCCCGGATCGTGCGCCGCCGCAGCGCGCGGACGAAGTTGTACGGCGTGGCGTAGCGCGCACCGTCGAGCGTCAGCGCCTGGGCGAGTACGGCGTCGATCGTGTCGAGCGCGGCTGCCCGCTGCACCGCCGGCACGGTGGCGGCGACGCGCTCGCGCAGTTCGCCCTCGTGGACGATGCGGTCGAGCAGGTCGTGCGGCGGCAGCGCGAGCGAGGCGGCGCGCCAGCGCGGCAGCAGCGCACGGGCGCGGGCCAGCGCCGGGGCGCCGCCGACAGCGTCCGCTTCCAGCGCCCGCCACCAGTCGCCGTGGTGCTCGGCCGCCGCGCAGCGCGCCAGCGCGATCAAGTCGGCATCGGTGGCGCCGAACAGCGGGCTGCGCAGCGCCTGCGCGAGCGACAGCCGATGCCGCGGCGAGGCCAGCGCGTCGAGCAGCGCGACCAGGTCACGCGCCTCCGGCGCATCCATCAGCGCCGTCTCCTCGACCGCCGCGTACGGCACGCGCCGCGCCCGCAGCGCCTGCGCGACGAAGCGCAGCGACTCTCGCTTGCGGCTCAGCACGAAGATGTCGCCCGGGGCCATGCCTTCGTCGGCCACCAGCGCCGCGATCGCCTCGGCGACGAGCGCCGCCTCCTGCTCGCGCAACACCTCCTCGGGCTCGTGGCGCGGCACGGTCAGCGTGTCGCGCCAGGCGGCGGGTGGCGCGTCGGCGGCGTCGGCGCGGCGGGCGCGCGGCGGGCGCGGCACGCGCGGCAGCAGCGCGACGCCGGCGCGCGCATCGGGCGGCAGCTCGGTCGTGTGCGCGCGGAACCCGTCGAACTCGCCAGCGCGTTGCGCCTGGACGAACACCTCGTTCAGCACCGCCAGCACCTCGGGGCGGTTGCGACGGGTGTGGTCGCAGGCGAGCATGCTGCCGCCCAGCGCCTCGACGACGAACGCGCGCGCGGCCTCGAACACCCGCGGCTCGGCACGGCGAAAGCGATAGATGCTCTGCTTCGGATCGCCGACGATGAACACGCTCGGCGGCCGCTGCCCGCTCGCGCCACCGCCGGCACCGGCATAGGCGGCGAGCCAGGCGTGCAGCGCATGCCATTGCAGCGGGCTGGTGTCCTGGAACTCGTCGATCAGCACGTGGCGGATGCGCGCATCGAGGCGCTCCTGCACCCAGCCCGCCAGCGTCGCGTCGCGCAGCAGCGCGAGGCCGCAGCGTTCGAGGTCGGACATGTCGGCCAGCCCGCGGCCGCGCTTGTAGCGCGCGAACTCGGCCAGCAGCACGCGGCCCAGCCGGACCATGCGCAGGTGCTCGACATGCGAATCGAGCTGGTGGATCTGCGCGGCGATCGATTCGAGTTCGGTTTGCACGCGCATCAGTTCGGCAATTTGACCGAGTTGCTTGCGCGGCGTGCCCTTCTCGGTGAACAGCGCCGACCAGGCGTGATCGAAGCGCGCCTGCGCTTCGCTGGCCGCCAGCGCGAGAGTGAGACCCGTCGCGGCGTCCCTGGCGCGCACGCCGCCGAGGCCGAGCACCGACGCCAGCTCGCGCAGGGTGGACTCCCACGCCGCGCCGAGCAGCGCCTGGGTCGGATGCGATCCATCCAGATGAACCTGCGGCGGCGGCACGCTGGCCTCCAGCACCCCGGCCGCATCCGCGAGTTCGAACTCGACCCGCTTGTCCCACGCCGCCTCCAGCCACTTGCGCGCCTGCGAGCGCCCGCGCCGACCGACCAGCAGCGCGTGATCGGCGCGCAGCGACGGCTCCGCCAGCACCGCGGCGTGGAAGCGGCGGAACACCTCGCCGCGGTGGTCGGCCGGGTCCTCGATCAGCTCCATGTCCTGCTGCAGGCCGAGCTCGTCGAGCAGCTCCAGCGGCGCGGCGCGCAGCAATTGCGAGAACCACGCATGGAAGGTGCGGACCTCGACCGCGCGCCCGCCCTCCAGCACGCGCGCGTGCAACGCGGCCAGCTGCGGCGCGAGCCGCGCGGCATCGGCAGGTGCCACGCCGCGCTCCACCAGCGCGCGCACGCGAACCGCGTCGCTCGCACCGGCGCCGAACTCGCGCAGCCAGTCGTTCAGCCGATCGCGCATCTCGCCCGCGGCCTTGCGCGTGAAGGTGATCGCGAGGATCTCGTGGGGCTGCGCGCCGTCGAGCAGCGCGCGCAGGATGCGCGAGACCAGCATCCAGGTCTTGCCGGCACCCGCGCACGCCTCGACGACGACGCTGCGGCGCGGGTCGCAGGCGATGGCGTAGAAGGCGTCGCGGGCGATCGGCCGGCCATCGGCGAGGTAGGCGGCCGCGGTCATGGCGCCGCCTCGTCCGCGGGCATCTCGGCCCAGTGATCGCGCCGGCAGATGCCGCGCGCGGCGCAGTGCTCGCAGGTGGCGCCGACGCCGAGCGCGGGCAGGCCCGCGCCGCCCTGCAGGCGACGCAGGTCGTGCGACAGCCCCTCGACCAGCGCGGCCGCGCTGGCCTCGACCTCCGGGTGCGGCACGCCCTCGATGCCGCGGGTGCCGTCGAGCGCGAGGTAGCTGGCGCTGATCGGCAAGGTCGTGCGCTCGCGCATCAGCGCGGCGTAGAACGCGAGCTGCGTGTCCTCGAGCGGATCGCGGACCTTCTCCTTGAGGCTGCTGGCGCTGCCGGTCTTGTAGTCGATCAGCTCGACGATCGGCGCGCCCTCGGCCGGGCGCTCGTCGATGCGGTCGATGATGCCGCGCAGCTCGATGCCCTCGACGCCGGGCAGCGCCAGCGTCGTCTCCTGCTCGCCCGCGGTCCAGTGCGCGCCGTCCGCGTCGCGCTCGTGCAGCCACGTGATGTAGCGCGGCGCGAAGGTCTCGAACGACGCGGCGAACGGCAGGAAGTCCGCATCGGCGATGCCCTGCGCCGCCTGGCTGGCGCGCGCCAGCGCCATCAGCCGCGCGATCTCGACCGCGCCCGCTGCGGGCGCCTCGCGGGTGCGGTGGAAGTCGTAGAGCACCGCATGCAGCCAGTTGCCGTAGTCGCGCTTCTCGACCTCGCGCTCGAGCTCGTCGTCCTCGCGCAGGCGCAGCATCGAGAGCGCGAAGAAGCGGTACGGGCAGGCCCGCAGTCCTTCGCACGCGCTGGCGGACAGGCGCGCCGGCAGCAGGTCGGGCGCAGCCGGCGCGGTCATGTGGATCGGCGTGGGCGCCTGCTCGACGGCCACGCGCGGGTCATGCCACGCGGTGAACGCGCGCCCTTGCCCGGCCAGCGCCAGGCCGAGGCGTTCGATCAGCGGGCTGTCGGCGAGCGGATCGCTGCCGTCGACGCGCCGGCGCATGAAGGTCACGCGCGGCACGGCCAGCAGGTGCGCGAACGCGAGCAGCTCGGCACGACGCCGGTCGGCCGGCGTGGGCAAGCCGAGCGCGGCGGCCAGCGGATCGCCGAGCGGCATCGCGGACGCCGACACCGCGCCGAGCCGCTTGTCGTCCGCACCCGGGAACACGACCGCCGCGAACGGCCGCAGCATCGCCTGCGCGAGCGGCGTGACGATCACCTCGGGTGGAGTGTCGAAGCCGGCGGCGGGCCGGAAGGTGGCCTGCTCGAGCACGCCGTCGACCCAGTGGCGGAACTCGCCGAGCGTCATCACCGCCTGCGCGGCGCCGGCCGTCCACGCCGGGGCGCCGGCCGCGGCGGGCGTCAGGCGCAGCGCGATCAGCACCTGGCGGCCGGCATCGTCGTCGCGCAGCGCCTCGAGCGCGCCGCAGCGATTCAGCGCGTGCGCGAGTGCCGCGAGCCACGCCGGCAGCGGTTGTCGGCGGGTGGCGCCGAACTCGGCCAGCACAGCCGACGCGGCAGCCCACAGGCGCGCGGCCGGCGGCTCGAGCGCGGCCGCATCGAGCGCGGCGGTGCGGGCGAGCTGGAGGCGCCGGCAATCGGACTCCAGCACGCCGAGCGCGTGGTCGGCACCGGCGCGGCCCCAGGTCGTGCCGGCCTTCAACCAGTCGAGCAGCGCATCGGTCCCCGCGTCGGGCCGCGCCGCCTGCAGCAGGCTCATCGTCTGCGCCGCCGCGCGCGTGGTCGACAAGGTCCAGCCGGTCTCATCGAGCAGCCTGACGTGGTGGCGTTCGAGCAGCGCGCGGATGCGGCGCACCAGCACGCGGTCCTGGGCGATCAGCGCGACCGGGCTCTCGCCGCGTTCGACGTGCACCAGCACCTGAGCCGCGGCGCACTGCGCCTCGTGCTCGAACCCGTCGCACACGGTGGCCGCCGACGAGACGCCGTGCCGCGCCGCGCGGAACGGGTCGTCGGCCGGCGCGTCGGTGTCCAGCAGCAGGCCGGGCACGTGCGACTCGCGCATCAGACGATCGACGAGTGCGTTCGGGCCGCCGGCCTGCACGGCGATCCACGCGCTCGGCGCGGGCATCTCGAACAGGCGGTCGGTGGCCGGCGCGGGCGCGACGCTGGCCCATTCGAGCGCGACGCGCACCAGCAGCCGCTCGCTGGCGCCCGGCCCGCCGATCGGCAGCAGCACGTCACGCGCCGCAGCCCAGTGCGCCGCACGCGCAGACGGCGGGACCGCGGCAGCGGCGCGCGCCATCTCCTGCGCGGTGGACACCACGATCCGCACCGCCTGCTCGAAGCCGCGCTGATCGCGTCGCGCCCAGGCCGCGCCCCAGGCCTGCGAGCGCAGCAGCGCAGTGGCGCTGAGCGCATCGAGCGTGGGGTCGAAGCTGAGCTCGCCCGCGCGCGCCGCCACCGGCGGGCCGAGGCCCTGCGCCAGCGTGCGGGTGGTCTCGATGCGCGGCATCCAGCCCCCGCGCCGCGCGAACGCGGCGCGCGCTTCGGGCAGCAGTTGCGCGAACGGGACGAGCAGCACCGCGTCGATCAGATCGATCGATTCCGCGGCCGCCCACGCGGCGACCTCGGCCGCGATCGCGTCCCAGGGCGCGCCGTGCGGACCGCTGGATTCAAGAGCCCGCCGGACTATCGTTGTCATAGGAATGAAGAGGGGCGCCGAGGGCGCCGTGCACCGCGAAAGTCGGGGCTTTGTGTCAGAATCATTGTGCCTTGCCACCCACTTCTCGCGGTGCAGCATCGAGGACAAACCCATGAGCAGCGAACTGATCAAACACACCTCCGACGCGTCGTTCGACACCGACGTGTTGAAGTCGACCAAGCCGGTCCTGGTCGACTACTGGGCCGAGTGGTGCGGGCCGTGCAAGATGATCGCCCCGATCCTCGACGAGGTCTCGAAGGACTACGATGGGCGCCTGCAGATCGCCAAGATGAACGTCGACGAGAACCGCGACGTGCCCGCCAAATTCGGCATCCGCGGCATCCCGACGCTGATGCTCTTCAAGGACGGCCAGCTCGCCGCGACCAAGGTCGGCGCCCTGTCCAAGGCCCAGTTGACCGCGTTTCTCGACGGTCATCTATAATTCTGCTCAACGCGGCGGGAGCCGGCGCTTTACCCAAGCCGCCGGCCCCTTCCGCCAAGATTTCGCCCCCACGCCCTGAGGGCTGCCGAAGCGGTTTCGGCGGCCACGACGCCCGAACCGGCGGCGCGTGGATTCGGCACCCCACTCCCGTTGTCGCTCGTTGTTCGCTTCGCGAGCCTGCGTCCCCCTGTCGGGTCGTCGGCGCCGCCACTCACCTTGGGGTCACTCGCCCATGCATCTCTCCGAACTGAAACTGATCCACGTCTCCGAGCTCATCACGATGGGCGAGGCACTGGAGATCGAGAACGTCGCCCGCCTGCGCAAGCAGGAGCTGATGTTCGCGATCATGAAGAAGCGCGCCAAGGCCGGCGAGCAGGTGTTCGGCGACGGCGTGCTCGAGGTGCTGCCCGACGGCTTCGGCTTCCTGCGCTCGCCGGATGCGAGCTACATGGCGAGCACCGACGACATCTACCTGAGCCCGAGCCAGATCCGCCGCTTCAACCTGCACACCGGCGACGCGATCGAAGGCGAAGTGCGGGTGCCGAAGGACGGTGAACGCTACTTCGCGCTGGTCAAGGTCGACCGGGTGAACGGCGTGGCGCCCGAGGAGAGCAAGCACAAGGTCATGTTCGAGAACCTGACGCCGCTCTTCCCGAAGGAGCAGTTCAAGCTCGAGCGCGAGATCAAGTCGGACGAGAACATCACCAGCCGCATCATCGACCTGATCGCGCCCATCGGCAAAGGCCAGCGCGCATTGCTCGTGGCGCAGCCCAAGACCGGCAAGACGGTGATGATGCAGCAGATGGCGCACGCGCTGGTCGCCAACCACCCGGACGTGCACCTGATCGTGCTGCTGGTCGACGAGCGGCCGGAAGAAGTGACCGAGATGGTCCGCACCGTGCGCGGCGAGGTCATCAGCTCCACCTTCGACGAGCCCGCCGCGCGCCACGTGCAGGTGGCCGAGATGGTGATCGAGCGCGCCAAGCGCCTGGTCGAGATGAAGAAGGACGTGGTGATCCTGCTCGACTCGATCACCCGCCTCGCCCGCGCCTACAACAACGTGCTGCCATCCTCGGGCAAGGTGCTGACCGGCGGCATGGACTCGAACGCGCTGCAGCGCCCGAAGCGCTTCTTCGGCGCCGCGCGCAACGTGGAGGAAGGCGGCTCGCTGACCATCATCGGCACCGCGCTGGTCGACACCGGCTCGCGCATGGACGAGGTGATCTACGAGGAGTTCAAGGGCACCGGCAACTGCGAGATCCACCTCGACCGCCGCATGGCCGAGAAGCGCGTCTACCCGTCGATCCTGTTGAACAAGAGCGGCACGCGCCGCGAGGAACTGCTGCTGCAGCCCGAGATCCTGCAGAAGACCTGGATCCTGCGCAAGCTGCTCTATCCGATGGACGAGATCGAGGCGATGGAGTTCATCCTCGACAAGATGAAGTCGACCAAGAACAACCACGACTTCTTCGACATGATGCGGCGCGGCGGCTGACGCCTCGGCGGCACGCGCTATAATCTTCGGTTTTCCGCAAATCCGGAAAGTGCGCCGAACGGTTCGGCGTGGCTCCCGACCATCCAGCGACGAGGCTCCCATGAAAGACGGCATTCACCCCACCTACCGCGAAGTCTGCTTCGTGGACCTGTCCAACGGTTTCAAGTTCGTGACGCGCTCGTGCGCGACAAGCAAGGAAACCATCAAGATGGAAGACGGCCGCGAACTGCCGCTGTTCAAGCTGGAAAGCACCAGCGAATCGCACCCGTTCTACACCGGCACGCAGAAGAGCGTCGACTCGCTCGGCGGCCGCGTCGAGAAGTTCCGCAACAAGTTTGCGCACTTGGGCGCGAAGAAGTAATTCGCACCTCGCGATCTTCGCGATCCTCGAAAAGGCAGCCTCGGCTGCCTTTTTTGTTGCCCGACTTGCTGCATCATTCGCGCCAGACCGGCCCCGCCCTCACCGCATCTCCCGCTCGTCCCATTTGAACGCTCCGAACCCTGCCCTCGTCACCCAGCGCGCCGCGCAGCGCATGCCGCGACTGGCGTTGCTGCTGTTCTGCGCCGCCTACGTGCTCCCGGGCGTGTTCGGGCGGGACCCGTGGAAGAACGCGGACATCACCGCGTTCGGCTACATGGTCAACATCGCGCAGGGGCGCACCGGCTGGTTCGCGCCGTCGGTGGGCGGCCTGCCGGCCGATGCGGCACTGCTGCCGTACTGGATCGGCGCGGCGTTCATCCGACTGCTGGGCCCGTGGGTCGACCCGGCGCTGGCGGCGCGCATCCCGTTCGCGCTGCTGCTGGTCCTGGTGCTGGTGCTGACCTGGTACAGCACCTACCACCTCGCCCGCACGGAGGCGGCGCAACCGCTGCCGTTCGCGTTCGGAGGCGAGGCGAACCCGGTCGACTACGCGCGGGCAATCGCCGACGGCGCGTTGCTCGCGCTGATCGCTTCGCTCGGGCTGCTCCAGCTCGGCCACGAGACGACGCCGGAGCTCGCGCAACTCGCCAGCGTCGCCCTGTTCGTCTACGCGCTGGCCGCGAGCCCGTTCCGCAAGGGCTCCGCGCGCGCAGCCGTGCTGGTGGCGCTGCCCGCGCTCGCGGCCAGTGGCGCGCCGGCGATCGCCGTGGCGCTCGGCGTGGCCGGCGGCCTGGTCTGTCGCGCTTCGGGCTACGAGCCGGCGCGGCGCTTCGTGCCGTGGATCGCGGCCGGCACCCTGCTCTCCGCCGGCGTGGCGCTGGCGCTCGGCGCCTGGGCCTGGCGGGTCGGCGGCGGCGCGTGGTCGCTCTCGGGCGCGTGGGAGATCCTGCGCATGCTGGCGTGGTTCACCTGGCCGGCCTGGCCGCTCGCGCTGTGGACGCTGTGGCGCTGGCGCGGTCACCTTTCCGACCGCCACATCGCGATCCCGCTGGTCAGCGCACTCGTGAGCCTGTTCGCCTGCCTGGCGATGGGCGGCTCGGAACGCGCCCTGATGCTCGGCCTGCCGCCGCTGGCCGTTCTCGCCGCCTTCGCGCTGCCGACGCTGCAGCGCAGCACCGCGGCGGCGATCGACTGGTTCTCGGTCTGCTTCTTCACCATCGCCGCCGCGGTGATCTGGGTGATCTACACCTCGATGCAGACCGGCGTGCCGGCGAAGCCGGCGGCGAACATCGCCCGGCTCTCGCCCGGCTACACCCCGTCGTTCTCGGTGCTGGCGCTGGTGCTGGCCGCCCTCGCCACGCTGGCCTGGCTCTGGCTCGTCAAGTGGCGCACCGGTCGCAGCCGGCACCCGTTGTGGAAGAGCCTGGTGCTGCCCGCCGCCGGCGTCGCGCTGTGCTGGCTGCTGGTGATGACGCTGCTGCTGCCGCCGCTCGACAACGCGCGCAGCTACCGCTCGCTGATCCAGCGCATCGCCGCGCGCGTGCCGACCGCCGACTGCATCGCGGCCCCGAACATGGCGCGTGCGCAGGTCGTGGCGCTGGAGCACCTGGGCGGCTACCGCGTCGATGCGCGGGAGTCCGCCGAGGCGACGCGCTGCGATGTGCTGCTGCTGATGGAAACGCGCAGCCGCGCCGCGACCCCGGGTGCAGGCTGGACGCTGCTGGCCCGCGAGCGGCGCAACAGCAGCGAGGACGAGATCACCGCCATCTACCGCCGCGCGGCACCCGGGGCGCCGGGTCCGCGCGCCCCGTCGGCCGCATCAGGCGGCTGACGGCGCGCGCGGCCGATCACCAGGGCATCTCACCCTTGTTGACCTTGGCGCCGATGTCGAGCGAGAGCGCACCGCCGACCGTCGGGTAGGCGCGGGTCATCGCGTCGATCAGCGCCGCGCCGTTGGCCGCCGCGGCGAGGTTCTTCTCGAAGGTCAGCAGGTAGTCCTTCGTGAAGGCGATCGCCGTGGCGTCGGTCTTGGTGCCGGGCACCATGTGGCCGGGCACCACGACGCTGGGCTGCAGCGCGGCCATCTCGTCGAGCTGAGCGACCCAGGCGGCACGCTCGGCCGGCGCCCGCGTGTCGGCCGTCCACACGTGCATCTGGCCGAAGACCGCGATGTTGCCGACGATCGCGCGCAGCGACGGGATCCACGCGTACGGGCGATGCGCGAGCAGGCCGGTGGTGCCGCGGATCTCGATCTTCTCGCCGTCGACCGTCAGCGTGTTGCCCTCCAGCGCCTTCGGCAGCACCGGCTTGCGCGGGGCGTTCGCGCCCATCTTCGGGCCCCAGAACGCCACCTTGCCGGCGTGCTTGGCGTTCAGCTTCGCCAGCACGGCCGGCGTGGTGACCACCTCCGCGGCCGGGAAGAACTCCTTCAGCACCTCGACGCCGAAGTAGTAGTCGGGGTCGGCTTGGCTCACGTAGATGGTCTTGAGCTGCTTGCCGCTGTCGAGCACGTTGGCGGCGATGCGCAGGCCGTCGGCCCGGCTGAAGCCGGCGTCGATCACGACGGCCTCCGTGGCGCCGTAGACCAGCGTCGAGTCGACGTTGAAGCTCGTTGCCCCGGCGGTGTAGACGGCGAGTTGCAGCGGCTGCGCGGCGTCTGCGCTCGTGGCGCCGAGCGCGAACAACAGGGTGGCGGCAGAAAGTGTGGTGCGGATCATCTGGGTTCTCTCGGGGTTGGGATGACACGCAGTTTGATTTCGCTTTCCGGTTCAATAAACCCCAGAATAGGCGCTATTCTGTTTCACGAATCGATCGAATGGACCGACTGACGGCAATGCGGGTGTTCTCCGAGGTCGCGCTCAGCGGCAGCTTCACGGCCACCGCGGACAAGCTCGAGATGTCGCGCGCGATGGTCACGCGCCATGTCGCCGAGATGGAGGACTGGCTCCAGGCGCGCCTGCTGCAACGCACCACCCGCCGCGTGACGCTGACCGACGCCGGCGAGCAGGCGCTGCGGCGCAGCCAGCAGATGCTCGAGCTCGCCGCCACCGTCGAGGAGGAAACCGCCATCGGCGCCGACACGCTGCGCGGCCAGCTCCGCCTGACCTGCAGCATGTCGTTCGCGCATGCGCACCTGGCGGCGGCGGTCGCGGCGTTCATGGCCCTGCACCCGCAGTTGAAGATCGACCTGAACGTCGGCGACAGCGCGCTCGATCTGGTCGAGTCGCGCATCGACCTCGCCATCCGCATCAGCCGCGATCCCGCGCCGCTGCTGATCGCGCGGCCGCTGGCGGCGTGCGATTCGGTGCTGGTCGCCACGCCCGGCTACCTGGCCTCGCGCGGCGTGCCGCTGCAGCCGGCAGAACTGGCGACCCACCGTTGCCTGAGCCACTCGCATGTGGGCAAGAGCACCTGGACCCTGTCGCGTGGCGATGAAACCTGCGAGGTGGGCGTCGTCAGCCACTGCACCGCGAACGAGTCGACCGTGCTGCTGCACGCCGCGCTGGCCGGCGGCGGCATCGCGATGCTGCCCACCTACCTGGCGAACGCCGCCATCGCGCGCGGCGAGCTGCAGACCGTGCTGCCGGAGTGGCGTCTGCCCGAGATGACGATCCACGCGCTGTACGCATCGCGCCGGCATCTCTCGCCGGCCGTGCGCGCGCTGCTCGATTTCCTGGTCGAGCGGTTCAGGTCGCCACCATGGTGAGCGCCGCGACCGGCTGCGCCGCCGCGCGCACCCGCGCCGCCGGGAACACCAGCCGGAACGTCGACCCCTGGCCCACCTCGCTCTGGATCTGCAATTCGCCGCCGTGCCGCTGCGCGACGTGCTTGACGATCGACAGGCCGAGCCCGGTGCCGCCGGTGTCCCGCGAGCGGCTGCCGTCGACCCGGTAGAAGCGCTCGGTCAGCCGCGGCAGGTGCTCGCGCGCGATGCCGAGGCCCGTGTCGATCACCGCGATCTCGCCCGAGCCGTCCGCCGTCAGGCGCCAGCTCAGCTCCACGGTGCCACCCTCGGGCGTGTAGCGCACCGCGTTGTTGACGAGGTTGGTGATGGCGCTGAGCAGCTCGTTCTGCGAGCCGGCGATCTGCGCCTCGACCGGCGGCGTCGGGAACCGGAGCGTGTGGCGTCCTGACGAGAGCACCTGCGCCTCCGTCTGCACCTGCGCGAACAACGGCCCGAGCGCGACCCAACGGTCGGCGTGCGGGCGCGGGCTGCCCTCGAGCTGCGCGAGCGTCAGCAGGTCGCTCACCAGCGTGCCCATGCGGTCCGCCTGCTGCGTCATCAGCACCAGCACCCGCTTGCGCTCCACTTCGGTCAGCGGCAGGTTCGTCATCGTCTCGATGAAGCCGGACAGCACCGTCAGCGGGGTGCGGATCTCGTGCGAGACGTTGGCGACGAAATCGCGGCGCATGCCGTCGGAGCGCTCGCGCTCGGTGACATCCTGCGACAGCACGATGCGCAGCCCCTCGCCGTAGCCGCGCACCAGCACCGACAAGGTGCGCCGGCCGCGCGGATCGGGCATTCGGATCGGCTCGTCGAAGCGCCCGCCCTGCAGGTAGGCGACGAAGGCGGGCGCGCGCACCAGGTTCGTCACGCGCTGGCGGCGGTCGCGCTGCGGATCGAGCCCGAAGTGATCGGCGGCCAGCGAGTTGCACCAGTCGATCTGGTCGTTGGCATCGAGCAGCAGCACGCCGTTCGGCGAGGCCTCGATCGCCGAAAGGAACTGCGTCAAGCGCACCCGCTCGGCCACCGCCGTCTGCTCGCGTCGCCGGATCGAGCGCTCGATGCGGTAACCCAGTTCGCCCCACAGGCCGGCGTCGCGCGGCGCCTGCGTCTCCTGCGAGCCGCGCAGCCAGGTGATGAGGCGGTAGCCGTTGAGCGTGTCGCGCACGCCGATCACTCCGAGCGCGGCGGCGAAGCCGAGCAGCGCGCCGAACAGCGGCACCGAGTGGCCCGGAATCATCAGCCCGGCGATGCCGCCGAGCACGGTGGCGATCAGCACCGCGGTCAGCCGCGGCAGCAACCAGTTCATCGCGAGGTGCAGTCGATCAGGCCGACAACGCGGTGGCCATGCCGGCCGCGCCCTGCTGCGTCAGGCGGTACCCGGCGCCGCGCACGGTCTCGATCATCGGCGCGCACTGGACCGGGCCCAGCGCCTCGCGCAGGCGCTTGACATGGACATCGACCGTGCGCTCCTCGATGAACACGTGGTCGCCCCAGACCCGATCGAGCAGCTGCGCGCGGCTGTGCACGCGCTCGGGGTGGGTCATGAAGAAATGGAGCAGGCGGAATTCGGTGGCGCCGACCTTCACCTCGCGCGGCTCGCCGTTGAGCTCGCCGCTGACGCGGCGGGTGGCCGGGTCGATCTTCAGCGGGCCGACCTCGACGACGCTGTCGAGCGCTTCCGGCGCCTTGCGGCGTAACACGGCGCGGATGCGCGCCATCAGCTCGTTGGTCGAGAACGGCTTGGTCAGGTAGTCGTCGGCGCCCGCGTCGAGACCCTGGATCTTGTCGGCCTCGTCGGCCCGCGCGGTCAGCATGATGACCGGCAGCTCGCGGGTGCGCGCCTCGCTGCGCCAGCGCTTCGCGAGCGCCAGGCCCGACTGGCCGGGCAACATCCAGTCGAGCACGATCAGGTCGGGCAGCACACCGTCGACCGCGGCCTGCGCCTGCTCGGCGGTGGCCGCGATCGTCACTTCGAACCCGGCATGCCGCAGGTTGATCGAGATCAGTTCGGCGATCGCGGATTCGTCTTCGACGACGAGGATGCGGCTCATGGCGATCTACCTCACCAGCGACTCGACGTCGCCCACCGAGTTGTGGCGCACGTCGGTCCCCTTGACGATGTAGATGATCTGCTCGGCGAGGTTCTTCGCGTGGTCGCCGACGCGCTCGATCGCCTTGGCGACGAAGACCAGATCGATGCTCGAGGAGATCGTGCGCGGGTCTTCCATCATGAAGGTGATCAGCTTGCGCATCAGGCCCTCGAACTCCTGGTCGATCAGGTCGTCGGCCTTCAGCACCTCGACGGCCTTCTCGACGTCGAGCCGCGCGAACGCGTCGAGCGCCTTGCGCAACTGCGAGACCGCCAGTTCCGATTCGTAGGCCAGGTCCTTCACCGGCAGGCGCAGCCGGCTCGACACGCCGCTGTTCAGCAGGCGCTGCACGGTGCGCGCGATGCGCGCCGCCTCGTCGCCGACGCGCTCGAGGTTGGCGATGGTCTTGGAGATCGCGATCAGCAGGCGCAGGTCGCGCGCGGTGGGCTGGCGCCGGGCGATGATGGTCGAGAGGTCGCGGTCGATCTCCATCTCGGTCTGGTTGACCCGCTCCTCGGTCATCAGGACCTCGGAGGCGATCTCGGCGCTGAAGTTCGTCAGCGCGTAGACCGAGCGCGCGACCTGCGACTCGACCATGCCGCCCATCTCGAGCACGCGGGTCGAGATGCCGCTGAGTTCCGCGTCGAACTGGGTGGAGAGGTGTTTGTCCGTCATGTGAAGTCTCCTTGGCGCTTCAACCGAAGCGCCCGGTGATGTAGTCCTCGGTGTCCTTCTTCTTCGGCTTCATGAAGACCTCGTTGGTCGGGCCGAACTCGATCAGGTCGCCCAGGTACATGTAGGCCGTGTAGTCGGACGAGCGTGCCGCCTGCTGCATGTTGTGCGTGACGATCACGACCGTGTAGTCGCTCTTCAGCTCGTGGATCAGCTCCTCGATCTTGCCGGTGGAGATCGGATCGAGCGCCGAGCACGGCTCGTCGAGCAACAGCACCTCGGGCTTGATCGCGATGCCGCGCGCGATGCACAGGCGCTGCTGCTGACCACCCGAGAGGCCGGAGCCGCTCTGGTTGAGCTTGTCCTTCACCTCGTTCCAGAGCGCAGCCTTCTTCAGCGCCCACTCGACGCGCTCGTCCATCTCGATGCGCGGCAGCGTCTCGAACAGCTTCACGCCGAACGCGATGTTGTCGTAGATCGACATCGGAAACGGCGTCGGCTTCTGGAACACCATGCCGACCTTGGCGCGGATCAGCGAGACGTCGTCCTTCGAGGTCAGGATGTTCTCGCCGTCGAGCAGGATTTCGCCCTCGGCGCGCTGGTCGGGGTAGAGCTCGAACATGCGATTGAAGGTGCGCAGCAGTGTCGACTTGCCGCAGCCCGAAGGGCCGATGAACGCGGTGACCTTGTTCGCGGGGATGTCGAGGTTGATGTTCTTCAGCGCGTGGAACGAGCCGTAATAGAAGTTCAGGTTGCGCACCGAGAGCTTGAGCTTCTCGGTCACGGGAAAGTCGACCTTGGTGTCCATCGTGTTTGCTTCCTGTGATTCAGTGCTTCTTGCGGAACAGCACCCGTGCCGCGATGTTCAGCAGCAGCACGCCGATGGTGATGATGAACACCCCCGCCCAGGCCAGCTTCTGCCAGTTCTCGTACGGGCTCATCGCGAACTTGAAGATCGTGACCGGCAGGCTCGCCATCGGGCTGCCGAGGTCGTTGGTCCAGAACTGGTTGGACAGCGCGGTGAACAGCAGCGGCGCCGTCTCGCCCGACACGCGTGCCAGCGCCAGCAGGATGCCGGTCATCACGCCGGCCCAGGCCGATTTGAGCGTGATCGTCATGATCACGCGCCACTTCGGCGTGCCCAGCGCGTAGGCGGCTTCGCGCATCGCGTTCGGGATCAGGCTGAGCATGTTCTCGGTGGTGCGGATCACCACCGGGATCACGATCAGCGCCAGCGCCAGCACACCGGCGAAGCCCGAGAACGAGCGCATCGGGGCGACCACCGCCGAGTAGATGAACAGCCCGATCACGATGCTCGGCGCCGACAGCAGGATGTCGTTGATGAAGCGCGTGGCACTGCCCAGCCAGCCCTTCTGCCCGTACTCGGCCAGGTAGATGCCGGCCATGATGCCGATCGGCGTGCCCAGCAGCGTGGCCAGCCCGACCATCACCAGCGAGCCGAAGATCGCGTTGGCCAGGCCGCCGGTCTCGGCCATCGGCGGCGGTGTCATCTCGGTGAAGGTGGCGAGCGCCAGGCCGCTGAAGCCGAGGCGGATGGTCTCGAACAGGATCCACATCAACCAGAAGATGCCGAACGCCATGGCGGCGAGCGACAGCACCAGCGCGACCTGGTTGACCCGCTTGCGGCGCCTGTGGTGCGCGGCGCGCGAGGCGTTCAGCGTGGCAGAAGCACTCATGTGCGGCCCCCTTCGTTCTTCTTGAGGCGCGACAGCAGCACCTTCGACAGCGACAGCACCACGAAGGTGATGAAGAACAGCACCAGCCCGAGGTAGATCAGCGATGCCTGGTGCAGCCCCTGCGCGGCCTCCGCGAATTCGTTCGCCAGCGCCGAACTGATGCTGTTGGCGGCCTCGAAGACCGACAGCGAGTTGAGCTGGTTGGTGTTGCCGATGACGAAGGTCACGGCCATCGTCTCGCCGAGCGCGCGGCCCAGGCCGAGCATGATGCCGCCGATCACGCCGGTCTTGGTGTACGGCAGCACGACCTTGTAGACCACTTCCCAGGTCGTCGAGCCCAGCCCGTAGGCCGACTCCTTCAGCATGGGCGGCGTGACCTCGAACACGTCGCGCATCACCGAGGCGATGAACGGGATGACCATGATCGCCAGGATGATGCCGGCCGACAGGATGCCGATGCCGACCGGCGGTCCGCTCACCAAGCTGCCGAGGAACGGCACACCGGTCAGCACGCTCTGCAGCGGCGCCTGGACGTAGGTGGCGAGAATCGGCCCGAACACCAGCAGGCCCCACATGCCGTAGACGATCGAGGGCACCGCCGCGAGCAGCTCGACCGCGATGCCCAGCGGGCGCTTCAGCCACCCCGGCGAGAGCTCGGTCAGGAACAGCGCGATGCCGAAGCTGACCGGCACCGCGATGACCAGCGCGATGAGCGAGGTCATCAGCGTGCCGTAGATCATCACCAGCCCGCCGTAGCTGTTCTTGACCGGGTCCCAGTCGGAACGCCACAGGAAGCTCAGGCCGTACTCGCGGATCGCCGGCATCGCGCCGATCACGAGCGACAGGATGATGCCGGCCAGCAGCGCCAGCGTCAGGATCGCCGCGGCGTGGGCGAAGAACGAGAACACCGAGTCGGCCCAGGGCGCTGCGCGGCGCGGGGCCGGCGGGCGGCTCGCCGGACCGGATCGTTCCATCGGTTTGTCGTTGTAGTGACTGGCGGGAAGTGTAGCGGCCACGGACCCTCCGAAGGCTTGGGTGGGCGGGGCAAGACGCCCCGCAGGCCAGCGCAGCTGGTCTTACTTGAACGCGACCGGCTTGCCCGACGCGTCCTTGATCTCACCCCACTGCTTGCGCACCAGTGCCTTGACCGAATCCGGCAGCGCCACGTACTCCAGCTCGTCGGCCATCTTGTCGCCGCTGGCGTACGCCCAGTCGAAGAACTTCAGCGTGCTGGTGGCGTTGGCCGGCTTCTCCTGCACCTTCTGCATCATGATGAAGGTCGCGCCGGTCAGCGGCCACGAATCCTTGCCCGGCTGCTCGGTCAGCACCTGGTAGAACGACTTGGCCCAGTCCGCCGACGCGGCAGCCGCCTTGAAGGTGGTGTCGTCGGGGGCGACGAACTGGCCGTCCTTGTTCTTCAGCAGCGTGTAGGTCAGTTTGTTCTGCTTGACGTAGGCGTACTCGAGGTAGCCGATCGAGTTGGGCAGGCGGCTCACGAAGGCGGCGACGCCCTCGTTGCCCTTGCCGCCCGCGCCGGTCGGCCAGTTCACCGCCGTGCCCTCGCCCACCTTGGCCTGCCAGTCGGGGTTGGTCTTGGACAGGTAGTTCGTGAAGATGAAGCTGGTGCCCGAACCGTCGGCGCGGCGCACGACCGAGATGGCGGCGTCGGGCAGCGGAACGCCCGGGTTGAGCGCGGTCAGAGCCGCGTCGTTCCACTTCGTGATCTTGCCGAGGTAGATGTCGCCGAGCACGGCGCCGGTCAGCTTGATCTGGCCCGGCTTGATGTCCTTGATGTTGACCACCGGCACGACGCCACCGATCACGGTCGGGAACTGCACCAGGCCGTCCTTGGCCAGCACGTCGTCCTTGAGCGGCGCGTCCGAGGCGCCGAAGTCGACCGTCTTGGCGCGGATCTGGTTCATGCCGGCACCCGAGCCGACCGACTGGTAGTTCAGGCGCAGGCCGGACGCCTTGTTGTATGCGTCGGCCCATTTGGCGTAGAGCGGTGCCGGGAACGACGCGCCGGCGCCGGTCACGTCCTGGGCGATGGCGGTCTGGCCGACGGCGCCGAGCGCGGCGATCAGGAGGGAGGAACGAATGATGGAGAGCTTCACGGGCACACCTTTCTGCGGTGATGAGTCGATGCCGTGAACTCTAGGACCGCGGTGTGACAGCTCTGTGACAGCGCGGCGAAGCGCGTGTCACATTCGCCCTTTACCGGGCGTGGACAGGTTCAGCGCAGGGTGTCCGCGATCCGCTCCGCACTGCTCTTGGCGAGTGCGGCGTCGCGCGCCTCGACCATCACGCGGACGAGCGGTTCGGTGCCCGAAGGCCGGATCAGTACCCGCCCGGCGTCGCCGAGTTCGCCATTGACGGCGGCTTGCGCCTGCGCGAGGCGCGGGTTGGCAGCCCAGTCGGTGCCCGGTTGCAGCCGCACGTTAATCAGCGTCTGCGGGAACAACGTCACGTCGGCCAGCAGCTCGGCCAGCGACCGGCCGCTGCGCGACACCGCCTGCAACACCAGCAGCGCGCTGACGATGCCGTCGCCGGTGGTGTGCTTGTCGAGCGCCAACAGGTGGCCGGAACCCTCGCCGCCGAGCTGCCAGCCGCGCGCGACGAGTTCCTCCAGCACGTAGCGGTCGCCGACCTTGGCGCGCACGAACGCCACGCCGCGTTCCCGCAGCGCCACCTCGACCGCCATGTTGGTCATCAGCGTGCCGACCGCACCGGGCACGGCAAGACCTTGAGCCAGGCGGTCCATGACCATCAGGTAGAGCAGTTCGTCGCCGTTGTACAGGCGGCCGGCGCGGTCGACGAGCTGCAGCCGGTCGGCGTCGCCATCGAGCGCGACGCCGTAGTCCGCACCGTGCGCCGTGACCGCGGCGACCAGCGCCGCCGGCGAGGTGGCGCCGAAGCCGGCGTTGATGTTCGTGCCGTTGGGGCTGCAGCCGATCGCGACCACCTCCGCGCCCAGCTCGTGGAACACGTCGGGAGCCACGTGATACGCCGCGCCGTTGGCCGCGTCGACGACGATCTTGAGCCCCTTCAGCGACAGGTCGCTGCTGAACGTGCCCTTGCAGAACTCGATGTAGCGGCCGCGCGCGTCGTCGATGCGCTTGGCCTTGCCCAGATTGGCCGAATCGACCCACTGCGGCGGCTGCTCCAGCGCGGCCTCGACCTGCTGCTCCCAGGCATCGGGGAGCTTCTCGCCCCGCGCCGAGAAGAACTTGATGCCGTTGTCGCCGAACGGGTTGTGCGAGGCGCTGATCACGACGCCCAGGTTCAGCCGCAGCGCGCGGGTCATGTAGGCGACGCCCGGCGTGGGCAGCGGGCCGGTGAGGAGCACGTCGACACCGGCGGAGGCGAAGCCCGCCTCGAGCGCCGATTCGATCATGTAGCCGGAGATGCGCGTGTCCTTGCCGATCAGCACCGTGGGCCGCGCTTCGCTGGCCTTCAACACCCGGCCGACCGCGTGGCCGAGGCGAAGCATGAAGTCGGGGGTGATGGGCGCCTGGCCGACCGTGCCGCGGATGCCGTCGGTGCCGAAGAATGTTCTGCTCGTCATGGATGTGCCTGTCGTTGCCTCGCTCCGGGAGCGGCGATTATCCGTTCGCCAGACCGGCCGCCCGCCAGACCTTCAATGCATCGACCGTGGCCGCGACGTCGTGCACGCGCACGATGGCCGCCCCGGACTGCACCGCCGCCAGGGCCGCGACCACGCTGGCCGTCAGCCGCTCGCCGACCTCGCGCCCGGTGATCGCCCCCAGCGTCGACTTGCGCGACCAGCCGACCAGCAGCGGCCGGCCGAGCGCCAGCAGCTCGCGCTGGCGGCGCAGCAGTTCGAGGTTGTGCGCCACGCTCTTGCCGAAGCCGATGCCCGGGTCGAAGGTGATGCGCTCGGCGGCGATGCCACGCGCCAGCAATGCGCCCTCGCGCTCGCGCAGGAACGCCGCGACCTCCTCCACCACGTCGTCGTACTGCGGTCGCAGCTGCATCGATTCCGGCGTGCCGCGCATGTGCATCAGGCAGACGCCGCAGTCCGGATGCGCGGCGACGGAATCGAGCGCACCCGGCGCCTGCAATGCGTTGATGTCGTTGACGATGTCGGCACCGCGCACGAGCACGGCGGTCATCACCTCGGCCTTGCTGGTGTCGATCGAGACCGGGCACCCGAGCGTCAGTGCGGCGTCGAGAACCGGGAGCACGCGCGCCAGTTCCTCGTCCACCGAGATCGGCAGCGAGCCCGGGCGGGTCGATTCGCCGCCGATGTCGAGGATGTCCGCGCCCTCGGCCAGCAATTGCCGGCAGTGGGCGATCGCCGCGGCGGCGCTCGCGTGCGCACCGCCGTCCGAGAACGAATCCGGCGTGACGTTGACGATGCCCATGACCAGCGGGCGGGTCAGGTCGATGCGGAACCGGGTGGTCTGCCAGTGCGTCATGGCCGCTGCGTCGGAGTCGTCATGAAAAACGGGGCCGAAGCCCCGTGATTGATTGTCGCGCGGCGATCAGGCCGTGGCGGTCGCCGTGCCCGGCGCGGCCGGCGGCTGGGTCGGCGGCACCGTCTTGCTCATCGACGGCGTCCAGTCCTTGGGCGGGCGCGGCGGGCGGCCTTCCATGATGTCGTCGATCTGCTCGGTGTCGATGGTCTCGTACTCGAGCAAGGCGTTCGCCATCGCGTGCATCTTGTCCTTGTTGTCCTCGATCAGCTTGCGGGCGATGCCGTACTGCTCGTCGATGATGCGGCGAATCTCGCGGTCGACCGCCTGCATCGTCTGCTCGCTCATCGTCGTGGTCTTGGTCACCGAGCGACCGAGGAAGACCTCGCCCTCGTTCTCGGCATAGACCATCGTGCCCAGGGCGTCGGTCATGCCGTAGCGGGTGACCATGTCGCGCGCGATGTGAGTGGCGCGCTCGAAGTCGTTGCTGGCACCGGTGGTCATCTCGCCCATGAACACTTCCTCGGCGATGCGCCCGCCGAACAGGATCGCGATCGTGCTGAGCATGCGGATCTTGTCGGTGCTGTAGCGGTCGCCTTCAGGCAACTGCATCGTCACGCCGAGCGCGCGGCCGCGCGGGATCACGGTGACCTTGTGGACCGGGTCGGCCTTGGGCATCAGGCGCGCCACCAGTGCATGGCCGGACTCGTGGTACGCGGTGTTCTTGCGCTCCTCCTCGGCCATGATCATGGACTTGCGCTCCGGCCCCATCATGATCTTGTCCTTGGCCTTCTCGAAGTCGTTCATCTCGACGACCCGGCCACTGCGGCGCGCTGCGAACAGCGCGGCCTCGTTGACGAGGTTGGCGAGATCGGCGCCCGAGAAGCCCGGCGTGCCGCGCGCCAGGATGTCGGCCCGGATGTCCTGGCCGACCGGCACCTTGCGCATGTGCACGTTCAGGATCTGCTCGCGGCCGCGCACGT
>JAZKIO010000079.1:0-49148 GCA_040384825.1 Pseudomonadota bacterium
CGATGTCCGAGATCAACATGGTGCCGTTGATCGACGTGATGCTGGTGCTGCTCGTCATCTTCATCATCACCGCGCCGCTGCTGACGCAGGCGGTCAAGCTCGAACTGCCGAAGGCGAGTTCCCAGGTCAACGACCTGCGGCCCGAGAAGATCGAGTTCTCGATCGACGCGACCGGCACGCTGTTCTGGAACGGCGAGCCGGTCACCCGCGCGCAGGCCGGCGAGCGCTTCGCCGCCGAAGGCCGCAAGACGCCGCAGCCCGAAGTGCACCTGCGCGCCGACCAGGCCGTGGCGTACCGCTTCGTCGCCCAGACGCTGGCCGATGCGTCCAAGGCCGGGCTGACCAAGGTCGGCTTCATCAGCGAGCCGGACGCGAAGTGATGCGGGCGGCGGGCCGCGACCCTCACCCCAACCCTCTCCCGCAAGCGGGAGAGGGGGCAACTCCTTTTCCTTTCCCGCGAGCGCCCGAGGGGGTACCTCTGCTCCCTCTCCCGCTTGCGGGAGAGGGCGGGGGTGAGGGGCTTGCGGTGATCGCGCAAATCACAAGCGCCCAACTTTTCCAAGGCGCCCACGAAGTCCAGATCGACCACCACGGCGTCATCTACCGCCTCAAGCAGACCGCCCTCGGGAAGCTCATCCTGACCAAGTAGTCCACCACGTTCATCCACAACCCCGCACCAGCCCGCCGCCGCCAGCCCGTGCCCCATCACCCGCCCATCAGGGAGAGCACTGTGCCGACACGTTCCAACGACAGACATCCACCCCACCTGCTGCCGCTCGGCGCACTCGCCGCCGGCTTCGGCCTGCTCGGCGCGCCGGCCTTCGCCCAGACCACGCCGGCCGCGCCTGCGGCCGCGGCCTCCGCGCCGCAGCCCGAGACCGTGCTCGCGCCGATCGGCGTCAAGGCCCGCGTCGAGACCGACGCCAACTCGGTGCGCGCGACCACCACGACCATCGGCAAGGGCAAGCAGGAGCTGCGCGACATCCCGCAATCGGTGACCGTGATCACCGAGAAGCTGATCGAGGACCGCCGCATCGACACGCTGAAGGAAGCGCTGCACCAGACCGCCGGCGTCACCTTCCTCGCGGCCGAGGGCGGCGAGGAGGACATCCGCCTGCGCGGCTTCTCGCTCGCGGCCAGCGGCGACATCTATGTGGACAGCCTGCGCGACCCGGCGTTCTACGAGCGCGACACCTTCAGCTTCGAGCGCGTCGAACTGCTGCGCGGCTCGGCCTCGATGCTGTTCGGCCGCGGCTCGACCGGCGGCGTGGTCAACCAGGTCAACAAGCAACCGGTCCTCGCCAACGCCAGCGAAGTGAACTTCACGCTCGGCAGCGGCGACTTCATGCGCTTCACCGGCGACTTCAACCTCAAGACCAGCGACACCTCGGCGCTGCGCGTGAACGTCATGCACACCAGCGCCACCGGCGGCGGCGGCAACGACAAGCTCGACAAGCAGGGCCTGGCGCCGAGCTTCCGCTGGGGCATCGGCACGGCGGACGAGTTCTATGTGTCGGGCTACTACCTGCGCAACAACAACGGCATCAACTACGGCCTGCCGTGGCTGCGCAAGGACTCGGCGCAGACCACCGGCGCCAACCCGTCCGGCATCATCGAAGGGCTGGACCCGAAGAACTACTACGGCGCCGCAAGCGACTACAACGCCGGCGGCGCGGCCCTCGCCACCGCCGGCTGGACGCACCGGTTCGCCGACGGCGGCGAGCTCAAGAGCACGATCCGCCAGGGCCGCTACGACCGCGACCAGCGCGCCGGCACGATTCGCTTCTACACGAACAGCAACCCCGCCAACGGCCCGATCGTGCTCGCGCCCGGCGCCACCGGCCCGACGCTCGTGACCGACTCGACCTTGTTGACGCGCGGCGCGCAGAACAAGATCCAGAACATGTCGACGACCTACGCGCAGAGCGACTACAGCAACACCTTCAACTGGTTCGGCGTCAAGAACGAGATGCTGACGGGCGTCGACATCGCGCATGAGGAGTTCAAGGGCTTCGCGGCCGTGCTGCCGACCGGCGTGGTGCTGAACAAGAACGACCCGCGCACCACCATCGGCACGCCGAACGACGGCACCGGCTGGGTCGACGAGAGCCTGCGCAACGTGCGCCAGCAGGCCGGCTTCGACGCGAAGTCGCTGGGCGTGTACGTGCAGGACCTGGTGCAGATCACGCCGACGCTGAAGCTGCTCGGCGGCCTGCGCTGGGACTACTTCAAGGGCAGCTACCAGACCTTCCAGACCAGCACCACGCCGACCACGGCCGTGCCGACCCCGCCGCCGCTGGGCACCGTCACCGCCGACCGCGGCCGCTCCGACACGCTGTTCAGCCACCGCCTCGGCGCGCTCTACCAGCCGAACGACCAGATGTCGTTCCACTTCTCGTACGGCACCTCGTTCAACACCTCGGGCGACACCTACCAGTACGACCTGCCCGGCTCGAACACCGATCCGGAAGGCAGCCGCAACTTCGAGCTCGGCGCCAAGCTCGACCTGCTCGAGGGCCGGCTCAGCACCCGCCTCGCGCTGTTCCACTCGACCAAGTTCAACGAGCGCAACCGCGATTCGCCCGAAGGCACGCCGCTGACCGACTACGTGCTCTCCGGCAAGCGCCACACCGCCGGCGTCGAGCTCGACCTGGCCGGGCGCATCACGCCCAAGTGGGAGGTGTTCGGCTCGTACGCGTGGATCCCGGTCGCCAAGATCGACAAGGGGCCGCCGGAGGGCGTGGCGCTGTCGGGCGAGCGCGTCGGCGACCGGCCGTCGCTGACCCCGCGCCACAGCGGCACGATCTGGACGACCTACCAGGTCACGCCGGCCGTGCGCCTGGGCGGGGGCCTGAACGCGCGCAGCTCGCAGACGCCGAACCGCAACCCGGCAGGCATCGTCGCGCCGAGCTTCGTCACCGGCGACCTGATGGCCGAGTACACGCTGAACGACGCGATCGCCTTCAAGCTCAACGTCAACAACGTGACCAACAAGCTGTATGCCGATTCGCTCTACTCCGGCCACTACATCCCGGGCCTGGGCCGCAAGGTCCAGGTGACGATGACCGCGAGGTACTGAGGACCGCCCATGCTGCTCCACGTCCGCGAGGTCCTGAACGCCGCCGAGCTCCGCGAGGCGCGGGCGCTGCTGGCGCGCGCGGCGTGGGGCGACGGGCGCGTCACCGCCGGCGTGCAGTCGGCGCAGGCCAAGAACAACGAGCAGCTGCCGCAGGACGCGGCCGAGACGCGGGCGCTGCAGCAGATCGTGCTCGGCGGCCTCAACCGGCATGCGGTGTTCTTCTCGGCGGCGCTGCCCAAGCGGGTGTTCCCGCCGCTGTTCAACCGCTACGGCGGCGCCAGCAATTCGTTCGGCGACCACGTGGACAACGCGATCCGCTTCCTGCCCGGCGGGCAGGGCGACCGCCTGCGCACCGACGTGAGCTGCACGCTGTTCCTCGCCGATCCGGACGAGTACGACGGCGGCGAGCTGACCGTGGAGGACACCTTCGGCGCGCAGCGCATCAAGCTGCCGGCCGGGGACATGGTGCTGTACCCCGGCACCAGCGTGCACCGCGTCGAGCCGGTGACGCGCGGCTTTCGGGTCGCGAGCTTCTTCTGGCTCGAGAGCATGGTGCGCAGCGACGAGCAGCGCCGCCTGCTGTTCGACATGGACTCGCACCTGATGCGCCTGCGCGCGTCCGTCGGCGAGACCGATCCCGCCGTGATCGGCCTGACCGGCACGTATCACAACCTGCTGCGCCTGTGGGCCGACGCTTGAACGCAGCGCCTTTTTCCCGGACCTGAAAGGAACCCACCATGAAACGCCACCTCCTCACCCTGTGCCTGGCCCTCGCCGCCGGCGGCGCGTTCGCGCAGCACGCCGAGAAGTGCGATCCGATCCCCAAGGAAGAGTGGAAGCCGCAGGCCGAGCTCGAGCGCAAGCTGAAGAACGAGGGCTGGACGATCAGCCGCGTGAAGATCGAGAACGGCTGCTACGAGGTCTACGGCAAGAACGCGACAGGCCGGAAGATGGAGACCTTCTTCCACCCGAAGACCTTCGAGGTCGTGACCGCGCCCGCGAAGTGACGTGACGACGCCGCGCTGCCCATGACGAAGCCGCTCCGCGTCTGGGACCGCGCGGTCCGCGCGCTGCACTGGGTGCTGGTCGGCGCGGTCGCGCTGTCGGCGCTCGGGCTGGTCGCGCTGTTCGGCGTGCATCAGCCGGCCGGCTACGTCGCGCTCGCGGCGGTCGTGCTGCGGATCGTCTGGGGCGTGCGCGGGTCGCACTACGCGCGCTTCGCGCAGTTCGTGCGCGGGCCGCGCGCCGCCTGGCGCTACGCCCGTGCGGTGGCCGCGCGGCGCGAGCCGCGCCACCTCGGCCACAACCCGCTCGGCGCGTGGATGGTGCTCGCGCTGATGGCCTGCGTGGCCGGTCTCGCGCTGACCGGCTGGCTCTACACGACCGATGCGTACTGGGGCGACGAGACCGTCGAGGCCGTCCATCTCGCGCTCGCGTGGGGACTGCTCGGCCTCGTCGTCGTGCATGTCGCGGGCGTGATCTTCACGAGCCTGCGGCATCGCGAGAACCTGGTCGCGAGCATGGTGCATGGTCGCAAGCGCGCACCCGAGGGCGACGACATCGCGTGACGAGGGCGCGTGCAGGGTGATGTGATGCGACGACAAAGCGTCTTCCACCTCGAAGAAATGCGCGTTTCTCCTGTGAAAACTTCTTCTCTCTGCTCTACGCAGGCATTACTATTCGCTCCGCACGGTGCTATGGAGAAATGAGAGTCCACGCGGCTCTCGCCCATCCCGGGCACATCAACCAACTTTGATGGAGAGAATCAACATGGCAACTGCGAAGAAAGCGCCGGCTAAAAAAGCGGCACCAGCGAAGAAGGCCGCACCAGCGGCCAAGAAGGCGGCTCCTGCAAAGAAGGCCGCGCCTGCCAAGAAGGCAGCGCCCGCCAAGAAGGCGGCTCCGGCAAAGAAGGCTGCTGCGCCGGCCAAGAAGCGCACTCCCAACGCCGCCTTCATGAAGGCGATGACCCCGAGCGCCGCGCTCGCTGCGATCATCGGCCCGAAGCCGGTGCCGCGCACCGAAGTGACGAAGAAGGTCTGGGAGTACATCAAGGCCAACAAGCTGCAGGACGCAGCGAAGAAGACGATGATCAACGCCGATGCCAAGCTGAAGGAAATCTTCAAGAAGGCGCAAGTCTCGATGTTCGAGATGACCAAGCTGATCAACGCTCACCTGAGCTGATCGTCCCGTTCGCGCGTTTTCCAGCGCGAAGAAAAAGCCGGTGCATGCACCGGCTTTTTTATGCCCGTCGCGCGCGCCGTCGTCGCCTCACCGCGGCGTGGGCACCTCGAACAGCGCTGCGGCGTTGCCCCAGGCCACCCGCTGCGCCACGGCCGGCGGCAGGTCGCCGAGCCACAGGCGCGCGGCGCGCATCAGGTTCTCGTAGTCGCTCCAGCGCGCGTTGATCCAGGTGTCCGAGCCGACCATGAAGCGGTCGGGGAACTCGCCGATCAGCGCCTTCCACTCGGCGCTCAGGTGGCCGTCCGCATCGGTCAGGCCGGGCCGGTACGAGAGCTCGCCCATCAGCCCCGGATAGCGCGTCAGCAGCGCCCGCACGCGCGCGACCGGTGCACCGCCGATGCCGGTATGGGCCCAGATCAGGCGCGCGCCGGGCGCATGGCGCAGCAGCCGATCGATCGCATCGTCGTCGACATGCGCCAGCACCGCGAGCTTCTTCTCTTGCGCCAGCACCATCAGCTGGCGCGCGACCGGGCCTTCGGCATTCGCGCTGTCGTAGAGGTGAAACTCGCCGATGCCGCGGAACGGCCCGGTCTTCGTGCCGGACGCGAGCTGCTGCTGCACCATCGTGTAGATGGTCGGGTCGCCGAACCAGCCGGTGTAGTCGGCGCGGTTGCGGTACAGCCGCACGAAGGGCACGACCGTGACGCCCGCAGCAGCCGCCTGCGGCGCCGCGGCGAGCGCGATGGTGCCGTCGTTCGGCCTGCTGTTGGCGACGATCGCGCGCACGCCGCTGCGCTGCATGCGGGCCAGCACGTCGGCGATCGGGAACGGCGCGGCCGACTCCTCGTTGTAGTGCAGGTGGGTGTCGAACAGCGGTCCGACGTACGGCTCGGCGCGTGCGCCGAGCGCCGCGACGAGCAGCGCGGCGCCCGCGAGTGCAAAGCCGTGCATCAGCCGCGTGCCAGACGGCGCGCCAGGTAGTCGAGCCGGTCCTGGCCCCAGAAGAGCTCGCCGTCGACGACGTAGCTCGGCGCGCCGAACACGCCGATCTCGATCGCGTGCTGCGAATCGGCGTCGTAGCGGGCCTGCACCTCGGGCGCCTGCGCGTCGTCGAGGCGGGCTTCGGGCAGGCCGCAGGTGGCGAGCAGCGCCGCCAGGGTGGCCTCGTCCGCGATGTCGAGCTCGTCGGTCCAGACGCCACGCATCGCCGCGCCGGCCAGGTCCATGGCGGCGTCGCTGCCTTCGTGCATGTCGACCGCGACGATCAGCTTGGAGGCGGCATCGCTGGCGACCGGGAAGAACTTCGGGTGCAGGTTCAGCGGCACGCCCAGGTGCTCGCTGAAGCGCTCGAGCTCGACCAGCCGGTAGGCCTGGCGCTGCGGCGCGCGCTTGGCCAGCGGCAGGCCGCCGGTCGCCGGGAACACCTTGCCGAGATCGACCGGCCGCACGTTGACCGTGGCACCGGCCGCGCGCGCGATCTCCGCGAAGCGGTCGTGGCCGAGGTAGGTCCAGGGCGATTGCGGCGAGAAGTAGTAGTCGACGGCGAGTGCCATGGCGGTGCTCCGGTAGAGGAGCGCGCAGTCTAGCGATTCGCGGCGCGCCCGGCTCGGCGGGTCGATCAATACCGGATCTGCGCGACGGCCCGCAACGCCTCGGCCGTGGCGGTGCCGAAGCCGAAGAACTCGAGGTACGCCGGGATCATCTCGAACAGCATGTCGGTACCGATCTGCGTCGTGCAGCCGCGCGCCCGCGCCGCCGCCAGCAGCGGCGTGACCTCGGTGGCCATCACCACCTCGCCGACGAAGGCGGACGGCGCCACCCGCGCGACGTCGAACGGCAGCGGGTCGCCGGGCTGCATGCCGAGCGGCGTGGCGTTGACGACGATGGCGTGCCCGGCCGGATCGTTCGACCCGGTCGTGACGCGCAGCCGCGGATAGTGCGCGAGCAGGCGCGCGCGCAGGGCCTCGGCCGCCGGCGCGTGCCGGTCGAACAGCGCGAGCTGCGCCGCGCCGGCCGCCGCGAGCGACGCGGCGATCGCGCTGCCCACGCCGCCCGCGCCGACCACCAGCGCGCTCGCGCCGGCGATCGTGCAGCCCTTCTTCAGCGCGCCGCGCACGAAGCCGGTGCCGTCGAACTGGTCGCCGAGCCAGCTGCCGTCGGGGCGCAGCAGCAGCGCGTTGCAGGCGCCGGCGATCCGCGCGGTCGGCGTTACCTCGTCGGCGAGCGCCAGCGTGGTGACCTTGTGCGGCATGGTGACGAGCGCGCCGCGCAGGTTGGTGAGGCGGGCCAGCGCCGCGAGCACGGCCGGGTAGGCGTCGGGCTTCACGCCCATCGGCACCACGACCGCGTCGATGCCCTGCCGCTCGAACCAGGGGTTGTAGATCATCGGCGCCTTGAAGGCCTCGGTCGGGTGGCCGAGGTGGGCGATGAGCTGGGTCTTGCCGCTGATCATGCGTGGGCTCCGGTGGTCAGGCCGCGAGCGTACGCCGGCGCGGCGCCGGCGAGGAGCGCGACGCCGTCAGCGCAGCAGCGGCACGAACAGCAACCGCGCGACGGTCTCCGAGCCGGCCGGCGTCAGGTGGCCGTAGTCGCGCACCAGCAGTCGCAGCGCTTCGCTGGAGTCCGTCATCGCCAGGCAGCCCTGCGGGTTGCACAGCGCATCGATCAGCGACACGAAGCGGACCTCGCCGCCGGGCGGATACGTGGCGCGCAGCCGCGCGTTCGTGCGCAGGATCGCCGCGTCCAGGCCGTCGGCCAGGTAGCGCGGCCGCGTGTCCTGCACCTGCGCGTAGCGCAGCGGCAGCGAAGGCAGCCACTGCGGCGACGGGCCGACCAGGACCAGCTCGCCGCCGTGCGCGCGCACGAAGCGCGCGATCGGCCGCCAGTCGGTGCCCTCGTGGCCCTCGCGCTGCGCGATGAAGACGCGTTGCGGGCGGTGCTGGCGGATGTACTCGCGCGCGGCGCGGTTGGCGGCGCGGCAGGCCACGGGGTCGATCGCGTCCGGGGTGAGGTCGTCGAGCCGCGCCGGACACGCGCTGGCCGCGATCAGCGCCAGCGTGCCGGGCGCCGCGACGCGGTCGAAGCCGTACCAGAGCGCCTGCGCGTGCGAGTCGCCCCAGAGCAGGAACACGCCCTGGCCGGCGCCGACGGGGGTGCAGGCGGGATCGATCGCGGCGCGCGGCGACTTCGTCCGCGGGTCGTGGAAGTTGCAGGCCTCGCGCATCGTCGCGTCGGTGTCGAACGCGTCGCCGTCGGCGTAGATGTCGGCCAGGCGCTTGTCGCGCGCCTCGGCCGTCGGCCGGTAGTCGGCCGTGGCCCAGGCCGTGCCGGCCACGACCAGCAGGCTCGCGAACGCGCCCGCGATGCGCGCCACCGGCACCCGGCGCTGGCGCCGGATCGGCTGCTCGATCGCGAGGTAGGTGAGCGCCGACAGCGCCACCGTCAGGCCGAGCACGCCGGCCGTCCGCAGCGCGCCGAGCGGGTCGTAGTCGTTGAGGATCAGCGCGAATACGAGCAGCGGCCAGTGCCACAGATAGAGCGGGTAGCTGATCCGGCCGACCCAGGCCGCGGCCGGGCGCGCCAGCAGGCGGTTGAACGCGGCGCCCGGCCCGGCGGCGATCAGCAACGCCGCGCCCAGCGTGGGCGCGAGCGCGAACGCGCCGGGATAGCGCAGCTCGCGGTGGTAGAGCGCGCAGGCCAGGCCGATCGCCAGCGCGCCCAGCAGCGACGCGGCGGCGCGCCACCGGGTCGGCACCGGCGGCAGCCACACCAGCAGCGCCCCGGCGAGCAACTCCCAGGCGCGGGTGTGCGGCAGGAAGAAGGCCGTGGCGGCCGCGTCCCGCGACAGCGCGATGCACGCGGCCAGCGACGCCACGACGATCGCGACCGTGAGCGCGACCCGCCAGCGCCAGAACGCCAGCAGCGCGAGCGGCCACACCAGATAGAACTGCTCCTCGATCGCGAGCGACCACAGGTGCAGCAGCGGCTTGAGCGCGGCGTCGGTGTCGAAGTAACCCGACTCGTTCCACAGCACGAGGTTGGCGCTGAAGGTCACGCCGCCGACGACATGCCGGCACAGCGTCGCCAGCTGCTTCGGCGACAGCAGCAGCCAGCCGGCCGCGAGCGCGAAGGCCAGCACGATCGCCAGCGCGGGCAGGATGCGGCGCACGCGGCGGGCGTAGAAGCCGGCGAGCGTGAACGTGCCGGCGCCGATCTCGCGCGCGAGGATGCCGGTGATCAGGTAGCCCGAGATCACGAAGAACACGTCGACCCCGACGAAGCCGCCGGGCAGCGCGCCCGGGAACGCGTGGTACGCGATGACGGCGAGCACGGCCACGGCGCGCAGGCCGTCGATGTCCGCGCGGTAGTGCTCGGCGGCGGTCGGCGCGATGCGGTTCTCCTGCAGTGCGGCGCGCATGCGCCCGGGCGCAGAGGGTCGCCCGGCGCCGCGCGCGGCGCTGTAGGTCCCGACCGCGCGTGGGGGTCAGTGGCGGCCGGGGGTGGAGTCCGGCGCCGGCTCGCCCGGGGCCGGCAATGCGGGTTCGGCCGGCGGCATCCAGCTCATCGCGAGCTGCTGGTACAGCTCCGGCCCGAACCGGCCGCTGACGGTCTTCGACAGGAACGACGCCGCCATCAGGCTGATCACCATCTGGTGGCCGTCGACCATCTCCATGACGATGATCGCCGCGGTGATCGGCGATTGCGTGACGGCGGCAAGGAACGCCGCCATGCACAGCGCGATCCACGCGTGCGCGTCGAGCCCCAGGCCGACCCACTGCGACAGGTCGCTGCCCACCGCCGTGCCCACCGCCAGCGACGGCGCGAAGATGCCGCCCGGGATGCCGCTGAAGTAGGTCGCGAGCGTCGCCAGGAAGCGCGTGATCGGCGCGTGCCACTCCAGCGTGATCTGGCCGGCGATCGCCTGCGAGGCCGCGGTGTAGCCGCTGCCGAACGAGGTCCCGCCGCTGACCCAGCCGAGCGCTGCGACGACCAGCCCGCACCCGGCCGCGAACCACAGCGGGTGCGCGCTGCGCCACACCCACAGGCCGAACATCGGTTGGCGCTGCGGCCACAGCACCAGCCAGCTGAACAGCCCGCCGCCGACGCCGCAGACCAGGCCGGAGACCAGCGTCGGCAGCCACACGGCGGTGCCCAGGTCGGGCACCGTCAGCTGACCGAAGTAGGTGTAGTTGCCCTTCAGCGCGATCGCGACCAGGCCCGAGATGATGATGGTGCTGACCAGCACGCCGCTGGTGCGGCTCTCGAGCCGGCGGCCCAGCTCCTCGACCGCGAACACGATGCCGGCCAGCGGTGTGTTGAACGCCGCCGCGATGCCGGCCGCGCCGCCAGCGAGGATCAGGTCGGCCGGGCGCAGCGTGCGGCCGTTCGGCAGGAAGCGATTCGCCAGTTGCAGCACCGATGCCGCGACCTGCACCGACGGCCCCTCGCGTCCGGCCGAGAAGCCGCCGACCAGCGCCAGCGAGCCGAGCGCGACCTTCGCGGTCGCGACGCGCCACGAGAGCAGCGCCGTCACCGGCCGGCCCATCGCGGCGAGCCGCGTCGCCGCCACCACCTGCGGGATGCCGCTGCCGGCGGCGCCGGGCACGTAGCGCCGTGTCGCCCAGACCACGAACACGCCCAGCGCCGGGCTGAGCAGGAAGGGCGACCACCACCAGCGGCGGTACAGCGTGTCGAACAGCGCCAGCGCGTGCTCGGCCAGCGTGGCGAAGCCGACGACCGCGAGGCCGGCCGCGCCGGCCGCGATCCACAGCACCGCGCGCATCTGCCAGCGCTGGCGCAAGCGGCGGTTCGTCAGCCAGGCCAGGCCATCGCGCGCTCGCATCGGTCGCTCCGGGTGCGGTCGTCGGCGTGGCCCAGGGAACCGATCAGCGCTTCAGGTAGCGGATGTCGGCGCGGCGGTTCTCGGCCCAGGCCGCTTCGTCGTGGCCTTCGGACTTGGGCCGCTCCTCGCCGTAGCTGACCGGCTCGATCTGCGCCGGCTTGGCGCCCATCAGCTCGAGCTGCTTCGCGACGACCTGCGCGCGCTTGTCGCCGAGCGCGAGGTTGTACTCGCGCGAGCCGCGCTCGTCGGTGTTGCCCTCGATGCGGATCAGTACCTGAGGCCGGCCCTGCAGGAAGCGGCCGTGCGCCTGCACCAGCGGCTGGTACTGGCTGGCGACCGTGAAGTCGTCGTAGCCGAAGTAGACGCTGCGCGCGGCCAGTGCGCCTTTCGGGTCGTCGAGCGGGTCCAGCGTCACGGTGGCGACGGTGCTCTGCGCGGTGCCGGCCGGGGGCGCCGCGGGCGGCACGGTCGTGGTGCTCGCCACCGGCACCTTCGGCGTGTCGAGCGGCGTGCTGCTGCAGGCGGCCAGCGCGGCGGCGGCACACAGGGTGAGGGTGAGGGTCTTGAGGGTCATTGGTCTCTCCTGGAGGTGGGTCGGCGGGCGAGGTGCCCGCTCATTCGGTGAAGGGAAGCGGCGCCGCGGCGAGCGCCGGGTCGAAGCCGCCCATGCACTCGACCAGCACCGCGAGGCCGTCGTGGACCTGGCGGCGCTGCGCCGGGCTCATCTTGTCGAGCACGTGGGGCAGCAAGCCGCGTGCCGCGCCGGCCGACCGGGCCAGCGCCTTGCGGCCGGGCGCCGCGATGTGCAGCTGCACGATGCGCTGGTCGTCCGGCGAACGGCCCTTGCGCACCAGGCCGGCGGTCTCGAGGCGGTTCAGCAGGTTGCTCATCGTGGTCTGGTGGACGCGCAGGCGCTGGGCGAGCTCGCCGACGCTCAGGCCGTCGGACTGCGCGATCTCGTGCAGCGCCCACATCTGCGCGCCGGGCAGGCCGGTGGAGCGCTCGACCTGCGCCGAGTGGTTGCCGGCCAGCCGGAACACCACGCGCAGCAGCTCGAGCACGTCGAGCGCAGCCGGCGCGGCGCGGCGCCGGCGGGTCGGAACTGCGGGGGCTTTCATTTGCGCAAAGTATATTGCGGCAAATGCAATTTCGAGATGTAGCGAAGTTGTTTCCAAAAGCCACTTTTTCGTAATTGGATAGCCGGGCCGCGTTAGGCTGCGCGCCCATCCCACAAGAACAAGGAGACAGGGACCCATGGACCCCGACCTGCTCGGCCCGCTCGTGGCCTGGCCCCTGATGCTGCTGACCGCGTGGTCGGCCGGTGAATGGGTCTTCCGGCACTGGAACGTGCCGCGCGTGTGCGCCTACGGGGCGGTCGGGCTGCTGCTCGGCGGCATCGGCGTGTCGCAGAACGTGGCCTCGCACATCACGCAGGGCTTCATGGCGAACGTTGCCCTGGCGCTGACGCTGTTCGAGCTCGGCTACCGCATCAACCCGCGCTGGTTTCGCCACAACCCGTGGGTGCTGGTGGCCGGCCTCGCGCAGGCGCTGCTGACCTTCGGCGCGGTGTTCTGGGTCGGCGGCCTGTTCGCGCTGAACACCGACCATCGGCTGGTGCTGGCGGCGCTGTGCGTCGCGACCTCGCCGGCCGCGATCATGCGCGTGACCCACGAGCTGCGCAGCGCCGGGCAGGTGACCGAACGGTTGCTCCACCTGTGCGCGCTGAACTGCCTGGTCGCGGTGCTGCTGCTCAAGCTCGTGGTCGGCTACTGGCACCTGGAGACCAGCGGCGATTTCGGCAAGGCCGCGTTCAACAGCATCTACGTGATCGGGTTGTCGCTGGTGGCCGGCGCGGTGTTCGGCTTCGTCGCGCCGCTGCTGAACCGCATCGCCACCAGCAGCAACAGCACCACGGTGACGTTCGCGTTCCTGGTGCTGGTGCTGACCGGGCTGGCGCAGAGCCTGTACCTGTCGCCGCTGCTCGGCGCGCTGGCGTTCGGCGTGGTCGCGCGCGAGCGGCGCCTGATGCTGAGCCACGCGCAGCGCAACTTCGGCGCGCTCGGCGACGTGCTGACGGTGTTCCTGTTCGTCTACATCGGCACGCTCCTGTCGTGGAGCGGCCTGTTCGCCGGGCTCGTGCTGGGTGCGGCGGTGCTGGCGGCGCGCAGCGCGGCGCACACGCTCGTCAACCTCGGGGTGGCGCGCATCAGCGGGACCACCTATCGCAAGGGCGCGCTGACCGGGCTGGCGCTGATGCCGATGTCCGCGTTCGCGTTGCTGCTGCTGGAGGAGAGCCGCCTCTACGGCTTCGACCTGGCGCGCGACAGCCTGCCGGTGATCGTCGGCCTGCTGGTGCTGCTCGACGTCATCGGCCCGTGGGTCACGCAGCGCGCGCTGATGCTGGCCGGCGAAGCCCACCCGGAGGAAGCCTGATGCCGCTCGGAACATTCGCCACCTCGAAGGCGCTGTCGCTCGGCGTCGAGCTCGAGCTGCAGCTCGTCAACACCGTCGACTACGACCTCACCTCGGGCGCCAACGACCTGCTGGAACTGCTCTCGCGCAAGCCGTTTCCCGGCACCGTGACGCCCGAGATGACGCAGAGCATGATCGAGATCGCCACCGGCATCCAGACCGAGCACGCGCCCTTGCTGGCCGAGCTACGCGGCATGCGCGACACGCTCGTCACGGCCTGCGACCGGCTCAACATGGGCATCGCCGGCGGCGGCACGCACCCGTTCCAGCGCTGGTCGGAGCAGCGCGTGTTCGAGAAGCCGCGCTACCAGCAGCTCTCGCAGCTCTACGGCTACCTCGCGAAGCAGTTCACCGTGTTCGGCCAGCACGTGCACATCGGCTGCGCCTCGGGCGACGACGCGCTGTTCCTCCTGCATTCGCTGAACCGCTACGTGCCGCACTTCATCGCGCTGTCGGGCTCGTCGCCGTTCTTCCAGGGCGTGGACACGCTGTTCGATTCGGCCCGGTTGAACTCGGTGTTCGCGTTCCCGCTGAGCGGGCGCGCGCCGTTCACGCTCAGCTGGGACGATTTCGCGAACGGCTACTTCACGAAGATGGAAGCGACCGGCGTCGTCAAGTCGATGAAGGACTTCTACTGGGACATCCGCCCCAAGCCCGAGTACGGCACGATCGAGCTGCGCGTGTGCGACACGCCGCTGACCGTCGAGCGCGCCGCCGCGCTCGCCTGCTTCCTGCAGGCCATCTGCCGGCGCCTGCTCGAGCGCGCCGAGCCGATGCCGCAGGAAGACGACTACCTCGTCTACACCTTCAACCGCTTCCAGGCCTGCCGCTTCGGGCTGGACGGCACGATGGTCGACCCGCAGACGCGCGAGAGCCGCACGATCCGCGAGGACATCCTCGCCACGCTGCGCCATGTCGAGCCGCACGGGGCGGTGCTGCAGAGCCTGCCCGCGCTGGAGGAGATCGAACGCTGCGCCGCGAGTGCGGGCAACCACGCGACCCACCTGCGCCAGGTCTTCGCCCGCACCCGCAACGCACAGAGCATGGTGCAGGAGAGCACGCGCGCGCTGCGCGCCGGGCCGACGCTGTGAGCCGCCGCGGCGTTCAGCGCCCGCGCGGCGGGGCGCCCAGCACCAGCGTCCAGTAGCGGCCGGCGCCGCTGTCGTTGGCGGTGCCGTCGCTGCAGGCCAGCCCGAGTTCGCGGACCTTGGCGCTCATCAGGTTGTCGCAGTGGGCCTCGCTGTCCAGCCAGGCCTCGACGACGGCGTCCAGCGATGCGTAGCCGACCGCCACGTTCTCGACCGCGGTGCTGAAGCGGTAGCCCATCGCGTCCAGGCGCTCGCCGAGGTTGCGGTTGAGGCTGTCGCGGTGGCTCATCTGGTCGAGCCGGGCCATGTCCTGGGCCTGCGCCGCGGCCACGGCGGCGAGCCGCGGGTTCCACGCCAGCGGCGCGGCGCTGGTCGCCGTGCCGGGCCGATGGCAGACGGCGCCGCGCGTGCGCGTCGCATTCAGTCGCTCCAAAACCACATCCGGCGAGAACGTGGCACTGCAACGGGCCGTGGAGGCCGATTCGGGATGGACGGTGCGCGGCGCGAGCGTGCCCGCCGTCACAATCGCGGCTGCGGCAAGCAAGAAGCGCGCACTGGACAGGCGGGTGCGCGCGGCGGCACGCGGAAATGCGGGAGAAGTCATGAACAGGCATCGGAAAGAGGTTCTTCTTTCTTGAGCAAAATCGGCGCCGATTTGCCCGCTCCGACCCGGTGGCGGCTCGATCGACCCGCTCGCGCGGTCCGGGCGTGACTTATTGACTCCCTGGATCGAATGGAAACCCCCGCGTCCCCGGGAGAGAGGAGCTGGCATGCCGCGCTACAGTGAATTCATGTCGCAACCGGTTACGGAACTGCCATGAATAGATCACCACGCGGCGTGATCAGGATGCTGTTCGGCAGCATCGCCGCCCTCCCGCTGATCGCAAGTGCTGCCATCTCCGCGCCGGCCACCGTCACGCTCGACCGCTGCAGCTGGGACCATCCTGGCGTGAACCCGTTCATGGGCGACGTGGTCGCCGCCGTCGACCGCTACCGCGACATCCCGCCCGAGGTGCGCGAGCGCCTGAAGGCCCGCATGGCCACCCGCGAGTACGACGACCTCGTCGAGATCCGGCGCGACAGCATGACCGGCCGCGGCGGCTACGACTACGGCAGCACGATCACCGACATGCATTTCGGCACCCATCAGGTCTGCCGCTCCGTGACCCGCAGTTCCTGGACGCCGCAGATGCAGGAGCGCGGGCTCGTGTACTGCGAGAGCGGTCACTGCATCCTGGTGCCCACGGTGTGCCGCAACGTGAGCCGCGTCACGCGCCGCGGCGTCGGCCCGGCGATGGCGGAGAACGCACCGCTGCTCGGCGATCCGGCCGCTGCGGCGCCCGCCGCGCCGTTGATGGCCGATGCACCGCAGGCGTTGCCCGAGATCGATTGGGACGGCCCGCCCGGCGCCGGCCCGCTGGAGGCCGGCCCGATCGGCCACGCCGATGGCGTGCCCGCGCTCGCCGGCCCCGGCTGGGGCGGCGCGCCGGACGGCGGCTGGTACGGGCTGCCGGTGATCGTGCCCGGCGTCGTCGGTGGTGGCGGCGGCCCGGGTGGTCCGACCGTGACGACGGTGAAGCCGCCGCTGGGTCCGGACGGCACGCCGTTTCCGCCTGCGCCGCCGGTCATCACGCCGGTCCCCGAGCCGGGAACCTGGGCGTTGATGGTGGCGGGCCTGGCGGCCGTCGCGCTGGTCCGCCGCCGCACTGCGCACAAGCGCTGAACGGCGGCCGCCGCGTCAGGCGGCCAGCAGCGGCTTCAGATAGCGCCCGGTGAAGCTCGCCGGGCTTGCGGCCACGTCCTCCGGCGTGCCCGTCACCAGCACGGTGCCGCCGCCGGCGCCGCCCTCGGGGCCCATGTCGATGAGCCAGTCGGCGGTCTTGATGACGTCGAGGTTGTGCTCGATCACGACGATGGTGTTGCCGGCGTCGCGCAGCTGGTGCAGCACCTTGAGCAGCAGGTCGATGTCGGCGAAGTGCAGGCCGGTGGTCGGCTCGTCGAGGATGTAGAGCGTGCGGCCGGTGTCGCGCTTGCTGAGTTCGAGCGCGAGCTTGACGCGCTGCGCCTCGCCGCCCGAGAGCGTGGTCGCGCTCTGGCCGAGGCGGATGTAGCCCAGGCCCACGTCGAGCAGCGTCTGCAGCTTGCGGGCGATGTTGGGCACCGCGTTGAAGTAGGCGTGCGCGTCTTCCACCGTGAGGTTGAGCACCTCGGTGATGTTCTTGCCCTTGTAGAGCACCTCGAGCGTCTCGCGGTTGTAGCGCTTGCCGTGGCACACGTCGCAGGGCACGTACACGTCCGGCAGGAAGTGCATCTCCACCTTCAGCACGCCATCGCCCTGGCAGGCCTCGCAGCGACCGCCGGCGACGTTGAAGCTGAAGCGCCCCGGGCCGTAGCCGCGCTCCTTGGCGGTGTTCATCTCGGCGAAGAGTTCGCGGATCGGCGTGAACATGCCGGTGTAGGTGGCCGGGTTGCTGCGCGGCGTGCGGCCGATCGGGCTCTGGTCGACGTTGATGACCTTGTCGAACGCGTCCAGCCCCTCGATCGAGTCCACCGGCTCCGATTCGGCATGGCTGTTGTAGAGCTTGCGCGCGACGGTCGCATACAGCGTGTCGTTGACCAGCGTGCTCTTGCCGGAGCCCGACACGCCGGTCACGCAGGTCAGCAGCCCGACGGGGATCTCGACGCTGACGTTCTTCAGGTTATGGCCGCGCGCGCCGACGATGCGCAGCTCGGTCGGGCCGTCGCCATGCGCGCCCCAGGCCTGGCCGCGACGCGGCACGCGGCGCTTCGGCACCTCGATGCGCAGCGCGCGTGACAGGTACTGGCCGGTCAGCGAGGCGGGATTGGCGGCCACCTCCGCGGCCGTGCCCTGCGCCATGATCCGGCCGCCATGCACGCCGGCGCCCGGGCCCATGTCGATCACGTGGTCGGCGGCCATGATCGCATCCTCGTCGTGCTCGACCACCAGCACGCTGTTGCCGATGTCGCGCAGGTGGCGCAGCGTGCCGATCAGGCGCTCGTTGTCGCGCTGGTGCAGGCCGATGCTCGGCTCGTCGAGCACGTACATCACGCCGGTCAGCCCGGAGCCGATCTGCGACGCGAGGCGGATGCGCTGGCTCTCGCCGCCCGACAGCGAATCGGCATTGCGGTCCAGGCTCAGGTAGTTGAGGCCCACGTCGTTGAGGAACTTGAGGCGCGAGCGGATCTCGCGGACCACCTTGTCGGCGATCTCGGCCTTGGCGCCCTGCAGCGTCAGCGACTCGAAGTAGGCCAGGCATTCGCGCAGCGTGAAGTGCTCGACCCGGAAGATCGGCTCCTTCGCCGCGCTGGTCGCGTCGACCAGGAACACGTTGCGCGCCTCGCGCCGCAGCCGCGAGCCTTCGCAATCGGGGCAGGGCTTGGCGCTCTGGTAGCGCATCAGGTCCTCACGCACGGCGGCCGAATCGGTCTCGCGGAAACGCCGCGCCAGGTTCGGCAGGATGCCCTCGAACGGGTGCGAGCGCTTGACCGTGCGCGGCTTGCCGCGGCCGCCCTTGGCATCGCTCTCGGCGGTGTAGACGAACTCGATGTCGGTCGTGCCGGAGCCGTTCAGCAGCACCTGCTGCGCGGTCGCGGGCAGCTCCTCGAACGCGCTGTCGATGTCGAACCCGTAGTGCCGGGCCACGCTCTCGAGCAGCGAGAAGGTGTAGGCGTTGCGGCGGTCCCAGCCCTTGACCGCGCCGCTGGCCAGGCTCAGCGACGGGAAGGCGACGACGCGGTCCGCGTCGAACACGGTGGTGTGGCCGAGGCCGTCGCAGGTCGGGCAGGCGCCGACCGGCGAGTTGAACGAGAACAGCCGCGGCTCGAGCTCGCTCAGGCTGTAGCTGCACACCGGGCACGCGAACTTGCTGGAGAACAGGTGTTCCTTGGCGGTGTCCATCTCCAGCGCCATCGCGCGGCCTTCGGCGATGCGCAGCGCGGCCTCGAAGCTCTCGGCCAGGCGCTGCTGCAGGCCGGGCTGCACCTTCACGCGGTCGATCACGACATCGATGTCGTGCTTCTCGGCCTTCTTCAGCTTCGGCACGTCGGCCGCCTCGTAGGCGGTGCCGTCGACGCGGAAACGCACGTAGCCCTGCGCCTGCATGTCGGCGAAGAGTTCGGTGAATTCACCCTTGCGGTCGCGCACGACCGGCGCCACCACCATCAGCCGCGTGCCCTCGGGCAGCGCGAGCGCCGCGTCGACCATCTGGCTGACCGACTGGGCCTGCAGCGGCAGGTGATGGTCGGGGCAGTAGGGCGTGCCGGCGCGCGCGTAGAGCAGGCGCAGGTAGTCGTGGATCTCGGTGACGGTGCCGACGGTGGAGCGCGGGTTGTGCGAGGTCGCCTTCTGCTCGATGCTGATCGCGGGCGAGAGGCCCTCGATCACGTCGACATCGGGCTTGTCCATCAGCTGCAGGAACTGCCGCGCATACGCCGACAGGCTCTCCACGTAGCGCCGCTGGCCCTCGGCATAGAGCGTGTCGAACGCCAGCGAGCTCTTGCCCGATCCCGACAGCCCGGTGATCACCACGAGCTGGTTGCGCGGGATGTCGAGGTCGATGTTCTTCAGGTTGTGGGTGCGGGCCCCGCGAACGCGGATCGCGTTCGCGACTTCCGGTTTCTGAGCGCGGATCGCGTTCGCGACCTCGGGCGCGGCCGCGCGTGCCGGTGCCGTGTCTGAAGGCGAGGTCTCGGAAAGGTCGGGCATCGGTCGGGCGCGCAAAACCGACCATGATAACGGCCCGCCCCCGCGCGCGTGCCCGACGCCGCCGCGCCGGACTCAGGGCGTGGCGGCGTCGAGGTCCTTCAGCAGCCGGTCGAGCGTCGCGGCCGGCAGTGCGGCGGCGTGGGTCTCGGGCGTGATCCAGGCCCGTTCGGCATCGAAGCGCAGCGTTGCGACGGCGACGGGCGCGCCGTCGCGGTAGAGCCGCAGCACGCGCCCGGCCGGGGCCGGTGCCGGCTGGTCGGTGCGGCGCCAGCGGCCGACGGTGGCGGCGTCGAACTGCGCCAGCCAGCGTTGCAGCGCCGGCGTCATCGGCTGGGCCAGGCCGTTGCGCTGCCAGTGCCAGCGCGCCGGCTCGGCGACGAAGGACGCCTGCAGCGCGACCCAGGCGGGCGGGCGCGTCACCGGCTCGGGCGCGGTCTCCGCCGCCATCTTGGCGGCCGGGGCGCGCTGTTCCTGGGCGGCGTCGCCGCCGGTGGCGCGGCGCGACAGCACGGCCGGCGGTGCGCCCGCCTCGTCGTGGGCGGCGGCGGACGTGTCGGCCTGCGGGGTCGGCGCGGGTGCGGGCGCTGGCGCGGGCGGTGCGGACGGAAACGCTTCCGGTGCGCCCGGCTCGTTGGGGGCAGGCATGGTCGGCGGCGCGGGCTTCGGGGCGGCGCGCGGCGGCGGGGCAGGCGAACGCGCCGCATTGCGCGACTCGGTGGCGGGGGGCGTCGGGGTCGAGGGCGGCGCCTCGCGGGCGGATGAGACGTCACGCGAGGTCGGCGCCGGGCGTGCGCCCGGGTCGATCGGCTGGTCCCACCAGATCAGCCCGACCAGCGCCGCGACCATCACGCTGGCGAACCCCGCGGCGACCGGCGGGCGCGCCAGCCAGGCCCAGGCCTGCGCCCAGCGGCCACGCGGGGCGGCGGGCGCCGCGGGCGTCGCCGCAGGGGCCGAGGCGCGGGCCGCTGCGCGCGCCTCGCGCAGGATCGCCTCGCTCACGCTCGCGGGCGGCGCGGCCTGCGCATCGGGCGCGTGGCGCAGCGCGGCGCTCAGCCAGGCGTCGCGTTCGGGATCGGCAGGGGCGTCCGCGCGGTCGTCGCGGCGCGGCGGCATCGTCATCGCGTTCCCTTCTCCAGCGGCGCCAGATGGGCGCCCATGCAGGTGCGCAGCTTGCTCATCGCGTAGCGCAGGCGGGTCTTCGCGGTCTCGAAGCCGACCTCGAGCGCGCGCGCCACGTCGTCGAGCGCGAAGCCGTCGTCGTGGTGGAGCAGGAAGGTGGTGCGCTGCGGCAGCGGCAACTGGTCGAGGCAGCCGAGCAACTGCTCGCCGGCGCGGCGCCAGAAGGCCAGTTCTTCGGTGTGGGACGCCGCCGCCGCCGGCGCGGGCCAGTGCTGCCACGCCGCGCTGGCGTCGGCGGCCGGCTCCCAGGGCGCGCCGTCTTCGCCCTCGAACGCATCGACCGAGACCTCGCGACCGCTGCGGCGCAGCAGGTCGACGACACGGTGGTGCGCCAGCGTGAACAGCCAGGTGCGAAAGCTCGCGCCGTGCGGCTCCCAGCAGGTGCGCGCCTGCACGACCCGCAGCCAGGTGTCCTGGAAGACCTCGTCGGTCTGCGCGTTCAGCGCGCTGCCGAGCAGCCGGCGGATGAACCGGTACAGCCCCGCCTGGTGGCGCGCGTACAGCTGCTCGAACGCCCGCGCGTCGCCGTTGGCGAAGGCCGCCATCAGGGCGTCGTCGGCGGGGTCGGGGAGGGCGGAGCGCACGCCGGAAGTTTGCCCGAACGCGCTCAGTCCGCGAGGACGCGCAGGATCTCGCGGCCGTAGGCCTCGAGCTTCTTGGCGCCGACGCCGCTGATCTCGCCGAGCGCGTCCAGCGAGTCGGGCATCGCCTGTGCCATCTCGGCCAGGTGCGCGTCGTGGAACACCACGTAGGCCGGCAGGTTGTGCTCGCGCGCCACTTCGGCGCGCCAGGCCTTCAGTGCCTCGAAGCGCGCGGTGGCCGCGGCGTCGAGCGGGATCGGCGGCGCCTTGTCCTTGGTGCGCGCGCCGCGCGCGGTCTTGCCGGCGCCGCCGCGGCTGCCGCGCTTGGGCGTATCGCTCGGCTGGCGCAGCAGCAGCTGGACGTCGCCGCGCAGCACCTCGCGGGCGCTGGCGGTCAGTTCGAGGGTGTTGTATTCGCCCTCGGTGCGCAGGTGGCCGAGCGCGATCAGCTGGCGCAGCACGACGCGCCACTGTGCCTCGCTCACGTCGGCGCCGATGCCGAAGGTGCTCAGGCTTTCATGGCCGTTCTGCGCGACCTTGTCGGTCGCCTTGCCGCGCAGCACGTCGATCAGGTGGCCGGCGCCGAAGCGCTGGCCGCGGTTCTGATGAAACCGGTAGATGCACGACAGCGCCTTGCGCGCGGCCTCGGTCGCGTTCCAGGTGGCCGGCGGGTTGAGGCAGTTGTCGCAGGCGTTCTGGTAGGCGGCGCACGGGCTGCTCTCCTCGCCGAAGTAGGCGAGCAGGCGCACGCGCCGGCAGTCGTGCGCCTCGGCCAGCGAGAGCAGCGCGTCGAGCTTGCCGCGCTGGTTGCGCTTGAACTCCTCGTTGGCCGGGCTCTCGTCGATCATGCGGCGCTGGTTGACCACGTCGGCCAGGCCGTAGGCCATCCACGCGTCGGCGGGCAGGCCGTCGCGGCCGGCGCGGCCGGTCTCCTGGTAGTAGGCCTCGATGTTCTTCGGCAGGTCCAGGTGCGCGACGAAGCGCACGTCGGGCTTGTCGATGCCCATGCCGAACGCGATGGTCGCGACCATCACGATCGCCGTCTCTGGTGTATCAGCGCGCAGGAAGCGGTCCTGGTGGCGGCGCCGCACGTCGGCGTCGAGCCCGGCGTGGTACGCGAGCGCGGTGATGCCCTCGCCGCTCAGCCACGCCGCCGTCTCGTCGACCTTCTTGCGCGACTGGCAGTAGACGATGCCGGCCTCGCCCTCGTGCTCGTCCTGGATGAAGCGCAGCAGCTGCTTGCGCGCGTCGTCCTTCTCGACCACGGCGTAACGGATGTTCGGCCGGTCGAAGCTGCTGATGAAGACGCGCGCCTCGTGCAGCGCCAGGCGCTCGATGATGTCGGCGCGGGTCAGGTCGTCGGCCGTCGCGGTCAGCGCGATCCGCGGCACGCCGGGGTATCGCTCGTGCAGCACGTTGAGCGCGAGGTAGTCCTCGCGGAAGTCGTGGCCCCACTGGCTGACGCAATGCGCCTCGTCGATCGCGAACAGGCTGAGCAGGCCGCGCTCCTCCAGCGAATCGAGCTGCGCGAGCATGCGCGGTGTCGTCAGCCGCTCCGGCGCCACGTACAGCAGGACCAGCCGGCCGCCCATCATCTCGCGCTCGATGCGCTGGACTTCGTCGAGCGTGAGCGACGAGTTGAGGAACGCGGCGTGCACGCCGGCCTCCTCGAGTGCGCCGACCTGGTCGTGCATCAGCGCGATCAGCGGCGAGACGACCACCGCCACGCCCTGCTCGCGCCGGTGGCGCGCGATCGCGGGCACCTGGAAGCACAGCGACTTGCCGCCGCCGGTGGGCATCAGCACGAGCGCGTCGCCGCCGGCGATGACGTGGTCGACGATCTCGGCCTGCGCCCCGCGGAACGCGCTGTAGCCGAACACGTCGTGGAGGATGGCGTCGGGCGCGGCGGACGTGGAGGAGGCGGGTGGGGTCACTGAGGCAGGGGCGTTAAACCCTCGATGGTACGGGAGCGGTTGCAGGGGGCCGGCGAGAATGTCTGCCGTGTGACGATTGCGCGCGCGAGGACGCGTTCGACCCCGGGTGAATCATTAGAGTCGTCGCTCGATGACGGCCCCCCTCTCACGCCCCGAGCGCCCGTTGGCGCTCGGCCTCGGCATCCTGGCGCGGGTGTACCAAGGCGCCTTCGCGCGGCCGTTCGAGTCCAAGGAACTCGAACAGGCCTTCAACGCCGAATGCTCGCGGCGCTTCGCCGGCCAGCGCCAGGCGATGATCCTGCTGGGCGCGTTCACCTGGGTCGTCTTTGCCTACTGGGATCACGACACCCTGGTGCGCGCGAACAGCCCGCCCGAGGACTTCTGGCTGCTGATCGGCATCCGCGTGGGCGTGTTCGTCATGCTGCTGGTGGCGCTTGTCGCCACGCTGATCGGCCGCTGGTTCGAGCACAACGAGCGCGTCGCCTCGATGACCTGCGCGATCATGTCGTACATCACCTTCGGCTGCGCGTACTGGCAGATGCGCCTGGTGCCCACCGCCGATGCCGAGGCCTATTACGGGCCGGGCGCGATGGTGGTCATCAGCTACACGCTGGCCGCATTCCGCGTGCCGGTGAAGACCGTGACGCTGCTGCTCGCGCTGTGCGTGGTCTCGCCCACGCTGTGGATCTCGATCGAAAGCCTCGTGCGCGACCTGCCACTCACGGGCGACCGCTACTACATCTTCCGGTTCAGCAACATCATGTGCGCGGCCGGCGTGCTCAGCGCCAGCCTGGGCCATCAGCTGGAGCGCTCGCAACGCATCACCTTCCTGCGCGAGCACGAACTGGCGCTGTCCAACGAGGCGTTCCGGCGCCAGAGCCACGAGCTGCAGCAGCGCAACGAGGAGATCCGGCTGTCCAGCCAGCAAGCGGAAGAGAAGGCGCTCGCGCTGATCGACCTGAAGGAGATGCTGCGCGCCAGCGCGGACAAGAAGAACCAGGAGAAGTCGCAGTTCCTGGCCGGCGCGGTGCACGACCTGCGGCAACCGCTGCAGGCGATCGGCAACGCGCTGGAGCCCGCCCGACTGTGCGTCGCGCGCGGCGACGCCCCGGCCGCGGCGCCGATGCTCGAGCTGGCGCAGCGCGCGTCGGTCCTGATGGCCGAGCAGCTGGCGGCGATGCTGGAGATGTCGCGCCTCGAGTCCGGCTTCATCAAGGCGGAGATCGAGACGGTCGACCTGGTGGCGATCGTCGAGGCGAGCCTGGTGCAGCTGGGCGAAACCGCGGCCAAGGAGGGCGTGCGGCTGCGCGTCGAGAAGCCTTCGGCCCATGTGTGGGTGCAGAGCGATCGGCACTTCCTGGGTCGCATCCTGCGCAACCTGGTCGGCAATGGCGTGAAGTACAGCGACCCGTCCAAGCGCCCCGATTGCGAGGTGTGCATCCGGGTGACGAACCTGCCGGCGTGCGTGCGCCTGGAGATCGAGGACAACGGCCTCGGGATCGCCAAGGAGCACCTGATCGACGGGGCGGTGTTCAAGCCCTTCTACCAGGTGGGCAACCGGCGCGCGCAGGCCGACAAGGGCGTGGGCCTCGGGCTGTCCATCGTCAGCGCCCTGCTGGAGCTGCTGCCGGAGCACCACCTCGACGTCGAGTCGACCCCGGGCCAGGGCAGCCGCATGATCGTGACGATGCCGCACGGATCGACGCGCTATGTCGATGCCGTCACCGACGCGCAGGCCGTGGCGGTCGCCTCGATGGTCCAGCTGGCCGGCGTCTACGTCGTCATGGTCGAGGACGACGAGCTGGTCGCCACCTCGATGGCGCTGCTGTTGTCGGCGCACGGCGCGATCCACGAGACGGTCGCGTCGTTCGAGGCCTTCGAGCGGATGCTGCTGGCCCTGGAGCGCACACCCGACCTGGTGCTCACGGACTTCCGGCTGCCGAACCACCACACCGCGATCGAGGTCTGTCGTGCCGCGCGCAGCTTCGACGATCAGATGCAGATCCTCGTGCTGACCGGAGAAGTCCTGTCGCCGACGATGCTGTTGGCGCTGGCCCCGGCCGAGGTGCTCTACAAGCCGCTGCCGGCCGTCGACCTCATTCTGGCGATCGATGCGATGGTGGCGCACTCGGCACGCGCGGCGGGGAAATCGTGATGCCGCGGCGCGCCACCTCGACGATCAGCTCGGTACGACGGGCCACCTTGAAGAAGCGCAGCAGGTCCGAGACGTAGTCCCGCCGCACTGTGCCCTCGCTGATGCCCAGGCGGTTGGCGATCGCCTTGTTCGGCAGGCCCTGGCACACGTAGTAGAGCACCTCGCACAGGCGCGGCGTGAGCCCGAGTTCGGCGGCCGCGCCGGCGCTGCCGAGCCGGTTGCTGCCGACGACGGACGCGGGCAGGTACACGCCCCCACCGAACACCGTGGCCAGCGCCCGCGCGAACACCGATTCGTCGCCCAGCCCCTTCGTGATGAAGCCCGACGCCCCCGCGGAGATGCACTGCATCACCGTGATCGGGTCGTCGCGGCCCGACAGCATGACGACCTTGACCGGCCGGCCGGAGTCGCGGATGGCCGCGAGCGTCTCGATGCCGGAGGTGGCGGCGCGCAGGTCGATGTCGAGGAACACCACTTCGAACTCGTGCTCGGCCAAAAGCCGCATGGCCTCGTCATGCGAGCCAGCCTCGACGATGTGGCAACGAGGCTCGGCGATGTGCAGCATCATCCGCAAGCCGGTTCGAACAAGTTGTTGGTCCTCGACGAGAAGAACCTTGGTCACCATGGGTGGGGTCGCAAGTGGTGGCGCCAAGGGGGTCCCGGTACCGATTCAAAGACCATACGCCGGCGCTGATAGAGCGCCTATCCGGCAAAGGTCGGATCGACAACCGGCACGCGTCCGCGCGGGTTCGCCCCGCCTGTCGGGTGCCCACGGCCGGCCGAAGCGCGCACAGTTCCCATCGGCACCGAGCGTTCGGTGCGCGCAGGGTTCTGGAGTCGGAGCGCGAGGGGCACATGGACGAGCGAGGCTTGGATCGACCGACGGCGTCGATCACCGGAAAGATCGTGCTGCTGGCAGTGCTGTCCAGCCTGCTGATCGCCGCGGTGTCGATCGGGCTGCAGGTCGCCGGGGAATACCGCCGCGGGCAGCGCGGGCTCGAGTCGATGCTCGATGGCGTGGCCACCGACCTGATGCCGGAATTGCGCACCGCCATCGGCGAGTCGCGCATGACCGATGTCGACAGAGCGTTGCGGCGCGTCGCGGCGATGCCGCACATCGTCGGCGTCTCGCTCGTCGCGGCCGACGGCACGCCGCAGGCGCTCGCGGCGAACCTGAACCCGGTGCAACCCGGCGAGAAGGCGCGGATGCTGCGCGCCTTTCCGCTCGAGAACGCCGGCCAGGACGAGCGCCTGCGCACCGCCGGCACGTCGCGCCTGGAGATCGAGGCGTCGCTGGGCGCGGTCCATCAGCGCATCCAGGATTCGGTCGGCATCCTCACGCTGACCGAGCTCCTGCGCGCCGCGGTCCTGGGTTGCCTGCTCGCCATCGGCCTGCGCAAGCTGGTCGCGATGCGCCTGCTGCACATCACGCAGTTCAGCGACAACCTGTCGCTCGAGAACCTGGAAGGGCCGATGGTGATGCCCGCGTCGCGCGGTCGGGGCGTGGACGAGATCGACCGCCTCGCCGATTCGATCGAGCGGATGCGCGTGACGCTGCGCCAGGAGATCGAGCGCCGGCTCACGTCCGAGTCGCAATCCGACCAGCTGCTGATCCAGAAGCAGGCGGCCGAGCTCGCCAACGAGGCGAAGAGCGAGTTCCTGGCGAACATGAGCCACGAGATCCGCACGCCGATGAACGCGATCCTCGGGCTGTCGAAGCTGACGCTGGACGGGCCGCTCGACCCGCGCCAGAAGAACTACATCGAGAAGGTCCTGTCGTCGGCGCGGATGCTGCTGCGCATCATCAACGACATCCTCGATTACTCGAAGGTCGAGGCCGGCAAGCTCGACATCGAGTCGGTCGAGTTCAGCATCGAGAGCGTGCTCGAGGGCGTGGCCGATACCGTCGGCCTGCGCGCCGCCGAGAAGGGCCTCGAGCTCCTGTTCGACCAGCCGGCGAATCTGCCCGATGTGGTGATCGGCGATCCGCTGCGGCTGCGCCAGGTGCTGGTCAACCTGTGCAACAACGCGATCAAGTTCACCGACCGCGGCGAGGTGACGATCGGCATCGCGCCGGTGCGTCGCACGCCGACGAGTTGCACGTTCCGGCTGTGGGTGACCGACACGGGGGTCGGCATCGACGCGTCGAAGGTGGCCGGCCTGTTCCAGCCGTTCACGCAGGCGCACGGCGACAGCGCGCGCCGCTACGGCGGCAGCGGCCTCGGGCTGGCGATCAGCAAGCAATTGCTGGAGTTGATGAACTCGTCGATCCGCGTCACCAGCGAGGTCGGCGCGGGCAGCACCTTCGAGTTCACGATCGAGTTCGGCCTGCCGTCGCAGAGCCGGCGCCTGCGCTGGACCGATTCGCTGCCGGTGGCCGGTCGGCTGCTGGTCGTGGACGACAACGAGCACGCGCGCCGGATCCTCGCGTCGATGGCACGCCGGCTCGGCTTCGACGTCGAGGACGTCGAGGGCGGGGATCGGGCGTTGATGCGGGTGGCGTCCGCCGAGGCGCAGAAGCGGCGCTTCGACCTGGTGCTGTTCGACTGGCACATTCCCGGGACCGACGTGCTGGCCTGCATCCAGCGCATGACCAACGAGGTGATGCACCCGCCGTGCGTGCTGATGGTGACCGCGTACAGCCGCGACGAGACGCTGATGAAGGTGCGCGAGTTGCACATCAGCCTCGGCGCCGTGCTGACCAAGCCGGTCACGCCGTCGTCCCTGTTCGATGCGTACGAGACGGCGCTCGGCAGCCGCTCGCTGCGCCTGCCGCGCGCCTCGGCGCCGCCGAACCTCATCGCGGCCTACCGGGCGCAGCTGAGCGGGCGCCGGGTCCTGCTCGCCGAGGACGACGAGGTCAGCATGCTGCTCGCCGCCGAGCTGATGAAGCGGGTCGAGATCGAGGTGGTGACGGCGCGCGACGGCCGCGAGGCGATCGCACAGCTCGAGCGCTGCGAGGTCGACGGCGTGCTGATGGACTGCCAGATGCCCGACATGGACGGCTTCGCCGCCACCCGGACGATCCGCCAGGACCCGCGCTGGGTAAACCTGCCGATCATCGCGATGACCGCCAACACCATGACGGGCGACCGCGAGGCGGTGCTGGCGGCCGGTATGAACGACCACATCGCCAAGCCGCTCGACTTCGACACCTTCTACCGCATCCTGGCGCTGTGGCTGCGCGACGCGCGCGATCCGGCGCCGCTGATGCCGGCGATCGCGCTGCCCGGGCCTAGCGTTCAGGGCCGACTGCTGTGAGCTTGCCGCTCAGCGCCTCGATCACGGCGCTGTGCAGCTCGTGCATCTCGAACGGCTTGCCCAGGCAGCCATCGAAGCCGGCGGCGCGGGCGATCATGGTGTCCCCGGCGAGTGTGGTGGCGCTCACCGCGATCACCGGCACGTGGCGGCAGGCCGGGTCCAGCCGCAGCCGCCGCAGGACCTCGAAGCCGTCGATCCCCGGCAGCTGGATGTCGAGCAGGATCAGCTCCGGCGCCTCTTCCACGGCCATGCGCAGGCCGACTTCCGGCAGCTCCGCGACCCGCATCGTGACGGCGTGTTCGGCGGGCAGGCGTTCGAGCATCGCCTCCATCAGCAGCACGTTGACGGGGTTGTCCTCGATGTAGAGCACCTTGCGCGGACCGCGGGTCGCCCGTGTGCCGCTGCCCGCCGGCGGCACGGCGCGGGGCGCAGCGTGCGGGCCGTCGGCGGCGGGCAGCGCGATCCGGAACGTGCTGCCGCGCCCGACCACGCTGTCGACACCGATGCGGCCGCCCATCGCGCGCATCAGCACGCGGCTCAGCGCCAGGCCGAGGCCCGCGCCTTCGATGGTCGTCTTGCCGGCGTCGAGCCGCTCGAAGGCCTCGAACAGGCGCGCCCGCTGGCGTTCGCTCAGGCCGGGACCGTCGTCGATCACCTCGATCAGCACCTCGTCCGCCTCGCGCAGGCAGCGCACGCGCACGTGGCCGTTCGCGGCGTTGTACTTGATCGCGTTCGAGATCAGGTTGAGCAGCACCTGCGCGACGCGGGTGCGGTCGCCCAGGCCGTGCAGTTCGGGCTCGCCCTCGTCCAGGATCTCGAGGCGAACGCCTGCCGCGTCGGCGAGCGGGCGCATCAGCGCGACGCACTCGTCGAGCACGCGCCGCAGCGGCAGCGGCGCGAGCGTGATCTTCAGCTGGCCCTGCTCGGCCATCGACAGGTCGAGCAACTCGTTGATCAGCGCCAGCAGATGGCCGGCGCCGCGCCGGATCTCGCCGATCTGCACCCGCTGGGTGTCGGACAGCGGGGCCGCGCGGTCCGAGAGCAGCAGCTCGCCGAAGCCGGCGATCGCGTTCATCGGCGTGCGCAGTTCGTGCGAGATGCTGCGCAGGAAATCCGACTTGGCGCGGTTGGCGCGCTCGGCCTCCTCCTTGGCTGCGATCAGGGCCGCCTCGGCCTCCTTGCGGGCGGTGACGTCGAGCGCGAAGGCGTAGCACTTGCGGCTTCCGGTGCGGGCCTCGCCGCCCATCACCTGCGTGACCTGCAGCCAGCGCCGCAAGCCGTTCGACGTGGCGCCGTAGACGCTCTCGACCGTCTGCTGCGCCCCGGTGGGCGCCTGCTGCATGAACGCCAGGATGTCGGCGGCACGTCGCGCGCTCAGGTGGGGCCGGGCCGATTGCCCGATCAGCGCGTCGCGCGGCTGGCCGATCCAGGCGGCCGCGCGCTCGTTCACGTAGACGTAGTTCAGCTGGTCGTCCGAGATGACCATCAACCCGGGGAAGCCGTCGAGCATGGTGCGCAGCTCGTGCTCGGAGTCGCGCAGCGCCTGCTGCGCCCGGACGTACGGGGTCACGTCGACATACGTCCGGACGAAGCCGCCGTCCGGCATCGGCATCGTGCGGACTTCCATGCACAGGCCGGAGCGGGTGCGCCGCACGTAGTCGCCGCCGAGCACGTCGGCCGGGGAGATGTCGGCGGGCTGCGGGTCGCGGTCGTCCAGCGCCTGCGGGGCCGGGAGGAAGTCGCCGCGCTCTGCCTGGAAGCGCAGGATGTCCTCGAAGCGCGCGCCGGGCGCGAACATCGACGCCGGCAGGTCGAGGAGCTGGAGGACGCGCTCGTTGTGCAATGCGACGACGCCGGTCGCGTCGACGCTGATGAGCCCGTGCAGCATGCTGTCGAGCGTCAGCGTGAGCGCGCGTTCCTTCTCGGCCAGTGCCGCCCGGGCGGTGGCGAGCGGGTCACGATGCGGCCGCAGGCCGGGCCGCCGGTGCGCCGGGCGCGATGGGCGCGGCGGGGGGCTGCGCAACGGGCGGCGGGTTCTGGCGGGCGAGTTCAAGCGGTGCGGTTCCGCGGCGCGGTCAGCATGCGCCGGCGACGCTGACCCGGTTGCGGCCGTTGCGTTTCGCTTCGTAGACCGCCACGTCGCAGGACTTGGCCACGTCGGCAGGCGTCTGCTGACCCCGCTGCTGGGCCACGCCGATGGAAACCGTGGCGTGCAGCAGCGGGTCGCTGAGCAGCGGCTGCGCGGCGACGGTCTCGCAGATGCGCTGCGCGACCACGGTGGCTTCGGCGAGCGTGGCGTCCCGCAGCAGCACGGTGAACTCCTCGCCGCCGGTGCGGGCCAGCAGGTCGGTCGGTCGCAGGCAATCCGACACGCGGCGCGAGAACGCCTTCAGCGTTTCGTCGCCGACGTCGTGACCGAAGCGGTCGTTGACCTGCTTGAAGTGGTCGATGTCCAGCATCAGGAGCGAGTAGGTGCCGCCGTCCGAGCGCCGGCGCCGGTCGACCTCGACCAGCACGCGGTTCATCTCGCGGCGATTGGCCTGTTCGGTCAGCGGGTCGGTGGCCGCCTCGCGCTCGACGTGGCTGAGCGAGATCTGCAGTTGCGCGGAGAGATCGGCGTTGTGCAGCCGCAGCAGGATGTTGGTGCTCATCACCCGCTCGACGCTGCGCACGTAGACGAGCAGCAGCGACATGAAAACGGCCACGCCGATGACCATCTGGATCGAGCCCTCGACATGGCTGGTCTGGATGCCGAAGTACGCGATCGGCAACCACATGGCGAACAGCTGGGCCGCGTAGGCCGTCGGCATCAGCGCGCGCGGCGGCGCGTTCACGGCGGCAACGCCGCACAGCACGGTCACGAGCCAGCTGTCGAGGACGGCGTCGACGCCGAAGACGAACAGCGGCAGCAGGCCCCAGCCGACGCCGTCGAGCACGGCGACCAGGTGCAGCCGCATGGTCTTCGAAGCCAGGGCATCCGGCGCCGAGCGCATGCGCTGGAGCGGCACCAGGATCATCACCAGCAGCGCTGCGAAGACGGCGATCCAGGCCAGCGTGGGGCCGACCGCCGTGCGTGTGGACACCATGCCCAGGACGAGGAGCCAGCCGAGCGGCGTGGTCCTCTGCGTCCTGATGACGTGCTCGATCGTGTGCCGCACCTTCTCGCGCTGAACCTGCTGGTTCAGTTCCACGGACGTGGCGGGGTGGTGCGCGGTCGGAGCCATGGGAACGGTCGGGAAAGAGGAAGGGTGCGCGAGCGGCGCGGCGTCGTCAACGTGCGGCCGCGTCCGAATCGTCACCGTCCCGACAAATCAATTCGCCCGCGCGGCCGCCGCGTGGCCTAGGTCGAACACCGCCACGGTCGCCACCAGTTGCCGCGCCTGATCGCGCAGGCTCTCGGCGGCGGCGGTGCCCTGTTCCACCAGCGCCGCGTTCTGCTGCGTGGCCTGGTCCATGTTCGTGACGGCTTCGCCCACCTGACCGACGCCGGCGCTCTGTTCCGCGCTGGCGGTGCTGATCTCGGCCACGATGTCGCTGACGCGCTGGATCGAACCGACGATCTCGGTCATCGTCGTCCCGGCGCGATCGACCAGCGCCGTGCCCTGGTGGACCCGGCCGACGCTCGCGGAGATCAGTTCCTTGATCTCCTTGGCCGAGTCGGCACTGCGCTTGGCCAGGCTGCGCACTTCGTTGGCGACGACCGCGAAGCCGCGGCCCTGTTCGCCGGCGCGCGCCGCCTCGACGGCGGCGTTGAGCGCGAGGATGTTGGTCTGGAAGGCGATCCCGTCCATCACGCCGATGATGTCGGCGATGCGCCGCGAGCTCGCGTTGATCTCGCGCATCGTCTCGACGACCTGGCGCACCACCTCGCCGCCCTGCACGGCGACGGTGCTGGCGCCGAGCGCGAGCTGGTTCGCCTGGCGCGAGTTGTCGGCGTTCTGGCGCACCGTCGTGGCCAGCTGCTCCATGGAGGCCGCCGTCTGTTCGAGCGCCGAGGCCTGGCGCTCGGTGCGGGCGCTCAGGTCGACGTTGCCCTGCGCGATCTCGGCGCTGGCGGTGGCGACGCTCTCGGAGCTGCCGCGCACGGCGTTCACGATCGCCAGCAGCGACGCCTGCATGCGCGCCATCGCGGCCATCACGCTGGTCGTGTCGCCGGGCCGGACGTGGATCGCCTCGCCCAGATTCGAACCGGCGATCCGGTTCGCCGCCGCGGCCACGGCGGCGGGCTCGCCGCCCAGTTCGCCCATCAGCCGGCGCACGAGCGCGAAGCCGAGCAGGCCGGCGATCGCCACGCCCGCGGCCGCGGCGATGAACATGGCCAAGCGCGCGCGCTCGCTGGTGGCGTCGCTGCGTTGCCCCTCGGTCATGGCGCCGGCGTGGTTGAAGGCGATGGCCTCGACCAGCGCGGTTGTCGCGGCGTCGTACAGGGCACCCGATTCGCCGAGGACGATTCGGCGCGCGCCCTCCATATCCTGCTGCTTCGCCAGCGCCGCCGCGCGGGCCTGGGCGTCCAGGTAGGACTTCCAGCGCGCCATGAACGCGTCGAACAGCCGGCGTTCGTCGTCGCCGCTGATCAAGGAGGCGGTGTAGGTCAGCCGCGCCCGCTCGAACCGCGTCAGCGTCTCGGCCATGCGGATGGCGCCTTCCGCGCGCTCGCGGTCGTCCGTCACCAGCAGCTGGCGCAGCTCCAGGGCGCGCAGATCCGACTTGGCGACGTTCATCTCGCTGAGCGTCTCCACGCTCGGCAGCCAGCTCTCGTTGATGGCGACCGTCGACGCGCGCATGCCGCTCATGCCCCACAGCGCGATCCCCACGGTGCCCAGGATGACCGCGCCGAGCACCGCGAAGGCCCCGGTCAGGCGCTGGCCCAGCTTCAAGTTCGCAAACATCTCATCCTTTCGGAAGTGAACAGTCGAACCTCGGTATCGGCGTGGTCGGCCCGCGGGCAACACGGCCGACGGGGTGCTTTGTCGACATCCGGACAAAGCACAGCGTCCCGCGGTGCGCCCGGCGCGGGAGGCGCCGATATCCGCACATGGCGTCCTCTCGTCCCGCGTTCCTGCGCATGCCTCTCCTGCCGAATCTGCAGCGCCCCGCCGCCGTGCCCGATGCCCTTGCGCGGCAGCGAGGGCGGTGGGCGAAATGGGCGCCCCGCGTCCTGCTGGCGCTCGCGGCGGCCGCGCTGCTCGTCATGGCGGTCCTGGCCGTCCTGCGCGACCGGCGCGAGACCCTGGCGCGTGAGCAGCTTCATGCGGAGAAGGTCGCCGAAGGCGTGCAGCTGTACGCCGGCGAGGTGATCGGCCACGCCGTCGAGTCCCTGCGCGGGCTCGAACTCGCGCTCGCGGCGCGCGCGGACGACGAGGCGGACCGCAGCGCGACCACGCTGCGCGGCAATGCGTCGCGGCTGGCGGATGCGTCGCTCGCGCTCGGTCTGCGCAGCGCCTCCGGCGCCTGGCTGGTGGCCGGCCGGGACGGCGAGATTGCGGCCGGCCTCGCGTTCAGCGCCGCGCTGGACGAGCGGCTCCAGGGCCCGGCACCGCCCGGCCTGCAACTGTTGCCCGCGGTGTTCCTGCCCGGGCTCGACTGGTGCGTGCCGATCCGCCTGGGCGCCGACGAGCGGCCGAAGCTCGGCGGTACCGTGCTCGTGTTCGTCCCGGTGCGGCGCCTGGTCGAGACCGCGGCCAGCCTGCGCCTCGTGGCGGGCGGCCCGCTGGTCTTCCTGACGCCGGACGGCGTGCCGCTGTTTCGTTATGCGGGCGAGACCGGCCTCGTCGAGATCGACCGCACGCCGCTGGCGCCGGACGTGCTCGCGCGGGTGCGCCAGAGCGCGCGCGGGACCGTGGCGCTCGCCCGGCCCGGAAACGGCGGCGACGGCCGCTGGACGCACCTCGGCTTCGCCGTCTCCTCGCGCCTGCCGCTGATCGTCGCGGTCGCGGTGTCCGCACCGGCCATCGAGCAATCGTGGCTGCGGCCCTCGCCCGGGCTCGTGCTCGGCCTGCTGGTCGCCGCGCTCGCCGGCATCGTCGCCACCGGGCGCCTCCGGTCGCCGCGCGGTGACGGGGTGGTGCACGCGCTCTCCGATCCGGTCGTCGAGCGCGCCACGCACGATCCGCTCACCGGCCTGCTCGATCGCCACGCGTTCCAGAGCCTGTTGCAGCGCGCGATCGACGCACCCGGCGCGCGCCGGCTCGGCGTCGTTTCGCTCGATCTGAACCGGGTCCGGGAAGTCAACGAATCACTCGGCCATGCCGCCGGCGATGCGATGCTGCGCGCGATCGCGGCGCGCCTGACGCGTCGCTTCGGCGGCGGCGCCGGCGGGTTCATCGCGCGCCTCGGCGGCGACAAGCTCGCGCTGTGCATCCCCTTGCCGGCCGGCGACGCCCGGCTCGACGCGCTGTGCACCGACATCTGCGACACCATCGCCGAGCCGCTCCCGATCGGCGGCGTCTCGCTGACGATGACCGCGAGCCTGGGCACCGCCGTGCATCCCGACGACGCCGCGCTGCCGGCCGACCTGATGCGCCATGCCGAGATCGCGATGTTCGAGGCCAAGCGCGAACTGCGACCGCACCAGCGCTACACGCCGGAGCTCGACCGGTTCTCGGCCGATTCGCTCGCGCTGCGCTGCGAGTTCGCGCATGCCCTGCGGGTCGGCGGGCTCTCGCTGGTGTACCAGCCCAAGCTCGCGACCGCGACCGGTGAACTGGTCGGCGTGGAAGCGCTCACCCGCTGGAAGCACCCGACCCGGGGCTTCGTCTCGCCGGCCGAGTTCGTGCCGATGGCCGAGACGACCGAGCTGATCCACCCCTTCACCGAGTTCGTGCTGCGCACGGCGCTCGCCCAATGCCGCGCGTGGCGCGAGGCCGGCCGCGGCGTGCCGGTGGCGGTGAACGTCAGCGTCAACAACCTGATGGACGCGAACTTCGTCGCGCTGGTGCGCACGCTGCTCGCGCAGCACGCCGTCCCGCCCGGCATGCTGGAGCTCGAGGTCACCGAGAGCTCGCTGGCGCGCCACCCCGAGCTCGCGCTGACGCGGCTCGAGGAGCTGCGTCGGCTCGGCGTCGGCCTGTCGATCGACGACTTCGGCACCGGCTACTCCTCCCTGGCCTACCTCAAGCGCCTGCCGGTCGATGCGCTCAAGCTCGACCGCTCGTTCACCTGCCAGCTCGCGACCGACGAAGGCGACCGGCGCATCGTCGAGTCGACGATCCGGCTCGGCCACGGCTTCGGCATGAAGGTGGTCGCCGAAGGTGTCGAGACGGCCGAGACCGCGGCGCTGCTGGTGCGCATGGGCTGCGACGTCTCGCAGGGCTATTTCCACGCCCGCCCGATGCCCGCCGACGAGCTGGCCCGTTGCTGGCTGGCGGCATCCCGGACAGCTTAAAATGTCAGGCATCGTTAACACCACGAAGTGAGCGTGCCGTGTCGCCCCCCATCGCCGCACGCAGTCCCCTGGAAGACGAGCAGTCCGACCGCGTGTCGGCACCGTGGCACATCCTGGTGGTGGACGACGACGAGATCGTCCACGGCAGCACCGAGATCGCGCTGGCGCACTTCGGTATCGAGGGGCGCCACCTGCGCATCTCCCACGCCTACTCGGCGCGCGAGGCGCTCACCCTGGTCGAGAACCACCCCGAGCTGGCGGTCGCGCTGGTCGACGTGGTGATGGAGACGCCGGACGCCGGGCTGCGTCTCGTCCAGGAGATCCGCGACCTGCCGGGACGCGCGGCGCTGCGGCTGATCCTGCGCACCGGCCAGCCCGGCTACGCGCCTGAACTCGAGACGATCCAGCACTTCGACATCAACGACTACTGGAGCAAGCTCGAGCAGACGCGCACCAAGCTGCTCGTCGGCCTGACCACCGCGATCCGCTCGTACCGCCAGTTCGTCGCGGTCGAGGCGCAGCGCGATGCGCTCGAACGCCTGAACGAGCAGCTCGAGGCCGCGATGCAGGCCGAGCGTGGCGCCGTGGCCGCCCGCGACGAAGCCGAGCGGGCCTTGTCCGAGCTGCGCGATTCCGTCGAGACCGAGATCGCCGACCGCACCCGGGAGCTGCTCGAGACCGTCAACCTGCTCGAATCGTTCAACCAGATGGTGGCGCACGACCTGCGCGGGCCGTTGTCCGGGGTGAGCGGCATGATGGACCTGATCAAGCGCCAGATGGACGCGGGCGACCTGGCGCAGGTGCCGCGCGGCCTCGAGCTGGTCAGCACCAACGCCCGCCGCCTGAGCGCGCTCGTCGGTCGGCTACTCGACCTGTCCAGGCTCTCGCGCACCGCGCTGCACTGGCAGCCGGCCTCGCTCGAGGCGCTGGCGCGTGAGGCGATCGAGACGCTGCGCCAGAGCGCCGGCGCGAGCGCGGGCGCCGCCACCGGGCCCGAGGGCATCGACTACCGGATCGGACCGATGCCCACGCTCAGCGTCGATCCGCTGCTGCTCGGGCAGGTCTTCGTCAACCTGCTCGGCAACGCGGCGAAGTTCTGCCGCGAGATGCCGGCGCCGGTCGTGCAGGTGACGGCCGAGACGGTGGACGGCCGGGTCGTCGTGTGCATCGCCGACAACGGCGTGGGCTTCGACCCCGAGCGCGCCGCGCGGCTGTTCCAGCCCTTCGTGCGGCTGCACGGCAAGGCCTACGAGGGCAGCGGCATCGGGCTGACGATCGTCAAGCGCATCGTCGGCATGCATGGCGGCGACGTCTGGGCCGAATCGCGCGTCGGCCACGGCGCCGCCTTCCGCTTCAGCCTGCCGCTGCCGGCCACCGATATCGGGGCCGCCTAGCGCAACCCCATCAGCCGCGAGCGCGCTGCCGGCACCGGCTCGGCGCCCGCGATGCGCGGCATCACGATCGTGAAGCGCGCGCCGCTGCCCGCGGGGCTGCTGACGCGGATCGTCCCGCCCAGCACCGCGGTGACGATGTTGTAGCTGACGCTCAGGCCCAGGCCGGTGCCGCCTGCGCCCAGGCGCGTCGTGAAGAACGGCTCGAACACCCGGCCGAGGTGGGCGGCGGAAATGCCGCAGCCGTCGTCGCTGACCTCGATCAGCACCTCGTCGCGGCGCTGGGGCCGCGCGACGATGGCGATGCGGCCCTGGGTGCGGCCGTCCAGCCCGTGCTGGAGCGCGTTCAGGATCAGGTTGGTCAGCACCTGGGTCAGCGCGCCCGGGTAGCTGTCCATCGCGATGCCGGACGGGATGTCCAGCGCCAAGGTGTGGTGGTGGGGCTGCAGCCGGCCATGCAGCGTGGCCTCGAGCTCGTTCGCCAGCACGGCCAGGTCGAACGGTCGGCGCCGGTCGGCGGTCTGGTCGGCGGCCACCTGCTTGAAGCTCGCCACCAGCGTGGCGGCGCTGCGCAGGCTGCGCTCGATCAGCGGGCCGGCCTGCTTCACGAGCTGGGTGAAATCCTGCGGACCGGGCGCCGCCGCCCCGTCGGGCGCCGACTGGACCCGCTCGTTCAGCGTCGAGACCAGCAGCAGGGCGTTGCCGAGCGGGGTGTTCAGCTCGTGCGCCACGCCGGCCACCAGCGACCCGAGCGCGGCCATCTTCTCGCGTTCCACCAGCTGCTCCTGCGCGATCTGCAGCCGCGCATAGGCGCGCGAGTTGGCGATGGCGCTCGCGGCATGCAGCGCCAGCGTTTCCAGCATCGCGCGGTGGGTCGGGCCGTAGTCCGCGGCGGCGCGCGAATAGACCACCAGCAGGCCGATCGGCCGCTGCTGCGACAGCAGCGGCGCGGCCAGCGCGACACGCGCGTCGGCCGGCGCCCCGGGCCACGGCGGGGCGGTCTCGACGCGCGCCAGCGTCGCGATCGTGGCGGTGTCGATGCAGGCGCGCAGTTCGCGCTGGTGCAGCGAGGCGGCCGCGTCGGCCGCGCCCGCGCTGCGCGTGCCGGCCGCGTCGCCGGTGGCGTCCAGCAGCTCGTCGTCGCCGTCCAGCACCAGCACGCGCACGCCGTCGGTCGGGATCAGCGCCGGCAGGCCGTTGCGCAGCGTCTCGACGATCACCGCCGGGTCGAGCGAGGCCGTGACCTGGCGGCCGAAATCGCTGAGCCGCTGCAGATCGGTGCGGGCCGCATCCGCCAGCACGCGCAGCCGGTCGGACTCGGCCTTCTCCTCGGCGATGCGGGCCAGCATCTCGCCCTTCGCGCGGCTCTCGGACTCGGCCTGCAGGCGGGCCTGGATCGCCGCCTCGGCGGCCAGCATGTCGGTGATGTCCATGGAGCTGACCAGCGCGCAATCCTGGCCGTCGAAATCGGCCATCTCGGCGTTCAGCAGGAACTTGCCCGGCGTGCCGTCGCGCCGGACGCCGCGCAGCGTCATGTTGCGCACCCGGCGCTCCGCACGCAGGGCGACCCCGAGCCGGACCCGGTCCTCCTCGACGTAGCCGATGCCGAGTTCGTCGAGGTTGCGGCCGATCATCTGCTCGCGCGTCATGCCGTAGCGCTCGCAGAACACCTGGTTGACGTCGACGATCGCGCGGTTGATCGCGACGATGGCGGTGGACACCGGCACGGTGTCGAACAGGCGCTGGAAACGCTCCCGGTCCGACTCGGCCCGCCGCAGCAGGGCCTGCGTCGTGCGGTCGCGCTGCCACGCCTCGAGCCACGCGTCGAGCCCGGCCGCCAGCGCGCCGACGGCCGACAGGCCGTTCGCGTCGGTGACGGCCGACATCAGCAGCAGGGAGTAGCGCCCGGCCGGCCCGAGGCCGAGTTCGCGTGCGCCGGCCCACGGTGCGTCGCCCGGCTCGCCGGTCAGCACCGGGTCGGTCGGCAGGCCGGCGTCGGTCAGCGCCTGCGCGAATTCGGCCGACCACGCGAGTCGGGCTGCCCGGCCCCAGCGCTGCGCGACCAGCAGGTCGCAGGCCTCCTGCGCCAGCCGGACCGGGTGTCCGCCGGCCTCCCGGAACATGCTTCGAACCTGGGCCAGGGCGTCGATCACAGCATGTCCTGTCCTGTCGTGAAGGGGCGCGGATCGCCGGCGGAAATCGTGCGGGCTGGCGAGGCCCGTCGAGTGTAAGCGGCGCCCTGCGCGTGCACCGTCCGGTCAGCCCGCCACCAGGCCGAGCGCGATCCACGGTTGCCACATCACCAGCGCCAGGCAGCCGAGCATGATCGCGATGAACGGCAGCGCGGCCCGGCACAGCTCGCCGAAGGGCTGGCGGAAGGCGCCCGCGGCCACGATCAGGTTCATGCCGACCGGTGGCGTCAGGTAGCCGATCTCCAGATTGAGCACCATCACGATGCCGAACAGCACCTTGTCCACGCCGTGAGCGGCGGCCAGCGGTGCGAGCAGCGGCGCCAGCAGCAGGATCGCCACGTCCGCCGTCATGAAGCAGCCGACGAGCAGCAGGATCGCGTTGACGACGATCAGGAACACGACGGCGCTGCCGTCGCTCCAGTTCAGGATCGTGGCCGCCAGCGCGCCCGGCAGCCCGTGCTCGGTGGCCAGCCGCGAGAGGCTCATCGCGATCGCCAGCAGCGGGAACAGCATGCCGCCGATGCGCGCCGTCTCGAGCATCGCGGTGCGCAGCGCGCGGCCGTCGATCGCGCGGTGCACGAACAGCTCGATCACGGCGGCGTACACCAGCGCCGCGGCGGCCGATTCGGTGATGCTCAGGAAGCCGCCGTAGAGGCCGCCGAGCAGCACCACCGGCATCAGCACGGCCCAGATGCCGCGCCGCAGCGCGACCCGCAACAGCGTCGGATCGAACGGCAGCGATGGCCGGTGCCGGTTGACCCACCACCCGTAGACCACGAAACAGAAGGTCAGCAGCAGCCCCGGCCCGATGCCGGCGGTGAACAGGCTGACGATCGAGGTGCCGGTCACCAGGCCGTAGACGATCAGCGGGATCGAGGGCGGGATGACGATGCCCAGCGTTCCGCCCGCCATCACCGTGCCGAGCGCATAGCGGCGGTCGTAGCCGGCGTGCAGCAGCGACGGCAGCATCACGCTGCCGATGGCGAGCATCGTGACGACCGACGAACCCGAGATCGCCGCGTCGACCGCGCACGCCAGCGTGGCGGCGACGCCCAGGCCGCCGCTCAGGCGCCGCGTCAACGCTTCCATGATCGCCACCAGCAGCCGCGCCGTCGCGCCGCGGCTGATCAGCTGGCCGCACAGCACGTACAGAGGGATCGCGACCAGCAGCTCCTTGTCGAGCGCGAGCCAGATGTCCTCGGCGATGTCCGCCGGCTGGCCGCGGCCCCACAGCATCTGCGCCGCCCCGGCCACCACCAGCGCGACCGCAATGATCGGCTGGCGCAGCAGCAGCAGCGCCACGCCCAGCAGCGCGAGCCCGATGGCGATGCTCACCCGAACGCCACCCGCCGCGCCGGGCGCAACGCCGGCCACGCCGCGAAGCAGCCGAAGCGCACCGCCGACGCGCCGAACGCGAGCGGCATCGCCGCCTGGATCGGCCAGGCCGGCCACGACAGGAACGAGGCGCGCGCGCCGCTCTCGAACGAGGCCAGGACGAAGCGGGCCGCGTACCAGGTGAACGCGGCGAACACGAGCGCGGTCAGCAGGTCGCCGAGCCGGTCGCGGTGCCGCTCGAGCCAGCGCGGCACCGGCACGCCGCCCAGGCCCGAACCCAGGTGGAAGCCGGTGGCCGATGCGACCGCGAAGCCGGCGAACGCCGACACGAGGATGCCGTACAGCGCGTAGCGCGACAGCCCCGGCGGCAGCTGGCCGAGCACCGACACGCCGGTGGCGCGGGCCAGCGGCCCGAGCAGCTCGCGGGCGAGGATGTCGAGCGTCAGCAGCGCGGCGGCGACGCCCAGGCCGCCGATCGCGACCGCGGATTCGAGCCGAAGCCAGGCCGCCAGCATCCGGCGCACACCGGCCGGCGCGGCGGGTGCCGGGCCGGGCGCCGGGGCGGCGATCAGCCCGTCATCGCACACGACCTTCGTCCGCTGGGCGGGCGGCACGCGCCTTCTCGCAGCCCTGGCGCACGGCCTCGATGCGCGCGAACAGCTGGGCGCCGTCGCGGCCGGTCTGCGCCACCATGGCGTTGTAGTTCGATGCGAGCACCGCGCGCAGCGCGGCACGCTGCGCGTCGGTCAGCACCGCCACCTGCCCGCCGCCGCCGGTGTGGGCGGCCAGGGCGCGCTCCTCGGCGGCGCTGACTTCCTGGCGCGACAGGGCGAGCGTGGCGCCGGCGCGGCCGCCTTCGAGGGCGGCCCGCTGGGTCGGGTTCAGGCTGTCCCAGACGCCCTGGTTGACGATGACCAGGCTCGGCATGCGGTACAGGTCGGCGATCGTGATCACGGGGGCCAGCTTGTTCAGGCCGCTCGTGGTGTACAGGATCGGCGTGGTGGTCGACACCTCGATCAGGCCGGTCTGGAAGGCCGAGGCCAGGTCGGCCGAACTGACGGCGCTGGGGCTGGCGCCCAGCGAGGTCCACAGCAGCAGCCCGAGCCTGGAGCCGAAGGTGCCGGCCTTGGCGCCGACCAGATCCTCGGGCGTGCGGAAGGCGCGCCGCCCGGCCAGCTGCACCGAGCCGACATCGGACAGCGCGACCACGTGCACGCCCTTGCGCGCCAGCCGCTCGCCCATCAGTGTGCTGGCGCCCGAATCGAGCACGCAGTGGTATTCCGCGGCCGTGCGGTACTGCATCGGCAGTGCCGCCACCAGCAGTTCCGGCGCCAGCACCGAGGCCGAGGCGAGCGACACGGCGGCCATGTCGATCCGGCCGCTGGCCACCTGCTGCACGATCGCGCCGTCGCTGCCGAGCTGGCCGTTGGGGAACAGCCGCACCGCCACCTGGCCCTTGGCGTGCTCGTCGACGTGCCGGATCCAGCGCTCGGTCTGGGTGAACCAGACCGAGCCGACCGGCGCGGCGCTGGCGTACCTCAGCTCGCGGGGCGCGGCGGCCGGTTGGGCCAGCAGCGGCAGGCACGCCAGCAGCGCCGCGGCGCCGGTCAGGATGCGCGGCCATCGCGGTGGCCGGGCGATCCCTCGCCATGGAAGCGTCGAAGTCCCCATAGACGTCACCTTTCCCTTCACCTGGGTGGCGGCTGAACGGCCGCTCGTGTGCTGATCGTTGTGAATTGTCACATCAGCCCGGCCGGTGGTTGAGGGAATCCCCGGTCGCGTATCGCCTCGCCCCGCCGGGCCCTGGCCGAAGGGCGGTGCGGTAAGCTTCGTCTGATCCAGGCCCGGCGCCGCCCGACGGCCTGATCCCATTCCGTTCGGAGCGCTCCATGGCATCAGTCAACAAGGTCATCGTCCTCGGCAATCTCGGCCGTGATCCCGAAGTGCGCTACACGCCCAGCGGCGCCGCCGTCTGCAACCTGCGCATCGCGACCACGCGCAACTGGAAGAGCAAGGATTCGGGCGAGAAGATGGAAGAGACCGAGTGGCACTCGGTCGTCCTCTACGACCGCCAGGCGGAGATCGCCGGCGAGTATCTGAAGAAGGGCCGCCCGGTCTACATCGAGGGCCGTCTCAAGACCCGCAAGTGGCAGGACAAGGAAGGCGTCGACCGCTACACCACCGAGATCGTCGCCGATTCGATGCAGCTGCTCGGCGGCCGTGACGACAGCACCGGCGGTGGCCGCGCCAGTGGTGGGGACGACGAAGGCGGCGGCTACAGCGAGCGCAGCGCGCCGGCCCGCTCGGCCCCGGCCCCGCGCCCCCAATCGGCCCCGCAGCAGCGGCCGGCACCGAAGTCGTCGTCGACCGGCTTCGACAACATGGACGACGACATCCCGTTCTGACCGGCGCCGCGCCGCGGCGTCGTCACTTGACGCTGCGGAACTTCGCCACGTCGAGCGCCGACACCGGCGCGCCCTGGTTGCCCCAGCTGGCGCGCACGTGGGTCAGCAGCTGTGCCACGTCGTCGTTGCTCAGCACCGTCGCGAACGGCGGCATGCCGAACGGCCGCGGATTGCCCGCCGTGCTCGGCGGAAAACCCCCTTCCAGCACCATGTGCACGAGGTTCGCCGGCGTGTGCAGCGTGACGGCGCGGCTGCCGGCCAGCGCCGGGTAGATGCCGGGCACGCCTTCGCCCTGTTCGCCGTGGCATTGCACGCAGTGCGTCCCGTACAGCCTGGCGCCGGGCGAGTCAGCAAGCGCGGGCGCGGCGGCCTGCGCGCTGGTGCGCGTGCCGGCCGCCGGGTTCCGCTGCGGCAGCGCCTTGAGGTAGGCGGCCATCGCCTGCAGGTCGGCATCGTTCAGGTGCTGGGTGCTGCCGGCGACGACCTCGCGCATCGGCCCCATCACCGCACCACGTGCCGACACGCCGGTCTCGAGCAGGGCGACGATGTCGGCCTGGGCCCAGTCCGCCACGCCGGCCTCGGCCGGCGAATCCAGTGCCGGCGCGTACCAGTTCTGCACCGGGATCAGGCCGCCTGCGAGGTCGAGCGTGCTCGAGGTGGCGCCGAGCGCGTTGCGGCTGGCGTGGCAGGCGTTGCAGTGGCCCAGCCCTTCGACGAGGTAGGCGCCGCGCTGCAGCGGCGTGGTGGCCGCGGCGTCGACCGCGGGTGCCGGATCGGCGGGCCGGAAGTAGAGCGCGCGCCAGACGGCGAGCGCCGCCTGCCGGTCGAACGGGAAGGGCAGCTCGTGCGGCTTGTTGGCCTGCACCACCGGCTTCAGGCTTTGCAGGTAGGCATGGATCGCGTCCGAATCGGCGCGCGTGACGCGGGTGTAGTTCGGGTACGGGAACGCCGGGTAGAGCAGGCGCCCGTCGCGCGAGCGGCCGTTGTGGAGCGCGCGCCAGAACTCGCCCGAGGTCCAGCCGCCGAGGCCGGTGGCGGGGTCGGGCGTGAGGTTGGGCGCGTAGATGGTGCCGAACGGCGTCGGCACGCCGCGCCCGCCGGCGTAGTCGGCACCGCCGGGCAGCGTGTGGCAGCCGATGCAGTTGCCGGCGCGCGCCAGGTACGCGCCGCGCGCGACCAGCTCGGCGCTGGCGGGCGCGCCTGCGGCGGCGTCCAGCGGCGCCTCGCCGCGCACGTTCAGCCACGCCACCAGCGCCGCGGCGAGCACGCCCGCGAGCAGCACGGCGAATGCGCCGCGGATCAGCGGGCGCTTCATCGCGGCGCCCCGTCGGGCACGCCGCCGCAGGGCATCGGCAGCGGCTCGGGCAGCGACGCGGCGGGCTTGGCGTTCGAGGGCACGCGCTGCGCGCCCAGCCACTGCGACAGCGCGCTGATGTCGGCCGGCGCGAGACGCTGGGCGATCTGCGCCATGCAGTCCGGGCCGAGCGCGTGGCGGCTGCCGGTGCGCCACGCGCCGAGTTGCGCGTTCAGGTAGTCGCGCGGCATGCCGATGAGGGCCGGGATCGCCGGCGCCACGCCCATCAGCGCGGTGCCGTGGCACTGCACGCAGGCGGGGATCTTCAGCGCCGGGTCGCCGCGCAGCACCAGCATCTCGCCGCGGCTCAGCGCATCGACGCTGCCGGTGGCGACCTGCGGCGGCGGGTACGGCACGTCGAGGTTCGCGAAGTGCTCGGCGATCTCGCGCAGGTAGGCGTCGGAGAGTGGGGCGAGCAGGTTGGTCATCAGCGCGTACTGGCGCCGGCCGTCACGAAAGCTGACCAGCTGGTTGTAGAGGTAGCCGGCCGGCTTGCCGGCGATGCGCGGGTAGTAGCCGTCGCTCGCCGCGCGACCCTGGGGACCGTGGCAGCCGGTGCAGGCCTGCATGCGCTGGGCCATCGTGTCCTCGACCTTCGGGGCCGCGCCCGCGCATGTCGCCGCTGCGCCCAGGGTGATCGCGACGCAGCGCGCGCGCCAGCCGCCTTTCACAATCGAATCCGTCATGCGCCGGTTTTATCAAAGTTCCGCGGCGGTGCCGGCCGGCGCCGCGTGCGTGTCGTGCAGGCGCAGGTCGGGCAGCCTGGTCACGAACCACAGCGAGACCAGCGAGACCGCCGCGCTCAGCCACATCACGCGCTGGAACGCCGCGTCGTTGGCGGGCGTGCCGTGGGCGCCGCGCGAGGCGTCGATCAGCTGCCCGAGGCCCTCGGCATCGAGCCCCTGCACGCCGGCGGGCAGGTGCTCGCGCAGCAACAGCAGCACCACCGAGCTCAGCACGGCGATCCCGATCGCACCGCCGAGCAGGCGGAAGAACGAGGTCAGCGCGGTGACCGTGCCGATCTGCTCGCGCGGCACCGACTGCTGCACCGTGATCAACGTGGTCGGCAGCTGCAGCCCCAGCCCCGCGCCGAACACCACCAGCGCACCCGCCGCCAGCCAGCCGCTGGCCGGCGCGAAGCCCATCGCCAGCAGGGCCAGCGGCACCATCGCGATGCCCAGGCGCTGCGGCGGCAACACGCGCCCGGTGCGCGAGAGCCAGCGCCCGCTGGCGTACGCGGCGGCCGGGATCGCGAGCGTCAGCGGCAGCAGCCGCAGCGCCGCGTCCGCCGCGCTGAAGCCGCCCACGAGCTGCAGGCGCAGCGGCACCAGCACCGACATCGCGATGAAGTTGAAGAAGCAGATGAACAGCACCGCGCAGCACGCCACCACCGTGCGGTTGGCGAACAGCGCCATCGGCACGATCGCCTGCGGGTGGCGGCGCTGCTGGACGACGAAGACCGCGAGCAGCGCCACCGCGATCGCCCAGCCGATCAGGTTCCAGGCGTCGGACCACGCGGTGCCCTGGCCGACCCGCGTGATCGGGACCAGCAGCGCGGTCAGCCCGGTCAGCAGCAGCAGCGCGCCGACGCCGTCGATGCGGGCCTGCCGCGGCGTCACCGGCAGCGCCTTCAGCGAGCGGTGCACGAGCACCAGCGCCACCAGCCCGACCGGCAGGTTGATCCAGAAGATCCACGGCCACGACAGGTACTCGGTGAGCACGCCGCCGATCACCGGCCCCAGCATGCTGGCGACCGCCCAGACGATGCTCACGTAGCCCTGGTAGCGCCCGCGCTCGCGCAGCGGCACCACGTCGGCGATCACCGACTGCGCGGTCGCGATCAGCCCGCCGCCGCCGATGCCCTGGACGACGCGCGCGAGCACCAGCTGCGGCAGCGTCTGCGCCAGCGCGCACGCGACCGAGGCGACCAGGAAGATCAGGATCGCGACCGTCATCACGCGGCGCCGCCCGACCAGGTCGCTGAGCCGCCCGTAGAGCGGCGTGACGACGGTGCAGGCGATCAGGTAGCCCGAGATCACCCACGCCATCCACTCGAAGCCGCCGAGCTGCCGGGCGATCGTCGGCACCGCGACGCTGACGATGGTCTGGTCGAGCGCGGCCAGCAGGATCGTCATCATCACCGCGGCCGTCGCGGCGCGGAACTGGCTCGGCGTGAGGGGGGAATGGGCAGCGGTCAAGACGAACGCTTCGCTTCGAAAGGGGTGGGCAGGGTCATGGCGGTCGATGGGTCGTCAGGGGCGTGCGGTCTCGCGCGACTTCTCGCGCGCGATCCAGTCGTCGATCTGCTGCTCGAGCGCGCCGAGCGGCATCGCGCCGTTGTCGAGCACGGCCATGTGGAAGCGGCGGATGTCGAAGCGCGGGCCGAGCGCGGCGCGGGCCCGATCGCGCAGCTCGACGATCTTCAGCTGCCCGATCATGTAGCTCAGTGCCTGGCCGGGCACCACGAAGTAGCGGTCGACCTGCGGCTCGATGAACTCGCGGACCATGCCGGTGCGCTCGGTCATCCAGTCGATCGCCTGCTGGCGCTGCCAGCCGAACGCGTGGATGCCGGTGTCGACCACCAGCCGCGCCGCGCGCAGGCTCTGCCACTGCAGGTGGCCGAAGCGGGTGTAGGGCGTCTTGTACAGCCCGAGCTCCGGGCCCAGCGTCTCCGCATACAGCGCCCAGCCTTCGACGTAGGCGGTGTAGCCGCCGCCGCGGCGGAACTGCGGCAGGTTCTCGAGCTCCCGCGCGCGGGCGATCTGCAGGTGGTGACCGGGCACGGCCTCGTGCGCGAACAGCGTCTCCATGTTCCAGATCGGCCGCTGCGCGATCGCGACCACGTTGGCGTTGAACCAGCCCGCGCCGCGGCCGTCGCGCGGCGGGCCGGAGTAGTTCTCCGACTTGCCGATGCCCTCGTGCGCCGGAATCGCGCGCACGCCGTAGGGCGTGCGCGGCAGCTCGGCGAAGAGCTTGGGCAACTCGGGATCGACGCGCTTGGCGATGTCGCGGTAGCCGGCCAGCAGCGCCTCGGGGTCGGTGTGGAAGAAGCGCGGGTCGGTGTTCAGGAACCGGACGAACTCCGCGAAGCTGCCGGTGAAGCCAGCGGCCCGCATCTGCGCTTCCATCTCGCCGCGCAGGCGCGCCGTCTCGCGCAGGCCGATCGCATGGACCTGGGCCGCGCTCAGATCGGTGGTGGTGTGCTGGCGGACGAGGTGGTCGTACGCGGCGGCGCCGTTCGGGCGCGTGCCCATCGCGCCGCTCCCGGTGCTGCGCGGCAGATACTCGTCGACCACGAAGGCGCGCAGCTTCCGCATCGCCGGGTAGACCTGCGTGCGCAGCGCCGTCGCGCCTTCAGCGGCGAGCGCGTTGCGCGTCGCCTCGGGGATGGCGGCGCCGAGCCGATTGAACGGCTCGTAGAGCGGGCTGCGCGTCACGTCGTCCGTCAACTGGCCGTCGATCTGCGCCGGCACCTGCTGCAGTGAGCTGCGCGCCGCCACCCATTGCAGCGCGATGCCCTCGCGCAGCCGGGCGACGACCTGGTCGACGCGGCCCGGGAACTGCGCCAGGCGCGCGAGAAGGTTGCGCACGTCGGCCTCGGTGGCGGCCGGGCTGACACGCATCAGGTCGGCGAGATCGTTGTGCAGGCCGCCTTCGCCGTCAAGCATCAGCGTGGCCATGCCGGTGAACTTCTCGCCGGCCAGGCCGTCCTGCGTGCTGCGGACCATGATGTCGTAGGACACGCGGTCGGCCGGCGCGAGCCGGGCGCGGTCGATGCCGCGCAGCGCCGCCAGACGTTCACGCGCGTGGGCGTGGCGCGCGTCGTCGGCGGCGCGCGAGCGATCCGTCAGCTGCGCGCCGAAGCGGTGGTCGCCGAGGTAGGTGGCGCGCTCGGGGTCGTCGCGCATGTCCCAGTCCCACTCGGCTTCGAACAGGGCATGCAGGCGCTGCGCGGCCTGCGCGTCGGTCTCGGCGCGGGCCGGGCTGGCGGCGGCGACGAGGCAGCACAGCGCCAGCGCCAGCGTGCGGATGAGGTTCATCGGCGCGCGTTCCTTCTCAGGCCGAGCCCGAGATCACCCCGCCGCCGAGGCAGACCTCGCCGTCGTACAGCACCGCCGACTGGCCGGGCGTGACGGCCCACTGCGCCTGCTCGAAGCGCAGGTCGAAGCCGCCGGCACCGGCCGCGTCGAAGGTGCAGGCGGCGTCCTGCTGGCGGTAGCGCGTCTTCGCGGCAAGCGGTTCGGCGCCCGGGGGCGCACGGCCGGCGATCCAGCTGGTGTCGTCCGCGCTCAGGCGGTGCGCGAGCAGCCACGGGTGGTCGTGGCCCTGCACAACGTAGAGCGTGTTGGCGGCCATGTCCTTGCGGGCCACGAACCAGGGGTCGTGTTCTCCGCCACCGCGCGGCGCACCGCGCTCCTTCAGCCCGCCGATGCCGATGCCCTTGCGCTGGCCGAGCGTGTAGAAGCTCAGGCCCACGTGCTCGCCGATCGTGCGGCCGCGGTCGTCCTTGATCGGCCCCGGCGTGTTGGCGAGGTAGCGGTTCAGGAACTCGCGGAACGGCCGCTCGCCGATGAAGCAGATGCCGG
>JAZKIO010000080.1:0-7881 GCA_040384825.1 Pseudomonadota bacterium
GTGAACCCCGACGAGTTCTACGTCCACAAGCCCGCGCTGCGCGCCGGCAAGCGCGCGATCATCCGCCGCAACCTCGGCTCCAAGCTGATCAAGATGGAGTTCGCCACGCCGGAAGAGAAGGCCGCGAGCGGCCGTCTGGTCAAGACCGTCGACACGCTGCACGAGCATCGCAACCGCTACTCGCTGAACGACGCCGACGTGGCCGAACTGGCCGGCTACGCGCTGACGATCGAGCAGCACTACGGCCGCGCCATGGACATCGAGTGGGGCAAGGACGGCGCCGACGGCAAGCTCTACATCCTGCAGGCGCGGCCCGAGACCGTGAAGAGCCAGCAGGGCGACAAGGTCGAGCAGCGCTACAAGCTCAAGAGCACCGGCACCGTGCTCGCCGAGGGCCGTGCGATCGGCCAGAAGATCGGCACCGGCCCCGTGCGCATCGTCCACAGCATTGCCGACATGGACCAGGTCCAGGCCGGCGACGTGCTCGTGACCGACATGACCGACCCGAACTGGGAGCCGGTGATGAAGCGCGCCTCGGCGATCGTCACCAACCGCGGTGGCCGCACCTGCCACGCCGCGATCATCGCGCGCGAACTCGGCATCCCGGCGGTCGTCGGCTGCGGCGACGCGACCGAGACGCTCAAGGAAGGCGCGCTCGTCACCGTGGCCTGCTCCGAAGGCGACACTGGCTACATCTACGACGGCCTGCTCGAGACCGAGGTGACCGACGTGCAGCGCGGCGCGCTGCCGGAGAGCCCGGTCAAGATCATGATGAACGTGGGCAACCCGCAGTTGGCGTTCGACTTCGCGCAGATGCCGAACAGCGGCGTCGGCCTGGCACGGCTCGAGTTCATCATCAACAACAACATCGGCGTGCACCCGAAGGCGATCCTCGACTACCCGAACATCGACAGCGACCTGAAGAAGGCGGTCGAGAGCGTGGCACGTGGGCATGCCTCGCCGCGCGCGTTCTATGTCGACAAGCTGACCGAGGGCGTGGCGACGATCGCGGCCGCGTTCTGGCCGAAGCCGGTGATCGTTCGCCTGTCCGACTTCAAGAGCAACGAATACCGCAAGCTGATCGGCGGCTCGCGCTACGAGCCGGAAGAAGAGAACCCGATGCTCGGCTTCCGCGGCGCGTCGCGTTACGTGAGCGAGGCGTTCGGCGAGGCCTTCGCGATGGAGTGCGAGGCGCTGAAGCGGGTGCGGGTCGAGATGGGCCTGACCAACGTCGAGATCATGGTGCCGTTCGTGCGCACGCTGGCGCAGGCGGAGGCGGTGGTGGGCATGCTCGCGGCGCGCGGGCTGAAGCGCGCGTCGCAAGGCGGGACCGACGGCCTGCGCGTGATCATGATGTGCGAGATCCCGAGCAACGCGATCCTGGCCGAGCGCTTCCTCGAGCACTTCGACGGCATGTCGATCGGCTCGAACGACCTGACCCAGCTGACGCTCGGTCTCGACCGCGATTCCGGCATGGAGTTGCTGGCCAAGGACTTCGACGAGCGCGACCCGGCCGTCAAGGCGTTGATCTCGAAGGCGATCACGGCCTGCCGCGCGGCCGGCAAGTACGTGGGCATCTGCGGCCAGGGGCCGAGCGATCACCCGGACTTCGCCGACTGGCTGACCGACGAAGGCATCGCGTCGATCTCGCTGAACCCCGACTCGGTGGTCGAGACCTGGCGGCGCCTCGCGACGCGCTGAAACGCGCGCGGTCGACGCGCGTCTACAGCATCAGCACCATGTGGTCCTTGGTGAAGTAGACGCCGTCGACGCGGATCGCGCGCGGCAGGCTGCCGTAGCGCTCGAAGCCGGCGCTTTCGTACAGCGTGATCGCGGCGGCGTTGCCGGCGGTCACGCTGAGCGTCAACATCTCCAGGCCGTCGGCGCGCCGTGCCGTGGCGATGCATTCGTTCAGCAGCGCACGGCCCACGCCGCGCCCCTGTGCATCGGTGCGCACCATCATGCCGATCAGGTGCCCCACATGACGCACCTTGATGCGGTTCTCGCGCTCGCAGCTGATCGCGCCGACCAGCGCGTCGCCGTCCCAGGCGCCGAGCGTGAAGTGGCCGCTGCGCGGGCGGTCGAGGCCGAGTCGGTCGCGGTAGCTGTCGGCGCTGCGGCCGACGGATTCGGCCGCGTCCGAGGTGAAGGCGCTCGGGTGCTGGGCGAGGATCGTGTCGCGCAGAGACTTGTAGGCGCCCAGTTCCTCGACCAGCAGCGGGCGGATCGTGATCGGCTCGCGCCCGGTCATCGCGAGGCCGGTCAACCGCCGATGTAGTGCATCTCGACGCGACGCTCGCCGCCGTCGCCGGCCGGCGTGCCGCCCGCGCTGCGCAGCTCCGAATAGCGGTCGTCGCGCTGCCGCCAGATCAGCCCGATCGCGGCAGCGATCTGCGCGTCGGTGTAATCGCCGCGCAGCAGCGCGCGCAGGTCGTGGCCCTGGCTTGCGAACAGGCAGAGGAACAGCTTGCCTTCGGTGGACAGCCGGGCGCGGTTGCAGTCGGCGCAGAAGGCCTGCGTGACGCTGGAAATCACGCCGATCTCGCCGCTGCCGTCGGCATAGCGCCATCGCTCGGCCGTCTCGCCGAGCACGGTCGCTTGCGCGGCCTGCAAGGGCAACTCGGCGTGGATGCGCTCGACGACCTGGGCCGAAGGCAGCACCTCGTCCATGCGCCAGCCGTTGGTCGCGCCGACGTCCATGTACTCGATGAAGCGCAGCACCACGCCCGTGCCCTTGAAGTGGCGTGCCATCGGCAGGATCTGGTCGTCGTTGGTGCCGCGCTTGACGACCATGTTGACCTTGATCGGGCCCAGGCCGACCCGATGCGCCGCCTCGATCCCCTCGAGCACCTCGTGGACCGGGAAGTCGGCGTCATTCATGCGGCGGAAGATGGCGTCGTCCAGCGCGTCGAGGCTGACGGTGACGCGCTGCAGCCCGGCATCCTTCAGCGCCTGCGCCTTGCGGGCCAGCACCGAACCGTTGGTCGTGAGCGTGAGGTCGAGCGGCGCACCATCCGGCGTGCGCAGCGCGCTCAGCATGCCGACCAGCACCTCGAGGTTCTTGCGCAGCAGCGGCTCGCCACCGGTCAGCCGGATCTTGCGCACGCCGTGCGCGACGAACAGGCGCGCGGTCCGCGCGATCTCCTCGAAGCTCAGCAGCGACGAGTGCGGCAGGAAGGCGTACTGCTTGTCGAACACCTCCTTGGGCATGCAGTAGCTGCAGCGGAAGTTGCAGCGGTCGGTGACCGAGATGCGCAGGTCGCGCAGCGGGCGACCGAGCGTGTCGCCGAGCAGGCCGTTCGGTGCCGCAGCGCCGAGCGGCACGTGGGGCACACGCGCGGCATAGCGGTGATCGGCGAGCGGGATGACGTTTCTCTCGGTCATGCGGCGATTGTGCCTTCGCCGTGTCGACCTTGCGGCCGTGTGGCGGCTCAGCGCTGGCGGGGCTCGGCGGCGGCCGGGTCGTTCAGCGGCTCGGCACGGCGGGCGCCGGTGAAGCGCTTGGCCCAGTAGGCGAAGTTCATGCTCTCGACCCGCACCTCGCCACCGGGCTTGGGCGAGTGGATGAACTTGCCATCGCCGACGTAGATGCCGACATGCGAGAAGGTGCGGCGCAGGGTGTTGAAGAACACCAGGTCGCCGGGCTGCAGTTCGTCCTTCTTGACGGCGACCAGGCCGGCGGCCTTGGCCTGCTCGTCGGCTCGGCGCGGCAGCACCAGGCCGAGGCTCGATTCGAACACCTGGCGGGTGAAGCCGCTGCAGTCGAAGCCCGCATCGGCGTCGTTGCCGCCGCGCTTGTAGCGCACGCCGAGGAAATTCATTGCCGTCAGCACCATGTCCGCGGCCTTGTCGCGCACCTGGCTGACGAAGCCCGGGCCGGCGAGTGCGGCGTTGGTGGTGGCGATCAGCCCCTTCTCGGCGAGGAAGCGGCTCACGGCATCGGTGGAAGCGGCGGCCGACGAGGCGGCCACGGCGGGAGGCTGCGGCCCCGTGTCCGTCGGCGCCGCGATCGCGGCGCTCATCCACCCGGCCACAGCCAAGCAGATAACGGAGCGCCGCGCAAGACGCGCGAATCGGGGGGTATTCAGCATTGCGCGCAGGATACTGACGCAACTCCCTGTAGTCAATCGAAGAAACGTCTTGTAAGACAAGCACTTGCGTGCGTTTTGTGATGCGGAACGTAGCCGATCGGATTCGACGGGATGCCCCGGGGCGCGGGGGCGGGTGGCTTGCGCTATCGTGCTGCGGTCTTTTGCGCGGGAGTGACCATGTTCAAGGCTGTGCTGCTCGAGAAGTCCGATGCCGGTTTCCAGGCGTCGATCCAGTCCGTCGACGAGGCCGGCTTGCCGGCCGGCGATGTGCTGATCCGCGTCGAGCACTCGACGCTCAACTACAAGGACGGCCTGGCCATCACCAACAAGAGCCCGGTCGTGCGCCAGTGGCCGATGGTCGCCGGGATCGACGGGGCCGGCACGGTGCTCGAAAGCAGCCACCCGGCGTGGAAGCCCGGCGACCGCGTCGTCCACAACGGCTGGGGCGTCGGCGAGACGCGCTGGGGTTGCCTGGGCGAGCGCGCGCGGTTGATGGGCGACGGGCTGGTCGCGCTGCCGGGCGCCTTCTCGACCGAGCAGGCGATGGCGATCGGCACCGCGGGCTACACCGCGATGCTGTGCGTGCTCGCGCTGGAGCGCCACGGGCTCGCGCCCGGCGATGGCGAGGTGCTCGTCACCGGCGCCACCGGCGGTGTCGGCAGCGTCGCCGTCGCGCTGTTGAGCCGGCTCGGTCACCGCGTGATCGCCGCCACCGGCAAGGCGAGCGAGGCCGACTACCTGCGCGGGCTCGGTGCCGCCGAGGTGATCGACCGCGCCGAGCTGGCCGCGCCCGGCAAGCCGCTGCAGAAGGAGCGCTGGAGCGGGGTGGTCGATGCGGTCGGCAGCCACACGCTGGTCAACGCCCTGGCGCAGACGCGCTACGGCGGCGTGGTCGCAGCCTGCGGCCTGGCCCAAGGCTTCGACCTGCCCGGCACGGTCATGCCGTTCATCCTGCGCGGCGTCACGCTCGCCGGCGTCGACAGCGTGATGGCGCCGATCGCGGCGCGCCGCAACGCCTGGGCCCGCCTGGCGACCGATCTCGACGCGGCCAAGCTGGCCGCAATCACCGAGGTCGTGCCGCTCGACCAGGCGATCGCCAAGGCGCAGGACTTGATGCAAGGCAAGGTGCGCGGCCGGGTCGTCGTCAAGATCTGAGTCCCGCACCTTCAGCAAGGCGATCGCACGATGACCCGCTACGCAGACTTCCACCGTCGCTCGCTCGACGACCGTGACGGCTTCTGGGCCGAGCAGGCGCAATCGGTCGACTGGCACCGGCCGTTCGACGAGGTGTGCGACTACAGCCGCCCGCCGTTCGCGAAGTGGTTCGTCGGCGGGCAGACCAACCTGTGCCACAACGCGGTCGATCGGCACCTGGCCGAGCGCGGCGAGCAGAAAGCCCTCATCGCGGTGTCGACCGAGACCGACGAGGAGCGCATCTACAGCTTCCGCGAACTGCACGCCGAGGTGCAGCGCATGGCGGCCTGCCTGCTCGCACTCGGCGTCAAGCAAGGCGACCGGGTGCTGATCTACATGCCGATGATCGCGCCGGCCGCGTTCGCGATGCTGGCCTGCGCGCGCATCGGTGCGATCCATTCGGTGGTGTTCGGCGGCTTCGCGAGCGGCAGCCTGGCGAGCCGGATCGACGACGCGCAGCCGGTGGTGATCGTCAGCGCCGACGCGGGCAGCCGCTCGGGCAAGGTCATCCCGTACAAGCCGCTGCTGGACGAGGCGATCCGGCTCGCCGCGCATCAACCGTCGAAGGTGCTGCTCGTCGACCGCGGCCTGGCCCCGACGGAACGTGTCGACGGCCGCGACGTGGACTGGGCCGTGCTGTGCAAGCAGCACGCCGACACCGTCGTCCCGTGCGTGTGGCTCGATTCGACGGCGCCCAGCTACACGCTCTACACCAGCGGCACCACCGGCAAGCCCAAGGGCGTGCAGCGCGACACCGGCGGCTACGCCGTGGCGCTCGCGGCGAGCATGAAGCACATCTTCCAGGGCGCGCCGGGCGAGACCTACTTCTGCACCAGCGACATCGGCTGGGTCGTCGGCCACAGCTACATCGTCTACGGCCCGCTGATCGCCGGCATGGCCACGGTGATGTACGAGGGCCTGCCCACTCGGCCCGATGCCGGCATCTGGTGGCGGCTGGTCGAGAAGTACCGCGTCAACGTGATGTTCAGCTCGCCCACCGCGATCCGGGTGCTGAAGAAGCAGGACCCGGCGCTGATGGCCTCGCGCGACCTGAGCTCGCTGCGCGCGCTGTTCCTCGCCGGCGAGCCGCTCGACGAGCCGACCGCGAGCTGGATCGCCCAGGCACTCGGCAAGCCCATCATCGACAACTATTGGCAGACGGAATCCGGCTGGCCGATCCTGACGATCGCCAACGGCGTCGAGCCGCTGCCGAGCAAGTTCGGCAGCCCCGGCTTCGCGATGTACGGCTACGACGTCAAGGTGATCGACGAATCGAACGGCACGGACATCACCGAGCCCGGCCGCAAGGGGGTGCTCGCGATCGCCGGCCCGCTGCCGCCCGGCTGCATGCAGACGGTGTGGCGCGACGACGAGCGCTTCGTCAAGACGTACTGGAGCGACTTCACCGGTCGCCAGCTGTACAGCACCTTCGACTGGGGCATCCGGGATGCCGACGGCTACTTCTTCATCCTCGGCCGCACCGACGACGTGATCAACGTGGCCGGCCACCGCCTGGGCACGCGCGAGATCGAGGAGAGCATCTCTAGCCACCCGAACGTCGCCGAGGTCGCGGTCGTCGGCGTCGCCGATGCGCTGAAGGGCCAGGTCGCGATGGCGTTCGTGATCGCCAAGGACGCGAGCGGGCTCCACGACGCCGCGGCGCGGCAGAAGCTGGAAGGCGACATCATGAAGACGGTCGACGGCCAGCTCGGCGCGCTCGCACGCCCGGCGCGCGTCCACTTCGTGTCGCTGCTGCCCAAGACGCGCTCGGGCAAGATGCTGCGGCGCGCGATCCAGGCGGTCTGCGAGCGGCGCGACCCCGGCGATCTGACGACAATGGACGATCCCGGCGCGTTGCAGCAGATCAGGCTGCTCGTCGACCCACCCACCTGACCGGACGCATCGATGACCGACACCACGGCGAGCACCACCCTCATCCCGACCGAGCCGCTCGACGCGGCCGCCAGCGACCCGAACGTGATGGGCTGGATGCAGGGCTCGCCGCCGCCGCCCGAGAAGCAGGTGCGCTTCGACGACGGCAGCATGTACACCTTTCCGAAGCTGCGCTGGGCCCAGTCGAACATCCGCCGCCTGGTGCCGACGACCAACGTGTGGCGCGGCACCGAACCGGTCTGCGTGCTGCCGCGCGCCGATCGCGACGATCTCGATGGCGTCACCTTCACGCCGATCGGCCGCAGCGAGACGATGACCTGGGCGCAGTCGCTGGCCGCGAACTACACCGACGGCATCGTCGTGCTGCACCGCGGTCGCATCGTCTACGAGCGCTACTTCGGCGCGCTCGACGCGCAGCGGCCGCACATCGCGTGGTCGGTGACCAAGTCGTTCTTCGGGCTGATCGCCGCCTCGCTGATCGAGGAAGGGCGGATCGACCCGCAGGCTCCTGTCAGCGCCTACGTGCCGGAGCTGGAAGGAAGCGGCCTGGGCAACGCGACGCTGCGCCAGGTGCTCGACATGACCACCTCGATCCACTACTCCGAGGACTACACCGATCCGGACGCCGGCATCTGGCTGCATGGCCGTGCCGGCGGCATCCTGCCGCGCGTGCCGGAGCAGGTCGGCCCGGGCAGCTTCTACG
>JAZKIO010000081.1:0-3900 GCA_040384825.1 Pseudomonadota bacterium
ACGGCAAGACCTCGCTGCTCGACTACATCCGCACCTCGCGGGTGGCGGCGGGCGAAGCCGGCGGCATCACCCAGCACATCGGCGCGTACCACGTCGACACGCCGGGCGGCATGATCACCTTCCTCGACACCCCGGGCCACGCCGCGTTCACCGCGATGCGGGCACGTGGCGCGAAGGCGACCGACATCGTGATCCTGGTGGTCGCGGCGGACGACGGCGTGATGCCGCAGACCAAGGAAGCGATCCACCACGCGAAGGCGGCCGGCGTGCCGATCGTCGTCGCGATGAACAAGATCGACAAGCCCGATGCGAACATCGAGCGCCTGAAGTCCGAACTGGTGGCCGAGCAGGTCGTGCCGGAAGACTTCGGCGGCGATTCGCCGTTCGTGCCGGTCTCGGCGCGCACCGGCCAGGGCATCGACAAGCTGCTCGAGCAGGTGCTGCTGCAGGCCGAAGTGCTGGAGCTGAAGGCCGCGAAGGACTCGATGGCCAAGGGCATCGTGATCGAGGCGCAGCTCGACAAGGGCCGCGGCCCGGTCGCGACCGTGCTGGTGCAGAGCGGCACGCTCAAGCGTGGTGACGTGGTGCTGGCCGGCTCGAGCTTCGGCCGCGTCCGCGCGATGCTGGACGAGAACGGCAAGCCGATCACCGAGGCCGGCCCGTCGATCCCTGTGGAGATCCAGGGCCTGACCGAAGTGCCGCAGGCCGGCGACGAGTTCATGGTGCTGGGCGACGAGCGCCGGGCGCGCGAGATCGCGACCTTCCGCCAGGGCAAGTACCGCGACGTGAAGCTGGCCAAGCGCCAGGCCGCGAACCTCGAGAACATGATGGAGCAGATGGGCCAGGGCGCGACCCAGACCCTGCCGCTCATCATCAAGGCCGACGTTCAAGGCTCGCAGGAGGCGCTGGCGCAGTCGCTGCTCAAGCTCAGCACGGCCGAGGTCAAGGTGCAGATCGTGCACGCCGCGGTCGGTGGCATCAGCGAGTCGGACGTCAACCTGGCGATTGCCTCGAAGGCCGTCATCATCGGCTTCAACACGCGGGCCGATGCCGGCTCGCGCAAGCTGGCCGAGAACAACGGCGTCGACATCCGCTACTACAACATCATCTACGACGCGGTCGACGAGGTGAAGGCGGCGATGACCGGCATGCTGGCCCCCGAACAGCGCGAAGAGGTCATCGGCACAGCCGAGATTCGCACGGTGTTCGTGGCGTCGAAGATCGGTACGGTCGCGGGCTCGATGGTCACTGCGGGCCTGGTCCGTCGCGGCGCGCGCTTCCGCCTGCTGCGCGAGAACGTCGTCGTCTACACCGGCGAGATCGAATCGGTGCGCCGCCTGAAGGACGACGTGCGCGAAGTGGCTTCGGGCTTCGAGTGCGGCATCAAGCTCAAGAACTACAACGACATCAAGGAAGGCGACCAGCTCGAATTCTTCGAAGTCAAGGAAGTGGCCCGAACGCTGTAAGGCGGTTTTGGTCTCGTCCCGAACCCCGCCCTCCACAAGACGGCGGGGTTTGTGTTTGAAGGCACCCATCCATGCGACATAAACGCTCCATCCCCAACCGCGGTTTCCGCGTGGCCGACCAGATCCAGCGCGATGTGGCGGAGTTGATCCGCGACCTGAAGGATCCGCGGATCGGCATGGTCACGGTCAACGCGGTCGAGGTCACGCCCGACTACGCCCACGCGACCATCCTGTTCTCGCTGCTGATCGGCGATCCGGCCGAGTGCGAGACCGCGCTGAACGAGGCCGCGGGCTTCATCCGCAACGGCCTGTTCAAGCGGCTGCAGATCCACACCGTGCCGACGCTGCATTTCAAGTTCGACCGCACGACCGAGCGCGCGCTGGAACTCAGCGAGCTGATCGCCAAGGCGAACTCGACGCGGGCGAAGGAAGACTGATCTCATGCAGCCGCAACGCATCCGCATCCAGAGGCGCGCCGTCCACGGCGTGCTGCTGCTCGACAAGCCGCTCGGCCTGTCGAGCAACGATGCGTTGCAGAAGGCCAAGCGCTTGTACCGCGCCGAGAAGGCCGGTCACACAGGCACTCTGGATCCGCTAGCGACCGGCCTGCTGCCGCTGTGCTTCGGCGCCGCGACCAAGTTCTCGCAGGTCAGCCTCGACGCCGACAAGCGCTACCTCGCGACGCTGAAGCTCGGCGTCACGACGACGACTGCCGACGCGGAAGGCGACGTGATCGAGGCGCGTGAGGTGAACGTCACGCGCACGCAGCTGCAGGCCGCGTGCGAGCGCTTCACGGGCCCGATCCAGCAGGTGCCGCCGATGCACTCCGCGCTCAAGCGCGACGGCAAGGCGCTGTACGAGTACGCACGCGCCGGCATCGAGGTCGAGCGCGAAGCACGCGCGGTGACGATTCATGCCATGGACATCATCAGCGGCGAAGGTGACACCTGGACGCTCGACGTGCACTGCTCGAAAGGCACCTACATCCGCACGCTCGCCGAAGACATCGGCGCCGCGCTCGGTTGCGGCGCGCACCTGAGTGCCTTGCGCCGTACCGGCAGCGGCGCGCTCACGCTCGACGGCGCGCTGACGCTTGAGCGCCTCGCCGCGATGAGCGAAGAAGAACGCGACGCCGCGCTGATGGACGCCGACGCACTGCTGGCCGACTGGCCGGTCGTGCGCCTCGGCACCGAAGACGCCGGCCGCTTCCTCACCGGTCTGCGTCGCCGCACCGCGCTGCCAGACGCCGCCAACGTCCGCGTCTATGGCCCCGAGCCCAAGGCCTTCCTCGGCGGCGGCCACATCGCGGCCGGTGAACTGATTTCAACGAGGCTGCTGAGCCCGGTGGAGGTGCAAGGCCTTCTGAATCCAACCCAAGCTGTGACTACACCATGACCCGTCAGATCCGCAACATCGCCATCATCGCCCACGTCGACCATGGCAAGACCACGCTGGTCGACCAGCTGCTGCGCCAGAGCGGCACCTTCCGTGAGAACGAGAAGGTCGCCGAACGCGTGATGGACAACAACGACCTCGAGAAGGAGCGCGGCATCACGATCCTGTCGAAGAACTGCGCGGTCGAGTGGAAGGGCACGCACGTCAACATCGTCGACACCCCGGGCCACGCCGACTTCGGCGGCGAAGTCGAGCGCGTGCTGTCGATGGTCGACTCGGTGCTGCTGCTGGTCGACGCGGTCGAAGGCCCGATGCCGCAGACCCGCTTCGTCACCAAGAAGGCGCTCGCGCTCGGCCTGAAGCCGATCGTCGTCGTCAACAAGGTCGACCGCCCGGGCGCGCGCGCCGACTACGTGATCAACGCGACCTTCGAGCTGTTCGACAAGCTCGGCGCCACCGAAGAGCAGCTCGACTTCCCGGTCGTCTTCGCCTCCGGCCTGAACGGCTGGGCGACGATGACGCAGGGCGAGGTCGGCACCACGCTGGCGCCGCTGTTCGACACCATCCTGAGCCACGTGCCCGCGCACGGCGGCGAGGCCGACGCCCCGCTGCAGCTGCAGATCTGCTCGCTGGACTATTCCACCTACGTCGGTCGCATCGGCATCGGCCGCATCAACCAGGGCACGCTCAAGCCGATGCAGAACGTCGCGGTGTTCAGCGGTCCGGAGAGCACGCCGTTCAACGCCCGCGTCAACCAGGTGCTGAAGTTCGAGGGCCTGGAGCGCCAGCAGGCGACCGAGGCCGGCCCCGGCGACATCGTGCTGATCAACGGCATCGAGAACATCGGCATCGGCGTCACACTGACCGACATCGAGAACCCGGTGCCGCTGCCGATGCTCAACGTCGACGAGCCGACGCTGACGATGAACTTCTGCGTCAACAACTCGCCGCTGGCCGGCCGTGAAGGCAAGTTCGTCACCAGCCGCCAGCTCTGGGACCGCCTGCAGCGCGAGCTGCAGAGCAACGTCGCGCTGCGCGT
>JAZKIO010000082.1:0-9335 GCA_040384825.1 Pseudomonadota bacterium
CCGGCCGGTGTGCTGTCGTTCGGGTACAGCACCCACGAGATGTTCTCGTACTCGTTCTTGGCGCTGGCGGCGCGCTGGTAGTCGCCGGTGTTGAAGGCGTTCAGGTCGATGTGGGCCGGTGCGGCGGCCTTCCACAGGCGCAGGGTGCTGACCTTGTCCGTGCCGTGCCCGGGGATCACCATGTCGTAGGCCTTGGCGGCGACTTCGCCGCTCGGGCGCCAGAGCGCGCGGGCGTCGGCGCCGCTGCCGGTGTGCTCGACCCAGCCGCCGAAGCGCACCGGGTAGGTGATGGCCGCGCGGGGGAATTCCCACGCCGTGCCGTCTTCGAGCCAGGGATCGGGGTGCTCGATCTGCGAGCCGTTCTTGATCTCCTGCGCGAACATGCCGTATTCGTAGCGGATGCCGTAGCCGAACGACGGCAGGCCGAGCGTGGCCATCGAGTCGAGGAAACACGCCGCGAGCCGGCCCAGGCCGCCGTTGCCGAGGGCGGCGTCGGGCTCGCGGTCGGCCACGTCCTCGAGGCGCTGCGCGTGCGCGGCGAGCGCCGCGGCGGCCTCGCCCTGCAGGTCGAGCGCGGCCAGCGCGTTGCCGAGCGTGCGGCCCATCAGGAATTCCATCGACAGGTAGTAGACGCGGCGGGCCTGCTCGTCGGTCTGCTGCTGCTGGGTGCGCACCCAGCGCTGCGAGAGCCGCTGGCGCGCGACTTGCGACACCGCCTGCATCAGGTCGGTCGGCGTCGCGCTCGCGGGGGCGACCCCGACATGGTCGAGCAGTTCTTCCTCGAGACCGGTGGCGACGCTGCGCGCCGTGCCGCTGGTGACGCCGAGCGTCGAAGGCTGTAGTTTGGGTATCACTGTCGGGTCCTCGGAGGTCTGAAAATGGCCAAGCCGATCAGTGTCGCATCGCACGACCTGCCGCCGGACCATGGCAACGCAATTTCTGCGCCCGTGCCCCGCGGCGTGCGCCGACACCGATGCGGGAGATCGCGAGTGTTGCGCGAGGACAAAACTGGCCACACTGGGCGCTGTGCGCCGACCGGCCCACAATGACGACGAGACCGAGGAGACGACACGATGACGCCCGATGAACTGGCCCTGAGCCTGGACCTTCCCAAACGTGCGGTGGCGCTGGTGCTGGCCGGGGGGCGCGGGAGCCGGCTGAAAAGCCTGACCGATCGCCGCGCCAAGCCCGCGGTCTACTTCGGTGGCAAGTTCCGCATCGTCGATTTCGCGCTGTCGAACTGCCTCAACTCCGGCATCCGCCGCATCGGCGTGATCACCCAGTACAAGAGCCACAGCCTGCTGCGCCACGTGCAGCGCGGCTGGGGCTTCCTGAAGAGCGAGATGAACGAGTTCGTCGACCTGCTGCCGGCGCAGCAGCGCACCGACGACGAGAGCTGGTACCGCGGCACCGCCGACGCCGTCTACCAGAACCAGGACATCCTGGCGAGCTACGGCGCCGACTACATCATCGTGCTGGCCGGCGACCACATCTACAAGATGAACTACGCGCTGATGCTGGCGGATCACGTCGCCAAGGGCCGCGACTGCACCGTCGGCTGCATCGCGGTGCCGAAGGCCGAGGCCACCGCCTTCGGCGTGATGGCGATCGACGCCAGCTACAAGATCACCGATTTCGTCGAGAAGCCGCCCGAGCCGCCCACCATGCCGGGCGACGACACCCGCTCGCTCGCGAGCATGGGCATCTACATCTTCAACGCGCGCTTCCTTTACAAGGAGCTCGAGCGCGACATCAACGACCCCGGCTCCAGCCACGATTTCGGCAAGGACATCATCCCGCGCGCGGTGCGCAACGGCAACGCGTCGGCCCACCCGTTCTCGCTCAGCGCGGTCGGCACGCGCATCAACGAGGAGCCGTACTGGCGCGACGTCGGCACGATCGACGCCTACTGGGACGCCAACATCGACCTGACTGCCACCGACCCGCTGCTCAACCTGTACGACACCCGCTGGCCGGTCTGGACCTACCAGGCGCAACTGCCGCCCGCGAAGTTCGTGCACAACCAGGACGACCGCCGCGGCATGGCGATCGAATCGGTCGTCTCGGGCGGCTGCATCGTCTCGGGCAACGTGCACCGCTCGGTGCTGTTCTCGAGCGTGCGCGTGCATTCGCACTCGGTCGTGAGCTGGTCGGTCCTGCTGCCGGGCGTGCAGGTGGGCCGCCGCGCGCGCCTGACCCGCACCGTCATCGATCGCGGCTGCACCATTCCCGACGGCATGGTGATCGGCGAAGACCCGGTGCTCGACAACGAACGCTTCTACCGCTCGGAGAACGGCATCACGCTCGTCACCCGCGAGATGCTCGACAAGATCACCCTCGCATGAGGGTCCTGCATGTCGCGGCCGAGGTCTTCCCGCTGGTCAAGACCGGGGGCCTCGCGGATGTGCTGGGCGCGTTGCCGCAGGCGCTGATCGGGCAGGGCGCGGACGTCCGGCTGCTGCTGCCCGGCCTGCCGGCCATCGCCGATGCGGTGCTCGACCAGCGCACGGTCGGCGAGATCGGCCCCTGCTTCGGCGCCGCCCGGGTCAGCCTGCGGCTCGGGCGCATCCCCGGCAGCGGCGTGCCGGTCTACATCGTCGACGCCCCGCTGCTCTACCGTCGACCGGGCGGGCCCTACCAGGGGCCGGACGGCGACGAGTGGGCGGACAACGCCGAGCGCTTCGCGCTGCTCGGCTGGGTCGGCGCGCACCTGGCGTCCGGGGAGCTCGACCCGGCCTGGCGGCCGGACGTGCTGCACGCGCACGACTGGCACGCGGCGATGGCCTGCGCCTACGTGGAGGCGCACCCGCCGCGCTGCGTCGCCTCGGTGTTCACCGTCCACAACCTGGCCTACCAGGGCCTGTTCCCGGAAGGCGACTTTCCGCTGCTCGGCCTGGCCTCGCGCTTCATGGCATCCACCGGGCTCGAGTACCACCAGCAGCTGTCTTTCATGAAGGCCGGCCTCAAGTTCGCCGACCGCGTGACCACCGTGAGCCCGACCTACGCCCGCGAGATCGCCACCGAGGCGTTCGGCTTCGGGCTCGACGGCGTGATCCGCGGCCGGGGCGCCGACGTGAGCGGCGTGCTGAACGGCGTCGACGGCGACGTCTGGAACCCGGCGACGGACACGGCGATCCCGGCGCGCTACGGCCCGGGCAAGCTCGCCGGCAAGGCGCGTTGCAAGTTCGCCCTGCAATCGGAACTGAACCTGGCACCGCGGGCCGACGCACCGCTGTTCGGCGTGGTCAGCCGGCTCACCTCGCAAAAGGGGCTCGACCTGGTGCTCGCCGCGCTGCCCGGCCTGCTCGAGCGCGGCGGGCAGCTCGCCCTGCAAGGCGCGGGCGATCCGGCGCTCGAAGCCGCGTTCGTCGCCGCCGCGAGGGCCAGCCCGGGCGCGGTCGCGGTGCGGATCGGCTACGACGAGGCGTTCGCGCACCGGCTCGTCGCCGGCAGCGACGCGATCCTCGTGCCCTCGCGCTTCGAGCCCTGCGGGCTGACCCAGCTGTACGGCCTGCGTTACGGCACGCTGCCGGTCGTGCGCCGTGTCGGCGGGCTCGCGGACACGGTCGTCGACGCGACCGACGACGCGCTCCAGGCCGACCGAGCGACCGGCTTCAGCTTCGATGCGGCCACCCCGGCCGCGCTCGACGGCGCGTTGCAGCGCGCCGTTGCCGCCTACCGGCAACCGGCACGCTGGAAGCAGCTGATGCTGCGGGCGATGGCCCAGGACTATTCGTGGACCGGCGCCGCGCAGCAGTACATGGCGCTGTACGGCGAGTTGGTCGCGGCCCGCGCGAACGCTGCCCGCTGATCGCGGCGTCAGAACGCCGCGCGGCGGTCGAAGATGCCGGGCGTCGTGTCGCCGTCCCAGGAGACGCGGGCGTCCGAGCGGCGGATCAGGTTCGAGTTCAGCGCCATGCGCACCGCCTCGTGCGGGTCGAAGTTCAGCGAGCTGTCGTAGAAGCGGCGGGCGATCGGCTGGGCCTCGCGGGTCGACATCGACGGCCGCAATGCCAGCAGGTAACGCGCGAAGTCGTCACACCAACTCTGCTGGAAGTCCGGAGATCGCCACATCGTCACCTCGTCTGAACGCCGGGCGATTCTACGAATGGTCCAGGGTTCTGTCCTGTAGGACGTGACGCCGGTCCGGCGCGAAGCCGCTCAAGCCGCGCCGCGACGCACCGATAAGCAGTGATCACCGGGACACTGCCATGACCGCCACCGCTTTCCGCCACGCCCTGCTGTTCGTCGTGCTCCTCGCCATCGCGCGAGCCGGCGGCGCCACCGAGGTGGCACTGCATTCGAGCCGCGCCCTCGTCGTCGACGAGGCCACCGGCCAGGTGCTGCTCGAGAAGAACTCGCAGGACGTGGCGCCGATGGCGTCGATCACCAAGCTGCTGACCGCGATGGTGGTGCTCGACGCCCGCCAGAACCCGGAGGAGCTCCTGACGATCGCGACCGACGACCTGGACACGCTCAAGCACACCCGCCGCGGCGTGCCCGTCGGCCACAGCTACACCCGCCGCTCGCTGCTCGAGCGCGCGCTGCTCGCCTCGGACAACCGCGCGGCCTCCAGCCTGGCGCGTCACTATCCGGGCGGCATGCCGGGCTTCCTCGACGCCGCCCGCCGCAAGATCGACGCCCTCGGCCTGGTGCGCACCACCCTGGCCGAGCCGACCGGCCTGTCGCCGGACAACCGCTCCACGGCATCCGATCTGGTCGCGGTCGTCTCCGCCGCCGCCGTCTACCCCGACATCGCCCGCATCACCAGCCAGGCCGAGCGCACCGACGCGCCGCACGGCGAGGTCGACCCGGTACGCAACACCAACCACCTGGTCGGCCGCAAGGGCTGGGACATCCTGCTCTCCAAGACCGGCTTCACCAACGAGGCCGGCCGCTGCCTCGTGATGCGGCTGCGCTCCGCAGGCCGCACGGTCCTCGTCGTGCTGATGGACGCCGCCGCCGGCACCGGCCGCACGCTCGACGCCCTCAACGTGAACCGCCTCGTCGCCGGCGTGGAGCCGGTCAGCGCGCTGACGCCCGAGTTCGGGAGCGCCCCGCCGGTCAAGCGTGCGGTGAAGACGGGTGTGCGGACGAAGAAGAAGCCGCAGGAGGCGTGAGCGCCGATCTGACGACTGAAGTGCGCTCGCACTCGTAGCCGCGTTTCAGTCGAGAAGTCGCGGCCACGTCACCCGCATAAAGGCAGACGCTACGTGTGCTTGCAGCCCAAGGACGAGTGCAGCCGATATGCGACGCGCCTGGGCGCTTTGCTTCTAACCCCCTCAGACGTGGGATACATCCATCCTCGTCCCGTGAGACAGTTGGTTTGCAATTTGTTGCAAATAACGAACTCGGGAGCAGGAATGCAGAAGATGAAGGTCGCGAGCGTGCTTGCGCTTACCTGTGCGGTCGTCGCGTGCGGTGGGGGCGGATCGGCAAACGAGGAGAAGCCCGAGACGGTGCCTCATCCTGAGGGGCGCTATGACGGGTTCGTGTTCGATGCATCGAACGGCCAGTCTACGGGCCGGAGTGGCCAGGCCCTCGTGGTCGGCGCACGCAGCTTTTGGCTTTTCTACTCTGCACCGGGAAACCCGGCTCTGATTGCCGGTGTCGTGCATGCCGACATCACGGCGCATTCCATCGCGGCTTTCACGAGCGTGAACGGACGAGACTTCAACTTCGAGGGCTTCGGCACGACCTTCGGCACACGCTCGGCTTCCTTCAAGCCGCGAGCGAGCATCGATGTCTATGGATCGTCCCTCATCAGTGGCGCGGCAGGCTATTTCGTCGGGGCGTACAACGGCACGTTCGCGCAGACACCCACGCTTGCCGCGATTGCCGGAACCTACATTGGGACCGCCGCAACGGTGGCAACCGGCCGCCAGAGCGGCAGTGGAACCATCGGCGCAGACGGATCGTTCAGCGGGTCATCGGGCGGATGTCTCTCATCAGGCACATTCACTCCGCGGCCGGCAGCCGATGACAACAGCTCCACCAGCCCGCGCTATGGCGGCAATGCGTACGATGTGGTTCTGTCCTTCGGCGGCGCGCCTTGCGCCTATCCCGGACAGACTTGGACCGGAGTCGCCATGTACGACGCGGACACGAAAAGCATCCTTGTCGCTGCCGTGAACCCCGGCCGTACCGACGCGGCAGCATTCGCTGGAACGAAGCCTTAGTCCCGCATCCCAGTGGAGAGACTGCGCTCGGTGCAGAGGATCTGGTAGGAAACAAAAACGGGCCGCGAGGGCCCGTTCTTCATATCGTTTGTGGCGGAGAGGGCGGGATTCGAACCCGCGGAGGGTTTTACCCCTCACACGCTTTCCAGGCGTGCGACTTAAACCGCTCATCCACCTCTCCGGAGCCGGCGAGTTTAGCCTACCGGATGCAGGGCATGCGCGCGCAGCCAGGCGATCGGGACGAAGTCGAGCGCGCGCTCGTGGGTCGATTCGAGGACGACCGACGGCGCGGCGCCGGCATCGAAGGCTTCGCGCCAGCGCAATGCGCACAGGCACCAGCGGTCGCCGGCGCGCAGGCCGCGGAAGCGGTAGTCGGGCCGCGGCGTCGACAGGTCGTTGCCGCGCCGTGCCGAGAAGGCCAGGAATTCCTCGGTGACCTTGACGCAGACGACGTGGCTGCCGGTGTCGTCTTCGGCCGTGTTGCAGCAGCCGTCGCGGTAGTAGCCGGTCAGCGGGTCGTAGGAGCAGGGCACCAGCGCGGTACCGAGAACGTTGAAAGCCATGGTCGTCGTTCCTTGTGCGTCGGGCTTCAGGCGCCGCCGGGCGCCTTGCCCTTCATTAGGGCCATGGCGGTGCCGATCAGCGCCGACACCTCGCTCATGTTGCCCGGCACGATCATCGTGTTGTTCTTCTGGGCGAGCTGCGCGTAGGCCTCGACGGCCTTCTCGGCGACCTTCAACTGCACTGCCTGCTCGCCACCCGGCGCGCGGATCGCCTCGGCGATCTTGCGGATCGCTTCGGCGGTCGCGTCGGCCACCGCGACGATGGCCGCCGCCTCGCCCTGGGCCTTGTTGATCTCGGCCTGGCGCTGCCCCTCGGAGCGGGCGATGAAGGCTTCGCGTTCGCCGGTGGCGATGTTGATCTGCTCCTGCTTGCGGCCCTCGGAGGCGGCGATCAGCGCGCGCTTCTCGCGCTCGGCGGTGATCTGCGCCTGCATGGAGTGCAGGATCGCCGCCGGCGGCGTCAGGTCCTTGATCTCGTAGCGCAGCACCTTGACGCCCCAGTTGGCGGCGGCCTCGTCGAGCGCCGCGACGACCGACATGTTGATGTGGTCGCGCTCCTCGAAGGTCTTGTCGAGCTCCATCTTGCCGATCACCGAGCGCAGCAGCGTCTGCGCCAATTGGGTGATCGCGAAGATGTAGTTGGACGAGCCGTAGCTCGCCCGCATCGGGTCGGTCACCTGGAAGTAGATGATCCCGTCGACCTGCAGCTGGGTGTTGTCCCTGGTGATGCAGACCTGGCTGGGCACGTCGAGCGGCACTTCCTTCAGCGAGTGCTTGTAGGCCACGCGCTCGATGAAGGGGACGACGAACTTCAGCCCCGGCGTCAGCGTGCGGTCGTACTTGCCGAGCCGCTCGACGACCCAGGCGTTCTGCTGCGGCACGATCTTGATCGTGCGGATGACGAAGATGGCGGCGATGACCGCGATGACGAGTGCGACTTCCATGGGAGCCTTCGGGAGAGGTGCTTGTTCAGAGCGGTGAGAGGACGAGCCAGTTGCCTTCGACCGCGCTGACGCGGTACTCGCCCGGCACGGCGGCAGCACCGGGCGCCAGCCGTGCCGTCCAGGCGGAGCCACGGTAGTGGACGCGCGTGGTGCCGTCCACGTTCCACGCCCTCACGCTGACGCGCTCGCCGATGTCGAGGTTCACGTCGCGGTTCTCGCGTGCCGGTGCCGACTGCGGCTGGCTGAAGCGGCGCCAGTGCCACAGCGCGGTCGCGCCGCCACCGACGAGCGCCGCCGCGATCACCTGCACGCTCATCGGGGCGCCGAGGTGCGCGGCCACGGCACCTGCCGTCAGGCCGAGCGCGATCATCAGCAGGTAGAACGTGCCGGTCGCGAGCTCGGTCGCCACCGCAATGCCGGCCGCGAGCCACCACAGCGTGGCGATCGAAAGGGTCATGTTCTCGTCCTTCGGGCGGGTGCCCGCGTGCAGTGTAGGCCGGCGCCGGGCCGGGCCCGGTGCAACGAGGGCGGCACGTCATCTGCTGGCCCTACACTTCGCGCTTCGCGCTTTTTCCACGCCCCCGCTTTCGAGGCTCCGCCCATGCTGCGTTTCAACTTCCCGATCGTCATCATCGACGAGGACTTCCGCTCCGAGAACACCTCGGGCCTCGGTATCCGCGCCCTCGCGTCGGCGATCGAGAAAGAGGGCTTCGAGGTGCTGGGCGCCACCAGCTACGGCGACCTGTCGCAGTTCGCGCAGCAGCAGAGCCGCGCCAGCGCCTTCATCCTGTCGATCGACGACGAGGAGTTCACCGCCGGCCCCGAGCTCGACCCGGCCGTGCTGAATCTGCGCAAGTTCATCGAGGAGGTGCGCTTCAAGAACGCCGAGGTGCCGATCTACCTGTACGGCGAGACGCGCACCTCGCAGCACCTGCCGAACGACATCCTGCGCGAGCTGCACGGCTTCATCCACATGTTCGAGGACACGCCGGAGTTCGTGGCGCGCCACATCATCCGCGAGGCCAAGAGCTACATGGACGGCCTGGCGCCACCGTTCTTCAAGGCGCTGGTCGATTACGCGCAGGACGGCTCGTATTCGTGGCACTGCCCCGGCCACTCGGGCGGCGTGGCGTTCCTGAAGAGCCCGGTCGGGCGCATGTTCCACCAGTTCTTCGGCGAGAACATGCTGCGCGCGGACGTCTGCAACTCGGTCGACGAACTGGGCCAGCTGCTCGACCACACCGGCCCGATCGCGCAGAGCGAGCGCAACGCGGCGCGCATCTTCAACGCCGACCACTGCTTCTTCGTCACCAACGGCACCAGCACCTCGAACAAGATGGTCTGGCACCACGTGGTCGCGCCGGGCGACGTGGTGGTGGTCGACCGCAACTGCCACAAGTCGATCCTGCACGCGATCATCATGACGGGCGCGGTGCCCGTGTTCATGCGGCCCACGCGCAACCACTACGGCATCATCGGCCCGATCCCGGAGAGCGAGTTCTCGCCGGCTGCGATCAAGAAGAAGATCGCCGCCAACCCGCTGCTCAAGGGCACCGACGTCAAGGGCGTGAAGCCACGCATCCTCACGCTCACGCAGAGCACCTACGACGGCGTGCTCTACAACACCGAGACCATCAAGCACTCGCTCG
>JAZKIO010000083.1:0-14579 GCA_040384825.1 Pseudomonadota bacterium
ACGACATCGGCAAGAACATCGTCACCGTCGTGCTCCAGTGCAACAACTTCGAGGTCGTCAACATGGGCGTGATGGTGCGCTGCGAGGACATCCTCGCGCGTGCCAAGGTTGAGGGCGCGGACATCATCGGCCTGTCGGGCCTGATCACGCCCAGCCTGGAGGAGATGCAGTACGTGGCCGGCGAGATGCAGCGCGACGACTGGTTCCGCATCAAGAAGATCCCGCTGCTGATCGGCGGAGCGACGACCAGCCGCGTGCACACGGCGGTGAAGATCTCGCCGCACTACGAAGGCCCGGTGGTCTACGTGCCGGACGCGAGCCGCTCGGTCAGCGTCTGCTCCGACCTGCTCAGCGACGAGCGCGCCGCCGCCTACATCACCGAGCTGAACGCCGACTACGTGCGGGTGCGCGAGCAGCACGCCAACAAGAAGGCGACGCCGCTGGTCACGCTGGCGCAGGCGCGGGCGAACAAGACGCCGATCGACTGGTCGGCCTTCACGCCCGCGAAGCCCAAGTTCACCGGCCGGCGCGTCTTCCGCAACTACGACCTGGCCGAGATCGCGAACTGCATCGACTGGGGCCCGTTCTTCCAGACCTGGGACCTCGCCGGTCCGTACCCGGCCATCCTGACCGACGAGATCGTCGGCGAATCGGCGCGCCGCGTGTTGAGCGATGGCCAGCGCCTGCTGCGCCGCGCGATCGAAGGCCGCTGGCTCACGGCCAACGGCGTGATCGGCCTGTACCCGGCCAACACGATCAACGACGACGACATCGAGATCTACAGCGACGACACGCGCAGCGATGTGCTGATGACCTGGCGCGGCCTGCGGATGCAGAGCGTGCGGCCGGTGGTCGACGGTGTGACGCGCCCCAACCGCTGCCTCGCCGACTTCATCGCGCCGAAGTCGAGCGGCATCGCCGACCACATCGGCCTGTTCGCCGTCACCTCCGGCATCGGCGCCGAGAAGAAGGACAAGCAGTTCATCGCCGATCTCGACGACTACAGCGCGATCATGTTCAAGGCCATCGCCGACCGCCTCGCCGAGGCCTTCGCCGAGCGCCTGCACCAGCGCGTGCGCACCGAGTTCTGGGGCTACGCGCCCGACGAGCAACTGAGCACCACCGAACTGATCGAAGAGAAGTACCGCGGCATCCGCCCGGCGCCCGGCTACCCGGCGTGCCCGGACCACACCGTCAAGGCCGAGATGTTCCGCGTGCTGGCGTGCGACGAGATCGGCATGGGCCTGACCGAAAGCCTGGCGATGACGCCGGCGGCCAGCGTCAGCGGCTTCTACATGGCGCATCCCGACGCGGCGTACTTCAACGTCGGCAAGATCGGCGAGGACCAGCTCGCCGACTGGGCGCAGCGCAGCGCGCTCGACGCGGCGCTGGTGCGCCGCTCGCTGTCCGCGCTGCTCTGACCGCCCGCGTGCCGGCCCTGCGGGTCGGTTGCGCCTGCTTACGCGGGGAAGCATTCGTTCGCAACCTGTCCGACTTATGTCGCAGTTCCGACGATTGGGTGCGCGCCGTTCGATAACTGGTTCACAGATCGCGCGCCCGACCTGACGGTCCCGGGCAGTCGCGGGCCGGGCACATGCTCTGCGTTCGATCACTCCCAAGAAGATCAACTCTTGGGGGTGCGTGTGCGAACGATCCAGTTGTTTCCTGTCCGGGCGGGACGCGCCGCGCTCGCGGCCGCCGTGCTGCTCGCCCTGGCCGCGTGCGGCGGCGGCAGCGGCGGGTCGTCGGAAGCGGATGGTGGCCCCACCGCCAGCCCGGCCGCTGCGGGCCCGACGAACGCGCCGCTCGCCGCCGCGCGCTTCCTGACGCAGGCGACCTATGGCCCCACGCCGGCCGAGATCACGCGGCTGCAGACCATGAGCTACGCCGCGTGGATCGACGAGCAGTTCGCCAAGCCGCCGGTCTCCCACCGGCTGACGATGAACCAGGCCGCGGCCGACCTCGCGGCGACCGGCGGCTCCATCAGCCAGACCAACTTCTTCGATTCGTACTGGAGCCAGGCGATCGGCGGTGACGACCAGCTGCGCCAGCGCGCCGCGTTCGCGCTTTCGCAGATCTTCGTCATCTCGTTCACCGACAGCACGCTGCGCAGCCAGCCGCGCGGCGTGGCCTCGTACTACGACATGCTTGGGGAGCACGCGTTCGGCAACTTCCGCGATCTGCTGGAGGCGGTGGCGCTGCACCCGATGATGGGCGTGTACCTGTCGCACCTGAAGAACCAGAAGGAAGACCCGGCCACCGGCCGCGTGCCCGACCTGAACTTCGCGCGCGAGATCACCCAGCTCTTCACGATCGGCCAGTACAGGCTGAACGCCGACGGCACGCCGGTGCTCGGCGGCGACGGCAAGCCCGCGGCGGCGTACGTGTCGGCCGATCTGGAGGGCCTGTCGCAGGTGTTCACCGGCTGGAGCTGGTACGCCGGCTCGGCGACGACCAACCGCACCAGCCGCCGCTTCTTCGGCAACGACGCCGACCTCGAGCGCGACTGGCGCCCGATGCAGGACTACAACCAGTACGCGGCCAACACCAACTTTCATTCGATCAGCGCGAAGAACTTTTTCGGCGTCACGATCCCGGCGCAGACGCTCGCCACTGCCAACACGGTCGGCGACCTGAAGATCGCGCTCGACACGCTGTTCAACCACGCCAACGTCGGCCCGTTCATCGGCCGCCAGCTGATCCAGCGGCTCGTCACCAGCAACCCGAGCCCGGCGTATGTGGCGCGCGTCGCGGCGGCCTTCAACAACAACGGCAGCGGAACGCGCGGGGACATGAAGGCGGTGTGGAAGGCCGTGCTGCTCGACACCGAGGCACGCACCGCGAGCACCGCGGCCGGCGCCGGCAAGGTGCGCGAGCCGGTGGTCCGCCTCGCCAACTTCATGCGCGCGTTCAAGGCCACCTCGAAGACCGGCCGCTACAGCGGCATCGGCAACACCGACGATCCGGCGACGCGCCTGAACCAGACGGTGATGTTCGCGCCGACGGTGTTCAACTTCTACCGCCCGGGCTACGTGCCGTCGAGCAAGCCGATCGCCGACGCGGGCCTGGTCGCGCCCGAGCTCCAGATCGTCCACGACGTGTCGGTCGCGGGCTACATGAACTACATGCGCGGCCTCGTCACGGTCGACAACAACCGCGACATCCAGCAGGACTACACGGACGAGCTGGCGCTCGCGGCCACGCCGGCCGATCTCGTCGAGCGCATGAACCTGCTGCTGTTCTCGGGCACCTTGCCGGAGACGCTGCGCACCCAGCTCACCACGGCGGTGACGAGCCGCACGATCCCCGCGCCGGTCTACCCGACGCCGGCCGGCGCGAGCGCGCCGGATTCGTCGCAGCCGCCGACCAACCAGGCCAACATCGACGCCGCCAAGCGCGACCGCGTCTACATCGCGGTGTTCCTGTCGCTGGCCTCGCCCGACTACCTGATCCAGAAGTGACGACGAGGACCATCACGCCATGACGCTCATCAAGACCTCGCGCCTCGACGCTTCCCGCCGCCGCTTCCTGCGCACCGCCTCGGTCGTGGCCGGCGCCGTCGGCCCCGCGGCGGCGCCGTTCGCGCTCAACCTCGCCAGCCTGAACACGGCGGTCGCGCAGACGGCCGACTACAAGGCCATCGTCTGCCTGTTCCTGTACGGCGGCAACGACTCCTCGCACATGGTGCTGCGCACCGACGCGACCTCGTTCAACGAGTACACGCGGATGCGTTCGGTCGCGCCCGAATCGATCGCGCTGAAGGCGCCGGGCACCGCGCCGGTCACGACCGCGCCGCTGGCCTCGCCCGATCGCCTGGGCGGCGTGCGCGCGATCGCACCGAAGTTCACCGCCGGCGTCGCCGGCAGCACCGAGAACAGCCCGCTGACCTTCGCGCTGCACCCCAGCATGCCGGAGGTCGCGACGCTGTTTGGCGCGGGCCGCCTCGCGATCCTGGCCAACGCCGGCCCGCTGGTGCAGCCGCTGACGCGCGCCGAGTACGTCGCCAACGTGCTGCCGCGCCCCAAGGCGCTCGGCTCTCACAACGACCAGCAATCGACCTGGCAGGCGCTCGGTCCGGAGGGCGTGAAGATCGGCTGGGGCGGCCACCTCGGCGACCTGGTGGCGAGCAGCAACGCCAACACGGTATTCACCAGCATCTCGGTCTCGGGCAACGCGGTGTTCTCGGCCGGCGAGACGGTATTCCAGTACCAGGTCGGCAGCGGCGGCGCCACGCAGATCGGCGGGCTGAGCGGCAACCTGTTCGGCTCGTCGACGGCGTCCGCAACGCTGAAGAGCATCGTCACCGCCGGCAACCAGCACCTGTTCGCGAACGAGTACGGCGCGATCGTCAAGCGCTCGGTCGACGCGCAGGCGGCGTTCCAGGTCGCCTACACCGCCTCGACCGTGACCGCGCCGACGCAGTACGTGCAACCTTCCACCAACAACCTCGCCAACAACGGCCTCGCGCAGCAGCTGCAGACGGTGGCGCGCATCATCGGCGCGCGCAACGGGCTGGGCGCGAAGCGCCAGGTGTTCTTCGTCTCGATGGGCGGCTTCGACACCCATGACGGCCAGAACATGAACCAGGCCGACCTGCTGGCCCGCATCTCGCACGCGCTCGGCTACTTCGACGGCGCGCTCGCCGGGCTCGCGGGCGGCGACATGCGCAACAACGTCACGCTGTTCACCGCGTCCGACTTCGGCCGCACGCTGACCAGCAACGGCGACGGCACCGACCACGGCTGGGGCGGCCACCACTTTGTCAGCGGCGGCGCGGTGAACGGCGGCGAGATCTTCGGCCGCTTCCCGCAGTTCGGCCTCGCCCTGAACGACTCGGCCAACAACGCCTACCTGCCGGTGACCTCGGTCGACACGATCGGCAGCACGCTGGGAAAATGGTTCGGCGCCAGCGACGCGCAGCTCGACACGGTGTTCCCGAACCTGCGCAACTTCCCGCGCGACCTGGGGTTCCTGCGCGCGACCTGAGCGGGCGCCGCGCGCCGGCCCTGCGGCCGCGCGCTCACGTGGCGGCGAGCACGCGCCGGTACTGGATCGCCTCGGCCAGGTGCGTCACGCCGATCGCGTCGCTGTCAGCCAGGTCGGCGATGCTGCGCGCCACCCGCAGCACCCGGTGGAAGCCACGCGCCGACCAGCCGAGCCGCGCCGCCGCGCTGCGCAGGAACTGCATGGCGGCCGGGTCGAGCGCGGCGTGCTCGTCGAGTGCCGCGCCGGCCAGATCGGCATTGACGCCGCCCTGCCGCGCCAACGCGCGTGCGCGGGCGGCCGCCACGCGCTGCGCGACGACGGTGCTCGGCTCGCCGTCGGGCGCGGCGGCGAGCGCGTCCGGCGACACGGCCGGCACTTCCACCTGGATGTCGATCCGGTCGAGCAGCGGCCCGCTCAGGCGGCCCTGATAACGCGCGATCGCATCCGGCGTGCAGCGGCAGGCTTGCAGCGCGCTGCCCAGATGACCACACGGACACGGGTTCATCGCCGCCAGCAGCTGGAAGCGGGCCGGGAACTCCGCCTGGCGCGCGGCGCGCGAAATCACGATGCGGCCGGTCTCGAGCGGCTCGCGCAGCGCCTCGAGCGCGCCGCGCCTGAATTCGGGCAATTCGTCGAGGAACAGCACGCCGTGGTGGGCGAGCGAGATCTCGCCCGGTGGGCATCACCGAAGTTAGGGTTCCAGTCACCACAATTCCAGCGGAACTATGGCTAACCGCGGGATGCGGGGTTGCACGTTCGTTAAGCACCAAGTGAAGGTGTGGCTTTCATCCGGTGCTTAACGAAATTCTTCTCGTCCCAAAAGCCTAGTCCTCTGAGAACACTCTCTCCAGGAGAGTTGTCGCCTTTGCAGCGGATGCTGCCGGTCGCCGGCGGCCAGCGTACTCGCGCTTATCGCTATCAAGCGGTCGCTCGCCGGTCGAGCCAGTTCCGGCTCGAATGCGGCTCTGAATAGCGCAGCCGACGCCGAGAACCCTCACGCCAAATGGTCGCGATCAAGGACCGCTTCTCTTCGCCGCGTACAGGCCCCATCGACCCTGAGCTACATGCTTGAGTAGGCTGTGCAAGGAGGAGTCATCGCCTAAGTTGGGCGCATTTAACTCGGTTCAATCGTCATGCCTACTAGCATAGTAAGCATGGGTCCACGCGGTCAACTCGATCTGCAAAGCGGCGCGCATCGAAGCCTCAACACTCAAAAGAAACGCGCAATCGATGGCCTAGAACGCCGTCCATTCGTCGTTTCCCGTAGCGGCGGCGACAGGCTTCACCGGCGACTGTGATGAGCTTGGCTGGGTCTTGGTCGAAATGGCATTCGCTTTGCGGATTGCAGGTCGGACTGCCGAGTCCTGAACCCTTGAGCTCGGTCGATCGGCGGCTCTCTCGACCAGCGACGTGGCTGCAGGCGTTTCACTTGGGCCCAAACTGAAGACCGACACTGCGGTCACAAGTTGCTGAGCCTGCTGGCGAAGACTGTCGGCCGCTGCCGCGCTTTCCTCGACCAGCGCGGCATTCTGCTGTGTGACCTTGTCCATCTGGCTCACCGCCTCGCCCACCTGCAAAACGCCGGCGCTCTGCTCGGTGCTGGCGGCGCTGATTTCACCCATGATGTCAGTCACCCGCTTGATCGAGCTTACGACCTCCGTCATAGTCCTGCCGGCCTGGTCGACAAGTGTGGTGCCTTCCTCGACGCGCTCGACGCTTGCCGTGATCAAAGACTTGATTTCCTTGGCCGCCTCTGCACTGCGCTGCGCTAGGCTGCGCACCTCGCTGGCCACAACTGCGAAACCGCGGCCCTGTTCACCCGCGCGCGCAGCCTCGACTGCTGCGTTCAGCGCCAGAATGTTGGTCTGAAACGCGATGCTGTCGATGACGCTGATGATGTCGGCGATCCTCTTACTGCTTTCGTTAATGCCCTTCATTGTCTGGACCACTTGACCAACGACTTCCCCGCCCTTCACGGCTACCGTGCTTGCGCTCAGCGCCAATTGGTTGGCCTGATGAGCGTTCTCAGCGTTGGCCTTGACAGTGGAGCCCAGCTGTTCCATGGAGGCGGCAGTCTCCTCCAAGGCGCTGGCCTGCTCTTCCGTGCGCTGCGACAGGTCGGCGTTGCCCGTAGCGATTTGAGTGCTACCCGTGGCGATGCTGTCGCTGCTGATGCGCACAGTGCCCACGATTCGCACCAGACTTTCGTTCATTGCCTTCAGTGCTGCCAGCAGCCGGCCCGTCTCGTCGTGGCTGTGAACCTGTACCTCGGAGCCTAGATCGCCCGCGGCTACTTTTTCTGCAACGTCTACAGCCTGATTGATCGGCCTCGTTATGGATTGGGTGATCCACCAGCCTAGCGCGCCGCCCAGTAAGGCCATGCCGATTAGCAAAGAGATCATCAGCGTTTTCGCCTTCGCGTACTCAGCCTGGCCATCTTCTGCAGCCTTGGCAATCAACTCGACTTGCAAATCCTTCAAGTCGTCCAGCGCCTTCATGTAAGCCAACTGCGTCGGGCGCAGCTTGTCCGTGAGCACGACGATCGCTTCGTCCTTCTTGCCAGCCTTCACCAAGTCAATGAACTGCAACTGTACAGGGACGTAGGCTGCGCGGCTCTCTGCCATCTTCCCCAGACGCCGCTTGCCCTCCTCACTCGTGATGGTGGGACTTAGGACGTCAATTGACTTGCCGATGTGCTCGCGGGCCTTCTGCGCCGTTTCAAGCGCGCCGGTCACTTTCGAAGCGTCGCTGTAGATCAAGGCGTTTCGCAACTCCCTCGCTATCAAGTTCACATCATCAGTAATCTCTGCCAACCGCTGAACCTTGGGCACCCGGTCGTTGCCGATGAGAGTGATGCTGTCGGTGATTTGTGCCAATCGGATGATACCAATCAGAACGACGACGCCCGCCAGCAGAATAACGGCGGCAAACGCTAGGCTCAAGCGTGAACCGATCTTCAGGTGGGTAAAAGAGCTCATGGTGTCCCTAGGCATTCCGGTCAGGGTAAGCGGCGCAGCCGCGGTGGAGTTTTCAAGCGAAGCCGCCAGATTGAGACCCGTCCCTCCTGTCTCGGGTACTGCCTCATTGAGCGAGCGGAGGAGACTTCTTGCGGTGATCTGGGTATCGACCGGTTTGGTTCTAGATGAAGCGCGTAGTTGCATCGTCTCCTAGGAGAGGGGTATTGCCATGCAATAGCATGAGTGGGCCGGCAGGTCCCTAATGGCGGTCGTTGGCTGATGACTGTTTGGGCGCGAAATCGCGCAGCGCTTCGTCGACGCAAGCCAAGAAGCTCTTGACGTGCAACGGCTTCGTTTGATAGGACCTGAATCCGGCCCGCTTAGCGTCGGCAATCGTGCCCTCCATTGCATCGGCTGACACAGCAACGCATGGAGTTCTGGCGAGCGCTGCGTCGAGCGAAAACTGTCGGCGCACCTCCAGACCAGTCATATCGCCCAGGTGCATATCGAGAAGAATCAAGTCAGGGATCTCTCTGTGCGCTGCTTCGATAGCCTCCCGGCCGCTGCGGGCAGTCACAACGCGAAGATCGCTTCTCGACTGCAATATGGCGACCGCCACCTCAACGTTCATCTCGTTGTCGTCAACGTACAGGACTGTATGTTTCGCGTATGGACCACTCATCTCTACATGCCCGAGTTCTGCGGGCCTTGTCACGAGACTTAGTTCGCCCTCTTCTAAAGCCATGGGCAACTCCAGGCACACGGTGGTCCCCACGCCCTTTTCACTCTTCACGCAAAGTTCCCCGCCCATTGATTGGGCGAGCCGTCGCGAGATGACCAGTCCGATGCCGGTCCCTTCCACAGGAGTGGTTTCTGCCCCCAGACGATTGAAGGGCTCGAACAGATGCGAGAGTTGCTCGGCATTGATTCCGACGCCGTTGTCGTTCACCTCGATATTGACGCGCTGCTCCGCTGTAATGCAGCGCCATCTGACGGTCACTTGGCCTCCAAAGCGGTTGTATTTGACCGCATTGCTGAGCAGGTTCAGCAGGATTTGCCGAAGCCTGAGACGATCTGCTCGGACGAAACTGCAGGACTCACCTACCGTTGGTTCATCGATGCAAAGGCCGACGCTTCCTTGCGATGCTGCGACGTCGACGAGTGCCCGCGCCTCGTGAACCGCGCGGCGAACATCCACTGGCCCTATGGAAAGTGGAAAGGTTCCGCTCTCTATGCGCGACAGGTCTAGCACGTCATTGATCATGGCCAGCAGGTGGTTGCCAGCCCGTTCAATGTGCCCAACGCGTAGCGCCTGAGTTGGGCTGAGCGGCTTCTGCGGATCGAGCTGAAGAAGCTGTGCGAACCCCAGGACAGCATTGAGTGGCGTGCGCAACTCGTGGCTCATGCGTGACAGGAACTCGGTCTTTGCAGCGTTTGCTTTTTGAGCTGCTTCGGCGGCGACCAAGGCGACGCGGTTTTGGACCAGCGCTTCCTCGGCAACTCGATTTGCCGCCTCGAGCCGCACCCCGCCAAGAATAGAACCGACGCTCGCAAAAAGCGGCTCGAGAAACACGGCCAGCTCACTGCTGTACCCGCCTGTCCGGTTCGACATGCCAACCATGCCGATCATCTCGCCGCCATGGAATAGCGGAGCACCTATGAAGGAGTTCATGGGCCGATGCCCAGGAGGCCTGCCGCCACTGCGCGGATCGTTGGCCGGGTCATTCGAGATCACCGTCGTGCCACTCGTCACGGCAGCACCGAAGAGCGTCTCCATGTTGTGGAACTCGACGTGCCTCTTCCCTGCAAGATGGTCGGCATAGATGCGACTCGTCGGCCCGTCCCAGCTGATGTCCGTGAGCACCTGGATACGCAGGAATCGATGGTTGTCCACCGGGTCGCTGAGCAACTCTGCGATGAATCCGTATTCGCTTCCGGTAAAGCCCAGCAAGTCCGTCAGCAGAGGCTCGAAGACTTCCCGAGGGGGTGCCCGGAGGATGTAGCGGGATTGAACTTGCGCGATGATTGCGCCGAGTCTGCGGTAGGCGTCGTCGGTCAATGTGGTAACGATGCTCATATGTCTCCGAGGTGGGGCACCGCTGGACCGGGTCGTGCAAGCGCGTACAGCCTCCGCAACCGGAGGGAATCTGTTCAGCCGGGTCATCGGCACCTCAAGCGTGAACTTGAGCGAGCACGCTCTCATCGTGACGCATCGCCGCGTCGGTAACCGGCTAAAGGTGCGAGTCCCCGTACCGAAATCCAAGCGGTAATGTCTCGGCTTGCGCAATCACTCTCCAGGCTGCTGTTGGGAAACGAGCAGCGTCAAGCCATGCGGGCCTCGCAGGCGCTGCTGGTGCTCGCGGTCTATGCAGCGTTTGCAACAGTCCAGCATGGAGAGGTTCTGCTCGGGCTCATCGACGAATCCCAGTCATGGGCGCTCACCGGCTGGAATCTGAGCGGCGGGATCCTCTTTTACGGTGCCATTCGCAGCGGGTTGAACCTTCGATTGAAGTCCAACCAGTCGCTTGGAATCCCGCAGTCCTTGTGGGCCATCGTCGGAATCTCCTGGTCCTACGCAATAACGGGTCCGGCGCGCGGCGCCGTCATCCTCATCATGATTCTGGTGGTCGTCTTCACGATGTTCGAAGTGGACATGACCAGAGCCAAGTCGGTCGCCTTGTCAGCATTTGCGTTGCTGGGAAGCGTGATGGTGTGGAAAGCGGTGACAGACCCCGATCGATACGACCCGCGTGTGGAGGCAATGCATCTGCTCTTTTCTGGGGTCGTATTGACGGCAGCAGCAGTATTGGCTGTTCGCATCGGACGACTGCGCGTGCGTTTGCAGGAGCAGCGAGCCGACCTGCAAAGTCAACGGACAGATCTCGCCGCAGCACTGGAGCGGATTCGCGCGCTTGCATCACGCGACGACTTGACTGGTCTGTTCAATCGTCGAGCGGCGCTCGACCGGATGCGCGATGAACTGTCGGTGAGAGGACGATCCGAACCGCTCATGAGCATCGCGCTGATGGACATCGACAACTTCAAGGGCATCAACGATCTTCACGGACATGCGGTCGGAGACGGCGTTTTGCGTCGCTTCGGTGAAAGCGCGCAAGCGGCGGTCAGAGGGGGCGACTTGCTCGCGCGTTGGGGAGGCGAAGAGTTCGTGCTGATGATGCCAGCCACCTCCCCCGATCAAGCCGTAGCGGCCATGCATCGGGTGCGGCAAGCGTTGCAGTCGGCCTCGTTCGATGACCTGGCTCTTGATCTGACGGTCACATTTTCCGCGGGCGTCGCGGACTGCTCAGGTTCAGACGATCTCGAGCAGGCGATTGCCCGGGCAGACGCTTCCATGTACGAGGCCAAACGCTTGGGCAAGAACCGCGTCATCGCTTTTCGAGACAAGCCACCGTTGCGGATTGATGGCCAGTCCGCCGCGAAGCTTGAATGACCGTTGAGAGCCGCACCAATTCATTGAAGCGGACCGAGAAAGCGCGCTCGACCGCGCCCACTCTGCGCGCACGGCCTCTCTCAAAGGATCGAGGCGAGGCCGCACTCGGGTAGCGCCTCACGGCGCGATGCTGACGATCAGGGCGTACAAGCCGGCATGAAGCCGCGCGTGGCGACGGTCGTCGGGCTGTCGTCCGGACCACCGGAGTTGACGGTGTAGCGGCAGCCGTAGTTCGAGTCCCCCACTACCCACGGCGTCAGCACGTCGTCGCCGTCGGGCTTCTCGCCGGTCTGTTCCCAATTCACCATGGCATCGAAAGCGGCCACCTGCTCAGCGATCGTGAAATCGCAGTGGCTGGGCGCACGCACCGCTCGCTGCACCAGGTACTGGCTGCTGCCGCTGGCCTGCGCCCGACGCGCGAAGATCTGCTCCATGCTGAACGGGACGTACATGTCGCCGAGCGTGTGCAACGACACCACCGGGACGTTGAACTTGCCGTTGACCTTCGGTATCCAGCGCAGCCCGTCGCGACGCAACCGGTTCGCGCCCACCGTGGGTGTTCCATCGATGATCGCCTTGTTGAGCGCCATTTCCTCGACGTTGAGCGAAGGGTCGTTGTCGAGCTGGTAGACGATGTGTTGAGTGTCGGTCACGTTCTCGTTCAGGATGCCGTTGATCTTGCCGTCGCCGCCGAACGTGCCCCACACCACAGCCTGCAGGCCGCTGTTGGCGAAGCCTTGAGTGAAGATCGGGCGCTCGCCGCCGGTCAGGTTCTTGACGATCTCCCGCAGCTTCATGCCTTGCAGGGTAGGCACCGTCGTGAAGGCGGTGAACAGCGCGCTGCGCACGGCCGGCGCGATGGCCGTCCAGTTCGTTTCCGGGAAGCTCGTCGCGGGCAGACCGGCGAGCTGCTGCGCGGCGAGCTGGTAGGCGACGAAGTAGTCGAACAGCTCGGTGTCGCCCAGCACGCCGCACATGGGCACCGCGCCGTCGTAGCGCATGCGATTCACCGCGGTCTTTTGCGCCTCGAGGTCGATCGCCGCGCCAGTCACGTGACCGCCCATCGAATGACCGATGATGTAGGTGCGGGCCGGCTTATCGAGAGTCCGGCCGTTGTCGGACGCGATGCGCGTGAAGGCGAGCGCCAGCGCATTGGTGTCCTCGACGCCGGTGCGCACGTCGTAGTAGTTGCTGCTGTAGCTCGAGGCGGCCCAGGCATAGCCGTTATCGATCAGGTGGCGGCGGATCGACGGATTGCTGACCCCGAGCAAATTGCCGGTGCCTGCGTAGCCGTGGGCGTACATCACCAGCTTGCCGTTCCAGTTCTGCGGCACTTCGATGCGGTAGCCGGCATTGCCGAGCACGCCATGCCAGCGGTTCGTCTGCACTGTCGCGTTGGCCATCGGTCCAAAAGGCAGTGCCGCCATGGCAACGGTGAAGACCCGGAGATCCTGGGGCCGCTCGTCCTCGGGGCAGCTCCCGAATCCGGCGGCGCTGCCGGCGGGGCCGTTTTGGGTGTTGGCGATGGCGGCAGTGCATGCCTTGGCGCCGGCGCTGCCTGCCGCGGCAGCGTGTACCGCACCGACCTGGGCGGCCAGCAATAGTGCGATCGAACAGGGCAAGGCATGAAGAATAGAACGCATCGATTTGTCTCCTCGGTCTTGGGTGGCGCGCGCTCTCACCCCCGTTCAGGGCGCTATGCGTGCAACGTTGATTCGAACGGCAAAAAAGCCCAAGTGCAATCGGGCCTGACCCGGCACGCCGATCCCATCCATACCGACGATGGCACCGGCAAGACTCTCCGGGACCATCACGTCGCTGCGACCCCGTCCGGAACATTGCCTGCGATGCAGCCTCTCGCAGCGCCCCCTCGATTGGGGGAGTTCTTGGACATATGCGCCCATCTGTCGCCCAAGTCGACCTTCCTGAGAAGGGTATTCAGATCGCAACTCGGCGAGGCTACCTCCGAGGTGACGCGCGGCGATGTAAGACGCTCGAAAGGGCGCCCCGTGCGCGTGCCTGTGTCTGGTGGCGCGCCATGGCCCGCCATCGCTTTGCGGCCTCTTCCTACGCCGCGTCAATTCTTCTTGATCGACTATCACTGGCAAGCCGGAGATCGGCTTCACTGGAGCATATGGAGAGTGCCATGGGAATCGACTTCAACGCGGCTGAAATCACCAATCCGCAACTCAAACGAGCCGCGCTTCTCGCGGCTCAGCAATTGGCTGCCGCCCATCAGATCGTGAGATCCAACCCGCGACTGATGCAGGGCGCTGATCCGTTGGTACTGGCGACCATCGCACTGACGATTGCTACGAACCTCGGCCCCATGGATTTGGCGATCGGTAACGACCCCGGCTTCGATCCGACACAGTCGTGATGCTCCGGCAGTGCACGAGGAAATTTAAGCAACGCAGCACCCCTCAGGATTTCCGGAACCAGCCATGACGCATCGCTCACCACCTACATGCGCGATTGCACCGATTTGAGGGACCTGCATTGGAAAAGTGCCTCAAGCGTTTCCGGTCACAGCGCCAGAGTTCATTTCGGCCGTATTGGCCGTCGGGGAACGCGCGAGTCGCGTTCAGTCCACCTTCAGGCACTCAGACAACCGATGCCAAGGACCTGATTTCCGGTTGGAAAATAACCTAAAGCGACTGCCTCAGGTGGAATGCGGCTCCCCAGCCGCTGCTTCCTGCTGGGCAGGAGTATCTTCGTCCGTCCAGTCTATCTGACTGCGGCCCCGCCCAAGCCGGGCCCGATGATTGAGCGCCGATGGCGAGGCAGTTCTTCGAACGCGAAGTCGATCCAGGTCAGTGCGGGTCGAAGCGGCTTCTCAAGCTTGCGAACGCTTGGTGCCGAGCACGGCAGGGCGCGCGGATGCAATGTAGGTGTAGCAACTTCAGATCAAGAGAGCGAGCATGTCGCCTGTCGCACGCGTCAAGCCCGCAAAGTCTGCCCTTCACGTGAGGACGTCCAGGACGTGGCGTTTTCTTCACCGCATTCGAGAACCGAGGTGTCTAGTATGGGAACGGCTATGCGGGGTCTAGGGCTTCTCTTTGCTGCGCTGAGCGGCCTGATCGCTACGTTGCCAGTGCATGCTCAATCTGCATGGACCTGGATCGCCTCGGAAGGCGGCTCGTTCACGATCGAGCTCGGCAAGACCGTCCGCTACGGCGCCGGCA
>JAZKIO010000084.1:0-49450 GCA_040384825.1 Pseudomonadota bacterium
TACCACCCGCAGGTGATCCTGGCCGGGCGCCGCATCAACGACGGCATGGGCAAGTACATCGCCGAGCAGACGATCAAGCAGATGATCGCCGCCGGCAGCCACGTCAAGGGCGCCAAGGTCAACGTGCTCGGGCTCACCTTCAAGGAAGATTGCGCCGACATCCGCAACAGCAAGGTCGTCGACATCGTCGCCGAACTGCGCAGCTACGGCGTCCAGGTGTTCGTGCACGACCCGCAGGCCGACGCGGCCGAGGCGCTGCACGAATACGGCCTCGAGCTCTCGGCCTGGGACGATCTGCCGCGCGCCGATGCGATCGTCGCGGCGGTGGCGCACAAGGCCTACCGAGGGCTGCGCAGTGACCAGATCGTCGCGAAGGCCGCGCCGCAGGCCTGCTTCATCGATGTCAAGGCCGGCTTCGATGCCGCCGCGCTGCGCGCCGCCGGCCTCACCGTGTGGCGCCTGTGACGCGCCGCTTCACTCCACTTTTGAACGGACAACTCTCGACATGATTCTCGTGACAGGCGGGGCCGGCTTCATCGGCGCAAACTTCGTGCTGGACTGGTTGGCGAGCTCCGACGAGCCCGTCGTCAACCTCGACGCGCTCACCTACGCCGGCAACCTCGAAAGCCTGGCCGCGCTGCAGGGCGATGCGCGCCACGTGTTCGTCAAGGGCGACATCGGCGACCGCGCGTTGCTCGACGGCCTGTTCGCGGAGCACCGCCCGCGCGCGGTGGTGCACTTCGCCGCGGAGAGCCATGTCGACCGCAGCATCCATGGCCCGGCGGCGTTCATCAAGACCAATGTCGAAGGCACGTTCACGTTGCTGGAGGCCACGCGGGCGTACTCGTCGGCTCTCGACGCCCCGGCGAAAGCCGCGTTCCGCTTCCACCACGTCTCGACCGACGAGGTCTACGGCTCCCTGTCCAAGACCGACGAGCCGTTCACGGAGACCGACACCTACGAGCCGAACAGCCCGTACTCCGCCAGCAAGGCCGCCAGCGATCACCTGGTGCGCGCCTGGCACCACACCTACGGGCTGCCGGTCATCACGACCAACTGCTCCAACAACTACGGGCCCTATCACTTCCCCGAAAAGCTGATCCCGCTGATGATCGTCAACGCGCTGGCCGGCAAGCCGCTGCCGGTCTACGGCGACGGCCAGCAGGTGCGCGACTGGCTGTACGTCAAGGACCACGCCAGCGCGATCCGCGCGGTGCTCGCAGGCGGCAGGCCGGGCGAGGTCTACAACATCGGCGGCTGGAACGAGAAGCCGAACATCGAGATCGTGCACACCGTCTGTGCGCTGCTGGACGAGATGCGGCCCGACCCGGCCGGCAGCTACAGCCGCCTGATCACCTACGTGACGGACCGCCCCGGCCACGACCGGCGCTACGCGATCGACGCGCGCAAGGTCGAGCGCGAGCTGGGCTGGAAGCCGGCGGAGACCTTCGACACCGGCATCCGCAAGACGGTGCGCTGGTACCTCGACAACGCCGGCTGGGTGGAGCGCGTGCAGAGCGGCGCCTACCGCGAGTGGGTCGACACCAACTACAGCGCGCGGGCCGCCTGATGAAGATCCTGCTGCTCGGCAAGAACGGACAGGTCGGCTGGGAACTGCAGCGCGCGCTGGCGCCGCTGGGCGAGGTCGTCGCGCTCGACTTCGACAGCCCCGGGCCGCTGCGCGCCGACTTCTCGCAGCCGGAATCGCTGGCCGCCACGGTGCGCGCGGTGGCGCCGCAGATCATCGTCAATGCGGCCGCCCACACGGCGGTCGACAAGGCCGAGAGCGAGCCTGATGTCGCGCGCGCGCTGAACGCCGCCTCACCGGCCGTGATCGCGCGCGAGGGCGCCGCGCTGGGCGCCTGGCTGCTGCACTACAGCACCGACTACGTCTTCGACGGCAGCGGCAGCACGCCCTGGGTCGAGGATTCGCCGACCGGCCCGCTCAGCGTCTATGGCGCGACCAAGCTCGAAGGCGAGGAGGCGATCCGCGCGAGCGGTTGCCGCCACGTGATCCTGCGCACGAGCTGGGTGTATGCCGCGCGCGGCGGCAACTTCGCGAAGACCATGCTGAAGCTGGCGCGCGAACGCGACCGCCTCACCGTGATCGACGACCAGATCGGCTCGCCCACCGGCGCCGATCTGCTGGCCGACCTGAGCGCCCACGTATTGCGAACCGCGGCGCAGCGCCCGGACATCGCCGGCACCTATCACGCGGTGGCCTCGGGCGAGACCAGCTGGTTCGACTATGCGCGCCACGTGATCGAGTTCGCGCGCGCCCGCGGGCGGGAATTGCGCGTCGCACCGGACGCGATCGAACCGGTACCGACCAGCGCCTTCGTCACCGCCGCGCGTCGGCCCGGCAACTCCCGGATGAACACCACGAAGCTGCGCGAGACCTTCGGCTTCCATCTGCCGGCCTGGCAGAGCGGCGTCGACCGGATGCTGACCGAGGTGCTCGGCTGAGCGCCCATCCACCACTCCAGACGACTCCATGACCCACGTGAACCGCAAAGGCATCATCCTGGCCGGGGGCTCCGGCACCCGGCTCCACCCCGCCACGCTCGCGATGAGCAAGCAGCTGCTGCCGGTGTACGACAAGCCGATGGTGTACTACCCGCTGGCCACGCTGATGCTCGCCGGCATCCGCGACATCCTGCTGATCAGCACGCCGCAGGACACGCCGCGCTTCGAGGCGCTGCTGGGCGACGGGGCGCGCTGGGGCCTGAACATCAGCTACTGCGTGCAGCCGAGCCCGGATGGCCTGGCGCAGGCCTTCATCCTCGGCCGCGAGTTCATCGCCGGCCAGCCGAGCGCGCTCGTGCTCGGCGACAACATCTTCTACGGCCACGATCTGCAGCGCCAGCTCGAGGTCGCAGCCGCGCGGGACAGCGGTGCCTCGGTGTTCGCCTACCACGTGACCGATCCCGAGCGCTACGGCGTGGTCGCGTTCGACGCGCAGCGCCGTGCCCTGAGCATCGAGGAGAAGCCGAAGGCACCGAAGAGCAACTACGCCGTCACCGGCCTGTACTTCTACGACGAACAGGTCTGCGACATCGCGGCCGGCATCAAGCCCTCGCCACGCGGCGAGTTGGAGATCACCGACCTGAACGCGGTCTATCTGGCGCAGGGTCAGCTCAGCGTCGAGATCATGGGCCGCGGCTATGCGTGGCTGGACACCGGCACGCACGACAGCCTGCTCGAGGCCGGCCAGTTCATCGCCACGCTCGAGAAGCGCCAGGGTCTGAAGGTCGCGTGCCCCGAGGAGATCGCGTACCGCTCGGGCTGGATCGACGCCGCGCAGCTCGAAGCGCTGGCCCAGCCGATGCTCAAGAACGGCTACGGGCAGTACCTGAAGCGCCTGCTGGTGGACCGCGTCTATTGATCGACGCGGTGCCCACATCGCACGTGCAACTTCCTGTTGCATCGCGTTGGCGGTCGTAACCAAGGTATCGGCTCCGCCTCGCTTCGGTCTCACGCGGTCGGACATGTAACGAGCCGAAGCCAGGCGATTCGCCAGACGCGCTGAAACACGACGTTTCCGGGTCGCGCCGGTGCGTCCTTGCGCGGGCACATGGTCTGCACCCGGAACAGCCGTCCCTTGTTCCAGGTGCCGGCGCGACCGGCCATCGACGGCCATGCCCCTCCGCTCGCCAGCTTCTGACCGTCCACCGTCCTGCATCGACTTACTTGCGGTTACCTGTGAAACCTTTTGCGGCCTGAATAGCGTTCAAGGCCCAGCTCGCCCCCTCCGATACAGAGCACATCACCCGACGCCCTCATCGGCCACGGTGGTTTTTCCCGCGAACCGCGCGTCCCGCGCCATACCGATTCCGTCGGTCCTCTCGCAGCCCCTTGTCGCAGCGCCAGTGCCCCTCGCACGAGCGCCGCGGTGATCCACGCCGAGCAGAGACCGATCATGAACCAGCACCGCACCCCCCGCCCCTACGTTGCAGCGCCGACCGCGCTGTGTGTTCTCTTTGCCGCGGTGCTGTCCGCCTGCGGCGGCGGCGAAGGTGCCGCGTCCCTCGGCGTCGATTCGCTCGCGAGCGACGGTTCGATGGCCCAGATCCAGGCAGCCGGCGGGAATGGCAAGGGACGGGCGAAAGATTCGTCGACGGCTCCGACGCCCGCTCCGGCACCCGCGACGGCTCCGGCTCCGGCCCCCGCCCCGGCGCCCCTTCCAGAACCGACGCCCAGTCCGGCACCGGCACCGGCACCGGCACCGGCACCGACGACATCATCCTTCCTGCCCTACATCGACACATCAAAGATTGCAGCCCCGGCAGTAGGCGCGACAACATTCAACGTCGCCCCGACAACCGAGTTGGCTCCGGCGGCTGACGGCGCTTTCCGGACTACGTGCACTGTCGCGAAGATGGGCTTCGATGATCCGATCGTGTTTCCGGGGCAAGCCGGAAAGTCACATCTCCACACGTTCTTCGGCAACACCGGTGTGAATGCCGACTCCACCGCGGACTCGCTCCGCAACAGCGGCGGATCAACGTGTCGCGGAGGCATCGCCAATCGATCGGCGTACTGGGTACCGACGATGATCGACACCAAGGACGGAACTCCCCTTGCGCCCGACGGTATGGGCGTCTACTACAAGGCCAGCTATGACGTTCCCGCAGCCCTGACCCAACCGATTCCTGCCGGATTGCGCATGATTGCAGGTGACCCCAACGCAGCGGCGCCTCATCCCGCGGTATTCAGCATGCGGTACAAATGTGTGGGCGGTCCTAACAATTCGAACGACAGTTACGGCCCGGCTATCCCGAACTGCGATGTGGGCGCGCAAGTCTGGAGCGAGATCTTCTTCCCGCAATGTTGGGATGGCGTGAACCTCGACTCCCCCGACCACAAGAGCCACATGAGCTACGTGGTTCAGGATCAGTCTCCCCCGTACGCGAAACACTGCCCGTCCACGCACCCGATCGCCATCCCCGCCATCACGTTCAACGTGATGTACACAGTCAAACAGTTGAACGCGCCGCTGAAGTGGCGCCTGTCTTCCGACAACTACGACCCCGCGTTGCCAGGCGGATATTCGTCTCATGCCGACTGGTTCAACGGCTGGGACAATGACGTCTCAATTGCATGGGCGAAGAATTGTGTACAAAATTTGAAGGACTGTCACAGCCACCTTTTGGGTGACGGGCGCAGAATCTTCTAATGATCAAACGCCCTCCGCACGATCGCAACGCTACGGTGACAGAGACATGAAGACACGCTCCGCGCATCCATGAAGTTTCTTACCTTTGCTCTGCTCGCCTGCGCTACCAACACCTTAGCGCTGGCACCCGTTCCGACTGACCAGGAAGCGCAGCGCGCCCATGCCCAGGGTTCGTGCGGGCGCCTCGGCCCCGGATCGGGTTTGAAGGACGGAAAGGGCTGGATCGTCTCGATGCTGCCCGGCAAGCACGAGTTTCGCGTGCGCGGTGGTGGGAAGGTACTCCTTACCGTAGCGCGGCAGTCGACCCTCGATTTCGATGCGGGCCGGCCTTACTACATCGTGATCGAAGACGCAGCTCCCAACGCACAGTTGGAATGGAAAATTCCGGGAAGCGAATGGGGTCCGGTTTCAAAATTCTTCCTTTACCCGCCACAAAAATAGCAGGTGCTGGAGGGATCTGACGCCTCAATGGCAATGGTCCCACTACCAACGAAGCGGATACCGTTTCACAACAGTGAACGCCTCCTGCATCGGGATATGCGGCCGCTTCGAAAGGTACTCGCCCATTGCTGCGTACTGATAGCTTTTGTCATACGTGGAGGCCTGCGGACGTACGCTGTGGTCTACTGGTACGGCGTCCACAATGCCCATCGTTAATCCGTGACGTTCGATTACCGCTGGCCAAACTAGGTCGATTCCCCACATCCCCTCTTCCTGGTCGAACGGCAGCAACAAGCATGCTGCGTCTCTTCGGAAAGAGACCAGAGGCCCACACTCTACGAAGCGGGTCTGGCGCGCTTGCAACCACGGGCGCCTGAGCGCGAAGGCATGGTCGAAGTGACTGTGCCAAGCTCTGGATGGCTGGGCAACTGCGAAATCAAGCATTCTCTGATGCGCGATGTAGGCTGGCAGAAAGCCTTGGGGAAGATAGATGTCGTCGTCGCATGCGAACACGAAATCGAAATCGTCTGTATCTGAGGGTTTGAGTAGACGGTTGAGGAGAGCGAACTTGGGTTCTGCCCGGCGCGCAATCACTGTGGTGACTTGGCGAACAATCTCATCTTCAGAGCATCCATTCAACGCCACCCAGCGCTGCTCAACGTGGACAGATCGGCCCGCCGTCGCGAATGCCCGCGCAAGGTGCTCCACGGTATTTTGCCGGTCGGCCATGTATACACCCAGGACGAGGACGCGTGTCGGGGCGCTGGAGGGAACGTTGCCAGATGGAATGGCCGCGTGCGAACGCATGAACTGGTTGTGGCGGAATCGCCGTAGGCGATCCCACCTTAGTAGAGCCAACGCGATAGGACGCAGCAGATCGCTCACTTTGAGAAGCCTCTTGCTTTTCGATGGCGGTCAACCTGAGTTTTCATCTTACGAATGATCAGCGGGACATTGATAGCCGCGTTGTAATTCGATTCGATCAATGCCCTGCCGCGCCAGCCGAGTTGGTGGCACATGTCCGGATGATCGTAGAGGGTCTGGATAGCTTGACGCAGCGCTTCGCCGTCACCGACCTTGATAGAGAAACCAGTGTCGCCGTTCCTCACCACCTCCGTTGCCGCTCCGACTTCGGTGGAAATAATCGGCATGCCGGCGGACATCGCCTCCAGGCAGACCCAGAGTGGCCCAATATCAGCGGTGGTGGGTATGACCAATAGGTCCGAACGCGCGTAGAGCTGCCTTAGTCTTTCGTCATTGGGGCTGAAATCCGCGTGCACATGAACACTCTCCGGCAGTTGTCGTGGCGCTTGCTTGGTAACCAGATGGAGTTCGGCGACGTTCTGGAAATGGGCTTGGAACACTTCTAGCAGCAGCGGACCGCCCTTCCGGACAAAATCGCCACCAACAAAGAGCAGGCGCAGGCGGCGATCCGATGGACGTACCGGCCTAGGAATCGAACGCCATAGCTCGAGATCCATACCGACGTGTATCGCCTCCACTTTTTCGCTGGGCACACCACAATCGCGCGTCAAGATGCGTGCACCCCAGTGAGAAAACGGAAGGAAGTAGTCGGTGTGCCGCACACGCCATAGGTCAAGCGCCAATCGAGCTTTTTGTCGCAGCCGTGACTTGGTCAGGTCATTGGGATAGAGCGGGTAGTTCGCGCGATCGACTATCGGAGCTTCATCTGTGCTGCTGAACCGCAACGGCCCGTCTCGCAGGCAACCACGCAACGCACAAAGCACGTCCGCCTCAAACAGATGGATCATGACGGCGTCGAATTCGTCGAGCCGACTCAGAAGCGGCCAAGCCTGTTGCAACACCCTGGCCCGCATGAAGATGGGATCCGGCAAGAACCGCAAACGGCTGGGTACGTCGGGCGCGGTGTAGTGGCTCACTGGCGCCCATGTCAAGTGGACATCCGGTTCACGTTGCGCGTACTTCCGCAAATTTAGGTACCGGGTCATGTTACCGATGGCCGTATTCAGGACGAAACCGAAGCGGTAGCGGGCGGTCGTGGGACTCGGTGAATCGGGGTTCAAAGCAGGCTAGTCCTTCTTCTGCACAATGGAATATCGAAGCGACATTAACGCAACCGTCGGCGCTCCGGATCGACGCCCTCCATCACCCACTGCCAATCGAGCACGGAATGCGCTGGAGCCGAGCCTGTGTGGCGCAAGAAATTTTCGAGCAGACCTTCGACGAAATTCTCAACGGAATGGAAGCGCATCAGCCGATCGACGGCGCTGGTCCGCGTATAGGTCGCGCTCTGGTCAAGTGCTCTCGGCAAGAGTTCTGCATAAGCTTGTGTGTCCGACGGGCTCACGCAGTGCCCAACCTCAAAGCGCTTTACGATGGCGCTCGCCCAACCAGCACGGCCGACAATTACCGGCACATTCGCCGCGAGGCTTTTGAGCATCAAGGACGACAAGCCATAGAAGTCGTTATAGACCGAACAATTGACATCGGCCGCGGCGAAACACAGACGCAGTTCGGATGTCGATAGGAATCGATTGAGTATGATCAGTCGGCCCGCTCGAACAAGATCGTGGTGGTCACGTTCGATCGCTGCCAGGTAGGCGGGATCCAGCTTGCCGGCCAGAAGCAGCCGATCCTGCGGCGCGAGCGGCGCAGCGCGAAACGCTTCGACAGTGGGCAGAACAGCCTTGCGCCGGTCCAATGCGCCGATCATTGCCAGCAATCGACCCCCGCCGTCGATCCCGATGGCATCGCGCGCCGCACGCCGGCACCCTACTGGAAGCTGAGGCACCGGATCGCCGGCGACCCGAGCGAAACGCACCACATTCAGCCCACGTCGAGATGCCTCTTCGTACTGAAGAAAATTGACGAAGTGAACGCGCGTGAACGCGCCCGTTTTCAGTAATGTGCGTTCGGCCGCACTCATGACCCGTTCGAGCGCAGTACCGTTCGCCACAAACGATTTGTAATGAAAAACGCCTTCGACCGGCACTCGACGCCCAGCGAGTTTCCACAACATGAGGGGTAAAGGAAGGGATTGCTCGTCAGCGGAAGGGAGAAAAACGTGGTCCGGCTCATGCCGTCGAATCGCTTCGATCAGATGGCTGCCCAGCGTCAGTCGGTGAACGATCGGAGGCGCAGGGCGGGGCAATGAAACGCTTGCGTCGAAGCGCACATTGACAAGTGTTTCGAGCGGTCCGAGTTGGTCGGCGAACAACGGCGAGCGATAGGCCGTTTCGGTAATCGCCACGATCACCTCATCGGCAATCTGTGCCAGCCGCGGAACGAGGCACTCCAAGTAGTTGAAGTAGTGGCCTCCGTGCCATTGCTCAAAGACCAGTATCCGCATGAACCAGCTTGCGTGTACGAGGTCAGGACCGGTCGCCGGCCGCGTTGTAAAGCCGCTGCGCGGATCGATACAGAACGAGGACTTGGTCGACCTTGACATCCCAGTCGAACTCGCGCGTGACTTTCTCTCGACCTCCGGTCCCAAGCGCGGAACGCTCTTGCGCGCTTGAAGCTAGCCTCTCCATCGCTGCGGAAAGGCCGTCGATGAGGGCCTGTCTATCCGTGGGCGTGATGAGGATGCCGCAGCTGGCATCAAGATAGTCCAGCGGACCGCCCCAGGCTGTGGCAATCACCGGCTTCCCGAGCGACATCGCCTCCAGGACGACCGCGCCCCCGCACTCAAGCAGGCTGGGCAGGACGAGGCAGTCTGCCTCTCGCAAGCGCTGGGCACAAGCCGCCTGTGGCAACCAACCGGCAAACTCGACCACATCAGCTACTCCAAGTTTGTCGGCAAGGGCTTCGAGCCGCGTTCTCTCGGCCCCGTCGCCAAGTATCGCGAGGCGCATCGGGATTGTGGGTGCCGCTTTGGCAAACGCTTCCAACAACAAGTCGACGGCCTTCCAGTCAACGAGTCTTCCCATGAATGCGAAGGTCACCGCACTACTCGTCGACGACGAGGGTGGCTCTGATGGCGCCTGCCACAAGTCGAGGTCGACGCCGTTCTCGACCACCTCGATCACGTTCTCGCAGACCCCGGCGGGAAGGGCCTCTAGAGTTCGGCGATTAGCCACCAACAGCGTGGTGGCGTCCCGCTTTCCGGGCATCAGCCAGTTCAGGAACATTGCACTCGTTCTTCCGACGTCGAGCATCACACGTTCAACCGTGCTGCGATGACGTCGAAACTGAGGTGGGTAATCCATTCCTCCGTTCATCGGCCCAATGATCACCGGCACGCCGAAGCCAAAAAGAAGAGACGGTTCGCGCGGTGACACAGGCATGGGCTGGTGCACCACCGTGATGCCTTGCTCGCGTATGAGTTTGCGCACCAGCCGGCGCTGAACAACTTGTGTCGACAGGCGTGACAGGAACCCGGTGGTGAAGTATGAGATTTGCGCCGGCAGGCGCCGTCCGATCTGCCACATGGCGCGGTGCCAGACCGTATCCTCGACGTACAAAATCCGTTCGTCGCCGGGATAGAGAAGGGTGAGCTCGGACCGCGTGCGCGCATGCGTCACGAGCCATACCGGGACGGCGCGTCGCCGCAGCACCCTGAAGTAATGCAGAGGCAACGCGGCTTCACCACCGAATCGAGCAGAGGCGTGCTCTGATACGATTACTACTCGCAATTCGTCGGCCTCATCCTCAAGAGCATGCGGCTCTTCGCTCTGCTTCACAGCTGTGCACCTAGCAGCGTCACCGCGGCAAGCTTCCGGCGCATGGACCTCTGCACGGCGAGACTGGCGCCGGTAAGCGTCCACCCTCCGTTCTGGTCAAACCAGCCGTGCGCCAATAGCAATGTTGCCAGAGTACGGTCGCCCACGTCAGTGACCCCGGACAGATCAATCGATACAGAGACATTCTCGCTCGAACAGCGAGACAGAGCCGTTTGGAGCGCAGGCACACCGTCTGTCCCTCGCCAGTCACCAGTGAGGCCCAACACATTTCCCACGGCGGTCCGTGTGAGCACAAGCTGCGGCGTCAAACCCATAACCTTGCGTCGGGGGAAGCGCTCCGCGAGGGCATCAGGCAGTACGCACCGAATCATCACGTGTCCCAGCGCGATTCCGTCCTTGAAATAGCGTCGCCAGAGCGACGGCTCTTCTTTGATGCGCCACACCCATTCGAGTCCTATCAACTGCATCCAGCGAGGAGCACGCACCACCGTACCCGCCGCAAAATTGACGACCGCCCCGAGATGAGACAGCACGGGTGCAGTCAGGCGAGCGGCGTTGTGCTCGATCCAGGCTTGACCCTTTGCAGCGCCCAGCGCCACGATTACGAATTGCGCACCACTGAGATTGATACGCGCGATCTGATCATCGCTGCTCATCGAATCGATGGAGCCGAAGCCGGCGGTATCGTGACCTACACAGCGCAATCCGCGGCCCCGCTGATTGATGCCCTCGCAGGCGCGCGCGGCCGCACCCGGAGGGCCGCCGAACAGGTATACCGTGACTGGCGGACCGTGATGCGCTTCGAGCGCGTCGAAGAGGTCCGCACCGGACACGCGCTCGCGAACCGGCAAACCCAGCAGGCGAGCGATCCATACCAGTGGCATACCGTCGACCAGACTCAGGTCGCTGCGAAGCACCGAGCCGCGGAAGCGTGCGTCGGTGCGCGCCGCTATCGCGAAATTTAGATTCGGTGTCGAGACAAAGCACCGCCGCCCTCCGAAAGCGGCGTCTCGAATGAGCTGCACCGCCTGCTCAAGGTCAATGGCGTCGAACGGCAGACCCAGGATACACACAACCGGGCGTTCAAAATCGACGCGTCGCGAGGGAGCTTCGACGGCTGCGACACCGTCGTGTAAATCAGCGGCTCGAGCCATCGCGTTTAGTGCGCACCCATTCAACTTGGCGCTTCGTGAACAGTTGAACATAGACAGGAATCTTCGCAGCTACGTACAGCGGAAGGCTGAGCAGTTCGCGCGCCGTGACGGTTTGTCGGGCCTCGCGATACCAAGTCAACATTCCGACTGCTGCCAATAGCGCCAACGTGACAGCAGCGACACAAGATGGCCAACCTGATCCCGCAAACCACCACCACCCCATATCGATGGCGAGTAAAGCGCCCAAGGCGAGTACCAGTGCGGCGAGCGGCGGCACCATCAGGTCCAACGCCAGGGCGGCCGTCGCGCCGTCACGTCGGGCCAGCGAACCAATCAGCAGGTGCGGGCCGGTGCGCAAGATCACCGACAAGTGACCGTGCTCCCACCGTGTCCGCTGCGCCCGAGCACCTTCGGTATTGCTCGGAAAAACGCTACTGACGAGCGCCTGCGGGCAGAATAACGGTGCGTAGCCAGCTTCAGCCAGATCCACACCAAGTTGCATGTCCTCGACCAGATTTCCTGTGGCGAGCGGCGCGCCACGAATCAGCGCCCAGGGAAAGGCCATGCCCGTACCCATCAGCTGACAAGGCCACCCGAGCACCGCGCTGCCGAGCGGCCGGACCTTGTTCTTCACGATCCAGGCGAACTCGGCAATACGCAAGCCCAACGCAGCCCCGATCGGCGCGTGCATCAGGTACAACGCCTGCGCGGGCCGGGCCGTCAGTAGGGCTTTCTGCGCGAGTCTTTCGAGGGAGTGCGGTGCGACGATGCAGTCCGCGTCGACTATCACGACCACGCCGGGTTGATTCAGTTGGTCTCGTTCCAGCCAGCGCACGCCGTGATCGAGCGCGTAGCCTTTGCCACGGCGGTTCAAGTCGCTGCGTACTGTGACTTCTGCACCCGCGGCTCGTGCGACCGTCGCTGTGGCATCAGTGCAGTTGTCCGCAACGACCAATAGTCGATCACCCGGCCTCAACTGGCTTCTCACCGCAGCAATCGATGCGGCAATTCCCATGGCCTCGTCGTGTGCCGGCATCAGGACTGCAATCGAGTGATCAGGATTCAGGTCGGGCGATTCGCGCAACGTAACTCGTGCGGTCGCCGCCGCAACGAGCTGCAAAATCAGAAATGCGGCTGGCAAGGCGACTGTCAAAGTGCAGAGCAGCAGAACCAGGTCTACAAGGTCTCGAGAATTCATGGCGCGACCCCCTCAGGCGTGAGCAGTGCGCAAGGGGCGCCCGCTGACGCCGCGAACAGCGTTGCCAACTTCGAGACCTCCTGGTCAATGTCATGGCGCTCCATCGCGCGCTGTCGAGCCGCGTCGCCCATTCGTGCAATCACCTCGGCGGATGCCCCTAGGCACGCCTCGATGGCTGCCGCCAAGGCTTCGATGTCGCCCGCAGGGACGAGCCAGCCATTCTCGCCATCCCGCACAAGTTCGGGGATGCCAGCAATGAAGGTCGTGATGACCGGTCGCCGCAGCACCATTGCCTCCATGAGAACCACGGGGAGGCCCTCAGCGAAGCTGGGCAATACCAAAGCGCGGGCGGCGAGTATCTCGTTGCGCACCTCTGAGCTTCCCACCCATCCCGTGATGCGCACCTGTCCTTGCATGCCGAACCGTCCGATCAACGCCTCGATCTCTTCGCGCAGTTCGCCATCACCGGCCAGCACAAGTTCGAGCTCGTACTCAGGGCTCCGGGACATCACGCGGTGCAATGCCGCCACCAGAAGAAGTTGTCCCTTTTGCTCGCACAGCCGGCCGACACATACCAGCCGTCGCGCGGGCGCGGCGTGGGTCGGAGCTGCTTCGTAGAACTCGCGCTCCAGGCCACAGTGGACGACCTGCACCTTGTGCCAGTCTTCATGCACAAGCCACCGGTATAACTGGCTCCGGCCGAAAGAACTGATCGCCACGACAAAAGCAGCGTTCTGCACCTTTTGTCTCAAGCCCAGCGCGACCGGGTGATCGAATTCTTCCGGCCCATGAACAGTGAAACTGTAGCGAGGACCGCCGAGCGCAAATGCAAGCGTGGCGACATCGGCGGGATTGGTGCCGAAATGCGCGTGCAGATGCTTGATCTGTTCGCGGTCCAGCAACTCGACAAGGTAAGCCGCCTCGATCAAGTAGGCCAAGTGATGGGGAAGCGTGCGGTCCGATCGGCGCCACATCGACCACATGAGTTGAAATGCGCCGGCGAACCGTACCGGCCGTGCAAATGCATTCCGCAACGCCGCGCATATCGGAGACATCCACCCGCTGCGCAGCAAGTAGCGCGTCACGGAGCGCTCGGCCAAGTCCGCCGGGTCAGCAAGGGTGTCCTCCCACCCTCGTACTGCAATTCGCAGCACTTTCGTACCGCCGCGCTCGAGAGCTTGAATCTCCCGCCTGATAAAGCTGTGGCTGACCTTGGGGTACTGGTTGATGAGGTACGCGACTCGCAGCGTTCTTGCTCCAATTTGACTTGTCATTTGTATTCGATCAACACGGCTCGTTGACGCCGAACGTGCATCCACCAGGATTTCAGCAGACCCTGCATCTCCGGAAACTTGCCCAACACCAAGAACAGTGCCCGTGCCCATCGGGCCTTAAGGCTACCGGGCTGTCTGAGCGCCAGTCGTACGATCTGCACGGGGTAGATCACCAGCGCGAGCGTCGCGACCGGCCCAGCTATCGATGCGAGCGCTGCAATACCTATCGGAATGCAGGCCCCCCACACCGTCACGCTTCGGGCCTCTCGTACCCAATGCCGCTCGGGCGGCGCACCATGCAACCGTACCCCCTCCGCATAAGCGAATCCGGCGCGTTGCGAACGGCGCCACCACTGGCTGAAACGTGTCATCGCGGCGTCGTGCAGTGTCATCTCCGCGTCCAGGCGCCAAATCTTCCAGCCACGTGCCCGCAGTCGCACGCAAAGTTCTGGCTCCTCGCCGGCGATGAGATCATCGCGATAGCCTCCCGCCTGAAGAAGCGCCGTGGTCCGCATCAGTACATCACCACCACAGGACTTGACTTCGCCCAACGGCGTATCCCATTCCAGGTCACATAGCAGGTTGTAGATCGACCGTTCGGGGAACCGCTCTCGGCGCCGTCCGCACACCGCTGCCGCGGCGGGGCTTGCGTGCATGAACGTCAGCGCCTTGGAAATCCACTGCGGGTCCGTCTCACAGTCGCCATCCACGAACTGAACGTACTCGACTTCCGGCATTGTCGAGCGCAGATGCGCGAAACCCGAATTGCGCGCGCGCGCAGCGGTGAATGCTTGGCTCATGTCAAGAGCAACCACTTGTGCACCCAGGGAGCGGGCCAAAGCTGGCGACCCATCTGTCGAGCCTGAATCGACATACACCACTGCCGCCGCCTGAGACAGTATCGAAGCAAGGCAACGCTGGAGCCGATCACCTTCGTTGCGTCCAATGACGACGACGCCGATCGTGGTTTGAGGAGTCTCGACGTTCACAGCGTGCCCGCTTCCGAGGGAACAGTTCTGCGCGAACGAGGTTTCACGATCGCGGGGACACCGACCGCAAGGCAATCATCAGGAACATCGCAAAGCACAACCGCGTTGGCGCCTATGACGACGTTGTTGCCGATTCGAATTGGCCCCAGGACTTTTGCGCCTGCGCCGATGTCGACGTTGTCGCCGAACACCGGCGCCGAGGGCTCACTAACGCGACCGAGTCCGACCACCACGCCATTGCGAATCCGGCAATTGGACCCGAAGACAGCGTAGCCGCTGATGACGATCCCGCCGAAATGATCAATCACGAAACCTGGACCCAGCTTGACCTCGCAGGGAAGCTCGATGCCGGTCAGAATCTGGACGAGCTTGTACAGGACCTTGTAGACGAACGAAAGAATCTTGCGCAAGGGTGCTGGCTGGACTCCGTATCTCCATCGACCGAACCGGTAGACGACAAGCGCCCAAAAGCCTTGGGCGCCGAAATTCCCTCCATGCGCTCGCAGATCGCTCTTGATGTTTGCGAACATAGCTCTGGTAAGTTCAGCGAGTGGGCCGAAGGGCCCAGCCCGTCTTGCGCAGCAGCGACCACGTCATCGCCGCATGGTCCCAATACGGCCGCAAGCCGTTCAATGGCCGACCTCTCAGCAGCCATTTGGCTGCAAGCAGCACGTTCGCCAGAGACACGAGCGAGACGTTCAGCCAAAGGCCCCCCACGCCATGGTGCTTTCGATGGTACAGCAGGCTACTCTCGATCTGGAGCGCGGATATTTGCCGTCCGGCCGAAGTCAGTTCTGCGTCCGACTTCGCGCTTTCTCCACCGATGTGCACGACAGTAGTTTGCGGATAGTAGATAACTTTCCAGCCGGCGCTTTTCACCGCGCGGCAATGATCGACCTCCTCGAAGTACAGAAAGAAGCGGGGATCGAACAAGCCCACCTGCTCCACTACGGTTCGACGGACCAAGTAATAGCAGCCGGGAACCCAATCGCACGCTCGTACGGAGGCATGGTCCCAATCCATATCGTCGACCATCCGCGCGCTCGGGAACAGTCGCTGCAATCCCGCACGCGCAATGAACTCATTCCACGGCGTGGGGAAGTATCGGCACGAGGGTTGCAACGTTCCGTCCCTTCCGACCAGACGCACGCCGAGTAGCCCGCATTCGAGATGTTCATCGAGGTACCGCACAGTCAAACCGAGCGTGTCGGTCGCTACGAAGGCGTCGGTATTGAGTAGCAGCAGGTGGCGTCCACGCGCGAAGGCCAGCGCCTGGTTGTTTGCACGACCGAAACCGACGTTCTCGGTGTTCAGCAACAGCTCGCAGTCGTCGAAACTGCCTTGAAGCAGTTCCACGGACCCGTCGCGCGATCCGTTATCGACGATGACGATCTGTAGACGCAACCCGATAGCCGCCACGCGAAGCGCATCCACGCACGGTTGAAGTAGCGCCCGGGTGTTGTAGTTGACGATGATCGCCGTGACGTCAATGTCGGCCGATTCTCCGACCGAGCGCAAAAGTCCAGATTGATCCATCACTTTGCTGATTGCATCGCGACTCCCGCGATGACCCGTTCGTACAACGCGAGTGATTCCCCTGCGACCTTTCGGGGCAGGTGGTATTCAAGAACATGGATGCGCGCGGCCGCCCCCAACTCGGCCGCACGCGGCAAATCGTCGAACACGCTCGCCAAAGCCAACGCAAAGCTCTCCGGCTCGCCGGACTTTGCCAAAAGCCCCGTGCTTCCATGGATCACACTCTCGGGCATGCCACCCGCATCGCTGCATACCACGGGGCAGCCTTGGAACATCGCTTCTAGAGCAGCATAGCTTTGATTTTCCCAGCGCGATGGCACCACGGTCACCATGGCTTGCGTCCGCAATTGGGCTATTTCGCCATGTGGCATTCGTCCTCGAAAGTCCACGCGACTCCTCAGCGGCTCTGGGAAAAGGCTGTCTCGGAAGGAATCGAAATGCGTTCGAGTTCCGTCCGGTTCAGGCAGCCCTACGTCGGGACCGACCACGACCAGCTTGAGATGCGGCCGGTCACGCAACATGAGTTCGAAGGCCCGGAGCAACACATCAGCACCTTTGGGCCGATCAAAGCGGCCGACGAACAGAATGGTCGCTTGATCGCACCGTTTCAAGCACCACAGCGGGGTGTCGCTCGACAATGTCAAGGGATTGCATATGGTCTGGGCTAAGTATGGCGAGAGGCCATACCTCTCGATTGTCTTTGTCAACGTGACGCGGGCAGGCGCTGCGACTGCTGGCGCACTTCGCAATGCCTCACCCTCCCGCTCAACGCGGACGCGCCCAAATTGGCTCAACAGCTCTTCCTCAACCAGCGATAAAAAAGCCGGCCCATGAAGCTTCACCAGCGTGGGAATCTTCGTGATTCGAGCCACATCGCGCGCCCATCCGAAAGTTTCCTCCATCTCGATGACGTCGATCGGCTCCCGTCGATGGACAGCGAGCATCTCTGCAGCGACCACCTCGCCGAAGTCGAAGATGTCGAGCCCGTCATCTGCGGAACGCGCAGCTAAGCGCCGGAGCAGCTTGGCAAAAGGCCTCAAGCGAGCAAGGTGCACGCGCTCGTCCTTGTTCGAGGAATCCAGCATGGAGGTAAAGACCGACACCTTATGCCCGAGTGCCTCGAACTCCTGGCGCATCGAGTGCACGTAAGTGACGACTCCGTTCTGATGTTTTTCTAGCGGCCAGCCGGGAGACCACAGCGCGATGTGCATGAAAGAGCAAGTCCTCAGTTTGAACGATGCATCAGCGCGTGCTGCAGAAAGCCGGCCGGGAAAAGATGCATTAGTAGTTGACTGGTCGCCAGACACAGGACGAACACGAGCAGCGCGAGTCCCAGCCGGGCCAGTTCGATGCGTGTGTTTAGCAGCCCGGACCGGCGCTGCTCCCAGTAGAAATAGATGAGCACAATTGATGCAGCGGCGAGGCCGCCCCACAAGAACCCTTTGAACCCGAAAAGGTAGTAACCCAGCAATGTCGACGTCGGCACCGCAATCAAGCGGACCAGGTTGGCAACGAGGACCGCATGTGTGCGTCCGGACGCGACCAATAAGTTTTCACTGGGGTGCTCGAAGGAAGCGACAACGCTGACCAGTCCCAACACCATCAGAATGCTGCCTGCCTGCGTATACCGGCTGTCATACAACAGAGAGATGACAGACTGTGAAAGCCCGGCAATGACGGCGGGAAGCAGGGTCCCGATGGCGAGCAGGCGCTTGTTTTCTTCGTAATACCGAACTACTGCATTGTCTGGATCGGTGCGAAAGTAGTCGGCACAACGCGCGTATAGCACCACCCGACAGTTCTTCGAGATCAGCCCGTTGACCGGCGCGATCATTCCGGCGGCCACTCCATAGACGCCGAGTAGTGAAAGATCGAACAACTTGAGCAGAACAACCTTGTCGTATTGGGACAGCACGATTGTCAGGATGCTCGAAGGCAACACCACGCGAGCAAACCTGAACTGCTCGGCCAATGCTTCACGATCGAACGCGAAAGAGACTCCAATCTCCCGGTAATAGAAGTGGCTGGCGAGCGTCATCAAAAGGCGCTGAAACAAAATGCCGTAGACGAACGCATAGTGATCTCCATAGATCACCGCAAAGCCTATCACCGCAAGCGTCATCAATGCGTTGGTGACGAGCTCTGCGTAGTTGAGGATTCGTGAACGCTGATCGCGTTGCGCCAACACGAACGACATCGATTCGAGACCGCTCAGGAGGAATGTGAAGCTGAACAACCGAAGTGCGTCCGTGAGGATGGGCGTTTCGTAAGCATCCGCGATAACGGGCGCAAACGCGTACAGCACACAGAAGTTGAGGACGGACCTCACCAAGCGGATCGTCCAGACGGTATGTATGAAGCGGCGCTGTGATCCTCTGGGATGCCGGATCAACAGTGCGACCGTACCGACGTCCGAAATAAGTTCAAGAATGAATGCGACTGAGAAGAGTATCGCGACCACGCCGTAGGCGGACGGGCTCAATAGCCGTGTGAGGACCAAACTACTAGCGAGCTTGATGACCGCCGTCAGTCCATAAGTAAACGTCGATGAAAACAGTTCACCCTTCAGATTCACGAACCGGGGCAGAAGGCGCACGCTATCAGACTCCGCTTTTTGAGCGACCGTGTTCATGAGACGCGCACGTCGTGCTTTAGCGCGAGCCCATGGGCGCGGCGCCGCGGGAAACCATCATGGAGTCGCCGTGGCGCGCAGGCGTTCTATCGAACATGGCCGCCGCGTAGGCGCTGCACAGACCGGCCAATGCCCAAGACATCTGTTCAAATGAATTCCCGAAACTCGCGGTTGCCATCATTAACAGCGTGCCCGACATGCACGCTACCAGCACGACGCCCAAGTTCACCGCGTCCGGATCCGATGAACGCAAAGCGCGGATCGCGAACAAGCAGCGCGCCAGCGGGAACGCGAACGCGCCCACGAACAACGCGCATCCCACCAGCCCGTAGAACAGGCTGACCCATGCATACGTGTTGACAATATCGATGATGCCTTGCCCTTGCCTCAAGCTTTCCATGTGCTGGGCTGCAAACGGGCTGCCAAACATCGGGTTCAGTTTGATAAGCTGCCACGACAGGGTCGCCAATTGCTCTCGATAGTCCACGTTGAATTGATCGACAGTTCCGATGAACGGCAACGTCTCGACAAGGCGAGCACCCTGCGGCGTCATGAGGAACGGCACTGCGATGACGGCCAGCCCGATGACGGTACGTACCAGTCCCCGCCGCCCCGCGGGAGAACCTAGAAGGTAAATACAGCCTGCAGCTGCAGCGACGAGCCACGGAGCTCGCGAATACGCCGCCAGAAGTCCCAGCCAGAGCCAAATGCCGCCAAGCCAAGCATTACGCTTCGAATCGAGGTGGCCCGCCAGATAGAGCCAAAAGCCGAACGCAATCGCTAGTACGTAGCCCATGGTGAGCGAATGCCCAACGGAGGCTTGCGCACGAAGGGAGTCGCCGCGAAGCAGCCAGGAAAGCGTGTTGGGATCACCCCATCTCTCTGGAATGCCAGTGAACAGTAGCCACCCTTTCAGCGTTTCGAAGAGCGCAATTGGAGCAATGATCGCGCAAGCGAGCCAGAAGCTGCACAGGCTGTCGCGCAACGCCTCTCGATTGGCAGCGGCGCGGCTGAACACGTAATACAGAAAGTACGTGTCCAACATAAACAGAAACGCGCGGCGCATTGTGTGGGTAAACGTTTCGTACGGTACGTACAGCACGAGTTGGAGCGCACCGAAAGCCAGAACCAGCACGTCGGCAGTCCTGCCCCAACCGCGCTGGCTTCTCTCACTACCCAATATCCGAAATGCTGCGGGGACGAGGATCGCAAACTCGAGAATTCGGAAGTTGCTGAGCTCGAACAGCTGGTTAATGAGCGGCATCGGGATCGGCAAGCTGGCCGGCGGTACAGCGAGCAACAGCAGGAGGTACACGGCGGTAGGGTGCCGATCGACGCGTCCCGCCCAGTAAGTAAGGGGCAACGCTACCGCCGCGAACAGCCATAAGTTGGGCGCCACGAAGGCGGTGAACGTCAGACATAGCCACACATTGCGACGACGGGCAAAGTCCTGTGCCGTCATGAAGCGAAGGCATACGGGTTTGGCCAACGCAAAAACCACCAGTGCCAGTCCCAGCACCACTATCAATGGCCGTAGCTGGTCAAGCATGCCGCGCCGCGATATCTGAGCGTTTCGAAAGGTCTGACGGCGCTCGCGAGAGTCCGCACGCAGCTCGCCATGCTGGCGCCGCACTCGTAGGCAGTAGGTGGATCAAACTAGGCATTAGCTAAAGGCGATTCTGGTGACCTTAAATTGTGACTCAGGCTTCGCGCGATTCTTCAGAGAACTATCACGCGACAAGTGCACATCCACACGAGGCCAACGTCTATGACAGCAAGGACAAGACGCGGCGATTGGCACAGTGCCGATTTTTCCACAGCGGCGGGCGAACCTTTTGCTCAGGGATTCAGTCACAATGAACTTGCTTCATTTTTCGAAACTGTCATGCCTTTCATGTCTCCCCATCGAGTCGCTGTGGTGCTCGCCGTCTTGATGTGCGGCGTTTCGGTGGCGGGTTTCGCGTCCCGCCCTTCCGCCAAAGCCTCCGACAAGGGAAAGAACTTCTCTCTCGAGACGATCGTCCCGCGCGGATTCGGGGAGTGGACCCTGGTGCCCGACCAGGGCGCACAGGTCGTCAATCCGCAGACCCAGGCGCTGCTCGACTCGCTTTACAGCCAGATCCTGACGCGCAGCTACGTCAACAAGCAAGGCTACCGGATCATGCTGTCGCTCGCCTACGGCGACGACCAACGCGGCGGGCTGCAGGCCCACCGGCCGGAGGTGTGCTACCCCGCCCAGGGCTTCAAGCTCGGGACGATCCAGGACGGCCAACTCCCGACCTCGTTCGGTGCCATCGACGTGCGGCGCCTGACCACGAGCCTGGGAGCGCGCAACGAACCGATCACCTATTGGCTGACCCTGGGCGATACCGTGATCCAGACGCCGCTGCAAAAGCGCATGGCCCAGATCCGGCTGGGGTTGACCGGGCAAATCCCGGACGGCCTGTTGTTCCGCATCTCCTCGATCGACAACGACAACCAGCGGGGCTTCGAGATGCAGCAGAAGTTCGTGGCCGACATGATGTCGGCGGTGCCCCCGAAGGAACGCAAGGAACTGAGCGGCCTGGCTGCACCGGTTTCACCGAGCTGACGGCTCGCCGAAGCCGTTCGTGAACCGAGCGGCCTCTTTGCGCCGCTCGACTCCCTGACTACCGACCTCAGGCGGACATCGGGGCTGCGGGCGCCGACGGCGGCGTTGGCGCCGACCGCTTGGGCAACACCTTGTCCAGCACCATGTCCAGGCAGAAGAAGAACACCAGCGCGACCAGCATCAGCACCATCCCGGCCGCGCCGTGCAGGAAGCCCTGGCCGGCCTCGTCGCCCATGTAGTACGTCACGAGCACCAGGACGATGACGCGGACGATGTTGGCGGCGAACGCGATCGGCAGGATCGACGCCAGCATGATGGCCATGTGCAGCTTGGTCTTGCGACCCATGATGTACATGAACAGCGTCCCCAGGGCGGACAGGCTGAACATCGAATGCAGACCCGAGCAGGCGTCGGCCACCTGCAACTGGTACTGGCCGATCGACAGGATCACGCCGCTGCGCGCGATCGGATAGCCGGCGAGGAACAGCAGGCTCTCGACGATGTTGGCGATCACGCTCTTCAACGAGCCGGTGATCGCGTCGACCAGCATGCCCGGCAGCGGGATCATGAAGATGAAATAGATCAGCGGGAACCACGCCACGCGCACTGCCGCCGTACCGCGCAACAGCAGCAGCGCCCCGGCGACGACCAGCGGCTGCGAGCCGAACTCGAGGATCGAGATGTCGAAGACGCGGCCCGCGAAGCACACCAGCAGACCGAAGCCGAAGACCGGCCAACCCAGCCAAGGCACCGGGCGGGTCGGCGCGTTGTCGATCTCGTGCCGCAAGGTCCAGAAGAGCCAGCCCAGCACCAGCAGGATGATGACCCCGTGACCGTGGTCCTCGGTCTGCCAGATGCCATTCGAGGCGCGCCAGTAGAGCGGCGCGTACAACGCCAGGAAACCGGCGATCGCCAGCAGCCAGGCGGCCGGCAGTTTCAACCCTTCGATGCGGCTTCCATGGCCCGGCAACACGGTGCTCACTCTGCCTTCCCCTTGGCAACCTTGGACCGGGGCACGTCGTTGAGCACCGATCCGACGACGCTCACGCCGGCGTTCATCAGCCCCTGCACCATGTCCGAGAACGAGGCGACCTTGGTCTGCGAACTGCGGGCCACGGCCAGCGCGGCGCCGGTGCGCACGGCGATCATCGCGGCGTCTTCGCCCTCGCTGAGTGCCGGGGTGTCGATGATGATGACGTCGAAGGTCGACTTCACCTGGATCATGAACTCGTCGAAATTCAGCCGGTTGATGAGTTCGAGCGGATTGGGCGGGACAGGGCCGGCCGGCAGCACGCAAAGACCGGCCAGGTCGGGGATGCGGACGATCGCCTCCTCGCGCGACCGGCCGGACAGCACGGTCGAGAAGCCGATCTTGTTCTCGAGGAAGAAGATCTCGTGCTGACGTGGATGCCGCAGGTCGCCGTCGACCAGCAGCGTGCGCTCACCGAGCTGCGAGAACACCACCGCCAGGTTCGCCGCCAGGTGGCTGCGACCCTCGCCGCGCTCGGCACCGACGACCGTCAGCACCTGACGCTGATCGGCCTTGTCGAACCAGCGCAACATGAGCTGGCTGCGCACCGCACGCAACTCTTCGACGCGCGAACTGAAGGGCTCGTAGGCCGCGACCAGTTCCTCGCTGACCGGGCGCTTCTCGCCCGGCGTCTTGCGAAGATAGGCGTAGGCGAACTGGCGGGATAGCGCGTACTGGATGTCCGCTTCGGTCAGCAGGCCGAGGCGCACCGCCGCGTCGCCGAAGCGAATGTTGTGTTCCTTCTGGACCAGCAGGACACGCTCGGCGTCCTCGGGCTTCAGCAGCCCGCTGTCGATCAGGATGCCGCCGAGTGAGCGACTGACGCGCGGCGCGCCCGACAGCATGGAGACGGTCATCTTCATGAGTGCGCTCCCGGGGCGGACAGCAACGGGCGGCCCGGCGACGGCAGGCCACCCACCTGCAGCATGCGGCGGAAGACCGGGCGCTTCGACCCTTCCGGACGCAGCACGCCCAGCACCGGCACGCCGGCCATGACGGCCATGTCTTCGGGATCGCGCACGCGGCGATCGATGAACTCCCAGCCCAGGGCGGCCAGGATGCCGAGTGCCAGGCCACCCAGCACCGAGCCGACGATGCCGACGATGACCTTCGGGCGCGACGGCTCGAGCGGTTCGACGGCCGGGCTCAGCAGGCGGGTGTTGGCCTGATTGTTCTGGCTTTCCAGCGTGAACTGACCGACGCGCGAGCTCACCGCATCGTAGGCACGCTGGGCGGTGTCGACATCGCGCTTGATCACCGCTTCGAGGTCACGGTCGGCGCGAAGAGTCTGCAGACGCTTCTTCTGCTCGTCGACCATCGCCTGGAGCTCCGCCACCTTCTGGTTGACGCTGCGGCTCTGGGTCGACGTACCGCCCGAGACGCGCCGCGACTCGGCGGCGATCTGCTGGCGCAATTCACCGATCTGCGCTTCCAGCTGGATGCGGGTCGGGTGGTTCTTGCCCATCACGCCGCTGATCTCGGTGAGCCGGGTCTGCGCGGTCGCCAGCTGGCTTTTCAACGCCTGGACCGCGGGATTCAACAGGATGTCCGGCGACGTTTCCGAGCCCGAATATTGCGACCGCGTGGTCGCCTCGACGCGCTCCGCCTGGGCTGCGCTCAACTGTGCCGTCAGGGCCTGGTAGCGCGCGTTGTCCTGGTCGAAGCGCTCGTCCGACACGGCGATGCCCTTCTCCTGCTGGAACTGGGAGAGCCGCGCCTGCGCCGCCTCGAGGTTGCCGCGCAAGGTCTTGGTCTGCTCGTCGAGGAAGGTGGCCGACTGGCGCGCGGGTGCGACGCGCAGCTCGACCGACACGTCCATGTAGGCCTGCACGAAGGCATTGGCCGCCGCCTGGGCGAAAAGCGGATCCTGGGCCGAGAACGCCACGTTGATGACGTTGCTGCCCTGAGACGGCTGAACCGACAGGCCGCGCTGCAGCAGGCCGGCGAAATAGCGCTCGAGCGGAATCTTAGCGTTGGTCTGGTCGCGCCATTGCGCGACGGCGCTCGGCGAACGCTCGACGCCGAGCATCTTGACGACGCGAGACGCCACGCGCTCGCTGCGCAGGATGTCGACCTGCGTGGCCAAGTAGCCGGGTGCCGCCAGGCTGGGCGCGATCGCGCCGAGCACCGGATCGATCCGCACCTCGACGATCATGGCCGACTCGGCGGTGTACTGTTTGGGGAGCAGCAGCGTGGTCACGGTGCCGGCGATGCTGACCAGCACCAACAGCGCCAGCACCAGCCACTTGCGCGCCCAGACGACGCGCAGAAGTTGTTTGATCGACATGTTCACCGCCCTGTCAGAACAGGGACTCCTTGACGTAGATCACATCGTCGCGGCCGACCGGGTCGTTCATGCCGATGTCCTGGATCACGACGTTGCCGCTCGCGTCGCGGCGGTGAACCTTGATGCCACGCTGGGTGCCGCGAGCGGTCAGGCCGCCGCTTTGCGCCAGGGCCTGCATCAGGGTCATGCCACGCTCCAGCTTGAACATGCCGGGACGCTGAACTTCACCGTAGATGTAGGCGCTCGGCGCGCGGTCGGCGTAGATGATGTCGCCGTTCTCGACCTGCAGGTCGAGCTCGTTCTTGCCCGATTGCAGGATCGCCGGGAGATCGATGTCGAGCTTGATCGGACGCCCGTTGCGGGTGCCCACCAGCGTGACCACATCGGCGCCGCCCGGCACGACGCCGCCGGCCACGGCGATCATCTCGGAGACCTTCGCGCCGACCGTCTCGATCGGATAGCGGCCCGGCTTGGCCACCTGGCCGAGCACCGAGATCACGCTGCTGCGGATCTGGCCGACCTGGATCGTGACCTGCGGACGCAGCACGAAGCCGCCGTCGCGCAGCAGCTTGGCGATCTTCAGCTCTGCCGCCGAGACCGACAGGCCGCCGATGACGACGTTGCCCAGCAGCGGGAAGTTGATCTGGTTCGCCTCGGAGATCCGCGCGCCGTCGACCGTGAGGTCGGGCTGCTGGAACACCGTGATCTTGACGACGTCGCCCGCGCCGAGGATGGCTTCGGGCTTGGGCGCCGAGGCGGCCGTGGCGGACGGGCTGGTCTGCGCGAAAGCGCTGGAACACAGCGCGAACGACAGCAACAGGAATCGAAACAAATTACGCATGATGGTCAATCTCTTGCCTGGATGGAATCAATGGTCGGCGCGTCGAGCGGGCGCTCACTTGAATCCCTTGATTCCCTTTTCGAGGGTGCCTGCATTCGGCGACGATGCGGGCGCGGTATTGATGGGTTCGACTTCGATCTGCGGCGCCGCGCTCGGCATCGAGCCCGACGGCAGCGGCGGCGCGATCGACGTGACCGGCGGCGCCTCCGGAGCGGCCGGCGCCGGGGGCGTGATCTCGCGCGCGCCACCCTTGGCGTACTCGCCGACGTACTCGACCTTCGAGGCACCGCGCAAGGCCTTCAGGTCGTCCTCGACGACCTTGCGCTTGCGCTCGTTCCACAGGAACTGCTCGATCGCCGCGGTGGCTTGCGCCTCCTCCACCGGCTGGCTGCGCGAACTGACCAGCACCAGAACCTGCGCGCCGCTGGGCGAGCGGTTGAACATGGTCTGTCCGTCCTTCATCTGCGCGAACTTGTCGAGGTTGGCCAGGGGCAACTGCTCGGCCGCGCGCACGGCCTGGTTCGCCGTGAACTTGAAATCGTTCTCGCGCAGGTAGGTCGCGAACTCGGTGACGCCCTTGGACGCGGCGAGCTTGGCCTGCAACTCGGCGGCCTGCTCCGGCTTCGCCTGGATCATCAGTTCCTGGAGGTTGTAGACGCGGCGCTCGCGGAACAGCGCCGGGTGCGCGTCGTAGTAGGCCTTGATCTCGGCGGCGCTCGGCTTCGGTGCACCGTTAGCGATCTTCTCGGCATACGAGCGAGCGATGATCTCGCGGCGCGCCGCCTCGAGCTGCTGGACGACGCGCGGGTCGCGGTCGAGCTTCTGGTCCTGCGCCTTCTGCAGCGCGAGTTCCTGATCGATCAGGCGCTCGAGCGCCACCTTGCTGGCGGACGCCGCCTGCTCCGGCTTGAGGCCGCGCTGCTGCTGCAGCACGAAGTTGATCTGGTGGACGGTGATCTCTTCCTTGTTGACCTTGGCAGCGGTCTGGGAAGCGGGCTTGTCCTTGTCCTTCTTGTCACCGCAGCCGGCGAGCGCCAGCGCAGACACCGCGATCGCCAGGGCGGCGAGGGGCATGGCCCGGGGACGAGCCGTCTGCGCGGACGCATGAAAACTTGATGTCATTCGAAAATTGCTCCCAACACGTCAAAAGGTGTACCCGGTGGCTGCGGCGCCGATGGCGCCGGAGAACGAGGGCCGGTCGTCGGAACGCCGGCGGTCTTGCCATGCACGAGCCACTTGGAGTGTACTTGTGAAGCATGACCGCCAAGCAACCCCCAACTCGGGGAACCGGCACCACAATCCCACGCGAAAGCGTGAACTAGTCGCGCTATCGAGCCGACCGGTTCAAGCTCATAACAAGGCCTGATGACGGGCCAGCCGCCACCGGTCCGACGGGCTGTTTGACCGCGTCAGCATCCACAGTTCCCTGAATGGCACCGCGGCGTCACCTGCGGACTCCCGGATCAGCCCCGAAAACTCGACACAAAGAACGGAATCCCGGCCCAGGGACTCGTATCCCAGCAGCTGGGCCTGCACCGTCACGACGTCGGTAAAGCCGCCGGCTCCGCCGTCGAGCGCGTCACCCGGCCGCTCGAGCCGGAGCTCGTCCAGCATCTCCGGCGTCGCCAGCGCGCCGAGCGCCAGCATGTCGCCCCGGTCCCAGGCCGTCTGCAGCTCGACGAAGTGACGCCGCAACAACCCCTTCAGCGTGTCGACGTCCGTGCCGGGCGGAAGCAGGATCGGTCTCACGGGCGCGATGTGACCGACGGCTTGCGCCGCCGCGCCCCCCGAGACAGGCAAGGCCGCGACCCGTAGCCGCCACCAGGCAAGCACGCCGGCGACCGCCAGCGCACCCCCCGCGGTCGGCAACGCCGCAGCCGGCAGGTGGGCCGGCCAGTTCTTCATCACGAGAAGCGCGGCCAGCGCGGTGAGCGCGCCGGCGGAGGTCACGAGGCGACTCAGCACCGCCGCGCTCGCATCGAAAGCGCACAGGAGCAGCAACGCGCCGACGCACCAGTGCGGCGCCAGGGCGAGCCGCAGCCGGCTCAACCCGACCGGATCAGCACTTGATGCCGACATGCAGCGCCACCACGCCCGCGCTCAGGTTGTGAACGTCCACATGGCCGAAGCCTGCGTCCTTCATCATCGCCTTCAGTTCGGCCTGCCCGGGATGAACCCGGATCGACTCGGCCAGATAGCGATAGCTCTGTGCGTCGCCGGCGACCAGCTGGCCGATGCGGGGCAGCACGTTGAAGGAGTACCAGTCGTAAGCCTTCGCCAGTGGCGGCGCGACCTTGGAGAACTCCAGCACGAGCAGGCGGCCGCCGGGCTTGAGCACCCGGTTCATCTCGGCCAGCGCGCGATCCTTGTGGGTCATGTTGCGCAGCCCGAACGCGACACTGACGAGATCGAAGCTGTCGGTGCCGAAAGGCAGCGCCTCGCCGTCGCAGATCAGTGTCGGGAGCACCAGGCCCTCGTCGAGCAGGCGATCGCGGCCCTGCCGAAGCATCGCCTCGTTGATGTCGGTGTGAACCACCGTGCCGGTCGGCCCGACCTTCTTCGCGAACGCCCGGGCCAGGTCGCCCGTGCCGCCCGCGATGTCGAGCACCCGCTGGCCCTCACGCAGGTTCGCAACCGCGACGGTGTAGGCCTTCCACGCGCGATGCAGGCCCATCGACATCAGGTCGTTCATCACGTCGTACTTCGACGCGACCGAATCGAACACGCCGCGCACGCGGCCGGCCTTCTGCGTCTCGTCGACCGTCTGGAAACCGAAATGGGTGTCGCTCATCGCAGGCCCGTCAATGTGAGCCGCAGCCCGAGCCGGCGGCGGCCGCGGCATTCATCGGCGCATCGCGGCTCACGCCGGCCGCGCTCAGGCGCGCCTCGTACTGACGCCACAGGTCGTCCTGTTCGGAGCCGAGGAAGTACAGGTAGTCCCACGAGAAGATGCCGGTGTCGTGCCCGTCGGAGAAACTGGGCTGAACGGCGTAGTTCCCGATCGGCTCGAGGCCGAGCAGCCCCACCTCGCGCTTGCCCGTCTGCAGCACTTCCTGGCCCGGGCCGTGGCCCTGCACTTCCGCCGAGGGCGAGTACACGCGCATCAGCTCGAACGGGATCCGGTAGGTCGCGCCGTTCCCGAAGCTCACTTCCAGCGCGCGCGACTGCTGGTGGACGGTGATCGAGGTCGGTTGGGGGGTGCCCGATTTCAGGCCGGCCATGGAAAAAGACTCGGTTGTGGCATGCCGGCGAGTGTAGCCATCCCCTCAGGGGCGTAGACCCGACAGGGAATTGACGGGACGCTGGCCCGCCGCACCCCGTCGACTGCGGGCCGCCAGGAGCCCGGCCACCGCGAGTTGACCGACCACCATGGCGGCCCACGCGACGGGCGGCGAGGCCGTCCCGGGCCCGAGCAGGACGCCTATCGACAACAGCACCATCGACGCCAGGGCCAGCGAAGCGGCCGACGCACGCGATCCCGCCAGCCACGCGGACATCCCGCCCGAGAAGCGCGCCGATGCCCAGAAGCAGGCGACGCCGATCAGTCCGATGGCGACCAGGAACACCGGGGGTGTGATCGGCGCGTCGACAGCAACCGCAGCGATCTCGAGCGCCGCATAGTGGAGCGGTATCACGGCGAACGAAGCGACCCCCGGAAGCGCAAGGCGAGCGGCCAGGCGCGGCGCCGCGGCGGCCGACATCATCGACACGGCGCCAGCGAGCGCCAGCACGCCGAGCGACAGGACGAAGTACGCCACGCTGACCGTCCCCCAGCGAAAGAAGACGGCGCCCGCAGCCGCGAGCCCCGCCGCACCGACGGACAGCCCCACCGCCGCGGCGATGGCCGTGGTCCACCAGCGATTGCGCGGCGTGGGGTGGTCGAGCCTGACCGGGCCATAAAGACGGCCCAGGACGAAACCGGCGAGCGGATAGACGAGCCACGGTGCGGGCGGATACGGCATGTCGTTCATGTCGTGGACGCCGAACAGCCAACCGAGCCAGGATCCCGGCGCCGCGAGATGAGCAGACCTCGGCCCGATCCCGTAACGCAGCGCCAGCAAACCGAGGATGGCCACCAGGCAGATCGGAACGGCCGCACGAAACCGCGCGAGCGCGCTGACCAGCAGCGAGGACAGGCCGATGAAGCCGAGGAAGTTCACGCCCCACGGCGAGCCGGCACGCCAGAACAACATCTGGTCGGCGACGACCAGCAAGCCGGCCTTGAACAGCGTCGAGGCGAACGCGGGAGCCCGGCCCGTGGCATTGACACCCAGGGCGACACCGAAGCCGGTGGCGAAGAAGAACACCACCGGCGCAAAGCTGCCGACGAAGACCAGCGCGCCGGCGAATCCGGTCGTGGCGTCACTCGTGGAAAGAAGCCGATAGCCGCCGTGGTTGACGATCATCAGCAGGGCCGCTATTCCCCGCAGCACGTCGAGTTCGACGACATGCCTGCGCGCGGCGCTCATGGTTGTGGCGCGCCGCTCCCGACCATCTTGCGCACGCGCCGCATCACGCCGCGCGAGTAGCGCAGCACCGCGGGCGGCACCCACTGCGCGAGGTACTGCTCGCGGCGAAGCGCCGCGGCCTCGCGCCGGTTCTGCGCGTCGTCGCCGGGGCGCGCGGCATACATGGTGGAGACGTTCGGCACCTCTTCGTAGATGGCCTTCGACGCGGTGTAGTAGTAGAGCGCGATGGACCGGCGGAGCACGCCGTCGGGCGTGGTCAGCGGATCGGGGTGGCCGTGGTACGAGTCGGCGTCGGTGTTGAAGATCACGCAGCGGTTGAAGATCGGCGCCACGCTCTTCACGCGCGTGGTCATGTCCCGGCTCCACAGCTCCAGCGAGCCTGCGTAGTCCTCACGCCAGTTCTCGTTCAGATAGATGATCACGTTCATCCGCCGGCTGAGGTGCAGGCGGTTGTTGATCCGGAAATCGGCGTGGATGCCGAGCTTGCCGCCGCGGCCGATCTCGTGGAACCCGCCACCGACGAAGTACGGATCGGGCAGCAGGCCCTCCATCGACGACAGGCCCTCGAGGAACTCGAGGAACGGCTGCGAGTTGAAGAAGTCGAAGGCGCGCCGGCAGTAGTCGTCGCAATCGGCCGGGAGGATCTGGCGCTTGTGATGGCCCGCGTAGCCGGCGTCGAACACCACGTCGGACGCCAGCTTCTCCTGCGGGAAATGCGCGAGCAGCCCGTGCAGCAGCTCGGGCGGCAGGAAGTTCTCGAGGACGATGTGCGGGAACGGCTCGGCGAAGCAATAGTCGCTCGACAGCGACTCGCCGATCTGGCGCGCCTGCGCCGGGTCGAGCTTGAGTCCGTTGGCGACATCGATGGGCAACACTGAGCTCACAGGCTCTCCTAACTTGCTGAATTCATTGAGCATTTGAGTATATCGACGCGGCACCGGCACAAGCGCCCGACCCCGCGCAAATCCTGTGGAGGGTTGCGCACTGCGGGCCGGATCCGGCCGGCCGCTACACCAGCACCCGCTCGATCCCGCCGTCGTTGGCCCGCTCCACGTAGTCCGGCATCCAGTCCGGCCCGAGGATCTGGTTGGCCATCTCGACGACGATGTAGTCGGCCTCGAGCAGGCCGTTGGTCAGGTCGCCGGTATAGCGCGAGAGGCCCTGCAGACAGCTCGGGCACGAGGTGAGGATCTTGACCGGCCCCTTTTCGGCGACGGCCCCGCTCGCGCGCAGGGCCACCTCGTCCTTGCGAAGCTCCTCTTCCTTGCGGAAGCGCACCTGCGTGGAGATGTCCGGGCGCGTCACGCCCAGGGTGCCGCTCTCGCCGCAGCAGCGCTTGCTTTCGAGCACGTTCGGACCGACCAGCGCCTTGACGGTCTTCATCGGCTCCTGCAGCTTCATCGGCGTGTGGCAGGGGTCGTGGTACAGGTAGCCGCCGGACGCGGCAGCCCCGAGCGTGATGCCCTTCTCGAGCAGGTACTCGTGGATGTCGATGATCCGGCAGCCGGGGAAGATCTTGTCGAACTGGTAGCCCTGGAGCTGGTCGTAGCAGGTGCCGCAGCTCACCACCACGGTCTTGATGTCCAGGTAGTTCAGCGTGTTGGCCACGCGGTGGAACAGCACCCGGTTGTCGGTGATGATCTTCTCGGCCTTGTCGAACTGGCCCGAGCCGCGCTGCGGGTAGCCGCAGCACAGGTAGCCGGGCGGCAGCACGGTCTGCACGCCGGCATGCCACAGCATCGCCTGCGTGGCCAGGCCGACCTGCGAGAACAGGCGCTCGGAGCCGCAGCCGGGGAAATAGAACACCGCTTCCGACTCCGGCGTGGTCGCCTGCGGATTGCGGATGATCGGCACGTAGTCCTTGTCCTCGATGTCCAGCAGCGCGCGCGCCGTCTTCTTCGGCAGGCCGCCGGGCAGCTTCTTGTTGATGAAGTGCACCACCTGCTCCTTCACCGGCGCCGTGCCGTGGGTGGACGGCGGCTGCGTCACCTGCTTGCGGGCCAGCCCGCGCAGCAGGTCGTTGGCCAGGCGCTGCACCTTGAAGCCGACATCCACCATCGCCGTGCGCACCAGCTTGATGGTCTGCGGGTTGGTGGCGTTGAGCATCAGCATGGCCGCGGCGTTGCCGGGGCGGAAGCTCTTCTGGCCCATCTTGCGCAGCAGGTTGCGCATGTTCATCGACACGTCGCCGAAGTCGATCTTCACCGGGCAAGGGCTCTCGCACTTGTGGCAGACCGTGCAGTGGTCGGCCACGTCCTCGAACTCCTCCCAGTGCTTGATCGACACGCCGCGGCGCGTCTGCTCCTCGTACAGGAAGGCCTCGACCAAGAGCGAGGTCGCCAGGATCTTGTTGCGCGGGCTGTACAGCAGGTTGGCGCGCGGCACATGGGTGGAGCACACGGGCTTGCACTTGCCGCAGCGCAGGCAGTCCTTGACGGAATCGGCGATCGCGCCGATGTCGCTTTGCTGCATGATCAGCGACTCGTGCCCCATGAGGCCGAAGCTCGGCGTGTAGGCGTTGGTCAGGTCGGCCTTCAGCCCTTCACCGCGCAGCAACTTGCCCTTGTTGAAGCGCCCTTCAGGGTCGACGCGCATCTTGTACGCGGTGAACCCGGCCATCTCGTCTTCGGTGAGGAATTCAAGTTTGGTGATGCCGATGCCGTGCTCGCCGGAGATCACCCCGTCGAGGCTGCGCGCCAGCTTCATGATGCGTGCGACCGCCTCGTGCGCGGTCTGCAGCATCTCGTAGTTGTCCGAGTTCACCGGGATGTTGGTGTGCACGTTGCCGTCGCCGGCATGCATGTGCAGCGCGACCCAGACGCGGCCCTTCAGCACCTGGCCGTGGATCTTCTGGCACTCGTCGACGATCGGCTTGAGCGCCGCACCGGCAAAGATGCCCTGCAGCGGCGCCCGGATCTGCGTCTTCCACGACGCGCGCAGCGAATGGTCCTGCAGTTCCTCGAAGTACGTGCGGGTTGCAGTCGGCTGTTTGACGTCGAGGTGGGTCAGCCAGTGCTGCCACTCCGCGCCGACATCGCGGATCACCGCGAGCGCCTGCTGCACGCGGTCCTCGAGCAGCTCGGCCGACGCGATCTCGCCCGCATCGTCGCTGCGGCCGAGCGGCAGGTTGCCCTTCAGGAAGAAGGCCTCGAGCGCCTCGACCAGCGCCAGCTTGTTGCGCAGGCTGAGCTCGATGTTGATGCGCTCGATGCCCTCGGTGTACTCGCCCATGCGCGGCAACGGGATCACCACGTCCTCGTTCACCTTGAACGCGTTGGTGTGCTTGCTGATCGCGGCCGTGCGCTTGCGGTCGAGCCAGAACTTCTTGCGCGCCTCGGGGCTGATGGCGACAAAGCCCTCGCCGGCGCGCGCATTGGCCAGGCGCACGACCTCGCTGGTCGCGCGCGCGACCACGTCGGCATCGTCGCCGGCGATGTCGCCGAACAGCACCATCTTCGGCAGGCCGCCGCGCTTGCTCTTGGTCGCGTAGCCGACGGCGCGCAGGTAGCGGTCGTCGAGGTGTTCGAGGCCGGCCAGGATCGCGCCGCCGCGCTTGGCCTCGGCGAACATGAAGTCCTTGATGTCGACGATCGACGGCACCGCGTCCTTCGCATTGCCGAAGAACTCGAGGCACACGGTGCGCGTGTGCGCCGGCATCTTGTGCACGACCCAGCGCGCGCTGGTGATCAGGCCGTCGCAGCCTTCCTTCTGGATGCCGGGCAGGCCCGCGAGGAACTTGTCGGTCACGTCCTTGCCGAGACCTTCCTTGCGGAACACGCTGCCGGGGATGTCGAGTTGCTCCGTGCGTTCCAGCGTCTTGCCCGACGCGTCGAAATAGCGCAGCTCGAAGCTCGCCAGTTCGACATCGTGGATCTTGCCCATGTTGTGGTTCAGGCGCGTGACCTCGAGCCACTTCGCCTCCGGCGTCACCATGCGCCACGACGCCAGGTTGTCCAGCGCGGTGCCCCACAGCACGGCCTTCTTGCCGCCGGCGTTCATCGCCACGTTGCCGCCGATGCACGAGGCCTCGGCCGAAGTGGGATCGACCGCGAACACGAAGCCGCCGCGTTCGGCCGCATCCGCGACGCGCTGGGTAACGACGCCGGCCTCGGTCCAGATGGTCGCGACCTCGCGGTCCATGCCGGGCAGCGTGCGCATCTCGACCTCGGTCATCGCCTCCAGCTTCTCGGTGTTGATGACCGCGCTGTTCCAGGTCAGCGGGATCGCGCCGCCGGTGTAGCCGGTGCCGCCGCCCCGCGGAATGATGGTCAGGCCGAGCTCGACGCAGCCCTTGACGAGGCCGGCCATCTCCGCCTCGGTGTCGGGCGTGAGCACGACGAACGGGTACTCGACGCGCCAGTCGGTCGCATCGGTCACGTGCGAGACGCGGCTCAGGCCATCGAACTTGATGTTGTCCTTGGCGGTGACGCGGCCGAGCACCTTGGCGGTACGCCGCCGCAACTCGGCCACCGCCTCGAACTGTTCGGCGAACGCCGTCACCGCGGCGCTGGCCAGCCGCAGCAGTTCGCCGACGGCCGCATCGCGTTCCGGATCGGCCGCCGGCGTGCGGCGCTTCTCGACCTCACCCAGCCGGTGATGGAGCGCATCGATCAGCTGTCCCCGGCGACGCGGGTTGTCGAGCAGGTCGTCCTGGAGATACGGATTGCGCTGCACGACCCAGATGTCGCCCAGCACCTCGTACAGCATGCGCGCCGACCGGCCGGTCTGGCGCTCGTCGCGCAGGCGGCCGAGCACCTCCCAGGCGCGCGCCCCCAGCAGCCGGATCACGATCTCGCGGTCGGAGAACGAGGTGTAGTTGTACGGAATCTCGCGCAGGCGCGGCGCGTGGTGCGCGGCCTGCGCAGCGGCGGTGATCTGGCTCAGCGGAACGGGTGCGTTCATGGTGAACGGGCGCCTGTTTGCACCCGCGTTGGCACTTGAGTAGGCATGTTACCGCAGCCCATGTGGCACCGCAGCAATGCAGAATGCGCCCCGGACCGGTACGGGGTTGCTGCGCGTACCTGAGGTTCATCCCGATTGCTGCACCGCGTCTTCGCAGCGATAAACGCCGCTGTCATAAAGCCGACGCACACTGCCGGGCCGGTCACGAGCCGCCCTCAAACCTTCACGGAGCTGTCATGAAATTCAAGTCTCTCGCGCTCGCTTCGGGCCTGTTCGCCCTCGCGATGTCCGGCCCGGCGCAGGCGCAGGTCGAGATCCAGTGGTGGCATTCGATGACCGGCGGCCTCAACGACTGGGTGCTCGACCTGACGAACGGCTTCAACGCCAGCCAGAAAGACTACAAGATCGTGCCCACCTACAAGGGCACCTACGACGAGACCATGCCGGCCGCCGTGGCCGCCTTCCGCGCCGGCACCGCCCCGCACATCCTGCAGGTCTACGAGGTCGGCACGGCCACGATGATGGCCGCCAAGGGCGCTGTCGTTCCGGTCGGCAAGGTGCTGGCCGATGCGGGCTACAAGTTCGACCCGAAAGCCTACATCCCGGCCGTCGTGGGCTACTACACCGCGCCGAACGGCCAGATGCTCAGCTTCCCGCTGAACAGCTCGACGACCGTCCTCAACTACAACAAGGACGCCTTCCGCAAGGCCGGCCTCGATCCCAACAAGCCGCCCACCACCTGGCCCGACCTGGTGCTGGCCGCCGCGAAGCTGAAGGCCTCGGGCGTGAGCTGCCCGTTCACCACCAGCTGGCAGGGCTGGACGCAGCTCGAGAGCTTCTCGACCTGGCACAACACGCTGTTCGCGACGCAGAACAACGGCTTCGGCGGCACCTCCGCGCGCCTGGCGTTCAACAGCCCGCTGCATGTGCGGCACATCGAGAACCTGGCCAACATGGCCAAGCAGGGCCTGTTCGTCTACCGCGGTCGCGGCAACGCCGCCGACGCGCCGTTCTACTCGGGCGAGTGCGCCATGGCCACCGCGTCGTCCTCGACCTACGCCAGCATCAAGAAGAACGCCAAGTTCGACTTCGGCATCGCGCCGCTGCCGTACTACCCCGATGTCGCCGGCACGCCGCAGAACACCGTGATCGGCGGCGCCTCGCTGTGGGTCATGGGCGGCAAGAAGGCCGAGGAGTACAAGGGCGTCGCCGCGTTCTTCAACTACCTGACCAATGTCGACATCCAGGCCAAGAGCCACCAGCGCACCGGCTACCTGCCGATCACCCTGGCCTCGTTCGACGCGACCGAGAAGGCCGGCTTCTACAAGCAGAATCCGGGCACCGACGTGGCGGTGAACCAGATGATCCGCAAGACCACCGACCGCTCGCGCGGCATCCGGCTCGGCAACTTCGTGCAGATCCGCGCGATCGAGGACGAGGAGCTGGAGTCGGTCTGGTCCGGCAAGAAGAGCGCCAAGGAAGCACTCGACAGCGCCGTCAAGCGTGGCAACGAACTGCTCGAGCGCTTCGAGAAGGCGAACAAATAAGTCCGCTGCACCGCACGCCTCTGCCTGCCCGCGGGCAGGGGCTTTCCTGACGCACTGAAGAACAAGACTTGGCCTCCGAAAAACGCGTCGTCTTCCGCTCCGGCTGGTTGCCCTGGGTGCTTCTCGCCCCGCAGGTGATCGTGATCGCGGTGTTCTTTTTCTGGCCGGCCGCGCAGGCGCTGCTGCAATCGTTCCAGCAATCGGACGCGTTCGGCACGTCGACCGAGTGGGTCGGGCTGCAGAACTTCGCCAACCTGATCAAGGACGACACCTACCTCGCGTCGTTCAAGACAACCGCGCTGTTCTCGGTGCTGGTGGCCGGGCTCGGCTTGTCGATCTCGATGCTGCTGGCGGTCTTCGCCGACCGCGTGGTCAAGGGCACGCACATCTACCGCACGCTGCTGATCTGGCCCTACGCCGTGGCGCCGGCGGTGGCCGGTGTGCTGTGGCTGTTCATGTTCGCGCCGTCGATCGGCATCGTCTCGTACGCGCTGCGCGCGATCGGCATCGACTGGAACCATTTGCTCAACGGCACCCACGCGATGACGCTGATCGTGATGGCGGCCGTGTGGAAGCAGATTTCGTACAACTTCCTGTTCTTCCTGGCCGGGCTGCAGAGCATCCCCAAATCGCTGGTCGAAGCGGCCGCCATCGACGGTGCGCGGCCGTGGCGCCGCTTCTGGACGATCCAGTTCCCGCTGCTGTCGCCGACCACCTTCTTCCTGTTCGTGATCAACGTGGTCTACGCCTTCTTCGACACCTTCGCGATCGTCGATGCGGCGACCGCGGGCGGCCCGGGCAAGGAGACCGCGATCCTGGTCTACAAGGTCTACTACGACGGCTTCAAGGCGCTCGATCTGGGCGGCTCGGCGGCACAGTCCGTCGTGCTGATGGTGATCGTCGTGGCACTCACCGTCGTGCAGTTCCGCTTCGTCGAGAAGAAGGTTCAATACTGAGATGGTCGAGCGCCGCCCCGCCCTGGGAGTCCTCTCCCACATCATCCTGATCGTCGGGGTGCTGATCGTCGCGTTTCCGCTGTACGTGACCTTCGTCGCCTCCACGCAGACGGCCGCCGAGATCGTGCAGGCGCCGATGTCGCTGCTGCCCGGCAACCAGCTGATCGAGAACTACACCGCCGCGCTGCAAGGCACGGGCATGGGTGCCGCGTCGAACGCGCCGGTGGGGCGGATGATGATGGTCAGCCTGATCACCGCGCTGGTGATCGCGTTGGGCAAGATCGCCATTTCGCTGCTGTCGGCGTTCGCGATCGTCTACTTCCGCTTCCCGTTCCGGATGTTCTTCTTCTGGGCGATCTTCGTCACGCTGATGCTGCCCGTGGAGGTGCGGATCGGCCCGACCTACGCGGTCGTCGCCGATCTGGGCATGCTGAACAGCTACGCGGGCCTGACCGTGCCGCTGATCGCCTCGGCGACCGCCACCTTCCTGTTCCGCCAGTTCTTTCTGACCGTGCCGGAAGAGCTGGTCGAGGCGGCGCGCATCGACGGCGCCGGCCCGATGCGCTTCTTCAAGGACATCCTGGTCCCGCTGTCGACGACGAGCATTGCGGCGCTGTTCGTGATCCAGTTCATCTACGGCTGGAACCAGTACCTCTGGCCGCTGCTGGTGACCACCGACGAGAGCATGTACCCGGTCGTGATCGGCATCAAGCGCATGATCAGCGGCGGCGATGCCGCGACCGACTGGAACGTCGTGATGGCCACCGCCGTGCTCGCGATGATCCCGCCGGCGCTGGTGGTGATCCTGATGCAGCGCTGGTTCGTCAAGGGCCTCGTGGACACCGAGAAGTAGCCCGCAGCCGCTCACGCCACCGCACCAACCAAGCAATTCAATGGCCGCCATCTCACTGCGCAACGTCGTCAAACGCTACGGCACCGGCCCGAAGGCCAACCCGGTCATCCACGGCGTCAGCGCCGAGATCGCCGACCACGAGTTCATCGTCATCGTCGGGCCGTCGGGCTGTGGCAAGTCGACGCTGCTGCGCATGGTCGCCGGCCTCGAGGAGATCACCGACGGCGAGATCGCGATCGGCGGGCGCGTGGTGAACGACACCGAGCCGAGCGAGCGCGACATCGCGATGGTGTTCCAGAACTACGCGCTCTACCCGCACATGAGCGTGTTCGACAACATGGCCTACGGGCTGAAGATCGCCAAGGTGCCGCTGGCCGAGATCAAGGTGCGTGTCGACAAGGCCGCGAAGATCCTCGAACTCGGCCCGTACCTGCTGCGCAAGCCGCGCGAGCTCTCGGGCGGCCAGCGCCAGCGCGTCGCGATGGGCCGCGCGATCGTGCGCCAGCCGCAGGTCTTCCTGTTCGACGAGCCGCTCTCCAACCTCGACGCCAAGCTGCGCGCGCAGACGCGACTCGAGATCCAGAAGCTGCACGCCGAGCTGGGCGTCACCTCGCTGTTCGTCACCCACGACCAGGTCGAGGCGATGACGCTAGCCCAGCGCATGATCGTGATGAACGCCGGCCGCATGGAACAGATCGGCACGCCGGACGAGGTCTACCACCACCCGGCGTCGACCTTCGTTGCGAGCTTCATCGGCTCGCCGCCGATGAACCTGCTGAAGGGCCAGGCCGACGGCTCGCGTTTCACGGCCGGTGGCCAGACGCTGGCGCTGCCGGCCGCCGCGCCGCGCAGCGGCGAGCTGATCCTCGGCCTGCGGCCCGAGCACACCGAGCTCAGCCGGACCGGCTCCGCGGGCTGGCCCTTGAAGGTCGAGGCGCTCGAGATGCTGGGCGCCGAGCGCCTCGTCTACGGCCATGTCGGCGATTCGCTCTTCACCGTGCGCCTGGATGCGACGCTCGTGCCGCCGAAGGTCGGCGACACCGTGACCTTGACCACCACGCCCGAGCACCTGCACTGGTTCGACGCGGCCACGACCCAACGGGTGTGAGCGCGGTGCAGCCCTGGCCGTACCCGCTCTGGATCGCGCACCGCGGCGCCGGCAAGCTCGCCCCGGAAAACACGCTGGCGGCGTTCCGCCTCGGTGCGTCGCACGGCTACCGCGCGTTCGAGTGCGACGTGAAGCTGAGCGCCGACGGCGTGCCCTTCCTGCTCCACGACGCGACGCTCGAGCGCACGACGTCGGCTGCCGGCACCGCCGCGCTGCGCGACTGGAGCGAGCTGTCGCGCCTGGACGCGGGGGGCTGGCACAGCCGCGCCTACGCCGGCGAGCCGCTGCCGAGCCTCGACGCCATCGCCGCCTACTGCATCCGCAACGGCTTCGCGCTCAACATCGAGATCAAGCCGACACCGGGCGCCGAGGTCGAGACCGGACGCGTCGTCGCCACCGCGGCGGCCCGGCTGTGGGCGGGCCAGGCGCTGCCGCCGCTGCTCAGCTCGTTCCGTGCCGACGCGCTGAAAGCCGCGCGCGCGGCCGCGCCGGCACTGCCACGCGCATTGCTGCTCGACACCCTGCGCGAGGGCTGGCGTGACGAGCTCCGCGCGCTCGATGCCGTGGCCGCCGTGACAAACCACCAGATCATGGACGCAGCGCTGATCGCGGAGCTGCACGCGGCCGGGCTGCGCGCGCTGGTCTACACCGTCAACGACACGGCCGATGCCGAACGCCTCGCCGCGCTCGGCATCGACGGCCTGATCACCGACGCGGTCGACCGCTTCTCGCCCGACCCGGACGGCGTGCGCGCCTAGGCGGATGCGGCCGGCGCCGCGGTGAGCGCGTAGATCCGCGTGTCGCGCGGCTGGCCGAGCGGGTTCAGCACATTGCTGCGCAGCGTGCCCTCCAGCGCGAAGCCGGCGCGCTCGGCGACCTTCCAGCTGCGCGCGTTCATGTCGTCCATCCGCACCTCGACGCGTCGCGCCTGCAACGCCCCGAACGCGAACCGCGTCAGCGCCCCGGCCGCCTCGGTGACGTAACCCTGCCCCTGGCGCGTCGTCCGGCACCAGTAGCCGAGCTCGAAGCGGCGCACGGTCCAGTCGATGCGGTGCAGGCCCACACCGCCCACATAGCCGCCTTCGCTGCCATCGCCACGGCGCTCGAACATGAACATCGACAGGTCCTCGCGCAGCAGGAACTTGCCCTGCATGCGGCGGCAGTCGGCGTCGCTCTGCGTCAGCGACGGCGCCGTCTGGGCCCACGGCATGTAGGGGCGCAGATCGTCCAGCGATTCGCAGACGGCTGCGTTCAAGGCCGGCGCGTCGTCGCCGCGCGCCAGGCGGATGATCAGTCGGTCGGTCTCGATGCGCTCCGGCACCGGTTCGAGCAGGGGTTCCATCACATGTCCTCCATCAGATCGGTTCGATCGCCGGTCGCGCCGGCCGCACATCGGCCTCGGCGCCGAGCCAGTCGGGTTCGCTCTCGGGGCGCGGCAGCGCGCGCACGTTGCGGATGACCGGCGCCCGCCACGCCAGCAGCGCGAGCAGCAACGCGCCGCCGCCGGCGAAGGCGAGCGCCGAGCGCAGCCCGAACTGCTCCCCCAGCCAGCCGCCCAGCAACGCCCCCGGCCCGGCCGGGATCAGGATCAGCCAGCGCATCGTGCTGGTCATGCGGCCCAGCAGGTGCGGCGGCGTGACGGCCTGCCGCAGCGCCAGGAAGTTGATGAACACCAGCACCGCACCGGTCGAAAACAGCATCAGCATCAGCGCGAAGGCGGCGATGCCCAGCGCACCGACCGGCGCGACGGCGAGCAGCAGCCAGCCGGCACCGCACACCGCGAAGCCGAGCACCAGGCACGGCCCCGGCCCGATGCGCCGGCTGATCCGGTTGCCGAACACGCTGGCCACGACCGTGCCCGCGCCCATGCCCATGTAGCTCAGCCCGACCGCCTGCTCCGACAGCCCGAGCGTGCGCGTCGCGAACAGGATCTGCACCACCATCGCCGCGTTGTGGCACATCTGCCAGACCCCCACCGCGCAGGCCAGCGCCACCAGCAGCCGATGCCGGACGACGAAGTGCACGCCGGCTCGCAGGTCGCGCAGGAAGTGCGCGTCGGCGCGCGGCCGCAGATCCTCGACGACCACGACGCCGCGCAGGATCGCGGCCGACACGAGGAGCAGCACCGCGTCCACCAGCAGCGCGAGCGGCGCACCGACAAGCTTGATCAGCGCACCGGCCAGCCCCGGCCCGGCCACCTCGGCGCCCGAGGTCGCGAGCGCGTTCTTGGCATGCGCCTCGACCAGCCGGTCGCGCGCGACCACCTGCGTCAGCACGATCTGCGCGGCCGTTCCGGCGGTCGTGAAGATGGTGCCCAGCAGGAAGCCGCAGGCGTACATCCAGCCCATCGAGAGCCAGCCCATCCACCACGCGAACGGCACGCTCGCGACGACGAACGCCAGCAGCGTCTCGCCGGCCACGTACACCGGCAGCTTGCGCACGCGGTCGAGCCACACGCCGGACGGCAGCGAGAACAGCACGAACGGCGCGATCTCCATCGCCGTCAGCAGGCCCATCTGGATCGGCGTGGCGTGCAGCAGCACCGCCGCGGTCAGCGGCAGCGCGAGCATCGTCACCTGGCCGCCGAACGAGCTGATCAGGATCGACGTCCAAAGCCGGCGGTAGATCGCGTCGCGCAGCAGATCGTCGGCCGGCAGCCTGAGTCGGGAACGAAGGCGGCTGCACCAGCCGCCGAAGGAATTCATCGAGACCTGTCTCATGGTCCTCACCTCTTTCGTCTTCTTCTCGCGGGCACCGGGTGGATGCCCTGCTGGGTCGGTGGACCCGTGGCAGCGAAAGGAAGGGCGTGGTTCCGATACTTCCGCTGGATCTCAGCGGAAGCTCCTGGGTCAGAAGCGGAAGCCGAGGGGACTAATGCGCAGCGCCGAACTGCTTCAGCAGTCCGCGTGCGATGGCCATGGCGGCCGGTCGGTTCGAGTCGACGACGACGAGCCCGGGCGTGATGCCGGAGTCGAGCCAGACCGCACCGACGCACGGCTCACCGCGTGCAGCGGTGATGGCGTGGAGGTGGCGGGGCGGGCGCATGGCGGTGTCGTGTGAATTTGAGCGGCGATGGTAGCAGCGCCGATCGCGCGCTGGCAAGGCGCCCCGTTGCGCTGCATCCACTCGAATATGGAAGCCGCCGTGCCGGTGGGCGATACCGCCGGGCGCGCCGTGCGAACCCGGCGCGGGGCGCGCTTGCGCCACGAGCCGGCGGCGGCGCACGATGGCGTCGCCCATCTACTCACCCGCCGCCGCCATGTCGCCCACCTACCGTTTCGTCCCCGATCACGGATTGATCGCCTGCACGGTGCTGCTGGCGTTGGCGCTCGTGGCGCAGGGGCCGATTCCGCAGTGGGCCGAGTACCACGCGTTCGCCGACGCACGCAGCTGGTTCGGCCTGCCGAACGCCGCGAACGTGCTGAGCAACCTGCCGTTCGCACTGATCGGAGGCTGGGGCTGGCGCCTTCATGCGCGTTCGACGTCCGCCGACGCCCGCATCTGGCGCGGTTTCAGTCTGGCGTTGATCGGCACCGCGTTCGGCTCCGCGCTGTACCACGCGGCGCCCGGCAACGGCGCGCTGGTGTTCGACCGGCTGCCGATCGCCTGGGCCTGCGCGCTGCTGACCTGCGCGCTGCTCACCCAACGTGTCGACCCGCGATGGGCCGCCCCACGCGCGCTGGCTGCAGCGGTCCTGCTCGCCAGCGCGGCGGTGGCCGGGTGGTGGCTCGGTGAGCAGCATGGCGCCGGCGACCTGCGGGCCTACCTGTTCGTGCAGTTCCTGCCGATGCTCCTGGTGCCGGTCGCGATCGGGCTCAAGCTGCCGGCGAGCGCCGGCGCGCTGCGCGACCGCGACTGGTGGATCGGGCTCGCCCTGTATGGCGCCGCCAAGCTGACGGAGCTCGGCGACAACGCGGTGCTCGATGCGCTCGGCGTCCTCAGCGGCCACACCCTCAAGCACCTGCTCGCGGCGGGCGCCGCGCTGTGGCTGCTGCGCGCGGCGGCGCGCAGCTCGGCGCGTGCCGATCAGCTGCGGTAATCGGCGTTGATCTTCACGTAGTCGTAGCTGAGATCGCAGGTCCAGACCGTCGTCGAGGCGGCGCCGCGGTGCAGGTCGATCCGCACCGTGATCTCGCTCTGCTTCATCACGCGGGCGCCGTCTTCCTCGCGGTAGGTCGCGAGCCGGCCGCCGTCCTTCACGACCGCCACGTCGTCGAGGAACAGGTCAATGGTGGTCTGGTCGAGGTCGTCGATGCCGGCGTAGCCGACCGCCGCGAGGATGCGGCCGAGGTTCGGGTCGCTCGCGAAGAAGGCGGTCTTGACCAGCGGCGAGTGCGCGATCGCGTAAGCCGCCTGGCGGCACTCGGCTTCGGTGCGGCCGCCATCGATCTGCACGCTGATGAACTTGGTGGCTCCCTCGCCGTCGCGCACGATGGCCTGGGCCAGCTGGCGCGAGACGGCCACGACGGCGTCGCGCAGCCGCATGCCGTCGCCCTCCTCGAACTGGGTGATCTCGGCATGGCCGGCATGGCCGGTCGCGATCAGCAGGAACGAGTCGTTGGTCGAGGTGTCGCCGTCGATCGTGATGCGGTTGAAGGACTGGTCGGCGGCGTCGGTGACCAGCGCCTGGACCAGCGCCGGCGCGATCACCGCGTCGGTCGCGACGAAGCCCAGCATCGTCGCCATGTTCGGGCGGATCATGCCGGCGCCCTTGCTGATCCCGGTGATCGTGACGGTCCGGCCGCCGATCTGCAGTTGTGCGGACGCGGCCTTGGGCAGCGTGTCGGTCGTCATGATCGCCGCGGCCGCCTCGGCCCAGTGGTCGGCACGCAGGTCGGCGATCGCGGCGGGCAGGCCGGCGACGATGCGATCGACCGGCAGGCTTTCCATGATCACGCCGGTCGAGAACGGCAGCACCTGCTCGGGCGCGATCTGCAGGTGGCCGGCCAGGGCCGTGCAGGTGGCGAGCGCGCGCGCCAAGCCGTCCTCGCCGGTGCCGGCGTTGGCGTTGCCGGTGTTGATCACGATCGCGCGCGGGCTGGCGCTGCCGGCCAGGTGGGTGCGGCAGATCTGGACCGGCGCGGCGCAGAAGCGGTTGCGGGTGAAGACGCCGGCCACGGTCGAGCCGGGGGCGATCGTCACGACGGTCAGGTCGCGCCGGTTGGCCTTGCGCACGCCGGCCATCGCGATGCCGAGCTCGACACCGCGCACGGCATGCAGGGATTGGGGATCGGGGGCTTGCAGATTGACGGGCATGGCAGTCGGTTCCGGGGCGGAGATGGCGGGGAATTGTGCATGGCCCCGCCCGACCCTGTAAGGCTTACGTATGGGCAAAGCCCGTTCACCTGCATTAGAGTCGGCCCGAAACATGCATCCAGTTGACCGTCTGTCAACAATTGGCGGACCCCCTGGATGCTCAATTACGTTGTCGGGAACCCATTGAATGCTGCCTTTCTTCGCTGACCTGGTGCTGCGCACCGACGAGGCGCGCCGAGAGTTCGAGACCCACCCGGTCGTGCTGGACGCCGTCGCGCACGGCATGTCGATCGAGCGCTACCGCAAGCTGCTGCTGGAGCTGTACCACGTGGTGTGGCACTTCAACCCGGTGTGCGCCGCCGCGGCGAGCCGCGTGCCGGATGCCCAGCGCCAGGTGCGCTACTACCTGTACGAGCACATGCACGAGGAATCGGGCCACGAGGAGTGGGTCATGAACGACCTCGAGGCGGTCGGCGTGCAGCCCGCCGACACGCGCGGCTACCAGCCGTCGGTCCACGTGCTCGCCCTCACCGGCTACAACTACTGGTCGGCCGATCGGCGCCACCCGTGCTCGGTGCTGGGCATGATGTACGCACTGGAGGTCATCGCCTCGGTGTACGGCGGCACCTTCTCGTCGGCGATCCGCGATTCGCTGCTGCTCGAGGGCGACCGCGGTGTCTCGTTCATCAGCTCCCACGCGACGATGGACGCCGAACACATGGCCACGCTGCGCCAGGTGCTGAACACGTTGACCGACGAGGACGCCCGCGAGGCGATCGTCGAGGCGACGCTGGTCAACTTCCAGCAGATCACCGGGATCTTCGCGGCGATATGACTCCACACGAGATGGCGCAGCTGACCGCGTTGATGACGCGTCCGTACAAGTACCTGCGGCTGGAGTGGAACCCCGACAAGCAGGCGCTGCGCGTGCGCACGTACGTCAAGCCGATCCAGTGCTACAGCCTGGCCGGCATCGCCGAGATGCAGCGCGTGCTCGACGACATCGAGGCCAGCCCCGGTCTCGTCAAGCACCTGGTGCTCACGTCGGACGTGACCGGCGTCTTCAACTTCGGCGGCGACCTGTCGCTGTTCGTGCTGCTGATACGCGCCCGCGACGTCGATTCGCTGCGCATGTACGGCCGCCGCTGCGTCGACATGGTGTGGTGGCTCGAGAACGCGTCGAAGCTCGGCGTGCACACGACCGTGCTGGTGCAGGGCGACACGCTCGGCGGCGGGCTGGAATCGGTGATGCCGTTCCACAAGATCATCTTCGAGCGCAGCGCGCAGGCCGGGTTTCCGGAGGTGCTGTTCAACCTCTTCCCCGGCATGGGGGCGTGGAACTTCGTGATCCGCAAGGCCGGCTTCTCGATCGCCAACGAGATGATCCTGTCGGGCCGGCTCTACACGGCCGAGCAGTTGATGCGCCGCCACCTGGTCGACGTGATCGTCGAGGACGGCGAAGGCGAGGCGGCGATCGAGGCGGTGCTGGCCCAGGTGCACCCGCGGCTGCGTGGCACGCTGGCGGCGCTCGAGGCCCGGCGCCTGGCGGCCCCGATCACGCGCGAGATGCTGATGGCGATCGTCGAGCAATGGACCACGTCGGCACTCGACCTGGCCGACCGCGATCTGCGCCTGATGGAGCGCCTCGCGCGCGCCCAGGTGCGCAAGGCCGGTGACATCACGCGCGAAGGCGCGGTCGACGAGATCAAGCGCATGGAACTGGACACCGCGTGGGGCGAGGAGCGCACCGGCATCACGGAGTGGTCGGCGCTCAATTGAGCCTCACAACCAGTTGCGCAGCAGTTCGAGTAGCTGCTCGCGGGTGTAGGGCTTGGCCAGGTGGCCGTCCATGCCGGCATCGCGGGAACGCATCGCGTCTTCCTCGAACGCATCGGCGGTGAGCGCCAGGATCGGCGTGCGGTGCGCGCCGTTGCGGGCTTCACGGCTGCGGATCTCGCGCGCGGCCTGGTAGCCGTCCATCACCGGCATCTGGCAGTCCATCAGCACCACGTCGACGCTGTTGCGCTCGAGCTGCGCCAGCGCTTCGATGCCGTCGGTGGCCTCGAGCACGTTCAGTCCGATCGACTGCAGCACCTCGCGGGCGATCATCCGGTTGACGTCGTTGTCTTCGACGACCAGCACCACGCCCATCAGGCTCGACTCGCCGTCCAGCCCGCCCAGGGCCGACTCGCCCGGCGGCGCATGCACCGTCTCCGGATCGCGCTCGAAGTTCAGCGTGAAGCGAAAGCGTGAGCCGAAGCCGATGCGGCTCTTCACCTCGATGGTGCCGCCCATCGCCTGCACGATCGCCTGGCTGATCGCCAGGCCCAGGCCGGTCCCGCCACGCCGGCGGCTGCGCGAACCGTCGACCTGGTGGAAGGGCTGGAACAGGTCGGACTGCGCGTCGGCCGGGATGCCGATGCCGGTGTCACGGATCTCGAAGCAGACGCCGACCCGCTTGTCGCGTGCCGGCACCGCCGAGGGCGCCAGCCGCAGCACCACGTCGCCGCGCTCGGTGAACTTGATGGCGTTGCCCACCAGGTTGAGCAGCACCTGCTTCAGCCGCTGCGCATCGGTGAGCACCCAGTCCTCGACCTCGGGCTCGATGTCCAGGTTGAGGGTGAGGCCCTTCGCATCGGCGTTGCCGCGGAACAGCGTCATCACCGAGGCGGCCATCGCGTGGAGCGACACGGGCGCGTCCACCAGCGTGAGCTTGCCGGCCTCGATCTTCGAGTGGTCCAGCACGTCGTTCAGGATGCTCATCAGCGATGCGCTCGACGACGACGCGGTGCGCACCAGTCGGCGCTGGTCCGGGTCGAGCACCGAGCGGCGCAGCAGCTCCAGCGAGCCCATCACCCCGTTCATCGGCGTGCGGATCTCGTGGCTCATGGTGGCGAGGAACTGAGACTTCGCGACGTTCGCGCTCTCGGCCGATTCCTTGGCGAGCTGCAGCGACGCGTTGGCCGCGTCGGCCTCGAGCGCGTGCCGCACGGCGCGCATGGTCGTCTCGCTGAACTGCTGCGCCGCCCGCACCATCGTGACGCCGTACAGCGCCACCAGCACGGCCAGCGGCACTGAACGCACCGGCTCCGCCGTCAGCGTCACGAGGAACACGCTGCCGAGTTCGGGCACGGCAAGCCACAGGAACGAGCGTCCGACCAGCGACATGAAGAAGGCGGCCGTCGAGATCGAGCCGCACGCGAACACCACGTAAGCCGTGGCCGAGGTGCCGGACAGGTGGCCGTAGATGCCGAACGAACTCACGACCCACATCAGCCCGGCCAGCGCGGAATTGGCCTCGAGCTGGCGGGTGGCGCGTGGCAGGTCGGAATCCGGCAGCTCGACGGTGTTGAAGCGGCGGGTGATCATGACCCGCCAGATGCCGACCGCCAGGCCGAGCACCGCGGTGGCCGCCGCCGCAACGTACAGCCCTTCGTAATACCCCAGCCCCGCGAGCACGACGACCGCGACGAGCTGCAGCGGCACGCTGCGTGACGAGTTGTGAAGGGAAAGCCGCAACAACTCGCGTTGCACGGCAACGTCGGTGACAGGGTCGTTGCTCATCCAGCGCCGAGCATAGCCTGCGCTGCACTTCACGACACGATCAGCTAACGATTTCTCCTGCGCCTGACGGGCGCGTGCGACAGGCGGTCAGGCGTTCAAGCCAGCCGGCCGTGGCACTGCTTGTACTTCTTGCCGCTGCCGCAGGGGCACGGGTCGTTGCGCCCGACCTTCGGCACCTCGTCGGCAAGCGCGGTCGGGCCGGTGTCCTGCGAGACGCTGCCGTCCTCGTTGGGGTGCGTGTAGGTGACGTTGCTGATGCGCTCGGCGCGTTCCTCGATCGCCTCGGCCGCCTGCGCGACCTCTTCCTGCGACTGGATGCGCACAGTCATCAGCACGCGGGTCACGTCCATCTTGACGACGTCGAGCAGCTGCGAGAACAGCTCGAAGGCCTCGCGCTTGTACTCCTGCTTCGGGTTCTTCTGCGCGTAACCGCGCAGGTGGATCCCCTGGCGCAGGTAGTCGAGCGCGGCCAGGTGCTCGCGCCAGTGCGAGTCGATCGACTGCAGCAGGATCATCCGCATGAACGGCGTGAACTGCTCCAGGCCGACGCGTTCTACCTTCTCGTCGAACGCCGCGTTCGCGGCGGCGGTGACCTTCTCGACGATCTCCTCGTCGGTGATGGACGTGCTCTTCTCGACCTCGGCCTTCAGCGGCATCACCACGTGCCATTCGTCGGCCAGCACCTTCTCCAGGCCGGCCAGGTCCCATTGCTCCTCGACGCTGTCGGCCGGGACGTAGGTGCGCACCACGTCGGTCATCGTGCTCTCGCGCAGGCTGGCGATCTGCTCCTTCAGGCTCTGCGCCTCGAGGATGTCGTTGCGCTGCTGGTAGATGACCTTGCGCTGGTCGTTGCTGACGTCGTCGTACTCGAGCAGCTGCTTGCGCACGTCGAAGTTGCGCGCCTCGACCTTGCGCTGCGCGCTCTCGATGCTGCGCGTGACGATGCCGGCCTCGATCGCCTCGCCGTCGGGCATCTTCAGCCG
>JAZKIO010000085.1:0-9784 GCA_040384825.1 Pseudomonadota bacterium
ACATGCTCGACCTCGGCGTCGGCGCGATGCTGCACGACATCGGCAAGCTCGACCTGCCCGATCGCGTGCGCCACCGTGAAGATCATTTCAGCGGCTCCGAGCTGCGCTTCTACGAGGAGCACGTCGCGCACGGCGTGAGCCACGCGCGCAAGATGGGCCTGTCGGCCGGCGCGACGCTGGTGATCGCGCAGCACCACGAGCATGCCGACGGCAGCGGCTTCCCGCTGCGCCTGAACACCGACCGCATGACGGCGGCGGCGCGCATCGTCTCGCTCGTCAACCGCTACGACAACCTGTGCAACCCGCACGTCGCCGCCAAGGCGCTGACGCCGCACGAGTCGCTCTCGCTGCTGTTCGCGCAGGGCAAGACCAAGTTCGACACCGCGATCCTCGGCGCCTTCATCCGCATGATGGGCGTGTACCCGGCCGGCTCGACCGTGCAGCTCACCGACGACCGCTACGCGATGGTCGTGGGCGTGAACTCGACGCGCCCGCTCAAGCCGCGCGTGCTGGTGCACGAGCCCAAGGTGCCGCGCGACGAGGCGCTGGTGCTCGACCTGGAGACCGCGCAGGGCCTGGGCATCCGCCGCAGCATCAAGCCGGTGCAGCTGCCGGTGAACTCGCTCGAGTACCTGGCGCCGCGCCCGCGCGTGGCGTACTTCTTCGAGCCGGTGATCGTCGCCCACGACGGCGCGAACGACGCCACGACCGCGCGCCCGCTCGCCGCCTGACGTTCCCTCTCCCATGAACCGCGATCTCGTGGTGTCGACCCCGCCGACCTCGGCCCCCGCCGGCTGGGCGAGCGTGATCGAGGCGATGCTGGACGCCGTCTGGCTGGTCGACGCGCAATCGCTGCACGTCGTCGCCGTCAACCACGCCGCCGGCGAACTGATGGGCATGGCGCCGGCCGAGCTCGTCGGCAAGGACGTGGTCGAACTGGCCGCCACGCCCGAGGACCTGCTGTTCTGGGGCGACGTGGCGCAGGGCCTGTCGGACCAGATCGAATCCGAGACGCTCGTCAACGACACCCATGGCGCGACCCGCGCGGTCACGCGCCGCGTCAGCCGCGTGCAGGTGCCGGGCGAGGCGGCGTACTTCGTCGTCGTGCTGCACGACCGCAGCGCGCAGCAGCGCATCGAGCGCGCGCTGGAAGGTGCTGCCGCCGACCTGCGCGCGACACTCGAATCGACGCAGGACGGCATCCTCGTCACCGACCTGGCCGGCCGCATCCGCAACTTCAACCAGCGCTTCGCGGCGCTGTGGCAGATCCCGTCCGGCCTGCTCGTCGAGCGCAACGACGACGCGGTGCTCGAATGGATGCGCCGCAGCGTCGGCGATGCGCCGAACTACATGCGCCGCCTCGCCGCGATCGACGACGCGACGATGCTGGAGGCCACCGACGTGCTGCGTCTGCACAGCGGCCGCGTGCTCGAACGGATCACGCGCCCGCAGTGCATGCACGGGCGGCCGATCGGGCGCGTCTACGCGTTCCACGACATCACCGAGCGCATCGAGGCCAACGAGCGCATAGAGACGCTCTCGTACACCGACGCGCTGACCGGCCTGCCGAACCGGCGCCTGCTCGCCGACCGCGCCGAGGTCGCGATCGCGCAGGCGCGCCGCGACGGCACGCCGTTCGCGCTGCTGTTCCTGAACCTCGACCGCTTCAACCACATCAACGAGACGCTCGGCCGGGTCTACGGCGACCGCGTGCTGCTCGACGTGGCCGACCGCCTCAAGACCTGCGTGCGGCAGGTCGACACCGTGGCGCGGCTCGGCAGCGACGAGTTCGTCGTGCTCGTCAACCAGGCCGACAGCCGCGCCGCCGAGACCACCGCGTGGCGCATGCTCGACGCGCTGAAGCAGCCGTTCTCGCAGGGCGGCATGAGCTTCACGGTGACCGCGAGCATCGGCATCGCGCTGTACCCGAACGACGGCGCCTCGATGGACGAACTGATGCGCCGCGCCGACAGCGCGATGCGCGAGGTCAAGCACGCCGGCCGCGGCGCCTTCCGCTTCCACCGCGACCGGCCCGAGAGCGACCACGGCGTCTCGCGCTCGCGCATGCGCCTGGACCACGCGATGCGCCTGGCGCTGGCCAACGACCGCTTCCGCCTGCATTACCAGCCGCAGGTCGATCTGCAGAGCGGCGCGGTGGTCGGCGCCGAGGCGCTGATCCGCTGGCGCGATCCCGAGCTGGGCGAGGTTTCCCCGGGCGAGTTCATCCCGGTGGCGGAGGAGAGCGGCTTCATCGTCGCCCTCGGCGACTGGGTGCTGAAGAAGGCCGTCGCGCAGGCGGCGGACTGGGCCGATGCGGGGCTCGCGATGCCGGTGTCGGTGAACGTCTCGGCCCTGCAGTTCCAGCAACCGGGCTTCGTGGACGGCGTCGCGCAGGCGCTGCGCGCCGCCGGCCTGCCGCCGCACCTGCTCGAACTGGAGCTGACCGAATCGATCCTGGTGCAGGACGCGCAGGACGCGATGCTGCGTCTGCAGGCGCTCGCACAGCTGGGCGTGAAGCTGGCGATCGACGATTTCGGCACCGGCTATTCGAGCCTGGCCTACCTGAAGCGCTTCCCGATCGGGCGGCTCAAGATCGACCGCAGCTTCGTCAGCGGGCTGCCGGCCGAGGAGAGCGATGTCGCGCTGGTCCACGCCATCATCCACATGGGCCGCGCGCTGCGGCTGCAGGTGATCGCCGAGGGCGTGGAGACCGAGGCACAGCGCGAGTGCCTGCGCGCCGCGGGCTGCGACCTGTTCCAGGGCTTCCTCTACGCCCCGGCACTCGACGTGCCCGCGTTCGAGGCGCGGATCGGCTTCGTCCATCCCGCGCGGGACTGACCGGGCGCAAGCGGCGGAAGATCATCTTTTGTACAGTCGGACCCGGAGGTTCGACGATGAAAGTGATGGATTCGTTGCTGGAGCGCAAGCTCGACCAGCTGACCTTGCCGCTCGCGGTGGTGCTGCCGGACGGCCACCGCTTCGGCCCGCCCGACGCCGCGATCACGATCCGCCTGAAGCAGATGGCACCGCTGGCCCACATCGCCGCCGGCGAAGTCGGCAAGGTGGCGCAGGACTATGTCGAGGACCGGCTCGATTTCGACGGCAGCGTGCGCGACCTGATGACGATCGCCGCGCAGATGATCGGCGCCGATCCGACGCAGGACAGCGGCGGCAGCGCCACGCTGAACTGGTGGCGCGAGATCCGTCTGAACGCGCGCTCGCGGGCCCGCCACCAGGTGCATGCGGATGCGCAGCAGGTCCAGTTCCACTACGACGTGTCCGACGCGTTCTACGAGCTGTGGCTCGATCCGATGCGGCTCTACTCCTGCGCCTACTTCGCCTCGCCCGAGATGGACCTCGCGCAGGCACAGCAGGCCAAGCTCGACCACATCTGCCGCAAGCTGCTGCTGCGCCCGGGCGAGCGCTTCCTCGACATCGGGGCCGGCTGGGGCGGGCTGCTGCTGTGGGCGGCCGAGCACTACGGCGTGCGGGGCCACGGCATCACGCTCAGCCGCAACCAGCATGCGCACGTGAACCAGCTGATCGAGGAGCGCGGCCTGGGCGGCCGCGTCACGATGGAACTGATGGACTACCGCGAACTGCCCGAGGACGACCCGTACGACAAGATCGCCTCGGTCGGCATGTTCGAGCACGTGGGGCGCGCGCTGATGCCGGCGTACTTCGCCAAGATCCATCGCCTGCTCAAGCCCGGCGGGCTGCTGATGAACCACGGCATCACGGCCGGCGGCACGCGCAACCACCAGCTCGGCGCCGGCATGGGCGAGTTCATCGAGCGCTACATCTTCCCCGGCGGCGAACTGCTGCACGTGTCGAAGGTGACCGAGACGATGAGCGAGGCCCAACTCGAGCCGCTCGATCTGGAGAACCTGCGTCCGCACTACGCGCGCACGCTGTGGGCATGGAGCGACGCGCTCGAGGCGCGCCTCGCCGAAGCCCGTCAGCTCACGCGCGAGGCCGTCGTGCGCGCGTACCGGCTCTACCTCGCGGGCAGTGCGATGGGCTTCGAGCAGGGCTGGATGGCGCTGTTCCAGATGCTCGCGGCGCGGCCCGGCGGGCACGTCGACGCCGGCCCGATGCGGGGCGCACAATCGCAATTCCCGTTCAACCGCGCCTACATGTACACACCATGATCTACAAGTTCAAATCCAAGGCCGCCGGCGACGTCATCATGATGGGACCGGCCGGCGACGACGTGCTCAAGCTGATCGGCAAGACGCCGGCCGCGCAGGGCATCATCGAGAGCGGCGCGATGGGCGCCGCGATCGCCGCGATCGAGCAGGCCGTGGCGGCCGACGAAGCCGCGCGCGCGCAGGCCGAGAAAGAGGCGGCGGCCGAGGGCACGAAGCTCGCGCCGCGCGAGGGCGTCACCTTGCGGCAGCGCGCCTGGCCGCTGGTCGAGATGATGAAGCGCTCGATGGGCGAGGGCGCCGACATCGTCTGGGGCGTTTGAGAACACAGCCAGGGAGCACGAGACCGTGAAATTGTGGAGCGACAGCTTTATCAACGGGGAGCGCATCCCCACCGTCTACGCCGCCGGCCGGCCCGATGCGGCGAAAGGCGTGACCTTCTCCGACAACATCAGCCCGCACCTGGCGTGGAGCGACGTGCCCGCGGGCACGAAATCCTTCGCGCTGATCTGCCATGACTTCGACGTGCCCAGCCAGGGCGACGATGTCAACAAGCCCGATCGCGAAGTGCCGGCCGACCTGCCGCGCGTCGACTTCTTCCACTGGGTCATGGTCGACATCCCTTCCACGCAGGCCGAGCTGGCCGAGGGCCGGTTCAGCCGTGGCTTCACCACGCGCGGCAAGGCGGGCCCCGAGGTGGCGGCGTTGCCGGGCGCGCGCCACGGCCTGAACGACTACACCGGCTGGTTCGCCGGCAATGCCGAGATGGCGGGCGAGTACTTCGGCTACGACGGTCCCTTCCCGCCGTTCAACGATTCGCTGATCCACCACTACGTGTTCACGGTCTACGCGCTCGCGATCGCGCGCGCGCCGGTCGAGGGGCACTTCACCGGCGCGCAGGTGCGCCAGGCAATCTACCCGCACATCCTGGCCGAGGCCACGCATTCGGGCACCTACACGCTGAACAAGCGCCTGCTCTGACCGGACCGATGGACGCCGACCAGCAGCCGACGCGGGTCCTCGCGATCCGCCACGGCGAGACCGCGTGGAACGTCGACGGCCGCATCCAGGGCCAGCTCGACGTGCCGCTGAACGAGATGGGCCGCTGGCAGGTGCACCGCCTCGCGCTCGCCGTGGCCGAGGAGGAGATCGCCGCCATCTACTCGAGCGACCTGCTGCGCGCGTTCGAGACCGCGCAGGCGGTGGCGCGCGGCAGTGGCGATCCGATCGTCACCGACACGGGGCTGCGCGAGCGCGGCTTCGGCACGTTCGAGGGCATGAGCTACGCCGAGATCAACGCGCGCTGGCCCGAGATGGGCGAACGCTGGCGCCGCCGCGACCCGACCTTCGGCGCGCCCGGCGGCGAGACGCTGAACGCGTTCTACGCCCGCAGCATCGCGGCCGCCAGCCGGCTGGCCGCGCTGCACCCGGGGCAGACGATCGCGCTCGTCTCGCACGGCGGCGTGATGGACTGCCTGTACCGCGCCGCCACCCGCGTCGCGCTCGACGCGCCGCGCTCGTGGCAGCTCGGCAATGCGTCGATCAACCGGCTGCTGTACACGCCGCAGGGCTTCACGCTGATCGGCTGGAGCGACACGTACCACCTCGACGACGACACCCGCGACGAGGCCGCCGCATGACCGCGCCCGCCGCGGCCCGCATCGGCGACGGCGTCGACGCGATCGACACGCCGGCGCTGGTCATCGACCTCGACGCGATGGAGCGCAACCTGGCCACGATGGCCGCGTTCGCGCAGGCCCGCGGGCTGCGCCTGCGGCCCCACGCCAAGATGCACAAGAGCGCCGCGATCGCGCAATGGCAGATGCGCGCCGGCGCCGTCGGCGTGTGCGTGCAGAAGGTCGGCGAGGCCGAGGCGCTGGCCGACGCCGGCGTGACCGATCTCTACATCAGCAACGAGGTGATCGAGCCGCGCAAGCTCGCCCGCGTGGCCGCGCTCGCGGGGCGCGTGACGCTCGCGATCGCGGTCGATTCCGCGCTCGGCATCGAGCGCCTCGCGCAGGCGCTGAAGGCGGCCGGCACGTCGCTCGCGGTGTTCGTCGAGATCGATGTCGGCCACGGCCGCTGCGGCGTGCCGGCCACCGCCGCCAGCGGGCTGGCGCATCGCGTCGTCTCGCACGGCCTGCGCTTCGCCGGCCTGCAGGCCTACCACGGCCGCGCCCAGCACCTGCGCAGCCCCGCCGAACGCGAGGCCGCGATCCGCCACGCGATCGGCCAGGTGCGCGCCGCGCAGGCCGGCATCACGTCCGCCGGCATCGCCTGCCCGCTGGTCACCGGCGCCGGCAGTGGCAGCTTCGTGCTCGAGGCGGCCAGCGGCGTCTACGGTGAACTGCAATGCGGCAGCTACCTGTTCATGGACCGCGACTACGCCGACAACGAGCCCGCGTCGGATGCGCCACGCTTCGAGCACGCGCTGTTCGTCAAGTCGCAGGTGATGAGCCGCGGCGAGTCCCACGCCGTCGTCGACGCCGGCCACAAGGCCCACGCGATCGACTCCGGCCTGCCGCGCGTCTGGCAGCGCGAGCTCGCGTTCGCCAACGGCGGCGACGAACACGGCATCCTGATGCCGAAGCAGCCCGGCGGCGCGCTGCCCGCACTCGGCGAGACCGTCTGGCTGGTCCCCGGCCACTGCGACCCCACCGTCAACCTCCACGACCACTACATCGCGGTACGGGGCGGGTTGGACCACGGCGTTGTCGAAGCCGTCTGGCCGATCGATGCGCGAGGTCGCTTGACCTGAGGTTGCTTTTTGGGTTTCGCGGTTCGCGGTCGCGAGCTGCCGTCGGCCGCGGCGGGTGACCGGCTGCGTTCATGTCCCCCGGACCGGGCTCCGCCCGATCCTCCTCCTTTACTTCACTCCGCCGGTCACCCACCGCGGCAGACGGCATGAACCGTCGAGCTGTTCAAAGGACGCCCCAAAGAGCGACGGTGGACGAGCGCTGCGGCGGGCGGCCGTGTGGAGTGAAGTAAAGGAGGAGGGCGGGCGCAGCCCGACCGGGGGACATGAACGCAACACGGCCGCCCGCCGCAGCGCCCGCGCCCACGCACCGACCCGCAAGCCCCGACATGTGTCCCGTGACCTAGGCATGCGCGACACCCGAAGGCAGAATCCGCCGCATGACCGGCCCCCAGATCATCGTCCTCGCGACGCCGCTGTTCTTCCTGCTGATCGGGATCGAGTACATCGTCGGCCGGCGCCGCGGGCGCGACACCTACCGGCTCAACGACGCGCTCAACAGCATCGGCCTGGGCGTGATGAGCCAGCTCACCGGTGTGTTCAGCGCACTGCTGACGCTGGGCATCTACACCGTGGTCTACGAGCACGCGGCGCCGTGGCAGTTGCCGGCGAACGCGGCGTGGGTCTGGATCGTCGGGCTGGTGTTCTACGACTTCTGCTACTACTGGCACCACCGCTTCGGCCACACCGTGGCGCTGTTTTGGGCCGCGCACGCGGTGCACCACCAGAGCGAGGACTACAACCTCTCGACCGCGCTGCGCCAAACCAGCAGCGGCTGGATCGGCGGCTGGGTGTTCTACCTGCCGATGGCGCTGCTCGGCTTCCCGCCGCTGGTGTTCGGCGTCGTCGCGCTGATCGATCTGCTGTACCAGTACTGGGTGCACACGCAGCAGATCGGCAAGCTGGGCTGGTTCGACCGCTGGTTCTGTGCGCCGAGCAACCACCGCGTGCACCACGCCGTGAACGACCAGTACCTGGACAAGAACTACGGCGGCATTCTCATCGTGTGGGACCGCCTGTTCGGCAGCTACGCCGAGGAGGACGACGCCGTGCCCTGCGTCTACGGCACGCGCGGCCCGCTGCGCAGCTGGAACCCGGTGTGGGCCAACCTGCACCTGTATGCGGAGCTGGCGCAGGAGACGCGGCGCGCGTCGACCTGGCGCGACCGGCTGCGCATCTGGTTCGAGCACCCCGGCTGGCGCCCCGCCGACGTGGCCGCGCGCTGGCCGAAGCCCGCCTTCGACCTGCAGCGCGTCGAGCGCTACGACCCGCCGATGACTCGCCGCGCGCAGCTCGCGGCGGTCGCCGTGTTCGGGCTGCTGCTCGGCGCGACGACGCTGTTCCTGTGGAACGCCCACGTGCTGAGCTGGCCGCAACGCGGCGCGGCGGCCGCGGGCATCGTCGGGCTGCTGTGGGCCGTCGGATGGCTCAGCGAACCGCGTCCGCGCGCCGCCGTGGCGCCCGGGCTGCAGGTGTAAGAGGTCTCGGTGTTTTCCCGGCAATAGGGCGCGCAGGGCTTGCGGCGAGCGCCGTCCTGAAAGAGACTCGCGCCTGCTCCACTGAACCGCGTTCAACCTGTTGAACGCGGGCCATGGAAACCCCTTATCTCGAGACGACCACGCCCGCTGCCCTGCGCACGCGGCGATCGCCGCCGGAGACGACCCTGCACGCCACGACCACGCCATCGAGAACGCCTGTCCGCCGCCCGCCGCACACGGCCGCGGCTGCGCCGCTCGTGCCGGCCGTGACGCGCGCGCTGACCCTGCTGGACCGCCTGGCCCAGCAGCGCGAGCCGATGAGCCTGGCGCAGCTGACCCACGAGCTCGCGCTGCCCAAGAGCAGCGTGCACGGCCTGTGCAACACGCTCATGTCGTTCGGCTACCTGCGCCGCCAGACCGACGGCACCTTCCTGATCGGCCCGCGCGTGATGAGCCTGGCCGAGGCCTTCGTCTCGGGCACCGACGTGGCGCAGGAGTTCAACGCGCTGTGGGCCGATGCCGGCGCCGCGCCCGAGGAGACGGTGGTGCTGTCGGTGCTCAGCGGCGGCGACGCGCTCTACGTGGCGGTGCGCAACAGCGCGCGCCCGCTCGGGCTGGCGTTCAACGTCGGCATGCGGCTGCCCGCCTACCTGTCCGGCAGCGGCCGCGCCACGCTCGCCTACCGCGACCCGGAAGAAGTGAGAAAGCTGTATGCGGCCGGGCTCAACACGCACCTGACCCGCAAGGGCCCGCGCGACATCGAGGCGCTGCTGAAGGAACTGGCGCTGAACCGCAAGCGCGGCTACAGCATCGACGACGAGGCGGTGCGCGAAGGCGTGTACTCGTTCGGCGCGCCGGTGTTCGACGCCAGCGGCCAGGCGGTGGCCGGCGTCGCCGTCTGCATCAACAAGGCGCTGATCGGGGCCGACCGCGGCGAGCGTCATCGCGAGGCGGCGCTGGCCGTCGCGCGCACGCTGTCGCAGCGGCTCGGCGGCGAGGTCCGGGCCGCCGCAACCACCCACGCCGCCGGTCGGCAGCGCAAGGCCGGAGGCCATTCATGAGCGGTGATTTCATCCTCGAGACGCGGGAGCTCACCAAGGAGTTCAAGGGTTTCGTGGCCGTCAGCAAGGTCAACCTGAACGTGCGGCGCGGCAGCATCCATGCGCTGATCGGCCCGAACGGTGCCGGCAAGACGACCTGCTTCAACCTGCTGACCAAGTTCCTGATCCCGACCAGCGGGCAGATCCTGTTCGACGGCACCGACATCACGCCCGAGAAGCCGGCCGTGATCGCGCGCCGCGGCGTGATCCGCTCGTTCCAGATCTCGGCGGTGTTCCCGCACCTGTCGGTGCTCGAGAACGTGCGCGTCGCGCTGCAGCGCAAGCTCGGCACCTCGTTCCACT
>JAZKIO010000086.1:0-8907 GCA_040384825.1 Pseudomonadota bacterium
GCACCTTCGGCGGCAGCGGCATGTTGCCGACCTCGGCCATGCCGGGGTAGCCCTTGGGACCGCAGTTCTTCAGCACCATCACGCAGGTCTCGTCGATGTCGAGGTTCTCGTCGTCGATGCGTTGGTGGAAGTCCTCGATGTCCTCGAACACCACCGCCCTGCCCTTGTGCACCATCAGTTCCGGCGTGGCCGCGCTCGGCTTGATGACCGCGCCGCGTGGCGCCAGGTTGCCGCGCAGGATCGCGATGCCGGCCTTCTCCTTGAACGGCGCGGCGAGCGTCTTGATGACCTCGGTGTTGTAGTTCTGCGCGCTCTCGATGTTCTCGCCGACGGTCTTGCCGCTGCTGGTGATCTGCCCCAGGTGCAGGTGCTGCGCGATCTCCTTCATCACGACCGGCAGTCCGCCCGCGTAGCAGAAGTCTTCCATCAGGTACTTGCCTGACGGCTGCAGGTTGACCAGGCACGGCAGCTCGCTCGCGAGCTTGTCGAAATCGTCGATCGTCAGTTCGACGCCGATGCGCCGCGCCATCGCGACCAGGTGGATCACCGCGTTGGTCGAACCGCCGATCGCGGCCAGCGTTTTGATCGCGTTCTCGAACGCCTCGCGGGTGATGACCTGCGAGAGCTTCAGGTCTTCATGGACCATCTCGACGATGCGCCGGCCCGCGTTGCGCGCCAGCACGTTGCGCCGCCCGTCGACCGCGGGATAGGCCGCGTTGCCCGGCAGGCCGATGCCGAGCGCCTCGACCATGCTCGCCATCGTCGAGGCCGTGCCCATCGTCATGCAGTGGCCGTGGCTGCGGTGCATGCAGCTCTCGGCGTCGAAGAAGTCCGCGAGCTTGAGCGTGCCGGCGCGCACCTGCTCGCTCATGCTCCAGACGCCGGTGCCCGAGCCGAGCTCCTGGCCGCGCCACTTGCCGTTGAGCATCGGCCCGCCGCTGACGCCGATGGTCGGCAGATCGACGCTGGCCGCGCCCATCACCAGCGACGGCGTGGTCTTGTCGCAGCCCATCAGCAGCACGACCCCGTCGATCGGGTTGCCGCGGATGCTCTCCTCCACGTCCATCGACGCGAGGTTGCGGTAGAGCATGGCGGTCGGTCGCAGCAGCGTCTCGCCGAGGCTCATCACCGGGAACTCGAGCGGGAAACCGCCCGCCTCGTAGACGCCGATCTTGACCTGCTCGGCCAGGGTGCGGAAGTGCGAGTTGCACGGCGTGAGTTCGCTGAAGGTGTTGCAGATGCCGATCACCGGCCGGCCGTCGAACTGGTCGTGCGGCACGCCCTTGCCCTTGACCCAGCTGCGGTAGGCGAAGCCGTCGCGGTCCTGGCGGCCGAACCATTGCTGGCTGCGGAGTTCTTCGGGCTTCTTGCGGGGCTTCGAATCGTTGCTCATGAGTGCTCGGTTTCCCGATTGGCTGTGGCGTATCGCCCGACATACTATGGTAGGACGATTGACCGTCAACTCGTCGAAAACCCGGGAGTTCCACCTTGCCAGACATCGAGATCCTTTCCGTCGCCAGCCCGCCGCCGTTCCTGCTGGAGCCGCTGCAGGCCAAGTACATCGTCCACCAGCGCCTGCACGAGACCGACCCGGCCGCGTTCGCGAAGGTCGCGCCGAAGATCCGCGCGATCCAGGCCAGCGGCGAATCGAAGGTCGGCGCCGACCTGATCGCGCAGCTGCCCGCGCTCGAGGTGATCTCGGTGATGGGCGTCGGCTACGACGGCATCGACGTGGCCGCCGCCAAGGCGCAGGGCGTCGTCGTGACCCACACGCCCGACGTGCTGAACGACGACGTGGCCGATCTCGCGATCGCGCTGATGCTCGCGTGGGCGCGCCAGATCGGCCGCGCCGACCGCTTCGTGCGCGCCGGCGAGTGGACGGCCGGCCCGCTGCCGCTCGGCCGCAAGATGTCCGGTGCACGGCTGGGCATCGTCGGCATGGGCCGGATCGGCCAGGCCATCGCGCACCGCGCCTCGGCCTTCGGCATGACGATCTCGTACACCGCCCGCAGCGCCAAGCCGGACCTGCCGCTCACCTACTACCCGACCGCCGCCACGCTCGCCGCGCAGAGCGACTTCCTGGTGCTGATCACCCCTGGCGGCGCCGCCACCCGCAAGCTGGTCGACGCCGAGGTGCTGCGCGCACTCGGGCCGAACGGCTGCGTCGTCAACGTGGCCCGCGGCTCGGTGATCGACGAGACCGCGCTGATCGAGGCCTTGAAGGCCGGCACGATCGCCGGCGCCGCGCTCGACGTGTTCGAGAGCGAGCCCAACGTGCCGCAGGCGCTGCGCGAGATGGACAACGTGGTGCTCACGCCGCACATCGGCAGTGCGACCGCGCAGACGCGCCGCGCGATGGCCGCCCTCGCCTTCGACAACCTCGACGCCCAGCTCAGCGGCAAGCCGGTGCTGACGCCGGTGCCGGAATGTCGATGATCGTGTCCGCCGGCCTCGGGAAAGTCCGCAGAGCCGCCACGGCCAATCGTCATACGATCACACCATAACCAACCATGCCGGCCACGCCGGAGGAGACGAGCGCATGAAATTCAAGACCTGGATCGCCGGCCTGGTCGCCGGCGCCGCTGTCATCGGGGCCACCCCGGTGATGGCGCAGGAAAAGCTCACCGTCTGGTGGGTCAAGGGCTTCTACAAGTCGGAAGACGACGCGCTGTTCGCGGCGATCAAGAAGTTCGAGGCCAAGAACCCGAAGATCAAGATCGAGCTGTCGCAGTACCCGATCCAGGACATGATCCCCAAGACCGTGTCCGCACTCGACTCCGGCAGCCCGCCGGACGTGGCCTATGCCGACGTCTACGACTTCCAGGTCACCGCCAAGTGGGCGTTCGACGGCAAGCTCGAGGACATCAGCAGCGTGATCGACCCGATGCGCGCGCGCTTCGCACCGAACACGATCGAGACCACGTTCCTGTACAACGATGCGGCGAAGAAGCGCGCGTACTACGCGTTTCCGATCAAGCAGCAGACCATGCACATCGAGTACTGGGTCGACATGCTGAACGAGGCGGGCTTCAAGGAATCGGACATCCCGACCACCTGGAAGGAATACTGGAGCTTCTGGTGCGACAAGGTCCAGCCGGCCTACCGCCAGAAGAGCGGCAACCGCGCGTTCGGCATCGGCCAGCCGCTGGGCGTCGACTCGAGCGATTCGTTCTACTCGTTCCTGACCTTCATGGACGCGCACAACGTCAAGCTCGTCAACGACAGCGGCAAGCTGCTGGTCGACGACCCGAGCGTGCGCCAGGGCCTGATCAACACGTTGACCGACTACACCGCGCCCTACACCAAGGGCTGCTCGCCGCCGTCGTCCACCAGCTGGAAGGACCCGGACAACAACGTCGCCTTCCACAACCGCACGACCGTGATGACGCACAACGCGACCATCTCGATCGCCGCCAAGTGGCTCGACGACATGAACAACGCCACGCTCACCGAAGCGCAGCGCGCCACCGCGAAGAAGAACTACACCGAGCTGATCCGCACCGCGGGTTTCCCGACCAAGCCGGACGGCAGCAAGATGGTCTACCGCGCGGCCGTCAAGACCGGCGTGATCTTCAACCAGGCCAAGAACAAGACCGCCGCGAAGCAGTTCGTGTCGTTCCTGCTCGAAGAGGCCAACCTGACGCCGTATGTCGAGGGCTCGCTGGGCCGCTGGTTCCCGGTCACCAAGGTCGCGCAGGAAAGCGCGTTCTGGAAGGCCGACCCGCACCGCCTCTCGGTCTACAACCAGTTCAAGTCGGGCACGGTCACGTTCGAATTCACCAAGAACTACAAGTTCACGGTGCTGAACAACGAGAACGTCTGGGCCAAGGCCGCGAACCGGGTGCTGAACGAGAAGGTGCCGGTCGACAAGGCGGTCGACGAAATGATCGCCCGCATCAAGACGGTGGCAGGACAGTGAACCGAGGCTGAGAGAGCATGAGTGCCACCCTATCGGCGGGCGCGGTCGCCCCGCGTCGCGCCCCCGACAGGTGGCAGTTCTGGGGCCGCATGCTGGTGCTGCCCTACGTGCTCGTCTTCCTGGTGTTCGTGCTCTACCCGGTCGGCTACGGCATGTGGCTGGCCCGGCACCCGCAGAGCTACGTCAAGCTCTTCGAAGACCCGATCTTCTTCCGCAGCGTGATCAACACGCTGGTGTTCCTGGTCGTCGCGATCAACGTCAAGATGGCGGTCGCGCTGGTGCTGTCGGGCTTCTTCGTGACCGAGCGCTGGTGGATCAAGATCCTGTCGCTGATCTTCATCCTGCCGTGGGCACTGCCGTCGATCCCGACGATCCTCTCGGTGCGGTTCATGCTGAACCCCGAGTGGGGCGTGATCAACACGCTGATCTTCAAGCTGACCGGCGCCGACGGCCCGAACTGGCTGAACGACCCGACGCTCGCGCTCGGCTTCGCGATGCTGATGCACATCTGGAAGTCGCTGCCGTTCTGGACGCTGATCCTGATCGCCGGCCGGCTGGCGATCCCGAAGGAGCAGTACGAGGCCGCCTCGGTCGACGGCGCCACCAACTGGCAGAAGTTCCGCTTCATCACCTGGCCGTCGATGCGCACGCTCTACGTGACCTCGCTGATCCTGTCGATGATCTGGACGCTCGGCGATTTCAACAGCGTCTACCTGCTGACCGGCGGAGGCCCGGCCGACCTGACCCACGTGCTGGCCACGCTCGGCATCCGCTACCTGCGGCTGGACCAGGTCGACCTCTCGATGGCCTCGATCGTGGTGGCGATGCCGCTGGTGCTGCCGCTGGTGTATTTCATGATGAAGCGGCTCTCGAAGTGAAGGTCAAGCCATGAACGCCAAGACATGGAAGGCCGTCTCCACCGAGGCCAAGCTGCTGCTGATCGGGATCCCGCTGTTCCTGTGGACCATCATCCCGGTCTACCACCTGTTCCTGTTCGCGATCTCGCCCAAGGACTCGGCGACCTCCGGCAAGCTCTGGCCCGATCACCCGACGCTGCAGAACTTCGTCACGGTGTTCAAGCGCCAGCACTTCTACCTCGACCACTTCTGGGTGCAGCTCGGCAACTCGGTGCTGATCGCGGTGTCGGTCGCGGCGATCACGCTGTTCATCGCCACCTCGGCGGCGTTCGCGATCAGCCGGCTCAAGGTGCGCGGCGGCCGCACGGTGATGAACCTGGCGCTGTTCACCTACTTCATCCCGGCCGCCTTCCTCGCCGTGCCCATGTACAAGACCATGGGCAACTACGGGCTGCTGAACAGCCAGTGGGCGCTGATCCTGGCGATGGTGACGATCGCCTCGCCCTACTGCATCTGGGTACTCAAGCAGGCGTCCGACAAGCTGCCTTACGAGCTCGACGAAGCCGCGCGCATGGACGGCGCCTCGCCGCTGCAGCTGTTCCGGCTGGTCTACCTGCCGCTGATGGTGCCGTCGCTGGTGGCGGTGGGCACCTACGCGCTGCTGCTGGCCTGGAACGAATACCTCTACGCCTTCCTGCTGCTCTCGAACGACAGCAGCGTGACGCTCGCCGTGGCGCTCGGCAACTTCCTGTCGGCCGACGACTCGCCGTGGGAGCTGCTCATGGCCACCGGCCTGATCTACGCGCTGCCGCCCGCAGCGATCTACTACGCCTTCAAGCGCTACATGGTGGGCGGCCTGACGGCCGGCGCCGTGAAGAGCTGATCGCCCCCGACCGACCCAGAACGAGAACTGATCATGGCCACAGTCGGCTTCCGCAACGTCCAGAAGACGTACGACAACAAGGTGAAGGTGCTGCACGGCATCTCGTTCGACATCGTCGACGGCGAGTTCGTGGTGCTGGTGGGCCCGTCCGGCTGCGGCAAGAGCACGCTGCTGCGCATGCTGGCCGGGCTCGAGGAGATCAGCGCCGGCGAGATCACGATCGACGGCAAGGTCGTCAACGACCTGGAATCCAAGGACCGCGACATCGCGATGGTGTTCCAGAGCTACGCGCTCTACCCCCACATGACGGTCGGCGAGAACATGGGCTTCAGCCTGCGCCTGCGCAACGCCGACCCGAAGCTCACCGCGCAGCGGGTGAACGACGCGGCCCGCATCCTCAACCTCGACAAGCTGCTCGACCGGCACCCGCGAGAGCTCTCCGGCGGCCAGCGCCAGCGCGTGGCGATGGGCCGCGCCATCGTGCGTGACCCGAAGGTCTTCCTGTTCGACGAGCCGCTGTCCAACCTCGACGCCAAGCTGCGCGTCGCGATGCGCGCCGAAATCAAGGCCCTGCACCAGCGGCTCAAGACCACCACGGTCTACGTCACGCACGACCAGATCGAGGCGATGACGATGGCCGACCGCATCGTCGTGATGCACGACGGCATCATCGAGCAGATCGGCACGCCGCTCGATCTGTACGACCGCCCAGTCAACCTGTTCGTCGCGCAGTTCATCGGCTCGCCGGCGATGAACGTCGTCGCCGGCACGCTGCGCGGCACGGGCGGCGCGAGCGAGGTCGAGGCCGCCGGCACGCGCTGGCCGGTGCCGGCGCAGGTCGGCGGCAACGACGGCCAGGCGGTGCACTACGGCATCCGCCCCGGCGACGTGCACCTCGCGCCGCCGGGCCAGGGCATCGCGGCGAAGGTGATCGTGGTCGAGCCGACCGGCGCCGAGACCGAGCTGCTGCTGCAGGTCGGCGACGCGCAGCTCGTCGTGGTGATCCACGGCCGCACCGCCGCGAAGCCCGACGACACCGTGTACCTCGCGATCGACGCCGACAAGGCCCACGTCTTCGACACCGCGACCGGCCAACGCCTGGGATGAAGACCGTCCCGCTCGTGGTCGTGATGGGCGTCAGCGGCTGCGGCAAGAGCACGGTTGGTCGACTCCTGGCGCGCCAGCTGCAGGCCGAGTTCCTCGAAGGCGACGACCTCCATCCGCCGCGCAACATCGAGCGCATGGCGTCCGGCATCCCGCTGACCGACGCCGACCGGCGTGACTGGCTGCTGGAGATCGCGCAGCAGATCGCCGACGCCCGCGCCGGCCACCACGGGCTCGTCGTCTCGTGCTCGGCGCTCAAGCGCAGCTACCGCGACATGCTGCGCACCGCGGCGAGCCAGCTCGGCTTCGTCCACCTGCACGCGAGCCGCGAGCTGCTGCAGGCGCGCCTCACCGCCCGCCCCGGCCACTTCATGCCCGGCTCGCTGCTCGACAGCCAGCTGCAGACGCTGGAGCCGCCACAGGCCGACGAGCGCGCGATCCTGCTCGACGCGACGCTGCCGGCGGCCGATCTCGCCCGGCAGGCCGCCGAGTGGCTCGCCCTCCCATTGATCCTTCCACCGCGCAAACGATGATCACGCCCCAGACCTTCCGCCTCGACGGCCGCCTCGCCCTCGTCACCGGCTCTTCCGCCGGCATCGGCCTCGCGATCGCGCGCGGGTTGGCCCAGGCCGGCGCCAGCGTCGTGTTGAACGGGCGCGGCGCGACCAAGCTCGCCGGGATTGCGGCGCAGCTCGCTGCCGAAGGGATGGCGGTCCACGCACGCGCCTTCGACGTGACCGACCGCGCCGCCGTGGACGCGAGCGTGGCCGCGATCGAGGCGGAGATCGGCGCGATCGACATCCTCGTCAACAACGCCGGCATCCAGCGCCGCGCGCCGTTCCACGAGTTCGTGCCGGCCGACTGGGCCGAGCTGATGCGCGCCAACCTCGACAGCGTGTTCCACGTCGGCCAGTCCGTCGCCAAGTGCATGGTGCCGCGCCGGCGCGGCCGCATCATCAACATCTGCTCGGTGCAGAGCGAGCTCGGCCGGCCCGGCATCGCGCCGTACACCGCGAGCAAGGGCGCGGTGAAGATGCTCACCAAGGGCATGGCGATCGACCTCGGGCCGCACGGCATCAACGTCAACGGCATCGGGCCGGGCTACTTCAAGACCGAGCTGAACCAGAAGCTCGTCGACGACCCGACCTTCAGCAGCTGGCTGATCAACCGCACGCCGAGCCGGCGCTGGGGCGACGTGGAAGACCTCGCCGGTGCGGCCGTGTTCCTCGCGAGCGACGCCTCGCGCTTCGTCAACGGCCACATCCTGTATGTCGACGGCGGTGTCACCGCCACGCTTTGAACGCTCATTCGATGACCACCTTCACGCAAGTCATTCTGTTCACCGACGTTGATGGGCGCGCGCGCTTTCGCGAGCACGAGATCGCGTTGCCCGAAGGCACGCCGAGCTCGATGCTGTCGGCGCTGATGCCCAGCGGCGGGCTTCAGCTGCGCCACAGCCCGGTGGGGTTCCGCAGCAGCTTCCATGTGACGACCACACCGCAGTGGGTGTTCATTCTGAGCGGTCAGATGGAGATCAACCTGCAGGACGGCAGTGCGCGGGTGTTCGGCCCCGGCCAGCACTTCTACTCCGACGACACGCTGCCGGCCGGCGCCACCTTCGACCCCGGCCTGCACGGCCACTGGAGCCGGCAACTCGGCGACGAGCCGCTGGTCACCGCGTTCGTGCGGTCCTGATCCATGATCAAGAACGTCCACGGCGGCACGGTCGATCTGCTCGGCGAGGCGATCGTCACCGGTCGCTACCCGGTGGGCAGTTCCCTGCCGCCCGAGCCGGTGCTGTGCGACGAGCTCGGCGTCAGCCGCACGGTGATCCGCGAGGCCGTTAAGTCGCTGATCGCGAAAGGCCTGCTCGTCACCGGCCCCAAGGTCGGCACCCGCGTGCTGGCCGAGGAGCAATGGAACTGGTTCGACCCCGACGTCGTGGCGTGGCAATCGCGCGCCGGCCTGTCGCGGGAGTTCCTGCGCGATCTGCAGGAGCTGCGCCGCCTGGTCGAGCCCGCTGCCGTGCGCCTGGCCGCCGAGCGCGCCACGCCGCAGGACATCGCCGAGATCGAGGCCGCCTACGCCGGCATGAAGCTCTCGATCGAGGAAGGCGGCGACTACGTCAGCAGCGACCTGCGCTT
>JAZKIO010000087.1:0-31404 GCA_040384825.1 Pseudomonadota bacterium
ACGACTACTACCAGGACACGCCGACCGACCAGTACGGCCTGGCGCGCACGATCACGCTGATCAAGGCGGCACGCGCCGAGGCGTCGAACAGCCTGCTGTTCGACAACGGCGATCTGCTGCAGGGCAACCCGCTCGGCGACGTGATCGCGAAGGTCGCGCCGCTGCGCGACGGGCAGGTTCACCCCGCCTATCGGGTCATGAACGAGCTCGGCTACGACGCCGCCAACCTCGGCAACCACGACTTCAACTACGGCCTGCCCTTCTTGCGCCGGGCGCTGGCGGGCGCGGCGTTCCCGGTCGTCAACGCCAACGTCTACGTCGACGACGCGCAGAAGGACGGCCCCGAGGCGCGCCACGCCTTCACGCCCTACGTGCTGCTCGAACGGCAGCTGGTCGACGCCACGGGCGGCCGGCATGCGATCAAGGTCGGTGTGATCGGCTTCGTGCCGCCGCAGATCATGCAGTGGGACAAGACGCATCTCCAAGGCCGTGTGGTGGTGCGCGACATCGCCGCGACCGCGCGCCGCTACGTGCCCGAGATGCGCGCCCGCGGGGCGCAGCTGGTGATCGCGATCCCGCACTCGGGCTTCGAGCGCATGAGCGATAAGGCCACGGGCGGCGAGCTGGCGGAGAACGAGGTCGGCCAGCTCTCGCGCATCGCCGGCATCGACGCGATCCTGTTCGGCCACTCGCACGCCGAGTTCCCGGGGCCGGATTTCGCCGGGCGCCCGGGCGCCGACGTCGTGCGCGGCACCATCAACGGCGTGCCCGCGGTGATGCCGGGCCGCTGGGGCGACCACCTCGGCGTGATCGACCTGACGCTCGACGACACCGGCGGCGCCTGGAAGGTGACGGCCAGCCAGGCCTCGATCCGCCCGATCTACGACAAGGCCGCGAAGCGCTCGCTCGCGGCCGCCGATCCGATGGTCGAGCAGCTCGTCGGCGCCGAGCACGCGCGCACGCTCGAGCACGTCCGCAGCCGCATCGCGACCAGCAGCGCGCCCATCACCAGCTATTTCGCGCAGGTGGCGGACGACCCCTCGGTGCAGGTCGTCGCGAACGCGCAGCGCGCCTACCTGCTGCGCGCGATCCAGGGCACCGCGTACGAGAAGCTGCCGGTGCTCTCGGCGGCCGCGCCGTTCAAGACCGGCGGGCGGCAGGGCTGGGGCTACTACACCGACATCCCGGCCGGCACGCTCGCGCTGCGCAACGCCGCCGACCTGTACATCTACCCGAACACGCTGACGGCCGTGCTGCTGACCGGCGCGCAGGTGCGCGAGTGGCTCGAGATGTCGGCCGGCCAGTTCCGGCGCATCGACCCGGCCGGGCCGGCGAAGCAGCCGCTGCTCGACGAGGGCTTCCGCTCCTACAACTTCGACACGCTGGACGGCGTGACCTACCGCTTCGACCTGACCCAGCCGGCGCGCTACGACGGCAACGGCCGGCTCGTCGCGCCCGGGGCACACCGGGTGCAGGACCTGCGCCACCAGGGCACGCCGGTCGCGCCCGACGCGAAGTTCATCGTCGCCACCAACAACTACCGCGCGTTCGGCGGCGGCAACTTCCCGGGGCTGGACGGCAGCAACGTGGTCGTCGACGCGCCCGACGAGAACCGCCAGTTGCTGATCGACCACCTGGCGCAGGCCGGCAGCCCGTTCGATCCGAGCGCCGACGGCAACTGGTCGATCCAGCCGGTGCCCGGCGTCGCGATGACCTTCCGCACCGGCAGCGGGGCACTGCGCCACGTGGCGCGCTACCCGTTCATCCGGCTCGTGAAGGACAACGGCGACGGCTCGGCCACGTTCGAGATCGCGCCCGACGAGCGCGCGGCGACGATCGCGCAGCTGACACGCCAGGCCGAGGCGTGGGACCGGGCGATCGTCGCGAAGGACCGGGAAGGCATCGCCTCGAACATGTGCGCGGACTTCCGCCAGATCGGCCCCGGCGGCGAGGTCGAGGACCGCGAGTCGTTCGTCCGCGACCTGCTCTCGCCCGAGTTGCAGATCGACCCGTACCGCGTCGACGAGTTCGAGATCCGGCTCTACGGCGACACCGCGCTGCTCAGCGGCGTCACCCGCATGACCGGCCGCTACGCCGGCAAGCCGTTCGCGAGCCACTACCGCTACATCGACGTCTACGTGCGCACCGCCGGGCAGTGGAAGGTCTGCAGCGTGCAGACGACGCCGATCGCCAAGTAGCGCAACCCGAAGAACGCGCGGCTCACCCGGCGCGGCGGAACGTCAGGTTGATGCGCTGCCGGCCGAGCAGCGGATGCTCGCCGTCGGCCAGCGGCAGCACGCCATGGAAGCGCAGGCGTGACGGGCCGCCCCACACGACGACGTCGCTGTGCCGCAAGCCGATGCGCTGCGTCTTCTCTGTGCGCCTCAGCCCGCCGAACAGGAACACCGCCGGCAAGCCGAGCGAGACCGAGACGATCGGCGCGCCGTGGTCGCGCTCGTCGCGGTCCTGGTGCAGCGACAGCTTCGTGCCCGGCAGGTAGCGGTTGATCAGACAGGCATCGGGCGCGAAGCCGTCGAACCCTGCGGCGGACGCGGCACGCCGGGCGAGTTGCGTGAACGAATCCGGCATCGGCGGCCACGGCATGCCGCTGTCCGGGTCGAGCGCGTCGTAGCGGTAGCCGCGACGGTCGCTGAGCCAGCCGAGCGCACCGCAGTTCGTCATCGCGACCGACATGCGCAGGCCGCCCGGCGTGACGAGGTGGCGCAGCGGTGCGGTGGCGATCGCGGCGGCCACGTCCGCGAGCAGATCGTCCTGCGCCGGCCGTGCGAACGCGCGCAGCACGACCGCGCCGGGCGCGAGCGACTCGGCCGCGGGTTGCGGATCGTCCTGCGCATCGAACAGATCGAAGGTCATGGCCCGATTGAAGCATCGACGACGCGAGGCCCAAGGTAACGCGACGTTTCCATCGCGGCCGCTAGGGATTGCGGGCGCCGGACCTGCGGAAAAGACTGCGCCGGCCCGACGCACGGCGTCATCACCCCTCAGGAGTCGTCGCATGAACCACCCGTCCCGATCCGCCGCGTTCACCTTGACCGGCCTTGCCATCGCCCTGTTCTGCGCGCTGCCGGCGCGCGCCGTTCCGGTCACCCCTGGCGCGGGACCGGTGGTGCTGCCCGGCACCACCGTGGCGGCCGATCCGGCCCTGGCCGGAACCGTGCTGACCGACGTGCAGACGCACTGGGTCTCGGCGATCGACCCGCTGTACGGCTTCCCGGGCGCCGAAGGCGAACTGCAGTCGCGCGTCGTGCGTCAGACGGCCAGCGGCACGCTCGATTTCTACTGGCGCATCACGGTCGAGCCGCCGTCGTACCCGAACTTCGTGCCGAAGTCGCTGGCGCTCACCGGCCTGTCGCTCGCGAACTTTTTGACCGGCGCGAGCTTCGATGCGAACTACCGCACCGACGGCCTCGGCACCACCGCGCCCTCCGGCGCGTTCTCCACCGACGCGGGCAGCTTCACCTACACCTTCAGCGGCGCCGATTTCGGCCCCGGATCGCAGAGCTACTTCCTGCTGCTGCACTCGAACGCGACGACCTACGACGCCTCGGCGTTCGCGACGCTCGGCGTCACGACGGTCGCCACCTTCGCGCCGACCGCGCCGATCCCTGAACCGCAGACGTGGCTGCTGATGGCCGGCGGTCTGGTCGCGCTGGGATGGGCGCGCCGCCGCGCGCGCACGGCGGCCTGACCCGATCGCCTCACCTCAGCGCGCGCGCTCGCGGCCACTGCGCAGATGCGTCAGCGGCAGCGCGGCGCCGGCCTTGACCTCGCCGAGCGAGAAGCTGGTGTGCAGGTCCTTCACGTGCGGCAGGTGCAGCAGCGTGTCGCGCGAGAACTTCGAGAACGCGTCGAGGTCGGTCGCCATCACCTGCAGCTCGAAGGTGCCCGAGCCCGAGATGTAGTGGCAGGCGATCACCTCGGGGATGCGGCGGATCTTCTCCTCCAGCTCGCGGGTCGACGCGGCGTTGTTGCGGTCGGCGTCGATGCGCACGAACGCGAGCACGCCCAGGCCGATCTTGCGGCGGTCGATCTCGGCCCGGTAGCCGGTGATGAAGCCCTGCTCCTCCAGCCACTTGACGCGCCGCCAGGTCGGCGCGGCCGACAGGCCGACGCGCGCCGCGAGCTCGGTGTTCGACAAGCGCGCATCGCGCTGCAACTCATGGAGGATCAGCAGGTCGTAGCGGTCGAGGTCGGCGCCGTGCGCCTCGGGCACCGGCACCTCCGCGGCGGGAGGGGATTTACCCGAAGTCGGCTTTTTGAGCGCCATTTGATTTCCCTTCCTGGATTCGGCGCAAGATTATTGCTTGAACACCCCGCTCCATGACAAAGATAGAAAAGACACGCCGCGAGCGATTCCCTAAACTGTGCCTCGCGCACCCCACCGCCACGAGCGGTGGGCGTGCGCCCGAACGACGCCCTTCACTGCTGGAGTATCGAGAAGATGAACGCACCGCTGCCCGAGTCGATCCGCAAGGCCATCGAGACCGTGTCGCTCGACGACAAGTACGCCCTCGAGAACGGCAGGGCCTTGATGAGCGGCGTGCAGGCGCTGGTCCGCCTGCCGATGCTGCAAAAGAAGCGCGACGCGCTCGGCGGCCTGAACACCGGCGGCTTCATCAGCGGCTACCGCGGCTCGCCGCTCGGCGGCTACGACCAGGCGTTGTGGCAGGCCAAGAAGCACCTCGCCGCGCAGAACATCCAGTTCGTGCCCGGCGTGAACGAGGAACTGGCGGCCACCGCCGTCTGGGGCTCGCAGCAGCTCGACCTGTACCCGCAGAGCAAGAAGTTCGACGGCGTGTTCGGCATCTGGTACGGCAAGGGCCCGGGCGTGGACCGCTGCTCCGACGTGTTCAAGCACGCCAACATGGCCGGCACCTCCAAGCACGGCGGCGTGATCGCGCTGGCCGGCGACGACCACATCGCCAAGAGCTCCACCGCCGCGCACCAGAGCGACCACATCTTCAAGGCCTGCGGGCTGCCGGTGTTCTTCCCGAGCAGCGTGCAGGACATCCTGGACATGGGCCTGCACGCGTTCGCGATGAGCCGCTTCGCGGGGGTGTGGTCGGGCATGAAGACGATCCAGGAGATCGTCGAGTCGACCAGCAGCGTGTTCGTCGACCCGGACCGCGTCGACATCGTGCTGCCCGAGGACTTCCCGATGCCCGAGGGCGGCCTGCACATCCGCTGGCCGGACGCGCCGCTCGAGCAGGAAGCGCGGCTGATGGACCACAAGTGGTACGCGGCCCTCGCCTACGTGCGCGCCAACAAGCTGAACCACAACGTGATCGAGGGCCCGAACGACCGATTCGGCCTGATCGCCAGCGGCAAGGCCTACAACGACACGCGCCAGGCGCTGCACGACCTGGGGCTGGACGACGCCGAATGCCGGCGCCTGGGGATCCGGCTGCACAAGGTCAACGTGGTCTGGCCGCTGGAGGCGACGATCACGCGCGATTTCGCTCAGGGCCTGCAGGAGATCCTCGTCGTCGAGGAGAAGCGCCAGGTCATCGAGTACCAGCTGAAGGAAGAACTTTACGGCTGGCGGCCCGATGTGCGCCCGAACGTGCTGGGCAAGTTCGACGAGGCCGAGGGCGACGACTCCGGCGGCGAGTGGAGCCGCCCGAACCCGAGCCAGAACTGGCTGCTGCGCGCGCAGGCCGACCTGACGCCGGCGATCATCGGCAAGGCGATTGCCAAGCGTTTGAAGAAGCTCGGCGTCGACAGCGACACCGCCGCCCGCATGGACGCCCGCCTCGCGCTGATCGAGGCGAAGGAGCGGTCCATGGTCGTGCAGGCGATCGACACGAGCGACCGCACGCCGTTCTTCTGCAGCGGTTGCCCGCACAACACCAGCACCCGCGTGCCCGAAGGCTCGCGCGCGGTCGCCGGCATCGGCTGCCACTACATGACGGTGTGGATGGACCGCAGCACCACCACCTTCAGCCAGATGGGCGGCGAGGGCGTGTCGTGGGTCGGCCAGTCGGCCTTCACGACCGACAAGCACGTGTTCGCGAACCTGGGCGACGGCACCTACTACCACTCGGGCCTGCTGGCGGTGCGGCAGTCGATCGCGGCGAAGGTCAACATCACCTACAAGATCCTGTTCAACGACGCGGTCGCGATGACCGGCGGCCAGCCGGTCGACGGCACGCTGAAGGTGCCGGAGATGACGCGCGAGCTCGACGCCGAGGGCGCGGTGAAGATCGTCGTCGTCACCGACGAGCCCGAGAAGTACGAAGAAGGCGACATCAAGGCGCGCCTCGCGAAGGGCGTGACGGTGCACCACCGCGACGACCTCGACGCGATCCAGAAGCAGATGCGCGAGATCGAGGGCTGCTCGGTCATCATCTACGACCAGACCTGCGCGACCGAGAAGCGCCGCCGCCGCAAGCGCGGCACGATGGTCGACCCGGCCAAGCGCGTCGTCATCAACGAGCTGGTCTGCGAGGGCTGCGGCGATTGCTCGGTGCAATCGAATTGCCTCTCTGTCGAGCCGATCGAGACCGAGTTCGGCCGCAAGCGCCGCATCAACCAGAACACCTGCAACAAGGATTACTCGTGCGTGAAGGGCTTCTGCCCGAGCTTCATCACCGTCGAAGGTGGTGCGCTCAAAGGCAAGAAGAAGGGCACGACCAGACCGAACCCGTTCACGCTGCCGCCGCTGCCCGAGCCGTCGTTGCCGCTGGCCGAAACGCCGTGGGGCATCGTCGTCGCCGGCGTCGGCGGCACCGGCGTGATCACGATCGGCCAGCTGCTCGGCATGGCCGCGCACCTGGAGGGCAAGGGCATCGTCACGCAGGACGCGGCCGGGCTCGCGCAGAAAGGTGGCGCGACCTGGAGCCACATCCAGATCGCGAACCGGGCCGATGCGATCCTGACCACCAAGGTCGGCACGGCGGAGGCCGACCTGGTGATCGGCTGCGACCCGATCGTCACCGCGAACAAGAGCACGCTGGTCGTGATGCGCGAAGGCCGCACCTACGTGGCGATGAACACCCACGGCACGCCGACCGCGGCGTTCGTGACCAACCCGAACTGGCAGTTCCCGGCCGCCAACTGCGACGCCGCGGTGGCGAACGCGGCGGGCGGCAATGTCGGAACGCTCGATGCCGATCAGCTCGCGGTGCAACTCGTCGGCGACTCGCTCTACACCAACCCGTTGATGCTCGGCTACGCGTGGCAGAAGGGCAAGGTGCCCCTCTCGCACGCCGCGATGATGCGGGCGATCGAGCTGAACAACGTGCAGGTCGAGAACAACAAGCTGGCGTTCGAGTGGGGTCGGCGCGCGGCGCACGATCTCGCGGCAGTTCAGGCGCTGTTGAAGCCGACCAACGCGATCGAGTTCGTCAAGAAGACCACCAACCTCGACGACATGGTCGCCAAGCGGGTCGAGTTCCTGACCGCTTATCAGAACGCCGCCTACGCGCAGCAGTACAAGACGTTCGTCGAGAAGGTGCGCACCGCCGAAGCGCCGCTGAACAGCAAGAAGCTCAGCGAGGCGGTCGCGCGCTACCTGTTCAAGCTGATGGCCTACAAGGACGAGTACGAAGTCGCGCGTCTGCAGAGCGACCCGGCCTTCCTCGCCAAGATCGCCGCGCAGTTCGAGGGCGACTACACGCTGAACTACCACCTCGCGCCGCCGCTGACCGCGAAGAAGAACGCGGCCGGCGAGCTGCAGAAGTCGAAGTTCGGTCCCTCGATGCTGACCGGCTTCAAGTGGCTCGCGAAGCTGAAGGGCCTGCGCGGCACCGCGTTCGATCCGTTCGGCCGCACCGAGGAGCGCAAGACCGAGCGCGCCTTGATCGGCGAGTACCAAACCTCGATCGACGAGCTGCTCGCGTCGCTGAACGGCGGCAACCTGGCGCTCGCCACCGAGATCGCGCGCATCCCGGAAGACATCCGCGGCTACGGCCACGTCAAGGAGCGTCACCTCGCGAGGGCGCGCCCGAAGTGGTCCGCGCTGATGGCCGAATGGCGCGCGGGCAAGCAGCAGCGCGCCGCGTGATTCGACGGCTCGCGCTCGCGCTCACCACCGCGCTGGCGCTGTGCGGCGCCGCGCCCGCGGCGTTCGCGCAGGCGTCCGCGCCCGCCGCCGCGGCGCCGACCTGGGCGCTCGACCCGACCCACACCTTCGTGCACTGGGAGATCGTGCACATGGGCACCTCGACGATCCGCGGCCGCTTCTCCAAGGTGACGGGCAACGTGGAGTTCGATCCGAAGGCGCAGCGGCTCGATGTGAGCATCGCCATCGACACCGCGTCGGTGAACAGCGGCGTGCCGATCCTCGACGTGCTGCTGAAGGGCAGCTCGATGCTCGACACCACCGCGCATCCGCAGGCCTTCTTCGTCGCCCGCAACGCCAGCTTCGACGGCGACAAGCCGCGCGAGCTGCGCGGCGAGTTCACGCTGCGCGGCACCAGCCAGCCGCTGACGCTGCGCGCGCTGCGCTGGAACTGCGGCCTGAACCCGCTGTTCCGCCGCACCGTCTGCGGCGGCGATTTCGAGGCCGAGATCGTGCGCAGCGCCTTCGGCATCACGCACAGCCTGCCGTTCGTGGCGGACACCGTGCGATTGGTCGTGCAGGTCGAAGCCATCTCACCTTGAGCCGACCCCCCGCTCACGGGGCGGACTATCCCTAGCCTGCGCCGCATCGGCGACAGCTATAACCGCACACCGGCCCGACGAGGCCGGTCACGCGCGCTCGCGCGTCAGCACGACAACCCCGCAGGAGACATCCGCATGAACTTCCGCCTTTCGAGGGTGACGACCGTGATCGCCGCGCTCGGCCTCGCCCCCGCCCTGACCCTGGCTGCCGGCGTCGCCGTGCGCTTCGACGTGTCCGACCCGGCCGCCATCCCGTTCCCGAGCGACCGCTTCACCCAGCCCGACTTCACCAACAACACGCTCAAGCGCGTGGCGCTGCCGAAGCCGAACTGCGCCGTGCGCGTCTCCGACTGCGCCGACATCGACGTGATCAACACGCTCGACGGCTTCAACACCCAGCCGCGCATCACGATCCCGTTCACCGGCGACATCGACATCGCCTCGGTCAACAGCAACACGGTCTACCTCGTCAACCTGGGCGACACGCTCACGGGCGCAGGCGCGGGTGGCAAGGTCGGCATCAACCAGATCCAGTGGGACAGCGCGGCGAAGACGCTGGTCGTCGAGTCCGACGAGCTGCTCGAGGAGCATTCGCGCTACCTGCTGGTCGTGACCAACGGCGTGCGCGACGCGGCCGGCGACGCGATCGAGGCCGGCGCTTTCGGCCGCTTCCGCCACGACCTGAACTTCGGCCAGACCAAGGACCGCGCGCTCGCCGACTACCGCAAGACGCTGCTCGACGCCGCCAACGCCTCGGGCGCACCGCGCCAGCAGGCCGTCGCGCTCAGCGTGTTCACGACCCAGAGCATCAGCGCCGACCTGCGGAAGATCCGCGCGCAGATCCAGGCCGCCACGCCGGCCCCCGCGAACTTCATGATCGGCAACGGCGGCACGGTGCGCGCCGTGTTCCCGGTCGCGGCGCTGCAGGGCATCCAGTGGCAGCGGCAGACGGGCACGGCGCCGTCGTTCACCGCGTCCTTCGTGCCGACGCCGGCGCTGCAGGTCTACCCCGGCGCGGTCGCGAGCGTGGCGTTCGCCAAATTCCGCTCGGCCGACTACACCAACGCCGCCAAGGTCATCCCCGTGACGGGCACGATGACCGGGGTGCCGCAGCCGCAGGGCGTCAACGACCTGGTGTTCGAGCTGTTCCTGCCGAGCGGCCCGCGCCCGGCCGGCGGCTGGCCGGTCGCCATCTTCGGCCACGGCTTCACGGACAGCATGTACGGCGCGCCGTGGACGGTGGCGTCGACCTTCGCGCACCACGGCATCGCGACGATGGCGATCAGCGTCGCCGGCCACGGCGGCGGCGTCCAGGGCGTGCTGAACGTGCTGCCGACCGGCGGCGCGCCGGTCGTCGTGCCGGCCGGCGGGCGCGGCGTCGACCAGGACGGCAACGGCTCGATCGACTCGACCGAAGGCGTCGGCGCGGTCGGTGCGCTGTCGATCATCAATAGCCGCGACGGCCTGCGCCAGACCGTGGCGGACCTGATGCAGCTGGTGCGTCAGATCCAGGTCGGCGTCGACGCCGACGGCGACGGTTCGGCCGATCTGGATGCGAACCGCATCTACTACAGCGGCCAGTCCTTCGGCGGCATCTACGGCACCATGTTCCTCGGCGTCGAGGCGGCGGTGAAGGCCGGCGTGCCGAACGTGCCGGGCGGCTCGATCACCGAGGTCGCGCGGCTCGGCGCGTTCCGCGTGCTGACCGGCCTGGCGCTCGCGACGCGCCAGCCGCAGCTGCTGAACCTCGCGCCGAGCGCGCAGCTGCCGGTGCCGTACAACTTCGCGGAGAACATCCCGCTGCGTGACCTGGCCCCGTCGATCAACGCGGTGCCCGGCGCCAGCGCGATCCAGCTCGTGCTGGAGCGCAACGAGTGGGTGCAGCAGTCCGGCAACCCGGTCTCGTACGCCGCGGCGATCCGCAAGCAGCCGTACGCCGGCAACGCGCCCAAGCCGGTGATCCTGCAGTTCGCGAAGGGCGACACCACGGTGCCGAACCCGACGACGACCGCGATCGTCCGCGCCGGCGCCCTGGCCGACCGCACGCTGCTGTTCCGCAACGACCTGGCCTACGCCGCCACCGGTGGCGCGATCCCGAAGAACCCGCACACCTTCCTGACGAACATCGGATCGGCGGCCGGTGCCCCGTTCGCGATCGCGGCGCAGACGCAGATCGCGCTGTTCTTCCAGTCGTTCGGCGCCCTGACGATCGACCCGGACGCCGCCGGCCCGATCTTCGAGATGCCGATCGTGCCGCCGCTGCCGGAGTCGCTGAACTTCCTGCCGTGATCGGGTGACGCGGGGCCCGCACCGGCCCGTCGGCGGCCGGTGCAGCCTGTCGCGCCGCGGGCGCAGGCCGTCGCAGCGCCGTGGCCCGGGCCCGGCGCGGCCTCTACAGTGCGGGCCATTGCACCCTCGCGCCCCGGCCCGTTCCCATGTCCGATTTCGCCACCACCGCCGCCAGCCTCTGGAGGAGCGTCTCCGCCACCGCGGTGCGCCTGTTCCACCAGTACGGGAACTGGCTCGTCGGCATCAGCTGGTGGCGCTTCGCGGCGTTCGCGCTGCTGCTGCTGATCCTGGCCAGCATCCTGCAGAAGCTGCCGCCGTTCCGCACCTCGTGGAGCGAGATCGTCGAGGAGATCCCGTCGGTCACGGTGCCGAAGGTGCCGCCGATCCCGCAGATCCCGCCGATCAACATCCCGAAGATCCGCATCGAGACGCCGAACACGCCGGCCAACCCGGCCAGCGCCGGCAAGGACGACGACGTGCTGATCTCGATCGACGGCAAGGGCGTGCGGATCACGTCGCGTTCGCGCCCGGGAACCGCCGGCGCGGCGTCCGGTGCCGCCTCGGCCGCCAGCGGCGTCGACCCGGCCGCGGAAGCGGCATCGGCGGCCGCGTCCGCGGCGGCCGGCATCACCGGCAGCGCGATCGAGATCGCATTGCCGGGTGCGACCCGCGAATCTATCCGCGAGGCCGTGCGGGCCGCCCGCGAGGCGGCGCGCGAGGCAACCGAGGAGGCGCGCCGGGAGGCCGCCGAAGCGCGCCGTGAAGCGCAGGAGGCCGTCGAGGAAGCCCAGCGCGACGCCGAGGACGCGCGCCGCGAGGCGCAGGAGGCCCGCCAGGTCAAGCGCACCCGGGTCGTCCACATGGGCGATTCCCTGACCGATCTGGCGTTCTTCTGGATCATCGCCTCGGCGCTGCTGAAGATCACCTACAAGGGCCGCATGCAGGCCGAGGTCAAGGCCGCCGAGGCGACCGAGACCGCCGAGTCCGAGCAGCTCAAGCGCCAGGTGGTCGAGGCGCGGATGGCGGCGATGCAGGCGCAGGTCGAACCGCACTTCCTGTTCAACACGCTGGCCAGCATCGACCACCTGATCGAGACCGATCCCCCGCGCGCCAGCCAGATGCAGAAGAACCTGATCGCGCTGCTGCGGGCCTCGATGCCGACCATGCGCGAGAACCACCCGGCCGCGCACAACCTCGGCCGCGAGATGGCGGTGATCCGGCCCTACCTCGAGATCCTGAAGGTGCGCATGGAAGACCGGCTGCAGACCGAGATCGCGGTGCCGGACGGGCTGCTCTCGGCCGACTTCCCGTCGATGATGATCCAGAGCCTGGTCGAGAACGCGATCAAGCACGGCCTGGAGCCCAAGGCCGAGGGCGGCAAGCTCACGGTGCGCGCCGAGATCGTCCACGGCAAGCTGGCCGTCACGGTGGCCGACACCGGCCTGGGCTTCGGCCGCGCCGCCACCGCCGGTACCGGCGTGGGCTTGAACAACATCCGCGAGCGCCTGCAGCTGCTCTACGGCAGCAAGGGCTCGATGACCGTGGCCGAGAACCAGCCGAGCGGCACGGTCGTGACGCTCACCGTGCCCTATCAGGCACAGACCCGCGATGGAGAAACCGCATGATGACGACGCTGCTGTGCCTGCTGTTCGTGGCGCTCCTGGTGCCCCTGGCGGTGCTGCTGCCGCTGGCGATCGCCGTCGTGGTCGTGGTCGCCGTGCTGCTGGTGGTGGCCGGCGTGCTCGCGACCGTGTTCTCGCCGCTGATCGTGCTCGCGCTGTGCATCTGGCTGCTCGTGAAGTTGGTGCGCGGCAGCCCGCGCAGTCGCACGCCGGCCGGCGCTACGATGACCGGATGAACACGCCGACCACCTCGCCCCCGCGTGCCCCGCGCGCGCTGATCGCCGACGACGAACGCCTGATGCGCGAGCAGTTGCGCGCGCGGCTGGCCGAGGTCTGGCCCGAGCTCGAAATCGTCGCCGAGGCGAAGAACGGGCTCGAGGCGGTCACGCTCACCGAGTCCGAACACCCCGACCTGGTGTTTCTCGACATCCGCATGCCGGGGATGACCGGCGTGGAGGCGGCGCGCGCCATCGCGCAACTGCCGGTCGACGACGAGGGCACGGGCTGGTCCGGCTGCGAGATCGTCTTCATCACCGCCTACGACCAGTACGCGATCGAGGCCTTCGAGCAGGGCGTGGTCGACTACGTGCTCAAGCCGGCCGAGCGCGAGCGCCTGACCGTCACCGTCGAGCGCATCCGCAAGCGCCTGGCGCAGCGCGCCAGCGGCGCGCCGGCCGCCGACATCGAACCGCCGCCGGCGATGCAGCAGCTGCTGCAGAAGCTCGCCGCCAAGATGGACCCGAGCAAGGCGCCGCAGCTGCGCTGGATCCAGGCGACCGTCGGCCCCAACATCCAGATGATCCCGGTCGAGGACGTGCTGTTCTTCATCTCCGACGAGAAGTACACCCGCGTCCAGACCGCGACGATCGAGGCGCTGATCCGCAAGCCGATCAAGGAGCTGATCGAGGAGCTCGACGCCGACATGTTCTGGCAGATCCACCGCTCGACGCTGGTCAACACCAAGTACATCGCCGGCGTCAGCCGCGACCTGCGCGGCCGCCAGCTCGTCGCCGTGAAGGGTCACCCCGAGAAACTCGAGGTGAGCCGCAGCTTCACGGGGTTGTTCAAGGGGATGTAGGGTGGAGGTCGGCGGAAACAGCTGACTGCGCGCATAGCGGTACAGTGAGCCGATGGCCCCACCGTGATGCGCGATGGAAAGTTCCGCTTGTTCTTCTTTTCGCGCGAAGAGTTGCGCATTCATGTCCATGTCGCGCATCCCGACGGAGAGGCGAAGTTCTGGCTCACGCCGACTGTTGCAGTGGCCACGAGCACGGGGCTGTCACGGCGGCAGTTGAGCGAAGCGCAGACAGTTGTCGAAGCGCACGTCAAGGAGATCGAGAATGCCTGGAATCAACACTTCGGTGGCTGAAGTCACGCACGTGTCGAAGCACGGCTTCTGGCTGCTTCTGGATGCGGAGGAATTGCTGGTTCCATTCGAGCAGTTCCCGTGGTTCAGAAAGGCCAGCATCGAGCAACTCTCGGATGTGCAGTGGCCAGCGCCGGATCACCTGTATTGGCCGCAGCTCGACGCTGATTTGTCGGTCGAGTCGATTCGCAAACCGTCGGCATTTCCGCTGATGTCAAAGTCGCCTCGTTAGGGCTATCGGTCTCAATTTCACGTGCGCACGTCGACCATGCGCCGGTGTGCGCGCAGCGCTGACGCGATGCACCACTGCGCCGCCCAGTAGGTCGCGAGGATCCCCAGCGCGGCCAACGGCAGCGGCGTGGCGAACTTGTTGATCGCGAGCAGGCTGTCCGAGACCATGAACAGCAGGCCGCCGAGTGCGGCGCGGCGCGCGAGCGGGGCGTCGGGCGCGCCGCGAGCGACGCTGCTGCGCCACCAGGCGCCGGCCTGCGCGGCCATCGTCGCCAGGCACACCACGTAGGCGACGACCGGCGCGCGCAGCGGTGCCGGGATGCCCGGCCACAACGGCATCAGGATCAGCACCGCGACGATCCCGTAGACCACGAACACGACGGGCCGCGTGGCCAGCCGCACCGGCACGCAGAACGCCGCGATATAGGCCAGGTGCGCGAGCAGGAACGCGACGAGACCGGGCAGGAAACCCTCCTTCGGCCACAGCAGCGCCACGTCGCCGGCGAGCGAGAGGACCAGCCCGAGCCGCACCAGCCGGCGCTGCGTGGGCGCGGCGACGCCGCGCGGCCAGGCGTACGCGATCACGAGCACGGTCGTCAGCGGCTTGAGCGCGAACAGCCACGCCGGCGGCAGCACGCCGAGCGCCGCGAGGATCGCGCCGATGGCGCTCGCCAGCGCGGCGGCCGGGAGCAGCGATCGGGCGGGTCCGGCGGCCGCCGGCTCGACATCGGAAATCGGGATCGTCATCGCGCAGCGCCTTGTTCACGGGTCGCGTCGGCGGCGACGCGGGCCTCGATTCTGCTGCTTGGGGAGTGACCCCCGATTCGGGGCCGTGGCGGTCTCAAGCAGTGACAACTGCGACCGGCGCCGTCGGCCCTGTAACCGGCGACGGTCAGGAATCAGGCTCTTCGAAAGCAGTTGCATCCATGAACACAACCCGTGACATCCCCTTGCGACGCGTCGGCCTGCTGTTCGGCGCGGCCGCCCTGCTGCTGAGCGCCTGCGGCGGCGGCAGCGGTGACGCCGGCAGCGCCGACACGACGTTGGCCGCGACCGACCAGGAAGCGCTGAAGAAGCGTGCACCGGCGCCCTCGCCGTCCCCATCGCCATCGCCATCCCCATCGCCCGCCCCCGCGCCCGCCCCCACGCCCGCCCCCGCCCCCGCGATGACGACCGCCGACGCCGTCCGCCTCGCCGCGCAGGCCAGCTTCGGGCCGACCGAGACGCTGGTCGCGTCGATCAAGACCCAGGGCGCGCAGGCCTGGATCAACGCGCAGCTCGCGGCGAACTCGTCCCGCTACACCAGCGGCAACGGCGCCGAGGTGCACCAGTTCACCGCCAGCGGCGATTTCTGCGACGGCAAGGGCGCCAACTGCTGGCGCGACTGGTCGTCGACCGAACCGCTGGTCTGGGATTTCTACCGCAACGCGCTGACCCGCCCCGACCAGCTGCGCCAGCGCATGGCCTTCGCGCTGCAGCAGATCGTCGTCGTCAACAACCTCGAGGTGAGCGGCACCTACGGCTTCCGCCTGTACTACAACAACCTGCTCGACAACGCGTTCGGCAACTACCGCCAGGTGCTGAAGAAGGTCGCGCTCTCGCCGGTGATGGGCGACTTCCTCAACAACGCCAACAACGACAAGGCGGCGCCGAACGAGAACTTCGCGCGCGAGCTGCTGCAGCTGTTCAGCGTCGGCACCTGCGAGCTGAATGTCGACGGCAGCCTGAAGGGCGGCGTGTGCACCGCCACCTACGGCAACGACACGGTCCGCTCGTACGCCTACGCGATGACCGGCTGGACGTACCCGGCCGGTGGCGCCACGCCGTGGGGCTGCTGGCCCAAGGGAATGAACTGCCGCTTCTACGGCGGCGACATGGTGCCGGTCGCGACCTTCCACGACACGGCCGAACGCAAGCTGCTCGCCGGCATCACCGTCGGTGCCGGCACGGCCGCCGCGCCGGCGCTGGAGTCGGTGCTCGACAGCCTGATGGCGCACCCGAACATCGGCCCGTTCATCGGCAAGCAGCTGATCCAGCACCTGGTCTCGAGCAATCCGTCGCCGGGCTACGTGAGTCGAGTCGCCGCGGCGTTCAACGCCGGCCGGTTCGGCAGCGTCGGCACCGGCGTGAAAGGCGACCTCGCCGCCACGGTCAGCGCCATCCTGCTCGACGCCGAGGCCCGTGGCGCCACGCCGGCCCGCAGCGCCGGGCGGCTGCGCGAGCCGGCGCTGATGTTCGCCGGCGTGCTGCGCGCGCTGAACGGCCAGACCGACGGCGAGGCGCTCAGCTGGTGGTGGGGCGCGAGCCTGCGCCAGCACGTGTTCCGCCCGCCCTCGGTCTTCAACTACTACCCGCCCGACTACCCGGTCCCGGGCAGCACGCTGGTCGGCCCCGAGTTCGGCATCCACAGCGCGAACGCCGCGCTGGAGCGGCTCAACTACCTGACCTACCTGCTCGACTGGGGCGGCTCGTCCCCGGTCGCCGACGTGCCGAACGCGGTCGGCACCCAGGTCGACATCACCGCCTTCACGACCGACGCGGCCGACGCCGCGAAGCTGGTCGACCGGCTGTCGGTGCTGGCCACCGGCCAGGCGCTGCCGGCCGCGCCGCGCGACAAGGTCATCGCCGCCGTCGCGTGGTGGACCGAACAGAACGATCCGACGAACTGGAAGACGAACCGCGTGAAGGCCGCCGCCTACCTCGTGTTCGGCTCGCCCAACTACCAGGTGCTGCGCTGATGAACACGACCCCGAACCCCGCCGATCTCGCGACCACCACGCGCCGCCGCTGGCTGCTCGGCAGCGGCGCCACGCTCGCCAGCGCGCTCGGCGCCGGCGCGCTGGCCAACCTGATGCACGCGCGCCCGGCCTATGCCGCCGACTACAAGGCGCTGGTCTGCATCTTCCTGTACGGCGGCAACGACGGCATGAACATGATCGTGCCGACCGACACCGCCCGCTACGACCAGTACGCCGCGGTCCGCAAGGGCCTCGCGATCCCGAAGGCGAGCCTGGTGCCGCTGGCCGGCGCCAACTACGGCCTGCACCCGGCCATGTCGGCGCTCGGCGGCGCCTGGAGCGCCGGGCGGCTCGCGCCGGTGTTCAACGTCGGCCCGCTGGTCCAGCCGCTGACGAAGGCGCAGTACCGCGCCGCCGCCGCCAACTCGGAGGCGCTGCCCGACAGCCTGTTCTCGCACTCCGACCAGCAGACGCTGTGGGAGTCGGGCACCGGCGACGCGATGAGCCGCACCGGCTGGGGCGGCCGCGCCTCGGAGGCGCTGGCCACCGTCAACCCGGTGATCTCGGTCGCCGGCAGCGCGCGCTTCGGCCTGTCGACCCTGCAGACGCCGCTGGTGCTGCCCGGCCCGGGATCGACCTTCGGCGCCCACGGCCTGCAGCCGAGCGACACCTGGGCGCCGCAGGTCGCACGCAAGGCCGCGATCGACGCGCTCTACGCGCAGCCGCAGGACGTGGCACTGGCCGACGCCTACACCGCCGCGCAGCGCGACGCGTTCGCCATGTCCGCGCGGCTCGGCGCGCTCGTCAAGACCCGCCCCGGCGACCCGGGCGCGCTCGCCGCGATCGACACCGCCTTCGCCCCGATCACCGTGGCCGGCAGGATCACCAGCGGCCTGGGCAACCAGCTCTACCAGCTCGCCAAGCTGATCGCCGACAACGCCACGGTGCAGGGCAACCGGCAGGTCTTCTTCGCGTCGATGGGCGGCTTCGACACCCACGGCAACCAGGTCGTCACCGGCAGCCCGCTGGAAGGCGACCACGCGCGACTGCTGAAGGAACTGGGCGACGCGCTCGCCGCCTTCAACGCGGCGCTGACCAACCTCGGCCTGGCCAACGCGGTCACCACCTTCACGCAGAGCGACTTCGGCCGCACCTTCGCTCCCAACAACAGCACCGGCACCGACCACGCCTGGGGCAACCAGCACCTGGTGATGGGCGGCGCCGTGCGCGGCGGCCTCACCTACGGCAGCTACCCCGAACTGGTGCTGGGCGGGCAGAACGACGTCGGGCAGGACGCGTGGGAGCTGCAGGGCCGCTGGATCCCGACCACCTCGGTCGACCAGTACGCCGCCACGCTGCTGGGCTGGTTCGGCGCCAACGAGGCACAGCTCGACACGGTGCTGCCGAACCTGCGCAACTTCGGCAGCGCGCGGCGGCTGGCCTTCCTGTAAAAGTTAACGATTCATTCACATTCCCCTCAAGCGCCGGTGACCCCGGCCGATGACGGTTGACCACGAGCCGCCGTCGCCCCTGACGGCAGGCTCGCGAGCGGCGCACGATGCCGCGCTTGCAACCGGGCCAGAGGCGATGACTTTTTCCCTTGAGGGCAGCGATCCAGCGCGCGACACGCCGAGCGACGCCGCCCCTTCGATCCGCACCGCACGCGACCGCCGCCAGGCCCTGCTGCTGGCCCTGGCGCTGTTGCCCATGCTGGCCCTGTCGGTCAGCCCCGTGCGGCTGCCGGACACCTGGGCCGGCCTGCACTTCGCCCAATGGCACACCCTGCTCGAGCTGGGCTCGATGCTGGTCTGCGGCGCGATCGCCGCCGTGGCCTGGAACGCCCGCGAGCTGGAGGTGCCGCGCAGCGTGCACGTGCTCGGCAGCGCCTGCGCCGGTGCGCTGGTGCTCGACCTGGCGCACACGCTGTCGTTCCCCGGCATGCCGGACCTGGCGGGCGTCAACGACGCGACCCGGGCCGACGCGCTGTTCATGGCCGGCCGCCTGCTGATCGCCACCGCCATGCTGGCCGTCGCGGCCCTGCCCTGGCGCGCCGACGACGAGCCGCGCTGGGCGCGCCATGCGCCGCTGGCGGTCGCGGTGTACGTCCTGGCCGTCATGGCCTGGATCTTCGGCTGGCCCGACACGATGCCGGCGCTGGTGATCGAGGGCGAATCGCTCACCTTCCTGAAGCATGCTGTCGAGGGCGCGCTGGTCGGCGTGTTTCTGACCGCGGCGCTGCTGCTGATGCGCCGCAGCTCGGCCGCGACGCCGCCACCGTTCGACGTGCCCTCCCTGCTGTGCGCCGCGGCGCTGATGGCGATCGGCGAGGCGGTGCTGACGCTGTTCACCCGGCTGAGCGACCTGGCGCTCATGGTCGGGCATGTCTACAAGGTGGCGGGCTTCTGGCTCGTCTACCGCACGATCGTGGCCGACAGCATCCGCTCGCCCTACCAGCGCCTGCTCGACTCGCGCTCGCGCCTGCGCCACAGCGAGGAAGAGCTGCGCACGATCACCGACAACATCCCGGCGATGGTCGCGTTCGTCGACAACGATCAGCGCTACCAGTTCGTCAACCGCAACTACCAGCGCTGGCTCGGCCTGGCGCCGGAGACGATGATCGGGCGCACCGCGCTGGAGATCTTCGGCGCCGATCACTACGGCACGCTGCGGCCGCACCTGGAACGCGCGCTCGCCGGCCAGACCTTCGCGGTCGATCACCGCGTCACCGGCTCGGAGCAGGCGCGCGGCCGCTGGTACAACATCATGTACATGCCGAAGGTGCGCGCCGACGGCGGCGTCAGCGGCGTCTACATCCTCACCAGCGACGTGACCGACGTGATGCTCGCCGAGCGCCGCGCGCTGTTCCTGGCCGAGCACGACGAGCTGACGACGCTGCCGAACCGCGCCACCTTCCAGTTCGCCGTCGGCAAGGCGCTGGAGCAGAGCACGCGCGACACCAGCCAGTTCGCGGTGATCTTCGTCGACGTCGACCGCTTCAAGGTCATCAACGACACGCTCGGCCACGCCGCCGGCGACCACTTGCTGCAGGAACTCGCGAGCCGCATGAAGCACGTGGTGCGCGGCCGCGACCTGGTCGCGCGGATGGGCGGCGACGAGATGTGCCTGCTGCTGCACGACGTGCGCGACGCCTCGCACGCCGCCGAGATCGCCGAGCGCATCCTCGGGGCGCTGCGCGTGCCGGTGGAGCTGCGCAGCGGCATCCAGCACCACGTGACGGTGTCCGCCGGCATCGCGGTGTTCCCGCAGGACGGCACCGACGTCGAGACGCTGCTGCGCCATGCCGACATCGCGATGTACCGCGCCAAGGCGGCGGGCCGCGACGGCTTCGCGCTGTTCGGCGCGCACGACGGCGGGCCGGCCGAGGCGCGCCTGAACCTCGAGCTCGAGCTGCGCACCGCCATCGATCTGGAGCAGCTCGTGCTGCACTACCAGCCGCGCGTCGACGTGATCACCGGCCGCCCCGCCGGCATGGAAGCGCTGGTGCGCTGGCAGCACCCCGAGCGCGGCCTGCTCGCGCCGGGCCACTTCATCGACATCGCCGAGGAGACCGGCCTGATCGTGCCGATGGGCGCGTGGGTGATGCGCCAGGCCGGCGCCGCACTGCGCCGCATCCACGCGTCCGGCGCGACCGGCCTGACGATGTCGGTCAACGTCAGCGCGCGCCAGTTCAAGAACCCGCGGCTGGTCGACGAGGTCGCCGAGATGCTCGCGATCGCCGGCTGCGCGCCGCACCAGATCGAGCTCGAGCTGACCGAGAGCGCGGTGATGGACCAGCCCGACGCCGCCGAGGCCACGATGTGCCGCCTCAAGGCCATCGGCGTGCGGCTGGCGATGGACGATTTCGGCACCGGCTACTCCTCGCTGGCGGCGCTCAAGCGCTTCCCGGTCGACTGCGTGAAGATCGACCGCTCGTTCGTCAACGACATCCCGGCCGACCGCGACGACGCCGCGCTGACGCGCGCGATCATCGCGATGGGCCACTCGCTCGGCCTGCACGTCGTCGCCGAAGGCGTCGAGCGGCGCGACCAGCTCGACTTCCTGCGCCGCGAGGGCTGCGACGAGTACCAGGGCTACCTGTTCGGCAAGCCGATGGCCGAACCGGCGCTGGCGGCATTGCTGGCCCAGTCGATGCGCCCCGCGCTGGTGGCGGTGAGCTGAGGCCATGACGATGCGCCGCGCTGCCGACATCCGCCGCTGGTGCCTGTGCATGGTCCTGTCCCTGGGGATGGGCGCGGGCGCTGCGGCCGGCACGGCCGTCGAGCCGCCGCCGGACGAACTGACCGGGCGCATCCTGGCGCTCGAGGACAGCGGCCGCGCCCGCCCGTTCGAGGCCGCGCAGGCCCTGGAAGCCCTGCTGCCGGCGACCGCCGCGCACGGCACGCACCGCCTGGAGCTGCTGACGGTGCAGGGCCTGGTGCTCGCCGCCGCCGCGCCGAGCGAGACCATCGAACCCGCGGCCTCGCGGCTCGAGGCCTGGGCCGGCGAGCCGACCGCGCCGAACGCCGCCGCCGCCGGTTCCGCGGCGAAGCTGGTCCGGGCCCGCGCCGTCGCGCGCAGCGGCAACCTGCAGCGCGCCGACGCGATGATGCAGGCGCTGATGGCCACGCTGCCCTCGGCGCTGCTGCCGCGCGAGCGCTTCCGCTACGTCTTCACCCACGGCTACATCAAGGACCACGCCGGCCAGCTCGAAGCGGCCGTGCGGCTCCATCACGAGCTGCTCACCCTCGCCGACGCCCAGGGCGCGCCGTGGCGGCAATCGGAGGCGCGCGGGTCGCTGGCGTACAGCTACTACGGCGCCAAGCAGCTGGAGCGGGCCCGCGCGATCGCCGAGGAGGCCGTCGCGATCGCCGAGAAGGCCGACGACCCGGTGTCGCTGGGCCGCGCGCTGACCGTCGTCGGCATCGTGCTCGACGGCCTGGGCGACCAGGCCGGCGAACGCCGCATGTTCGAGGCCGCGATCGCCGCCGCGCAGCGTGCCGGCGCCAAGGTCGACGAAGCGCGCTACCTCGCCAACCTGGCCGATTTCTTCCTGAAGAACGGCGACTACAAGACCGCGCTCGCGCGCGCCGAAGCCGCGCTGCCGCTGGCGCGCGACCTGAAGGACGCGAACATCGAGATGGTGGCGCTCGCGAACATCGGGCTGGCGCACATCGCGCTGCAGCATGTGGAGCTCGGCAAGCGCTATGTGCGCGAGGCGATCGCGATCGACGAAGGCCGTGGCTCGCTGACCGGCGTGACCGACACGCTGCACGAGCTGGGCCTCTTCCTCGAGAAGGCCGGCGACCTCTCGGGCGCGGCCGCGGCCTACCACCAGCACCGCCGCCTGGCCACGACGCTGCTGCGCGACGACCAGCAGAAGTCCATCCTCGCGATGCAGGAGCAGTACGACGCCGACCGCCGCAGCCGCGCGCTGGCGCTGCTGAACCGCGAGAACGAGATCAAGGCCGAGCAGCTCCACCGGCGCGACCTGCAGCAGCACCTGTGGTGGCTGCTGGCGGCGGCGTTCGCGCTGTCGTTCGCGGTCGTCGCGCTGCTGTACCGCCGGGTGCGCCAGACCAACCGCCAGCTCAGCACCAGCAACGAGATGCTCAAGGTGCAGGGCGAGCGCGACCCGCTCACCGGGCTGGCGAACCGCCGCCACTTCCAGACCGTGATGCGGCGCCTGGCCGACGACGGCAAGCTCACCGGCACCGTCTACCTGATCGACATCGACCACTTCAAGCACGTCAACGACCGCCATGGCCACAGCGCCGGCGACGCGGTGCTGGTCGAGGTGGCGCGGCGCCTGCGCGAGACGCTGCGCGAGGAGGACCTGATCGTGCGCTGGGGCGGCGAGGAGTTCCTGGTCGTCGTGCAGGCGCTCGCGCCGGAGCAGGTCGACACGCTGGCGCAGCGCATGCTCGCGGCGCTCGACCGCACGCCGGTGGCCTCGGAGCGCCAGCGCATCGCCGTCACGGCGTCGATCGGCTACGCGACCTTCCCGATCGGTCCGGCGCAATTGCGCGTGACCTGGGAGCGCGCGATCAACCTGGTCGACACCGCCATGTACCTGGCCAAGGCGCACGGCCGCAACCGCGCGTATGGCGTGCGCCTGCTGCACGCCCGCGACGAGGCGTCGCTCGAAGCCATCACCCGCTCGCTGGAGGTCGCGTGGCGCGACGGCCAGGTGGAGCTGACCTTGCTGCAGGGCCGCAGCCCGCTGGCGGTGGCCGCATGACGCCGCGCGCCACGCTGTTCGCGCTTGCGTTCGTCGTGCTCGCCGCGCTCGCGCCCGCGGCCGGCGCCACGACAGCCGGTGCCGCGGGCGGGGCGGGACCGAAGGACGACCCGATCGCGGCGCGCGTCGACGCGCTCGTCGCCACCGGCTACGAGCGCCCGGAGCAGGCCGTCGCGGCGCTGGAGGCGATGCGGCGCGATCCGGGCCTGTCCAGCGTGGCCGATCAGCGCGCCGTGCTGGTCGGCATGGGCCTGGTCGAGGCGCAGACCGGCCACGTGGCGCGCGCCGGCGCGATCGCCGAACAGCTGCTCACGCTGTCGCCTGACGATCCGCTCGGCCGCTCGACGGCGGCCTCGAACCTGGTGCGCGCCGCGCTGGCCGAGAACGCCGGCCAGCTCGACGTGGCCGCGGCGCTCGCGCAGTCGGCGCTGCCGGCCTTCCACACCGGCTGCCCCGGCGGCCCGCCCACGGCCTCGCCGACACCGGAGTGCAACTACCGCGCGGCCTGGCGCCTGCTCGCGATCCTCGAAGGCCGGGCCCACAGCCAGGGCCTGTCGGTCGCCGTCGCGAGCCTGGCGCAGAGCGCGATGGTGCTGGCCGACTGGGCCGGCGATCCGCGCCGGCGCATCGCCAACCTCGGCTCGCTGGCGCTGCTCGCGCAGGGGCGCGGCGAGCGCGAGCGGGCACAGCAGCTGATCGCGCAGGCCCGCCGCATGGCCAACGAGACCGACGACCAGGCGCTGCAGGCGCGGGTCAGCAACGTCGAGGCGCGGCTCGCGAACGCGCAAGGCGATCGCCGCGCCGGGCTGCGCTTCTACGAGGAAGCGCTGGCGCTCGCCGCGCTGGCGCAGGCGCCGCGGCTGGAGGCCATGCTGCTGATCAACCTGAGCGACGCCTACGCGCGGGTCGGCCGCCCCGCCGATGCGCTGCGCGCGGCCGACCGCGCCCTCGTCGTCGTGCGGCGCCACAACGACGCGCGCAACGAGCGCGTGCTGCTCAACAACGCCGGCATCGCGAAGATCGGCCTCGGCCGCATCGCCGAAGGCAAGCGTGATCTGGCGCAGCTGCTCGAGCTGTGGCAGCGCAACGGCGAGACCGGCCGCCAGGTCGTCACGCTGCAGGAGTTCGGCGAGGCGCTCGCCACCGCCGGCGACGCCCGCGGTGCGCTCGAGCTCTACCACCGCGAGCGCGCCCTGAGCGCCGAGGTGATGAACGCCAACCGCAGCATCGCGCTGAAGGAGATGCAGAGCCGCAACGACGCCGACGCGCGCCAGCGCGACATCGAGCTGCTCGCGCGCGACAACGCCCTGAAGACCGAGGCGCTCGCCAGCCGCGACCTGCAGCAGCGCATCTGGTGGTTGCTGGCCGCGGTGATGGGGCTCGCGTGTCTGCTGGTGGCGATCCTGTACCGGCGCGTGCGCGACACCCACCAGCGCCTGGCCGCGAGCCACGTGCAATTGCAGGCGCAAAGCGAGCGCGACCCGCTGACCAACCTGGCGAACCGGCGCCACTTCCACGCCGTGATGACGCGGCTGTGCAGCAGCGGCGGCTTCGACGGCGCGCTGCTGCTGGTCGACATCGACCACTTCAAGCACGTCAACGACGTGCACGGCCACGCCGCCGGCGACCAGGTGCTGATCGAGGTGGCGCGCCGCCTCAACGAGGCCGTGCGCAACGACGACCTGGTGGTGCGCTGGGGCGGCGAGGAATTCCTGATCCTCGCGCCGCGCGCCGCGCCGGAGCAGGCCGAGCAGATGGCCGCGCGCGTGCTGCGCATCATCGGCCAGACGCCGGTGATGGTGGGCGGTCAGTCGCTGCGGGTGACCGCCTCGATCGGCTACGCGCGCTTTCCGCTGCCTCCCTACGGCGCCGAGGTGCCGTGGGAGCAGGCGGTCAACCTGGCCGACATGGCGCTCTACACCGCCAAGAACCAGGGGCGCAACCGCGCGGTGGGCATCACGTCGTCGACCGCGGCGACGCGCGAGGCGCTGCACGACATCGAGGCCGATTTCGACCGCGCCTGGCGCGACGGCCGCGTCACGCTGCTGCAGACGCCGGGGCCGGAACTGCGCGAGAACCTGCACGCCGCTTGAGGTCGGCGGGCGCTGCGCGCGTTAGCGCGGGGGCGCCTCCGCAGCGGCCTTCTGCGCTCGCGCCGCCGCTGCGGCGCGCAGGGCCTTGAGCTTCTCGCGCGGGTCTTCCTTCGCGGTGACCTCGTCGAGCTTCATCTCCTTGACGAAACGGCTCGGCACGCCGGCGATGAACTCGCGCCCGCGCTTGCGCCGGCGCAGCACGCTGACGCCGAGCGTGGTGCGCGCCCGAGTGATGCCGACATACATCAGGCGGCGTTCTTCCTCGAGCCGCTCGACGGTCATGTCGTCGTCCTCGCTGCGGAACGGCAGCAGGCCTTCGTTGACGCCCGCGAGCACGACGTGCGGCCACTCCAGGCCCTTGGCGGCGTGCAGCGTCGACAGCGTGACGACGTTCTGATCGTCGCCGCGCTCGGCCAGGCTGATGATCACGGAGATCGTCTGCGCGACCTCGAGCACGCTCTTCTTCTCGCTTTCCACGCTGACACCGCCGTCGTTCTCGATCTCGCCACCGCAGCGTTTCGCGATCCAGTCGACGAAGTCGAGCACATTGCTCCATCGGGCGGCGGCGAGCTTCTCGCTGTCTTCCCCGTCGTGCAGGTGCTTCTCGTAGTCGAGGTCCTTGAGCCAGCCGGCCAGCAGCGCCTTGGCGTCCTCGGCGCCGGTGGTCTGGCGCGCGCGGTACTCGAAGTCGTTCACGTAGCGGCCGAACTCGTGCAGCGAGCCCAATGCGCGGCCGCTGAGCACCGAACCCAGGCTCTCGGCGAACAGCGCTTCGTAGAGGCTGGTCTTCCACTTGCCGGCGAACTCGCCGAGCGTGGCCAACGTCTGGTGGCCGATGCCACGCTTGGGCGTGGTGACCGCGCGCAGGAACGCGGGGTCGTCGTCGTTGTTGACAATCAGCCGCAGCCACGCGCACAGGTCCTTGATCTCGGCGCGGTCGAAGAAGCTCTGGCCGCCCGAGACCTTGCACGGAATGTTGGCCTTGCGCAGCGCCTTCTCGAACACGCGCGCCTGGTGGTTGGCGCGGTAGAGCACCGCGAAGTCCTTGAACTCGACCGCGCCGGCCGCCTGCAGGGCCTGAAACCGCGCGACAGTGCGCTCGGCCTCGTGTTCCTCGTTGTCGCACTCGATCACGCGCACCGGTTCGCCGTCGCCGAACGCGCTCCACAGCTTCTTCTCGAACAGCTTCGGGTTGTTGCCGATCACCATGTTCGCGGCGCGCAGGATGTGGCCGGTCGAGCGGTAGTTCTGCTCCAGCGCGATGACCTTGAGCGTCGGGTACTCCTGCGGCAGGCGCTTCAGGTTGTCGATGGTCGCGCCGCGCCAGCCGTAGATGCTCTGGTCGTCGTCGCCCACCGCGGTGAACATCGCGCGCTCGCCGGCCAGCGACTTGAGCACCTCGTACTGGATCGAGTTGGTGTCCTGGTACTCGTCGACCAGCAGGTAGCGCAGCGTGTCCTGCCACTTCGCGCGCACCTCGGCGTCGTCGCGCAGCAGCTTGTTCGGCAGGCTGATCAGGTCGTCGAAATCCACCGCCTGGTAGGCGGCGAGGCGCTCCTCGTAGCGCTGCATCACGCGCTGCGCCACCTGCTCGTCGGCGTTCGCGGGTTCGACGGTGCCGCTGTGCAGCCCCTCGTTCTTCCACAGGCTGATGGTCCACTGCCAGCGGCGCGCGAGCGCGTTGTCGGTGCTCGCGCCGGCCTCCTTCAGGATGCCGAGCACGTCGTCGCTGTCGAGGATGCTGAACTGCTGCTTCAGGCCGAGCCGCTCGTACTCGCTGCGCAGGATGCGCACGCCCAGCGAGTGGAAGGTGCTGACGACCAGGTGCTTGGCCGCGCGCGGGCCGATCAGGGCCTTGGCACGCTCGCGCATCTCCTGCGCCGCCTTGTTGGTGAACGTGATCGCGGCGATCTGGCCCGGCGCGTAGCCGGCCTGCAGCAGCCGCGCGATCTTGTGCGTGATCACCCGCGTCTTGCCCGAGCCCGCGCCGGCCAGCACGAGGCACGGGCCGCCGAGGTGATGCACGGCTTCGAGCTGCGCGGGGTTCAGGGGATCGGGGGCAGCGGTCACGTCGGAAGGGGGCGAAAGGGCGCCATCATAGCCATCGCTCCGCGGGCAAACCGCTTGCGATACTCGGCGCCACATGCAAGCGATCCTGACCGTCACGATCCCGTTCTTCGCGCTGGTGCTGCTGGGCTTCCTGGCGGCGCAACGGCGGCTTCTGCCGGAGTCGGCGATCCCTGGCCTGAACGCCTACGTGCTGTACTTCGCGCTGCCCTGCATGCTGTTCCGCTTCGGCGCCAGCATGCCGTTCGCGCGGCTGATCGACCCGGCGCTGATCGCCATCTACGCACTGTGCGCACTGCTGGTGGTGGGCCTGACGATCGCCGTCACGCTGCGCCGCGTCGGCCTGAAGAACGCCGCGTTCGGCGCGCTGGTGGCGGCGTTCCCGAACAGCGGGTTCATGGGCGTGCCGCTGCTGGTGGCGCTGTTCGGCGACGCCGCATCGGGCCCGGTCATCGGCACGCTGCTGGTCGACCTGTTCCTGACCAGCACGCTGTGCCTGGCGCTCGCGCAGGCGCACGCACAGGCGCGCGCAAAAGCGGACGCACGCGGCGCGCGCGGCGACGCGGCGTGGCCGGTCGTCGTGCTGCGTGCGCTGCGCGGCGCGGCCACCAACCCGCAGCCGTGGGCGATCGCACTCGGTGCGCTGGCGGCCGCCACATCGCTGCAGTTGCCGGGGCCGGCGGCGCAAGTCGTGAAGATGCTGGCCGACTCGGCCTCGCCGGTCGCGCTGTTCACCATCGGCGCGGTGCTGTGGCGTGCCGGCCAGCACGCGCACACGCGCACGCCGCCGCGCGACTACCTGCCGGCGGCCTTGATCAAGCTGCTGGTGCATCCGTTGCTGGTGGGCGGCGCGGGGCTCGCGTTGCGCGCCGCCGGTGTCGACGTGCCGGCCTTCGGCCTGACGATGCTCGTGCTTGCCGCGGCCCTGCCCAGCGCCAGCAACGTCTCGCTGCTGGCCGAGCGCTACGGCGCCGACAATGGCCGCGTGGCCCGCATCATCATGGCGTCGACGGTGCTCGCGTTCGCGAGCTTCACGCTGATCGCGTGGGTCGTGCAGCCGGCGACCTGATCCGCCCCCGGCTGCATCGGGCGGAGGACCCGCCCGCCTTCTCCTACTTGCCGTTCTCTGCGAATGCGAGACGCATCGCCTGGTGGGCCTTGAGCCGCTCGGCGGCGCCGGGCAGCTTGCGCTTCACGTCGCGCTTGGCGCGGTGAACGTTGTCCCGGAGAACATGAAGTCTTGCGCGATTGCGTTGTGCCTGGATGGCCATGGGTTACTCCGTTGGTGGAGCCGCAGGGTAACGCATCGCGCGCAGGCGTGAAAAAGCCCGCGCGGCGCATGACGCCGGGCGGGCCTTCGATCGGGTCGCGTTCGGGTCGCGCTCGAGTCGCGTTACTTGCCGCGGAACTTGCGGATCGCCGCGATCTGGGCCGCCATCGCCGCGAACTCGCCTTGCGCTTTCGCGAAATCGATGTCGCTCTTGGCGTTCTTCATCGCGTCCTCGGCGAGGCGCTTGGCTTCGCTGGCCTTGGCTTCGTCGAGGTCGTGGCCGCGGATCGCGGTGTCGGCCAGCACGGTGACCGTGCCCGGCTGCACCTCGAGGATGCCGCCGGCAACGAACACGAATTCCTCTTCGCCGTTGTCGGCGCGCTCGATGCGCACCGCGCCCGGCTTGATGCGGGTGATCAGCGGCGTGTGGCGCGGCAGGATGCCGAGCTCGCCGCCCTCGCCCGGCAGCGCCACGAACTTGGCCTCGCCTTCGAAGATGCTGCCTTCGGCGGAGACGACACTGACTTGCAGGGTTGCCATCGTCATGCTCCGATCAGTTGATCTTCTTCGACTTCTCGATGGCCTCGTCGATCGTGCCCACCATGTAGAACGCCTGCTCCGGCAGCGAATCGCACTCGCCGGCGACGATCATCTTGAAGCCGCGGATGGTTTCCTTCAGCGGCACGTACTTGCCCGGCGAGCCGGTGAAGACTTCGGCGACGTGGAACGGCTGGCTCAGGAAGCGCTGGATCTTGCGCGCGCGGGCCACGGCCAGCTTGTCTTCCGGCGAGAGCTCGTCCATGCCGAGCACGGCGATGATGTCGCGCAGTTCCTTGTAGCGCTGCAGCGTGCCCTGCACCGCACGGGCGGTGTTGTAGTGATCTTCGCCGACGACGTTCGGGTCGAGCTGACGCGAGGTCGAGTCGAGCGGGTCGACCGCCGGGTAGATGCCCAGCGAGGCGATGTCGCGCGACAGCACGACGGTCGAGTCGAGGTGGGCGAAGGTCGTGGCAGGTGACGGGTCGGTCAGGTCGTCCGCCGGCACGTAGACGGCCTGGATCGACGTGATCGAGCCGACCTTGGTCGACGTGATGCGCTCCTGCAGGCGGCCCATTTCCTCGGCCAGCGTCGGCTGGTAACCCACGGCGGATGGCATGCGGCCCAGCAGCGCCGACACTTCGGTACCGGCCAGCGTGTAGCGGTAGATGTTGTCGACGAAGAACAGCACGTCCTTGCCTTCGTCGCGGAACGACTCGGCGATCGTCAGGCCGGTCAACGCGACGCGCAGGCGGTTGCCCGGCGGCTCGTTCATCTGGCCGTAGACCATCGCGACCTTCGACTCGGGCAGGTTCTCGAGGTCGACGACCTTCGAGTCGGCCATCTCGTGATAGAAGTCGTTGCCTTCGCGGGTGCGCTCGCCGACACCGGCGAACACCGACAGGCCGCTGTGCGCCTTCGCGATGTTGTTGATCAGCTCCATCATGTTGACGGTCTTGCCGACGCCGGCGCCGCCGAACAGGCCGACCTTGCCGCCCTTGGCGAACGGGCAGATCAAATCGATCACCTTGATGCCGGTCTCGAGCAGGTCTTGCGACGGGCTCAGCTCGTCGTACGCCGGCGGCTTGCGGTGGATCGACATCGTCAGCTCTTGCGAGACCGGGCCGCGTTCGTCGATCGGGCGACCGAGCACGTCCATGATGCGGCCGAGCGTGGCGCGGCCGACCGGCACCGAGATCGGCTTGCCGGTGTTCGAGACCATCAGGCCGCGGCGCAGGCCGTCGGACGAGCCCAGCGCAATCGTGCGGACCACGCCGTCGCCCAGCTGCTGCTGGACCTCGAGGGTCAGCTCGCCGCCTTCCATCTTCAGCGCGTCGTAGACCTTGGGCATCGCGTTGCGGGGGAACTCCACGTCCACCACCGCGCCGATGCACTGAACAATTTTGCCGTCAGCCATGATTTTTCCTTTTGCTCTTAAGCGTGTTCTTAAACCGCAGCCGCACCGGCCACGATTTCAGAGAGTTCTTTGGTGATCGCCGCCTGGCGCGTGCGGTTGTAGATCAGCTTGAGTTCGCCGATCAGGTTGCCCGCGTTGTCGGTCGCCGCCTTCATCGCGACCATGCGCGCCGAATGCTCCGAGGCCATGTTCTCGGCCAGGGCCTGGAACACGAGCGCCTCGGTGTAGCGCAGCAGCAGTTCGTCGATCACCGTGGCCGCGTCGGGCTCGTAGATGTAGTCCCAGCTGTGCGACTGACCGTCGGCGTTCTTGTCGGCGGCCATGCTCTCGGCCGAGAGCGGCAGCAATTGCACGACCACCGGCTCCTGCTTGATCGTGTTGATGAACTTGGTGTAGCTCAGGTACACGGCCGACAGCTTGCCCTCGGCATACGCGTCGAACAGCACCTTCACCGGCCCGATCAGCTTCTCGAGCGTGGGCTTGTCGCCGAGCTGCGTGGCGTGCGAGACCACGCGCGCGCCGATGCGGTTCAGGAAGCCGTAGCCCTTGTTGCCGATCGCGACCGCCTCGATCTTCTGGCCGGCGGCTTCGAGTTCCTTGAACTTGTTGGTGACCGCGCGCAGCACGTTCGTGTTCAAGCCGCCGCACAGGCCCTTGTCGGTCGTGACGAGGATCATGCCGGCCGTCTTGGCCGACTCGTTCTTCACCATGAACGGGTGCTTGTACTCGGGCGTGGCGGTCGACAGGTTGGCCGCCAGGCTGCGAATCTTCTCGGCGTACGGGCGAGCCGCGCGCATGCGGTCCTGCGCCTTGCGCATCTTCGCGACCGAGACCATTTCCATGGCCTTGGTGATCTTCTTCGTGTTCTCGAAGCTCTTGATCTTGCCGCGTATCTCTTTGCCTGCTGCCAT
>JAZKIO010000088.1:0-8972 GCA_040384825.1 Pseudomonadota bacterium
CCGACCGGCACCTTGCGCATGTGCACGTTCAGGATCTGCTCGCGGCCGCGCACGTCGGGCAGCGTCACGTAGACCTGGCGGTCGAAGCGGCCCGGGCGCAGCAGCGCGGGGTCGAGGATGTCGGGCCGGTTGGTCGCGGCCATCACGATCACGCCGAGGTTGGTCTCGAAGCCGTCCATCTCGACCAGCATCTGGTTCAGCGTCTGCTCGCGCTCGTCGTTGCCGCCGCCCAGGCCGGCACCGCGGTGGCGGCCGACGGCGTCGATCTCGTCGACGAAGATGATGCAGGGCGCGCTCTTCTTGGCCTGCTCGAACATGTCGCGCACGCGGGCCGCGCCGACGCCGACGAACATCTCGACGAAGTCGGAGCCCGAGATCGAGAAGAACGGCACCTTGGCTTCGCCGGCGATCGCCTTGGCGAGCAGGGTCTTGCCGGTGCCCGGAGGGCCGACCAGCAGCACGCCGCGCGGAATGCGCCCGCCGAGCTTCTGGAACTTCTGCGGGTCCTTCAGGAAGTCGACCAGTTCCTTGACCTCTTCCTTGGCCTCGTCGCACCCGGCGACGTCGGCGAAGGTGGTCGAGTTGTTGGCCTCGTCTAGCATGCGCGCCTTGCTCTTGCCGAAGCTGAAGGCGCCGCCCTTGCCGCCGCCCTGCATCTGGCGCATGAAGTAGATCCACACGCCGATCAGCAGCAGGATCGGTCCCCACGAAGCAAGGATGCCCAGCAGCAGCGAAGGCTCTTCGCGCTGCTTGACATCGAACTTGACGTTGTTGTTGATCAGGTCGCCGACCAGGCCACGATCGAGCTGCGTGGCGGTGGTGCGCACATCCTTGTCGTCGGTGGTCTTGGCGCGGATCTCGGTGCTGCCACCGCCCACGTCCTGCAGCACCACGCTCTTGACGCGCTTGGCGCGGACTTCCTCGAGGAACTCCGAGTAGCCCATCGCGCTACCCTGCGCTGCCGTTCGATCGAACTGCTTGAACACCGTGAAAAGCACGAGTGCTATGACCAGCCAGACCGCAACTTTAGAGAACCATTGATTGTTCACCGCGACTCCATTTTCGGGGCATGACCACAGAGGCAGGGCTCCGCGAGCCGCCATCTCAGCCATCTGCGGCCGATTTTAGTCCAGTCAAGGGCCGCTGCCGGACACATTCTCCCCGGCTGGCGGGCGTGTATCAGGCTGTTCGCCTCGGCGAGGCGGGCCTCTCGTCGTCGATATCGGCCTGCGGCGCGCGGCCTTGAGCACCCGGCTTCAACCCGATCCCGACCAGAAAGGTCTCCGACGACTTGTCCCGCGAGGCCTTGGGCTTGACCGGTTTGACGACCCGGAACGTGCCCTTGAACAGCCGCACCAGCTCGTTGTAGCCGCTGCCGTGGAAGACCTTGCAGACGAGCGCGCCGTTCGGCGTCAGGTGCGCCCGCGCGAAATCGACCGCCAGCTCGACCAGGTGGGTGATGCGGGCCGCGTCGGCACTCTCGATGCCGGACAGGTTGGGCGCCATGTCCGAGACCACCACGTCGACCGGCCGGGCGCCGACCAGCGCTTCGAGCTGCGCAAGAACCTCGTCCTCCCGCAGGTCACCCTGCAGGAAGGTCACGCCCTCGATCGGCTCCATCGGCAGCACGTCCATCGCGATGATCGTGCCGTTCAGCGCCCCGGCCGCCGCACCGCCCGCGCCGACTTCCTTGGGGGCGAAACGCCGCCGCACGTACTGGCTCCAGGCGCCCGGCACCGAGCCGAGATCGACGACCAGCTGGCCCGGCTTGATCAGGTGCAGCTCCTCGTCGATCTCCTTCAGCTTGTACGCCGCGCGGGCGCGGTAGCCCTCGCGCTGCGCCAGCTTCACGTAGGTGTCGTTCACGTGGTCGTGCAACCACTGCTTGTTCACCTTCTTGCTTTTGGTCTGGGTCTTCATATCGCGATTGTCGACGGGCCGCCCCTAGGCAATCGCGCGCGCCTCGGGGGCAGGAGCGCAGCGACTGGGGGGCCATCGCCTTGCAGGGATAATACGGGGATGACTGCGATCCAACTGACTCCCGCCCAGCGCAAGGACCACCGCGCCGCTGCCCACCACCTCGACCCGGTGGTGATGATCGGCTCCGACGGACTGACGCCGTCGGTGCAGAAGGAAGTGGATGCGGCCCTGAACGCCCACGGCCTGATCAAGGTGCGGGTGTTCTCCGACGAACGCGCGACCCGCGAGACCATCTTCACGACGCTGGCCGATGTGCTCGGCGCCGCGCCGATCCAGCACATCGGCAAGCTGCTCGTGCTGTGGCGGCCGATGCCGCCGAAGGAGAAGGTCGAGCGTGAGGGCCGCGGCGCCGGCCCGCGGGTCGTCAAGATCCTGAAGTTCTCGAAGAGCGGCAACCACCGCGCGCAGGTCAAGAAGATCACCGTCGCCGGCAACATGCGCATCGCCGCTGGCGGCGAGTTGAAGCGGGCGACCAAGCGCCGCACCAGCATCAAGAAGTCGTCGCAGTCCGACTGATCGCGGCCCGGCGCCGCGAAAAGCGCCGCGCCGGTGAACTTCTGCCGCGTTCCCGAGGTCAGTGAAGGTCGCCGATCCCCCACCAGAGACGCCCGGCCGATGCTTTCACTGCTCCCACGCTCGATCCTCGGCCTGCTGCTCGCCCTGCCCGTCTGGGCAGCGGCCCAGACGGCCGTCGTCACGACCCCGCACGTGCGCGCCGAGCTGCTGGCCCACGCGCCGCAGGGCTTGGGGCCCGGCAAGCCGCTCACGCTCGGTCTCGCGCTCGACCACCAGCCCCACTGGCATACCTACTGGAAGAACGCCGGCGATTCCGGCCTGCCGACGACGCTGACCTGGCAGCTCCCTGAGGGCGCGCAGGCGGGCGAGATCGAGTGGCCGACGCCGAGCCGTCTGCCGGTCGGCCCGCTGATGAACTACGGCTACGAAGGCCGTCTGCTGTTGCCGGTGCAGGTGACGTTGCCCGCCGGATGGACCGCCGACCTGCCGATCCGGCTGCGCGCCGACTGGCTGGTCTGCAAGGATGTCTGCATCCCCGAATCGGGCGAATTCGCGCTCAACCTGCCGGCCGGCGCTGCGATCGACCAGCACGGCCCGCGGTTCGCCGCCGCGCGCGAGCGCGTGCCGCAGGCGGTAGCGCAGGCACGCGCGACCGCGCAGGTCGACGGTCAGGCGCTGCGCGTGCAGGTCGAGGGCCTGCCGGCCGCCAGCCGCGGCCAGACGCTTCACTTCTTCCCCGAGATCGGCGGCGTGATCGAGCCCGCCGCGCCGGTCACGCAAGGCTGGCAAGGCGCGGTCTGGACGGCGACGGTGCCCTTGTCGGCCCAGCGCAGCGAGAGCCCGGCCGTGCTGCCGACCGTGCTGGTCGCGGAGCCGGCCGCCGGCCTGCGGGTGCAGATCGGCGTGTCGGGCTGGCCGGCGAGCGCCACGAGGGCGGCCACCGGGGCCGCGGACCCGGTGCCGGCGCCCCTGACGCCCGCACCCGCGGCGGCAACGCCGTTCCTGCTGACCCTCGGCCTGGCATTCCTCGGCGGTGTGCTGCTGAACCTGATGCCCTGCGTGTTCCCGGTGCTGGCGCTGAAGGTGCTCGCCTTCGCGCAGCCCGGCCAGCGTCGGCGACAGCGGATCGGCGCGGGGCTTGCCTACACGGCGGGCGTGGTGGTGTCGTTCCTCGCCCTCGCCGGGCTCCTGCTGGCGCTGCGCGCGGGCGGCGAGCAGCTCGGCTGGGGCTTCCAGTTGCAGTCGCCGATGTTCGTCGCGGCACTCGCCCTGCTGTTCACGCTGATCGGGCTGAACCTGGCCGGGTTGTTCGAGATTCGCGGCGTGCTGCCCGGCTCGCTCGCCAGTGCGCGGGCCCGGCGCCCGCTCGCCGACCACGCCTTGACCGGCGCGCTCGCCGTCGCCATCGCCTCGCCGTGCACGGGCCCGTTCATGGGCGCCGCGCTGGGCAGCGCGCTGACGATGCCCGCGGCGCAGGCGTTGGCGGTGTTCGCCGCGCTCGGGCTCGGGATGGCGCTGCCCTACCTGGCGATCGCGCTGTCGCCGCGCCTGGCGCACCGGTTGCCGCGCCCCGGCGTCTGGATGCAGCGCTTCAAGGTCGCGATGGCGTTCCCCATGTTCGCGACCGTCGTCTGGCTGGTCTGGGTGCTCGGGCAGCAGGTCGGCATCGACGCGGTCGCCGGGCTGCTCGGGGTGCTGGTCGCGACGGCCTTCCTGGCCTGGGCGCTCGGCAGTCCCGGCTTCGGCCGGCGCGCGCGGCGCGGCTTCGGCGCGGTCGGGGCGCTCCTGCTCGCCGCCACGCTGGCATGGGCCTGGCCGACGCTGCGCGAGTCGGCTGCATCGACAGTCGCCGCCGCCGCGCCAGCCGACGCGGCGGCGCGCTGGCAGCCGTGGTCGCCCGAGGCGCTCGCGAGCGCCCGCGCCACGGGGCGCCCGGTGTTCGTCGACTTCACCGCCGCCTGGTGCGTCACCTGCCAGTACAACAAGCGCGTGGCGCTCGCCAACTTGGCGGTGCTGGCCGATTTCGACGCCCGGAAGGTCCTGCTGCTGCGCGCCGACTGGACCCGCCGCGACGCCGCGATCACGCAGGAGCTGGCGCGGCTGGGGCGCAGCGGTGTGCCGGTCTACGTCCTGTACGCACCGGACGCCGCCGCGCCCGTCGTGCTGCCCGAGATCCTCGTCGTCGGAGACCTGCGCCGCGAGCTCGCTGCGCTGCGACCCGGCTCGTGATGCCCACGCCTCTCAACCACTCTCGAAGGAGCCTTTGATGATCAAGTACGTTTCGACCCTGGTGTTCGGTGCGACGCTGCTCGCGGGTCACGCCGCCTTCGCGCAGGCGACGGTCGGTCAGGCCGCGCCGGCGTTCAGCGCCACGGACACCGCCGGCAAGGCCGTGTCGCTCGCCGACTTCAAGGGCAAGTACGTCGTGCTCGAATGGACCAACCCAGGCTGCCCGTTCGTCCAGAAGCACTACGACAGCGGCAACATGCCGGCCACGCAGAAGGACGCGATCGCCAAGGGGGTTGTCTGGCTCGCGGTGAACACGACCGCCAAGGACGCCGTTGACTACATGGCGCCGGCCGCGCTGCAGAGCTGGGTGAAATCGAAGAACGGCGTGCCGACCGCGACGCTGATGGACGCCGACGCCAAGGTCGGCCGCGCCTACGGTGCCCGCACCACACCGCACATGTACATCGTCGACCCGCAGGGCAAGCTGATCTACGCCGGCGCGATCGACAGCAAGCCGACCGCGAACCCGGCCGACATCAAGACCGCGACGAATTATGTGTCGCAGGCCCTGGGCGAGGCGATGGCCGGCAAGCCGGTCAGCCAGGCCACGACGCGGGCCTACGGCTGCTCGATCAAGTACTCGAACGCGGGCTGACCGACTGCGCGGCGGCCGTGAGCCGCCACGCGAGCGCCAGCACCAGCAGGCCCTTCAGCACGAAGAACCCGGCCGAGATGCCGTGCAGCGCGCCGAACGACAGGCTGCCCTGCCCGGCCCGGGCCGCGTCCATCATCGGCAGCAGCGCGAAATGGCCGGCCACGCTACAGAACAGCGTGCCGAGCAGCAGCATCAGGTTCGCCGAGAACAGCGAGGGCTGACCGGGCTCGCCCGGTTGGCCCGAGCGGCGGCCGCGTTCCACGATCAGCAGCACGACCGCGAGTGCCAGGCTGAGGTAGGCCTCCTGTTCGAACAGCCGACCGACGAACCGGCCGGCGTCGGGCCGGGCCAGCAGCGCGAAGGCGGCGGGCGCCGCGAGGGCGCCGATGCACACCAGGATGCCGGCCCACATGCCGGCGAGCAGCGCCGCGAGCCGGTGCGGCACCCGACGCATCACGCGTAACGGACGGCGATGATTTCGTAGTGGCGCACGCCACCCGGGGCCTGCACCTCGGCCACGTCGCCGGCCGACTTGCCGATCAGCGCGCGCGCGATCGGCGAGCTGATCGAGATCAGGCCCTTCTTAAGGTCGGCCTCGTCGTCGCCGACGATCTGGTAGGTCACCGCGGCACCGCTGTCCTCGTCCTCGAGGTCGACGGTGGCGCCGAACACCACGCGGCCCTCGGCGTTCAGCGTCTTCGGGTCGATGATCTGCGCCGCCGCCAGCTTGCTCTCGATCTCCAGGATGCGGCCTTCGATGAAGCCCTGCTTGTCCTTCGCGGCCTCGTACTCGGCGTTCTCGGACAGGTCGCCCTGCGCGCGCGCCTCGGAGATGGCCTGGATGACGGCGTGACGCTCCACGCCCTTCAGGCGCGCGAGTTCTTCCTTGAGCTTTTCGGCACCGCGAACGGTCAGCGGGATGGTGGCCATGATGAATCGAAATCCTGGAGCAAAAATGAGTCCGCCGCCGGGCGCACCGGCGGCGGAATGGATGAACGCCAGTTTAGTGCAGTTCGCGGTGAAGCTCTTGCAGAGACAACACGCTCAGGTCGTCTTCATGCTTCATGCCTTCGACCGCGGCCTCGCAACCGGCCATGCTGGTGTAGTAGGTCACGCGGTTGGCCAGCGCCGCCTGTCGGATGTGGCGCGAATCGGCGATCGCGGTGCGCGTCTCGTCGACGGTGGTGAACACCAGCTGGATCTCGCCGGCCTTGACCATGTCGACGATGTGCGGCCGGCCGTCCTTGACCTTGTTGACCGGCTTGACCGGGACGCCCGCCGCCGCGATGGCCGCCGCCGTGCCCTTGGTCGCGACGATCGCGAAACCCAACGCGTGCAGGTCGCGCGCAACGCCGACTGCGCGCGCCTTGTCGCTGTTCTTCACGGTGATGCACACGGTGCCCTTGGTCGGCAGCTTCGAGCCCGCGCCGAGCTGGCTCTTCAGCATCGCCTCGCCGAAGCTGCGGCCTGCGCCCATCACCTCGCCGGTCGAGCGCATCTCCGGCCCGAGGATCGGATCGACACCCGGGAACTTGTTGAACGGGAACACCGCTTCCTTGACCGAGAAGTACGGCGGGATCACCTCGCGCGGCGGTTGGCCGTCCTTGTCCTTCTGGCTCGCCAGGGACTGCCCGACCATGCAGCGCGCCGCGATCTTGGCGAGCGGCTGGCCGGTCGCCTTTGACACGAACGGCACGGTGCGCGAGGCGCGCGGGTTCACTTCGAGCACGTAGACGACGGCGTCATCACCCTCGCCCTGGATCGCGAACTGCACGTTCATCAGGCCGACGACCTTGAGCGCCTTCGCCATCGCGATCGTCTGGCGGCGCATCTCGTCCTGCAAAGCCTTCGGCAGCGAATACGGCGGCAGCGAGCAGGCCGAGTCGCCGGAGTGGATGCCCGCCTGCTCGACGTGCTCCATGATCCCGCCGATCATCACCTCGGTGCCGTCGCTGATGCAGTCCACATCGACCTCGATCGCGTCGTCGAGGAAGCGGTCGAGCAGCACCGGCGATTTCTCGCTGACGCGCACCGCCTCGCGCATGTAGCGCTCCAGGTCCTTGTCGCCGTGCACGATCTCCATCGCCCGGCCGCCGAGCACGTAGCTCGGGCGCACGACCAGCGGGTAGCCGATCTCCTGCGCCAGCGCGAGCGCGGCCTCTTCGGTGCGGGCGGTGCGGTTCGGCGGCTGCTTCAGGCCGATCGCGTGCAGCAGCGCCTGAAAGCGCTCGCGGTCCTCGGCCACGTCGATGCTGTCGGGCGTGGTGCCGACGATCGGCACGCCGGCGCGCTCCAGATCGAGCGCGAGCTTCAGCGGCGTCTGCCCGCCGTACTGCACGATCACGCCGACCGGCTTCTCCTTGTCGACGATCTCGAGCACGTCTTCCAGCGTCACCGGCTCGAAGTACAGCCGGTCCGAGGTGTCGTAGTCGGTCGACACGGTCTCGGGGTTGCAGTTGACCATGATGGTCTCGTAGCCGTCCTCGCGCATCGCCAGCGCCGCGTGCACGCAGCAGTAGTCGAACTCGATGCCCTGGCCGATGCGGTTCGGCCCGCCGCCCAGCACCATGATCTTCTTGCGGTCGGTCGGCGCGGCCTCGCACTCCTCGTCGTAGGTCGAGTACATGTAGGCCGTCTGCGTGGCGAACTCGGCCGCGCAGGTATCGACGCGCTTGTAGACCGGCCGCACGTTCAGCGTGTGGCGGGTCTTGCGCACCTCGTGCTGGTTGGTGCCGAGCAGCTTGGCGAGGCGGCGGTCCGAGAAGCCCTTCTGTTTCAGGAAGCGCAGTTCGTCTTTCGACAGATCGGCCAGCGTGCGGCCGGCAAGCGCCTGCTCGTGCTGCACGAGCTGCTCGATCTGCGCCAAGAACCACGGGTCGATCGCGGTCTCCTCGAACACTTCCTCCAGGCTCATGCCGATGCGGAACGCGTCGCCGACATACAGGATGCGCTCCGGGCCGGCCTCGCCGATCTCTTGGACGATCTCCTCGCGGTCGCTGCTGCGTTCGCTCAGGCCGTCGATGCCGGTCTCCAGGCCGCGCAGCGCCTTCTGGAAGCTCTCCTGGAAGGTGCGGCCCATCGCCATCACCTCGCCGACCGACTTCATCTGCGTCGTCAGGCGCGAATCGGCGGCCGGGAACTTCTCGAACGCGAAGCGCGGGATCTTCGTGACGACGTAGTCGATGCTCGGCTCGAACGACGCCGGCGTGGCGCCGCCGGTGATGTCGTTGCGCAGTTCGTCCAGCGTGTAGCCGACGGCCAGCTTGGCCGCGACCTTGGCGATCGGGAAGCCGGTCGCCTTCGACGCCAGGGCGGACGAGCGTGATACCCGCGGGTTCATCTCGATCACGACCATGCGGCCGTCTTTCGGGTTGATCGAGAACTGCACGTTCGAGCCGCCGGTGTCGACGCCGATCTCGCGCAGGATCGCGATGCTGGCGTTGCGCAGCAGCTGGTATTCCTTGTCGGTCAGCGTCTGCGCCGGCGCGACCGTGATCGAGTCGCCGGTGTGGATGCCCATCGGGTCGAGGTTCTCGATCGAGCAGACGATGATGCAGTTGTCCGCCTTGTCGCGGACCACCTCCATCTCGTA
>JAZKIO010000089.1:0-39125 GCA_040384825.1 Pseudomonadota bacterium
GGAACACGATCATTTGCACGATCAGCGTTGCATTGATGCTCACGTTCTTGCCTTTGTGGGAAGAAAGGGGGATTGCAAAGCGCCGCTCATGCGGCGCCGCAACGGCTTACTTCGGCAGGTTGGCGATCTGCGCCAGGAACGGGTTGGCCGTGGCGAACCACAGCGCGATACCGGTGCCGATGATGAACGCGGCGTCGATCAGGCCGGCCAGCAGGAACATCTTGGTCTGCAGCTCGTTCATCAGTTCAGGTTGGCGGGCGGCCGACTCGAGGTACTTGCTGCCCATGATGCCGATGCCGATACAGGCGCCGACGGCACCCAGACCAATGATCAGGCCAGCGGCGAGGGCAACAAAGCTAATGACTTCCATGATGACTCCAGTTGAGGTTTGTAGATGAGAAAGAAATGAAATCTCGAGAGATGAGATGCCGCGGAAAAAACGGTTTCAACGTTCAGTGATGGTCGTGCGCCTGGCCGACATACACCAGCGTCAGCATCATGAACACGAACGCCTGCAGCGTGATGATCAGGATGTGGAAGATGGCCCAGACCGAGCCGGCGATGATGTGACCCAGGGTCAGCAGCAGGCCGGTGGCGCTCAGCGCGAACGCCCCGCCCATCAGCGCGATCAGCATGAAGATCAGTTCGCCGGCGTACATGTTGCCGAACAGTCGCATGCCGTGCGAGACGGTCTTGGCGACGAACTCGATGATCTGCATCAGGAAGTTGACCGGGTACAGGAACCACTTGTCGCCGAACGGCGCCGAGAACAGCTCGTGGACCCAGCCGCCGGCGCCCTTGATCTTGACGTTGTAGACCAGGCAGACGATCAGCACGCCGAGCGACAGGCCCATCGTGACCGAGAGGTCGGCGGTCGGCACGACGCGCAGGTACGGCAGGCCGAGCACGTGCTCGCCGATCCACGGCAGCAGGTCGACCGGCAACAGGTCCATCGCATTGAGCAGGAAGATCCAGACGAACACGGTCAGCGCGAGCGGCGCGACGAGCTTGCGGCTCTGCGCGTTGTGGACGATGCCCTTGGCCTGGCTGTCGACCATCTCGACCAGCAGTTCGACGGCCGCCTGGAAGCGGCCCGGCACGCCGGAGGTCGCCTTGCGCGCCGCCAGCCACAGCAGCCAGCAGCCGATCACGCCGACGACGATCGTGAAGAAGGTCGAATCGAGATTGACGACGGAGAAGTCGACGACGCTCGTTTGCTTCTTGTTCTGCAGATGCTGCAGGTGGTGAATGATGTACTCACCTGCGGTTGGGGCATGCGCCGCGCCTTCTGCTGCCATCTTGTTGCTACGCCTTCTTGTCCGAACGCCGGCCACGCCACAACAGCGCGACCCAGTTGACCTTGATGCACACCACCATCGTGACCAGCAGCGCCGGCCAACTCAGGTTCGGTACAACCCTCACGGCGATCGCCAACATCGCGATCGCCACCCCGATTTTCAGCATCTCCCAGAACATGAACCCCGCGGCCATGGCCATCGGGCTTCGCGCTCTCTTCGTCATGCCGCGCGCCAGCAAGGCACTCGGCAAGACGACGGCAGCCGCGCCATACAGCGCCGACCAGGCCGTCACACCCTGACGGGTGAGTGCCCAGGCGACTGCGGCACACACCAGCCCCACCACGGCCTGGGCCGCGACGACCCGCCAGGGCGATGCCGACGGGTTGGACTTTCTCCAGGCCTCGGCCTCTTGACGGGACCAAGGCTTGAACGCTGCTGCGGACTCCCCATCTCCCCAGTCTGCGCCGGGGTCGACGGACTCGCGACGCGCATCAGCCGTTCCGATCGAGTTCATCATGGGTCTGACAGGGTGCACGCGCAGCAAAGCCTCGGAATTATATGGGGAAAGCACCAACGCCCCGGACAGCCCCACCGCACCGCGCGGACTTGACGGCTCAGGGCAATTGAAGGTAGTGCGCGGCCAGCGCCTTGAACGATGCGCTCGAGGCTGCCGCATCGAACGGCGCGCCGATTTCCTCGGCGAGCAGGGCCGCGACGACGTCGGCCAACGCCGACGCGCGGCGCGCGTCGAGGAACAGCAGCCGGCAACGTCGCGCGAGCACGTCCTCGACACTGCGGGCCATCTCCGTGCGCACCGCGAAGCGCACCATCGCCACGCTGAGGCCGCCGCCCTCGTCGCGCCAGAGCCAGTCGTCCGCACCCGGCAGCGCGCGCAGCGCGGCCAGATCGGCGCCGTACTCGTGCTCGCCGGGTGCCTGCGTCAGGGTCTCGCCGGCGCCCGCGGGCGCGCCGGCGAGCCGCAGGTGCTCGGTGACGCCGGCTCGGCGCGCGGGCAGCAGGCCGGCATCGATGCAATGGCGCAGCACGTCCTCGGCCATGGCGCGGTAGGTCGTCCACTTGCCGCCCGTCACGGTGACCAGGCCCGAGGCATCGACGAGCACGGTGTGCTCGCGCGACAGCGCCTTGGTCTGGGTGTGGCCGCCCTCGTCCTGTGGCGGGCGCACCAGCGGGCGCAGGCCGACCCAGACCGACAGCACATCGGCGCGCGTGGGCTGCTTGCTGAGGTACTTGCCGGCCTCGCGCAGGATGAACTCGACCTCGTCCTTGAAGGGCGTCGGCTCGGCGATGACATCGTCGCGCGGCGTGTCGGTGGTGCCGAGCACGGTCTTGCCGAGCCACGGCACCGCGAACAGCACGCGGCCGTCCGCCGTCTTCGGGATCAGCAGCGCGTGGTCGGTCGGCAGGAAGGCCCGGTCGACGACGAGGTGCACGCCCTGGCTGAGCGCGACCATCGGCGGGCGCCGCGCGGCACCGCTGTCGGCGTCCATGTCGCGGACCGCGTCGACCCACACGCCGGTCGCGTTGATCACGCACCGGGCGCGCAGCGTGATGCGCTCGTCGGTCTCGGAGTCTTCCACGAGCAGGCCGCGGACCTTCCCCGCCTCGCGCAGCAGCCCGCGGCAGCGCATGTGGTTGACGACGCACGCGCCTCGTGCGACGGCCGTCCGCGCGATCGCCACCGCGAGCCGGGCGTCGTCGAACTGGCCGTCCCAGTACTTCACGCCGCCGGACAGGCCGCGCGTTCGCACCGTCGGCACCAGCGCCTTCACCTGCGCGCTGGACAGCAGTTGCGTGTTGCCCAGACCGCGGCTGCCGGCGAGCGCGTCGTAGGCCTTGAGGCCGACGCCGTAGAAGCCGCGCTCCCACCACGCATAGCCCGGCATCACGAACGCGAGCGGCTGCGCCAGATGGGGCGCGTTGGCCAGCAGCGTGGAGCGCTCGTGCAGCGCTTCGCGCACCAGCGCGACGTTGCCCTGCGCCAGGTAGCGCACGCCGCCGTGGACGAGCTTGGTGCTGCGCGACGACGTGCCCTGCGCGAAATCGCCGGCCTCGACCAGCACGACACGCCAGCCGCGTGCCGCCGCATCGAGCGCCACACCAAGGCCGGTGGCGCCGCCGCCGATCACTGCGACGTCCCAGTCCTCGTCGGCCCGCAGCCGGACGAGCTGCTCGTCGCGATTCATCGGCGCGCGCTCCGGCTCATTGCGCGAGGTTGGCCGGCAGCCCCGGCACGTCGACCTCGAGCGCGAGCACGCAGCCGGCGTACGGCTGCTCGATCAGTTCGGCCGCGGGGCGGTTCTCGCGCGCGGTCGTGATGTACAGCGTCTTCAGGTCGGGCCCGCCGAAGCACGGCATCGTCGGGCAGCGCACCGGCAGCGGCACTTCGCCGATCAGCTCCCCGACGGGCGACAGGCGCACCAGCCGCTGGCCCTCGTACATCGCGGCCCAGTAGCAGCCTTCGGCGTCCATCGCGGCGCCGTCGGGGCGCCCGCCGTAGCCCGCGAGATCCTGGCCCGGCTGCTTGGCCGGGAAGCGCGCGAAGACACGCTGGCGGCTCAGCTCGCCGCTTTGCGGATCGAAGTCGGCCGCGAAGACGGTGTGGCTCGTCGTGTCGCTCCAGTGGATCGTGCGGCCGTTCGGGCTCCAGGCCAGCCCGTTGCCGACCGTCAGGCCATCGGCCATGCGCGTCAGCTGGCCGTTGGCGAAGCGGTTGAGCGTGGCGCGCGGCGGATCGCGCGGCTCGTAGATCGTGCTGACCCAGAAGCGGCCCTGGGGGTCGCACTTGCCGTCGTTGAAGCGCTCGTGCGCCGGGTCGTACGGCGGCTCGGCAGCGCGCAGGCGCTCGCCGGTCGCCGGGTCGAAACGCCAGAGGCCGTCGCGCATCGCCAGCAGCAGCCGGCCGTCGAGCATCGGCGCGAGGGCGGACACGTCGGTGTCGAACGCCCAGTGGCGCAGCTCGCCGCTGCGCGGGTCGAAGCGCTGCAGGCAGTGGCCGGGAATGTCGGTGGAGTACAGCACCTGCTCGCGCGGATGCCAGACCGGGGATTCGCCTAGGAGCGCCGCGGCCGCGACGGCCACGCGCACCTCGCCATGCGCCATGCTGCCCGCCACCATCAGACCACCGCGACCTCGAGTTTCATCGTCACGTCCAGGCTCTCGCCCGGCGCCACGGTGCGCAGGCCGTGCGCGGCCGGGTCGGCCATGTGGATGGCGTTCGAGACGTGGCTGACCGGCTCGACGCAGAAGTAGTCGCGGTCCTGCGGCGTGAACACCACCAGCCGGTTCAGCGACGAGGTCAGCTGCAGCGAGAACTTCTCGTCGCGGATGCGGGCCGGGCCCTTCCAGCCGTCGAAGCAGTTGTCGAAGTCGAGGTGAGAGATGTCGCTGTCGATGCCGGGCTGCGCGACCTTGCGCACCGGCAGCTGGTTGGCGTCGGCGTCCCAGCGGTCGGTCAGCTCGATGTGCAGCCGGCTGCGCGAACGCTTGTTGAAGTACGGGTGCCAGCCCAGGCCGACCGGCTGCGCGATGTCGCCGGTGTTGGTGAACACCATCTCCACGCTCATCGATTGCGGCGTCAGCGTGAAGTACTGGGTCGCCTCGAACGGGAACGGCCAGTCGGCGTCGCCCGGGTGGACGAGCTTGATGACGACCTCGAGCACGCTGCTCGAGACGATCTCCCAGGGCCGCTGCCAGCCCATGCCGTGCACGGAGTGCGGGTTGTCGTCGAAGTTGGGCTGGGTCGTGTAGTCGTGGCCCTTCCAGCGGAACTTGCGGAACGCGAGGCGGTTCGAGTACGGCACGAGCGGATAACAGGCCGAGGGCCGGGCGGCCTGCAGCGCGTCGGGCTCCGTCGAGCGCAGGATCGGCGTGTCGCGGTGCCACAGGCCGGCGATGCAGCCGCCCAGGTCGGGGCGCAGCGCCAGGCGCAGCGCGCCCGCGTGCAGTTCGAACGATGGCTTGACGGTTCCTGTCATGGCGCTTCCGGTGGTGGTGGCACGGGCCGGACCCGCATCGACACGACGCGAACCCGCTCTGAGTCCATCCTACGCCGCCCGGCGCTCCGGACGAACCCGCGGTCGCTCAATCGAGATCGACCTTCAGGTAGTGGGCGCCCGGGATCGGGTTGAAGTAGTACGGCGCGCACTCCTCGAAGCCTAGGCTGGCGTAGAGCTCCCGGGCCGACTCCATCTCGTCCAGCGTGTCGAGCAGCATGGTCGAGTAGCCGGCGCGCCGCGCTTCGTAGAGCAGCGCCTCGGCGAGCGTGCGGCCCAGGCCGAAGCGGCGGAACGCCGGGCGCACGTACAGCCGCTTCATCTCGCAGGCGTTGGCGTGGTCCACGTCCTCGAGGCCGCGCAGCCCGCCGCACGCCGCCAGCGCACCGTCGACATACGCCAGCAGCAGCTGCCCGCCCGGCGGGGCGTAGGCGCCCGGCAGCGCGGCGAGCTCGTCCTCGAAGTTCTGGAAGCACAGGTCGACCGCGAGACTGGAGGCGTACTCGCGCAGGATCTCGCGCGCCGGCTCCAGCCAGGGCGCGCCGTCGGCGCGGATCAGCTCGATGCGGGGCGGTTCGTCAGCCATGCGAAGACCGTGACCGGAACGATCGACCGCGCCGCGCTCAGCCCGCCAGGCTCACGACCCAGCCGACGCCCCCGGCGCACAGCGCCAGCAGCAGCGCGGCGAGCAGGCGCGACGCGGCGGTGTCGCGTGCCGCCGGCGCGGCCACGGTGAGCACCTTGTCGCCGTGCAGCATCGGCCGCACGAGATCGCGGCGCCGGGCGAACACGTAGTACAGGATCGCGGCGATGTGCAGCACCACCAGCGCGATGATCAGCCACTGCCCGTAGCCCTTGTGCCAGCGGGTCAGCGCCAGGCTGGTCTCGCCGGTCACGAAGCGGATCAGCGGGCCGGTACTGGAGATCTCGTCGTCCGCGAACAGCCCGGTGCCGACCTGCACCGCCAGCAGCGTCAGCACGCCGAACACCGCGAACGCGCCGAGGGGGCTGTGGCCGACCTCGTGGTGCTCGTCGGGCCGGCTGCCGCCGCGCAGGTAGCGCAGCGTCGTGGCCGGCGCGTACGCGAAGTTCGCGAAGCGCGACCAGTGCCCGCCCACCATGCCCCACAGCAGGCGAAACGCCAGCAGCGTGAACACCGCATAGCCGAGCCGCATGTGCCAGACCATCGCATTCCCGCCTATCCAGGCGCTGGCGATCGAGCCGCACACGCAGGCCGCGAGCAGCCAGTGGAAGAGACGGGTCGGGAGGTCCCAGACGCGGATCGTGGCGGGTGGCGGGCTGGGCAAGGGGTCGGCGGCGGTCATGGCGTGAAGATACCTGCAAACGCCCGCGCGGCGAACCCACCCGGACATTCCCGAGGACGGGAATACGCGGGCGCGCCGCTGCGTACACTCGCCAGCGCCGGGTCATGGGGAACCGCAGTGTCCCGGCGCCCCACCGACCCACCACCGCCACAGGCGAGGAGAAAAATCCGCATGAAACGCTTCGTCCCGACACTGCTGATGACCGGCGCCGCCTTGCTGGGCAGCGCGATGGCCCTGCCCGCCGCCGCGCAATTCGCCAAGCCCGAGGACGCGATCAAGTACCGCAAGGCCGCCTTCACGGTGATGGGCACGCACTTCGGGCGCGTGGCCGCGATGGCGAACGGCCGCATCCCGTTCGACGCCAAGGTCGCCGCCGACAACGCCGAGATCGCCAACGCGATGGCCAAGCTGCCGTACACCGGCTTCGGGCCTGGCACCGACAAGGGCGGCGACACCCGGGCCGAGCCGAAGATCTGGACCGAGATGGACAAGTTCAATGCGGGCGCCACCAAGATGCAGGAAGAGATGGCCAAGCTGAACGTCGCGGCCAAGGGCGGCAACCTCGACGCGATCAAGGCCGCCGTCGGCGAGACCGGCAAGAGCTGCAAGGCCTGCCACGACGCCTACCGCAAAGAGTAAGCCGCTGCGGCCGCTGCAGCGTCACGAGCCTGCGTCGCGCGAGCGTCGCAGGCTTTGCTTTTGGGAGCCCGGCGCCCGGCCCGGTCGGGCGCGGGCCTTCCGCTAAACTCGCGCGCTGACCCGCCTGGGGTCGAGAACAACGTGCTGCCGCGACCCCGGGGACCGGATCCCCGACGCAGCGATCGCGTGTGCCGTGGATCGCGGCCCGCGCCCGACATCGAATCCGTGGCCGACACACCCATGACCGTTTCCCGTCTCCGCCCCTCCGCCGCTCCCGGCAGCCGTCCGTTCGCCCGCCTGCTGTGCTGCCTCGCGCTGGCCAGCGGCCTCGCGCAGGCCGCCGACGAACCGCAGAACGGCAGCAACAGCACCTTCAACACGCCCGGCTATCCGAACGCGACGCAGCGCGGCGGCACGGTGATGCCCGGTCAGGGCAGCGTTCAATCAGGCGCGCCGAGCATCCAGAGCCCGCGCTCGCCCGGGGCGACCGGCACCGATGCGCGCGACGCCGCGCGCAGCTCGAACCGGAGCGAGCTGTACCCGCGCCGCGACCAGCCGCCGCCGAAGCCGGGCGAGTTCCAGAAGTTCGTCGAGACCGCCACCGGCCGCCTGCTGCCGCTGTTCGGCAGCAGCTTCTTCGCCGACGCGACGGACCCGTCGGCGGCGCTGGACAACGTGCCGGTCTCGGCCGACTACACCGTCGGCCCGGGTGACGAGATCCTGATCCGCGCCTGGGGCTCGATCGACATCGACTACCGCAGCACCGTCGACCGCAACGGCCTGCTGAACCTGCCCAAGGTCGGCAGCTTCAACGTCACCGGCGTCAAGGCCGCCGATCTCGAGAAGCACTTGCGCACGCAGATCGGCCGGCTGTACACCAACTTCGACCTGAGCGTCTCGCTCGGCCAGTTGCGCGGCGTGAAGGTGTTCGTCGTCGGCCCGGCCCAGCGGCCCGGCGTGTTCACGCTGGCGAGCCAGTCGACGCTGCTGTCGGCCGTGGTGCTGGCCGGCGGCCCGGCGCCCAACGGCTCGATGCGCAAGGTGCTGCTGCGCCGTGACGGCAAGGTCATCTCCGAACTCGACATCTACGAATTTCTGGTCCAGGGCGACAAGTCCAAGGACGTGCAGCTGGCCGCCGGCGACGTGGTCGTGTTCCAGCCGGCCGGCGCCCGCGTCGCGCTGAACGGCGCACTCGACACGCCGGCCATCTACGAACTGAAGACGCCGCAGGAGCCGGTGCGCGAGGTGCTGCGCTACGCCGGCGGCACGCCGCCGCTCGCGAACCCGAACCGCGCGCAACTCGAGCGGATCGACGTCGCGCAGCGCGCGGCCCGCTTTGTCGAGGAATTCAAGCTCGACGGCGCCGGCCTGCAAAAGCCGCTGCGCGACGGCGACGTGCTGACGCTGCTGCCGATCTCGCCGCAGTTCGCCAACGCGGTGACGCTGCGCGGCCACGTGGCGCAGCCGCTGCGCTACCCGTTCACGCCCGGCATGAAGGTGCGCGACCTGATCCCCGATCGCGAGGCGCTGATCTCGCCCGACTTCTATCGCCGCAAGAACCTGCTGGTGCAGGTGATCGACGATGAAGAGGGCCCACGCAACATCGACACGCGCTACCGCGACGGCCGCCCGGCGCTCGACGCCAACAACCGCCAGTTGCAGGGCAATCGCAACCGCAACGGCGACTACGGCAACGACACGGACAACGCCAGCACCCGCTATGGCAACCGCGCCGGTGATTACGCCGCCGGTCGCAACGACAACGTCAACTCCGGCAACCGCTACGACCCGGCCATGGATGACGGCCCGTCGACCGACAGCCAGGGCAACCCGCGCAGCCGCGCCGAACGCGAGCGGCGCGCCAACGACCGCGCGATCGTCGCCGCCTCCAAGCGCGCACCGACGCCGCTGTTCGACGAGCTGAACTGGGACTACGCCGTGATCGAGCGGCTCGACACCCGCACGCTGAGCACGCAGGTCATCCCGTTCAACCTGGGCAAGGCGGTGCTGCAGGGCGACGAGGCGAACAACATCGAGCTGATGGCCGGCGACGTGGTCACGGTCTACAGCCAGAAGGACATCCGCGTGCCGGTGTCGCGCCAGACGCGGCTGGTCTCGCTCGAGGGCGAAGTCTCGTCGCCCGGCGTCTACCAGCTGCAGCCCGGCGACACGCTGCAGAGCGTGATCGCGCGCGCCGGTGGCTTCACCGGGCAGGCCTACCTGTACGGCCTGGAGTTCAGCCGCGAGGAGACGCGCCAGCGCCAGCGCGAGAACCTGACCGCGGCGATCGCGCGGCTGGAGGCGCTCTCGGCCGTGCAGGCCGCGCGCGACGCCGCCAACCGGCGCGACGATGCGCAGGGCGCGGCCACCACCACCGCGGTCAGCAATGCCGCCACGCAGGCGCAGCTCGCGCGGCTGCGCAACGTGCAGCCGAACGGCCGCATCGCGCTCGAGCTGCCGGCCGACGCCGCCACCGTGAGCGCATTGCCGGCGGTGCCGCTCGAGGCCGGAGACCGCATCACGGTGCCGGCCCGCCCGGGCTTCGTGACGGTGGCCGGCGCGGTCGTCAACAGCAACGCGTTCCTGTGGAAGGAAGGGCGCACCGCGGGCGAGTACCTGAAGCTCGCCGGCGCGGACGAGGCGGCGGAACCGGCCAACATGTTCATCCTGCGCGCCGACGGCACCGTCAGCCATGCGAACGACAACCGCGGCTTCTGGGGCCGCAACAAGCTCGAGTCGCAGATCATGCAGCCCGGCGACGCCCTGATCGTGCCGAACCAGCTCGACTTCGAGACCTGGGGCCGCGCGTTCGTGCGCAACCTGAAGGACTTCGCGCAGATCTTCACCGGATTCGGCATCGGCATCGCCGCGATCAACTCGCTTTGACACAGGGCATCTCATCAAGAGTGACACCCTGCGCTCCACGGCCGTGCGCCGCTACCTGACGTGGTCGCGAGAACTCCTCCCGCAGGACGCAGCGCACGCGCGCCGGCGGCCGGCTCACTGGTCGGCAAGCACCCGCGCGAACACCGCGCTGTCGACGTTGCCGCCGGTGAGCGGCAGCCCGATGCAGCGCCCCGCCCAGCGCTCGCGCTGCAGCAGCGCCGCGGCGAGTGACGCGGCGCCCGCGCCCTCGGCCACGTTGTGGGTGTCGGCGAACAGCGCGCGCATCGCGTCCGCCACCTGCGCGTCGGTGACCGCGACCATGTCGTCGACCTCGGCGCGGATGACCGCCAGCGCTTCGGCGTCCGGCACCCGGCAGGCCATGCCGTCGGCCAGTTCGGTCGTGACCGGCGCCTCGATCGCTCGGCCGGCGCGGAAGGACTGCAGGTACGCGGTCGCATGCGCCGAGACGACGCCGACGATCCTCGTCTTCACGCCCGCGTGCGCGCGCGCCGCGGCACAGGCGCAGATGCCCGAGCCCTGGCCGATCGGCACGAACACCACCTCGGGCTCGACCACGTCGAAGAACTCCAGCCAGTAGCTCGCGACGCCGCGCACCAGGTCATCGTGGTACGACGGCACCATGTGCAGCCCGCGCTCGGCGGCGAGCGCCGCGGCGTGCTCGCGGGCCGCCTGGAAGTCGTCACCGTGCTCGACCAGCTCGACGCCGAGCGCGCGCATCGCGGCGTTCTTCTCGACCGAGTTGCCGCGCGGCACGACGATGGTCGCATGCAGGTCGTGGCGTCGCGCCGCGAAGCCGACCGACTGGCCGTGGTTGCCGCGTGTCGCGCTGATCACGCCGCGCAGCATCGGCTCGCGGCGGCGCAGCGCGTCGAAGTAGACCAGCCCGCCGCGCAGCTTGAAGGCGCCCACAGCGGTGTGGTTCTCGTGCTTGACCCAGGCCTGCGCGCCGAGCCGCTGGTCGAGCAGCGGCCAGCGCTGTTGCGGCGTGGGCGGCATCGCGTCGCGGACGAGGCGGCGGGCGTGGTCGAGGGCGTCGCGGTCGTGCATGGTCAGGCTGTCGGTCGGGGTGATGAGAGGGTGACCGGGCCGCGCGGCGTGGTCAGCTCGACGCGGATCGGCGCGGCATCGATGCCGGCCGCGCGCGCGATCATCGCCGGCAGCCGCGCGGCGAGCGGCGGCGGACAACCGGTCACGGCCATCGCCTGCAGCACGACGCCGCTCGCCGGCATCGCATCGGTCGGGTGCGCGTCGCACCAGGCGATCAGCGCCGGCGCGGCGCCGTCGAGCGGACGCCGGCCGTCGGTGCGCACGCCGATCCGCCAGCGCAACAGGCCGAGCGGCGTCATGCGTTCGGCGTCGCGCAGCTCGCCGCAGTCGATGCCGGCGCCGCGCAGTTCGGCCTGCGTGGCGACGATGTCGTCGCAGCGCGCGACCCAGTGCACCAGCTGCGGCCCGTCGTCGGCCAGCGTGCGTTGCAGCGCCGGATCGTCCAGGTCGAACCAGCGTGCGTGCCCGGTCGGCGCGGGCGCGTCGGGGTCGATGGCGATGAGCTCGGCGTAGGCCCGCGGGAACGCCGCCGAGCCGATCGCGAACACCCGGTTGTGCGTGCCCATGAAGGCATGCCGGCCGCCGCCTTCCGGCCGCAGGCCGAGCGTGGCGGCGCACCAGTCGACGCCTTCGTCGAGCGTGCGCGCCGCGATCACGAGGTGGTCGAGCGCGAGCGTCATGCCGGCGAGCCGATCCAGCGTCAACTCGCCGCGGATGCAGTCGACGCTGTGCCCGCCGACCCACACCTGCCCGTCGATGCGCTCGATGAACACGCGGCCGCGCCGCTGCAGGCAGGTGCCCTGCGCGGCCACGTAGCGCTCGGGCGCGACGCCGGTGCCGATCAGCCACTGCGCCAGGCTGGCGTTCAGGCTGCCCGTGACCGGGTCCTCATAGCCCGGCCCTTCGCCGATCAGCGCACGCACCTCGTACTGCGCGTCGTGCCCCGCGGCATGCGCACCGACGACGCCGAGCTTGATGCCCTGCAGCGCCGGCCAGTCCGGTCGCAGCGCCAGCACCGCGTCGGCGGAGTGCAGCCGGATCGCGGCCCAGCCCGGGCCGTTGTCAACCCACTGATGATCGACCACCGCCTCGCGTCGCAGCCCCAGCGACCCGACGATGCGCGCCAGCAGTTCCTCCTCCAGCGCCCCGCTGCGAATACACGGCGGCGCCGCGAACGCGAGCCGTGCGCCGTCACGCCGGATGCGGATCAGCCCGGCTCGGCATTGCTGCACGACCTCGTCGGCCGCGCGCGCCCTGCCGCCGGCGGCGAGCCACGCGTGGCAACTGCCGAGCGTCGGGTGGCCCGCGAACGGCAGCTCGCGCTGCGGCGTGAAGATGCGCACCCGGTAATCGGCAGCCGGGTCGGTGGGCGGCAGCAAAAAGGTCGTTTCGCTCAGGTTCGTCCAGCGCGCGAAGGCGGCCATCTGCGCGTCCGTCAACCCGTCCGCGTCATGCACGACTGCCAGCGGGTTGCCGAGCAGCGCGACATCGGAAAACACGTCGAGCTGCGTGAACCGACGCGTCTCCATCACGCCCCCTTCAAGGCTTGCGCCAGCAACGCGACGCCGCGCTCGATCTCGGCCGGCGAGACGGTGACGAAGGACAGCCGCAGCGTGTTCGCTTTCGGCGCCGCAGCGAAGAACGCGGCGCCGGGCACGTAGGCCATGCCGAGTTCGACCGCCCTGGGCAGCAGCGCAGTCGCGTCGACACCCGCGGGCAGCTCGACCCAGAAGAACATCCCGCCGCTGGGCACCGTCCAGCGGCAGCCGGCGGGCAGATGCGCCTCGAGCGCGGCGCGCATCGCATCGCGCTGCTGCCGGTAGCGGGCGCGGATCGTCGGCACGTGGTCGCGCAGGAAGCCGTCCTTGATCACCTCGTGCACCACGCGCTGATTGAAGCCCGGCGTGTGCAGGTCGGCGGCCTGCTTGGCCTGCAGCAGCTTGGGCATCATCGCCGGCGGTGCGATCACGTAGCCGAGCCGCAGCCCCGGCGCGAGCACCTTCGAAAACGAGCCGAGATAGACCATGCCCTCGGGCCAGCGCGAGGCCAGCGACGGCGGTGGCGCGGCGTCGAACCACAGGTCGCCGTACGGGTTGTCCTCCACGATCGGCAGGCCGAGCGCGCGGGCCGCGTCGACGAGCGCGACGCGGCGCGCCTCGCCCATGCAGCGGCCGCTCGGGTTCTGGAAGTTGGGCAGCATGTACAGGAAGCGGCAACCCCGGGCGATGCCCAGGCCCTCGGGCAGCGGGCCCTCGTCGTCGCACGGCACGCTCACGGCCTCCGGCTCGTAGGGCGCGAAGGCCTGCAACGCGCCGAGGTAGGTGGGCGACTCCACCGCCACCGTGCTGCCCGCATCGATCAGCACCTTGCCGACCAGATCGAGCCCCTGCTGCGAGCCGGTGGTGATCAGCACCTGCGACGCGTCGACCTGCAGCCCCTGCGCGGCCATCTGCGCGGCGACCCACTCGCGCAGCGGCGCGAAGCCTTCGCTCGCGGCGTACTGCAATGCCTCGCGCGGGTTGTCGCGCAGCACGCGGGCGGTCGCCTCGCGCATCGCCTCGATCGGGAAGCTGTCGGGCGACGGCAGGCCGCCCGCCAGCGAGATGATCCCCGGCCGTTCGGTGACCTTGAGGATCTCGCGGATCACCGACGGGTTCATGCGCTCGGCGCGGCGCGCCATCTGCCACGGGCTGGAAGTGGAGGTCGTCATCACGGGGTCCGGGGTTGGAGGGAAGGTGAGTGGGCGGGCATTTTCTTGCCGACGAACACGACGGCGATCACGGCCAGCGAGAACAGCACGGTCACCGCGTCGAGCGTCTCGCCGAGCACCGGCACCGCGAACAGCAGCGCCAGGAACGGCTGCACCAATTGCACCTGGCTGACACGCACCGTGCCGCCGAGCGCCAGGCCGCGGTACCACGCGAAGAAGCCGAGCCACATCGAGAACAGCGTGACGTAGGCGAAGCCGCCCCACGCGCCGGCGCGCACCGGCGCGGTCGGCCAGGTCGCGAGCGTCGCGGGCAAGGTGAGCGGCAGGCTGAGCACCAGCACCCAGCAGATCACCTGCTCGGCCGGCAGCTCGCCGGCCACGCGCGCGCCGGCGACGTAGCCGACGGCGGTGAAGAACACCGCGAGCAGCAGCAAGCCGTCCGCCGCGGCCACCTGCCCAGCGCCCCGGTACAGCGCGAACGCCAGCACCATCGCGCAGCCCAGCCCGGCGCAGACCCAGAACCCGTTCGACGGCCGCTGGCGGAACCAGAGCGCCGCGCCGACCGCCGTCGCCAGCGGCATCAGCCCGGTGACGACCGCGGCGTGCATCGCATCCACCTGGCGCAGGGCCAGACTCAGGAACAGCGGGAAGCCGACCACCGTTCCGAGCGCGGACGTGAACAGCGCCGGCAGGTGGCGCCGCTGCACGCGCGGCGCGCCGGTGAGCCAGAGGTAGCCGATGCTCAGCAGCCCGGCGAACGCCGCGCGCCCGGCGGTCACGAACAGCGGCGGCAGCTGCGGGTCGCTGGCCGGGCCGACGGCCAGGCGCGTCATCGGCAGCGTCATCGCGAAGATCACGACACCGAGCAGGCCCAGCCAGAGACCCCGGGTCTCGTCTTGTGCGCTGGTGGTGCTGCCCATGGCCGCAGTCTACGATGCCGGACCAGCACAGAACCAGTACACTTTCCGACACGCACACCTTTTCTGTACTGGACAGTCCGCCGGCACAGCCCGCATGAACGACGCCCTCACGCCCCCGCCGCCGTTGACCCGCGCGGCCGACACCACGCTCACCGAGCAGCTCGCCAGCCGCTTCGGCGAGCGCATCCGCCAGCGCCTGCTGGCCCCGGGCGCCCGGCTGCCCTCGGTGCGCGAGTGCGCGCGGCGCCATCAGGTGAGCCCGCACACCGTCGTCGCGGCGTACGACCAGCTGCTGGCGCAGGGCCTGGTCGAGGCGCGCAAGCAGCGCGGCTTCTTCGTGCGTGAGACAGCGCCTGCGCGCACCGCCAGCATCGCCCCCCACCCCGCCGGGCAGCGCGCGCCCACGATGCCGCTGCCGATCAGCGCCACCGCGCTGATCCGCGGCATGTTCCAGCCGCCCGGCGCGCGGCCGATGCCGGGCCTGGGCACGCTGCCCGCCGATTGGCTGGACCTGCCGCTGCTGACCGCCGCGCTGCGCAAGGTCAGCGGCGCGGCGCAGCTGGGCGCGGTGTCGCTGCAGTACGGCGAACCGGCCGGCGAGCTGCGGCTGCGCGAGGCGCTGGCGGCCAAGCTGGCGGAGTTCGGCGTCGCGGCGACGCCGCAGCAGATCGTCACGACGATCGGCGCGACCCACGCGCTCGACGTGCTCACCCGCACGCTGCTGCGCGCCGGCGACAGCGTGCTGGTCGACGAGCCGGGCTGGTCGGTCGAGTACGCGCGGCTGGCCGCGCTCGGCATGCGCGTGCTGCCGGTGCCGCGCGGCGACGACGGCCCCGACCTGCTCGCGATGCAGCGTCTGATCGACGCGCAAAAGCCGGCCCAGCGGCCGCGCCTGTACGTGACCGTCTCGGTGCTGAACAACCCGACCGGCGCGTCGCTCTCGCTGCAGGCGGCGCACCGCGTGCTGCAGCTCGCGCAGGCGAACGACCTGCACATCGTCGAGGACGACACCTACGCCCACCTCGCGCCCGCGCACCTGCCGCGGCTGGCGGCGCTGGACGCGCTGGAGCGCACCGTGTACGTGTCGGGCTTCTCCAAGATCTTGGTGCCGAACTGGCGCGTCGGCTTTCTCGCCGCGCCGCACGCACTGGTCGAGCGGCTGATCGACACCAAGCTGCTGACCACGCTGACCACCCCCGGCCTGACCGAACTGGCACTGGCGCACTGCCTCGAGCAGGGCGGGCTGCGGCGCCACACCGAACGGGTGATGGACAAGCTGGCGCAGGCCCGCGAGCGGACGATCAAGCTGGTCGAGGCGCACGACTGCCGGTTCGCGGCACCGCCGCGCGGGCTGTTCGGGTGGGTCGATGTCGGCGTCGACACCGAACGGCTGGCCCGGGCGATGCTGGACGACTGGCTGATCGCCCCCGGCGCGCTGTTCCACGCCACGCCCCGGCCGACGACGCTGATGCGGATCAACTTCGCGACCTCGCAGGACCCGCGCTTCTGGCGCGCGCTCGACGCCGCGCGCCGCGGCTGAGCAGGCTTCGACCAACCCCACATGAGGGGTTACCACGACGCGAGACGCGCGTAAGCACCAGTTACAGGTGAAAATGCACACGTCATGAAAGGCGAGCTGTTCGACTCCACCATCCCGTTCGGCGAGCCCGAACTGTTGAAGGCGAGCTCGTACCAGCGCTACCTCGAGGAACTGGACGGCGACCCGATCCCCGGCAGCCCCGCCACGCGCCTGTCCCAGCTCAGCTCGTCGCTGCAGGCGGACTTGTGGAAGCACGAGCAGCGCACGGGCAGTTACGAGATCGTCGAGGTGATGGCGGCCTGCCTGCGCCACTCCTCGCGCGTGACCATCCACCTGCAGTGCGCCGACCGCGTGGTGCCGCTCACCGTGTTCCCGTACGAGCGCCTCGTCCATTGCCCGATGGACCTCGACGAGCTCGTCGAGCGCCACCTGCCGCACCTGCACGTGATGCACCTCGAGCCGGCCACGCTGCGCCCGCCCGGCGACCCGGTGCGCGAGCTGATCGGCGAGCCGCGGCTGTACCGGTCGCTGATGCCGCTGCTGTGGGTGCTGGCCTTGCGCGGGCCGCGCCGCGATCTGCTGCCCGAGATCGCCGGCCCCGCCGTCTACCGCGTGTCCCCGGCGCTCGATCTGGACGCCGCGCCGATCAGCGGCAGCCTGCGCGCCGCGATCGAGCGGCTGCGCCGGCAGGCCGTGTCGCTCGGCACCATCGCCGCGTGGCCCGCCTTCGACCGCGAGCGCGCCGCGCGCCTTCTCAATGCGTTGTACCTGCAGGCCGGGCTGATCACCAGCCGCTCGCACCCCGACGCGGTGCGCGAGAGCTGGTTCGGCGGCTAGCCGTCAGCGCGCGCCGAGTTCTTCCCAGCGTTCCATCGCGGCCAGCAGTTCGTCGTCGATCCGCGCGTGGCGCGTCTGCGCCTTCATCGCGCGATCGGCTTCCTTCGTGTACGACTCGGGCTGCGCCAGGAACGCGGCGAGCTCCTTCTGCTCGGCCTCCAGCGCCTCGATGCGCTTGGGCAGCTCGTCGAGCTCGCGCTGCTCCTTGTAGCTGAGCTTGCGCGGCTTGGCGGCCGGGGCGACGGGCGTCGCCGAAACCACGGGTTTGGCGGCCGGCGGCGTGTCCTTGCCGCGGGCGGCACGCGCGGCCTGCTCGCGGATCGCGTTGGCGCGGTCGCGCTGGATCTTCCAGTCCTCGTAGCCACCCTCGTACTCGCGCCAGCGGCCCGGCGCCTCGTCGCCCTCCCAGACGATGGTGCTGGTCACGACGTTGTCGAGGAAGCGCCGGTCGTGGCTGACCAGGAACACCGTGCCCTTGTAGGCCTGCAGCAGTTCCTCGAGCAACTCCAGCGTGTCGATGTCGAGGTCGTTGGTCGGCTCGTCGAGCACCAGCACGTTGGCCGGCAGGGCGAACAGGCGCGCGAGCAGCACGCGGTTGCGCTCGCCGCCGCTGAGCGTGCGCACCGGCGAGTTGGCGCGATCGGGCGAGAACAGGAAGTCGTTCAGGTAGCTCATCACGTGCTTGCGCTGGCCGGCGAACTCGACCCACTCGCTGCCCGGGCTGATGGTGTCGGCCAGCGTCGCGTCGAGGTTCAGCGTGCTGCGCATCTGGTCGAAGTACGCGACCTCGAGCTTGCTGCCCTGGCGGATCTTGCCGCTGTCGGGCTGCAGCTCGCCGAGGATGAGCTTGAGCAACGTCGTCTTGCCGGCGCCGTTCGGACCGATCAGGCCGACCTTGTCGCCGCGCAGGATCGTCGCGGTGAAGTCCTTGACGATCACCTTCTCGCCGAAGCGCAGCGACACCTCCTTCAGCTCGGCGACGATCTTGCCGCTGGGCGCGCCCGAGTCGACCTCGAGCCGCACCTGGCCGAGCGAATCGCGGCGCTTCTGGCGCTGGTCGCGCAGCACCTCCAGGCGCTGGATGCGTGCGACGCTGCGCGTGCGGCGCGCCTCGACGCCCTTGCGGATCCACACCTCCTCGGCCGCGAGCAGCTTGTCGGCCCGCGCGTTGGAGAGTGCGTCGGACGCGAGCTGCTCCTCCTTCATGCGCTCGTAGGCGCTGAAGTTGCCGGGGTAGCTGCGGATGATGCCGCGGTCGAGTTCGACGATGCGCGTGGCCACGCCATCGAGGAACGCGCGGTCGTGGGTGATCAGCATCACGCTGCCCTTGAAGCCGCGCAGCAGCTCCTCGAGCCAGGCGATCGAATCCAGGTCGAGGTGGTTGGTCGGCTCGTCGAGCAGCAGCACGTCCGGCACCGCGACCAGCGCCTGCGCCAGCGCGACGCGCTTCTTCATGCCGCCCGACAGCTCGCTGATCTCGCGCGAGCCGTCGAGGTGGAGCTGGTGCAGCGTGGTGTCGACCCGCTGCTCCCAGTTCCAGGCGTCGAGCGCCTCGATGCGCGTCTGCAGCGCGTCCAGGTCGACGCCGTCCGCGTGCTCCTCGTACGCCTGGCGGGCGGCGCGCGCCTCGGCCACACCCTCGCTGACGGCCTCGACCACGCTGTGGCCGGGCTCGAACACCGGCTCCTGCGGCACGTAGCAGATGCGCACGCCCTGCGTCATCTGCAGCAGCCCGTCGTCGAGCTTCTCGAGCCCGGCGATGATCTTCAGCATCGACGACTTGCCGGCGCCGTTTCGCCCGATCAGCCCGAGGCGTTCGCCGATCTCCAGCGAGAACGCGGCGTTGTCGAGCAGGGCCACGTGGCCGAAGGCCAGGTGGGCGTTGGAGAGGGAAAGCACAGCCATGGGGTCACGCAGCGCCGGGCCGCATCACGCGGCCGGCTTTCAGGGAAAACGCGGATTATCCCTGCGAGTCAATTACCGAGTTGCCGCTCCAGCGCATCGACGAACATCTTCGCCACGTCGAACCCGCTCTGCTGCGTGATCTCCTGGAAGCCGGTCGGGCTGGTGACGTTGATCTCGGTCAGGCAGTCGCCGATGACGTCGAGGCCGACGAGCAGCAGCCCGCGCTTCGCCAGCACCGGCCCGATCGCCTCGGCGATCTCGCGATCGCGCGCGCTCAGCGGTTGCGCCACGCCCTTGCCGCCGACGGCCAGGTTGCCGCGGATCTCGCTGCCCTGCGGGATGCGCGCGAGCGCGTGCGGCACCGGCGCGCCGTCGATCACGAGGATGCGCTTGTCGCCCTTGACGATCTCGGTGAGGTACTTCTGCACCATCACGGTCTCGGCGCCGCCCTTGTTCAGCGTCTCGGTGATGCTGCCCAGGTTCAGGCCATCGGGGCCGACGCGGAAGATGCCCATGCCGCCCATGCCGTCGAGCGGCTTGAGGATGATGTCGCGGTGCTCGGCGTGGAAGCGGCGGATGTCGGCCTCGCTGCGCGTCACCAGCGTCGGCCCGATGAACTGCGGGAACTCGAGGATCGCGAGCTTCTCCGGGTGGTCGCGCAGCGCGCGCGGGCTGTTGAAGACGCACGCGCCTTCGCGCTCCGCCTGTTCGAGCAGATGGGTCGCGTAGAAGTATTCGCTGTCGAACGGCGGGTCCTTGCGCATCACGATCGCGTCGACGTCGGCCAGCGCAGTCACTTGCGGGTCGGCCGATTCCTTGAACCAGTCGTGCGCGTCGCCCGTCAGCGTGAACGACCGCAGCGGCGCGCTCACCTTGCCGCCGCGCTGCCACATCACGTCCTGCGGCTCGCAGGCGAGCAGCTCGTGGCCGCGTGACGCCGCCTCGCGCATCATCGCGAAGGTCGAGTCCTTGTAGGTCTTGAAGGTGGCGAGCGGGTCGGCGACGAAGAGCAGTTTCATGATCGGAGACGGGAGGCGCGGGGCCGCCACTGTTGCACAAAAAGCGCGAGCGCGCCGGCCACGACGCCCCAGAACGCCGAGCCGATGCCGGCCAGGCTGACGCCGCTGAGCGTGACGAGGAAGGTGATCAGCGCAGCCTCGCGGTAGGCGTCGTCGGCCAGCGCCACGGCCAGGCCGCCGCCGATGCTGCCGAGCAGCGCGAGCCCGGCGATCGCGACGACGAGTTCGCGCGGGAACGCGGTCAGCACCCCGGTGACGGCCGCACCGAACAGGCCGACGATGCAGTACAGCACACCGCACGCCACCGCCGCCATGTAGCGCTTGTCCGGGTCGGGATGGGCTTCACGGCCCATGCAGATCGCGGCGGTGATCGCCGACAGATTGAGCGCGAACGCACCGAAAGGCGCGAGCACCAGCGTCGCAAGGCCGGTCATCGTGATGATCTTCGAGATCGGCATGTCGTACTTCGCGGCGCGGATCGCCGCGACGCCAGGCAGGTTCTGCGACGCCATCGTCACGACGAACAGCGGCAGCGCCAGGCTGACCATCGCGCGCCAGGTGAACTCCGGCATCGTGAACACCGGCATCGTCAGCCCCCACTGCACGCCACCGCGGTGCAGCCGGCCCTCGAACGCCGCATACGCGATGCCGACCAGCAGCACGACCGGCACCGCATACCGCGACCACAGGCGCCGCCCGACGAGGTAGGCGAGCAGCATCGCGAGCACCAGCCCGAACGCCGACTTGAGCGCGACGAACGCATCGAGCCCGAAGCGCGTCAGCACGCCGGCGAGCAGCGCGCTGGCGATCGGCATCGGGATGCGGCCGAGCAGCTTCTCGAACCAGCCGGTGACGCCGAACAGCGTGATCAGCGCGGCGCAGGCGATGAACGCGCCGGTCGCCTCCGCCATGCCGAAGCCGCCGGCCACGCCCGCCGTCGCGAGCACGGCGGCGCCCGGCGTGCTCCACGCCACCATCACCGGCTGGCGCAGCCAGAGCGACGGCAGCAGAGTGCACAGCCCCATGCCCAGGCCGAGCGCCCACATCCACGACGCGGTCTGCGCCGGCGTGGCGCCGAGCGCCGTGGCCGCCGAGAACACGATCGCCACCGAGCTGGTGAAGCCGACGAGCACGGCGACGAAGCCGGCCGTGGCGGCGGAAACGGAGAAATCCTGGAGGGGCGAGCGCATTCGGGGAAGGATAGCTTCGGGTCGATTCGACGCCGACCGAGTGCTATGATGTTGTCGCATCAACGCATCATCTTGGACCTCGACATGCGCACCACGCTAGACCTCAGCCCTACCGCACTCGAAGCGGCCCGCCAGTTGGCGACTCACCGCGCGCAATCGCTCGGCACGATCGTTTCGGAGTTGATCTTGAAGGGCCTGCGCGCCGAGACACCGATGCCGCGCAAAGGCGGCTTTCCCGTGTTCGCAGGCGGTTCGGGCAAGACCATCACGCTCGACGACGTGAAGGCGGCCGAGGACGACTCTTGAGCGCATCGACGGTCTGGCTGCTGGATGCCAACCTGCTGATTGCACTGACCCACTCGGCGCATGTCCACCACGCCGAGGCGCATGCGTGGTTCGGAGCGCGCGCCAAGCGCCGCTGGGCGACCTGTGCATTGACACAACTCGCATTCGTGCGGCTCACCAGCAACCCGAAGGTGGTCGGCAGCGAGATCACGCCGGCCGAAGCCATGCAGGCGCTGGAGTCGATGGCGGCCCAGCCCACGCACGAGTACTGGCCGGACGCCCCCGAACCGCTGACGCTGGCGACCCTGCAGAGCGCCGCACTGGTCGGCCACCGCCAGGTGACCGACGCCTATTTGCTGGGCCTGGCCGTGCTGCGCGAACAACGCCTCGCCACGCTCGACCGCGGGCTCGTGTCCTTCGCGCACGGCACGGGCCTCGCGGCCCATGTCGAACTCGTCAGCGCACCGTTGACGGTGCAGGAGCCCGCAGCGCGCTACGGAGCCAAACCGGTCAGATCTCGACCTTCGAGCCCAGCTCGACCACGCGGTTCGTCGGCAGGCTGAGGAAATCGGCCGCCGCGGCGGCGTTGCGGTGCATGCTGGCGAAGAGCTTCTCGCGCCAGTCGGCCATGCCGCCGCCCATCGTGGGCATCACGATGTCGCGGGACAGGAAGTACGAGGTGTCCATCTCGTCGATCACGCAGCCGCGGCGCGCCAGCAGCGCCAGCGCCTCGGGCACGTCGGGCTCGTTCTTGAAGCCGAAGTTCAGCGTGACCTGGAAGCAGTCGTGGCCGAGCGCCTCCATCTCGCAGCGCTCGGCGACGGGAATCCACGGCACCTCGTGCTGCTTGACCGTGACGAACAGGTTGGTCTCGTGCAGCACCTTGTTGTGCTTGAGGTTGTGCAGCAGCGCATTCGGCGTGATGCCCTGGTCGCTGACCAGGAACACCGCGGTGCCCTGCACGCGGGTCGGCGGGCTCACGAACACAGCCTCGAGGAAGCTCTTCAGGTCGATCGCGTCCTCGCGCAGGCGGGCGGACATCAGCCGGCGGCCCTGCTTCCAGGTCATCATCAGCAGGAACATCACCGCGCCGATCACGATCGGGAACCAGCCGCCGTCGAACACCTTGACGACGTTGGCGCTGAAGTAGACGAAGTCGACCACGAAGAAGAAGAAGGTCGCGCCGAAGGACAGCGACCACGGGTACTTCCAGCCGTAGCGGATCACGAAGAACGTCATCGTCGTGGTGATCAGCATGTCGATCGTCACCGCGATGCCGTAGGCCGCCGCCAGCTTGCTGCTGGAGCCGAACACGACGACGGCGATCACGATGCAGACGTACAGGCCCCAGTTGATGAACGGCACGTAGATCTGGCCGGTCTCGCGCACGGAGGTGTGCAGGATGCGCAGCCGCGGCAGGTAGCCGAGCTGGATGGCCTGCTTGGTGACCGAGAACGCCGCGGTGATCAGCGCCTGCGAGGCGATCACGGTCGCGCAGGTCGCCAGCACGATGAGCGGGTACAGCGCCCACTCGGGCGCCATCTCGTAGAACGGGTTCTTCACGCGGCTCGGGTGCTGCAGCAGCATCGCGCCCTGGCCGAAGTAGTTCAGCACCAGCGCCGGCATCGCCAGGCTGAACCAGGCCAGGCGGATCGGCTTCTTGCCGAAGTGGCCCATGTCGGCATAGAGCGCCTCGGCGCCGGTGACGCACAGCACCACCGAGCCGAGCGCGATGAACGCGACGCCCGGGTTGCCGACCAGGAAGATCAGCGCGTAGTGCGGGCTCAGTGCCCACAGGATGGCGGGGTTCGCGAAGATGTGCACCAGCCCGAGCACCGCGAGCACCAGAAACCACATCACCATCACCGGGCCGAAGAACTTGCCCACGCTGGCCGTGCCGTGGCGCTGCACCACGAACAGCGCGGTCAGCACGAGCAACGTGACCGGGATGATGTACTTGTGCAGCGCCGGCGCCGCGACCTCCAGGCCCTCGACCGCCGACAGCACCGAGATCGCCGGCGTGATGACGCCGTCGCCGAAGAAGATCGCGGTGCCGAAGATGCCCAGCAGCAGCAGCTTGCGGCGCAGCGCCGGCCGGCCGCGCACCGCGGTGGACGCGAGCGCGAGCATCGCGATCAGGCCGCCCTCGCCGTTGTTGTCGGCGCGCAGGATCAGCACCACGTACTTGACCGAGACGACGACCGTCAGCGTCCAGAACACCAGCGACAGCACGCCGTAGATGTTCTCGGCCGTCAGGATCACGTGGCCGTGCGCGAAGACCTCTTTCAGCGCGTAGAGCGGGCTGGTGCCGATGTCGCCGTAGACAACGCCGATCGCGGCCAGCATGAGCCCGGCCAGACCGGACCGGGTGGTGGAAGTGGAGGTGCTCAAGCGACTGTCGCGAAATTCTTGTGACCGCGATTGTGCGCCCGCGCCGCGCGCCCCGGGAACACCGATGCGCTACTCGTAGACCTCGGCGTTCGGATCGGTCGCTTCGAGCTCGTAGCTCGCCGCCACCATCGCCAGGCGGGCAATCACGCCGTACATGTAGAACCGGTTCGGTGCGCTCGCCCCGGGCTTGGCACCGGGCTTGGGCAGCTGGTTGTGCTCGGCGAACGCGAGCGGCGCGAAGTGCGCCCCGGGGGCGTTCAGGTTCTCGTCGATGCCGCGCTCGGCGTTGACGCGGTAGAAGCCGCCGACCACGTAGCGGTCGATCATGTAGACGACCGGCTCGGCGACCGCGTCGTTGACGCGTTCGTAGGTCGGCACGCCTTCCTGGAGGATCACCTCGTGGACCTCGCGGCCGTCCTTGCCGACGCTCATTTTGTTGCGCGTGCGGCGCGACAGGTCGGCCAGGTCCTTCGGGTCGCGCACGGTCATGATGCCCATGCCGTAGGTGCCGGCATCGGCCTTGACGATGATGAACGGCTTCTCCTGGATGCCGTACTCCTTGTACTTGCGGCGCACCTTGCCGAGCAGCGCCTCGGCGTTGGTCATCAGGCACTCGTCGCCGGTGCCGTCCTCGAAGTTGACCTCGCCGCACTTGGCGTACATCGGGTTGATCAGCCACGGGTCCATGCCGAGCAGCTTGGCGAACTTCTTGGCGACCTCTTCGTAGGCGTGGAAGTGGTTGGTCTTGCGGCGCGTCGCCCAGCCGGCGTGCAGCGGCGGCAGCAGGTACTGCTCGTGGAGGTTCTGCAGCACCTTCGGCACGCCGGCCGAGAGGTCGTTGTTGAGCAGGATCGTGCAGGGATCGAAGTTCTTCAGGCCGAGCCGGCCGCGCGTGCGCAGCAGCGGCTCGAGCGTCAGGGCGCTGCCGTCGGGCAGGGCGATCTCGATCGGCTGCGTCACGGTCTCGTCGAGCGTGCCCAGGCGCACGTTGAGGCCGGCCATGTGGAACACCTGCATCAGGCGCTGCACGTTGGCCAGGTAGAAGGTGTTGCGGGTGTGCCGCTCCGGGATCAGCAACAGGTTCTTGGCCTCGGGGCAGATCTTCTCGATCGCCGCCATCGCCGCTTGCACCGCCAGCGGGAGCATTTCCACCGTCAGGTTGTTGAAGCCGCCGGGGAACAGGTTGGTGTCGACCGGTGCGAGCTTGAAGCCCGCATTTCGCACGTCGACCGAGGTGTAGAACGGCGGCGTGTGCTCCATCCACTCGAGCCGGAACCAGCGCTCGATCGCCGGCAGCGATTCGAGAATGCGCTGCTCCAGCTCGTTGATCGGGCCGTTCAGGGCGGTGATGAGGTGCGGGACCATGGTGCAACCAGGGGCGGTGGAGGAGGGATTCTAGGCATCTGGGGTGCCCGGCCCGTCGCGCAAGTGGCGGGCGCGGACGAAAAAAGGGCCGCATCCTGCGGCCCTTCGCTGAGAAGGGGTCGCCTCGGCGACCCCGCTGTCCTATAGGGCGCAGCCCCTAGTTGTGGTACGCCGTCTCGCCGTGGGCGCTGATGTCCAGGCCCTCGCGCTCGTCTTCCTCGTTGACACGCAGGCCGATGACCTTGTCGACGATGAAGTACGCGGCAAACGAGACCACGCCCGACCAGACGACCGTCAGCAGCACCGCCTTCAACTGGATCCAGACCTGCGCGCCGATCGCGTTGGAGGTGACCGAGGCCGTGACCCAGTCGCCCACCAGCCCGGGGCCGCCGAGGGATTGCGTGTTGAACACGCCGGTCAGCAGCGCGCCGACGATGCCGCCGACACCGTGCACGCCGAACACGTCGAGCGAGTCGTCCGCGCCCAGCATCTTCTTCAGGCCGGTCACACCCCACAGGCAGGCAATGCCGGCGACGAAGCCGATCACGATCGCGCCCATCAGGCCGACGTTGCCCGCAGCCGGCGTGATCGCCACCAGACCGGCGACCGCACCCGAGGCCGCACCGAGCATCGAGGCCTTGCCCTTCATCAGCATTTCGCCGAGGCACCAGGCCAGCACGGCCGCCGAGGTGGCGCTGAGGGTGTTCATGAAGGCGAGGATGGCGCTGTTGCCCGCTTCGAGCGCCGAGCCGGCGTTGAAGCCGAACCAGCCGACCCACAGCATCGAGGCACCGACCATCGTCAGCGTCAGCGAGTGCGGCGTGAACGCCTCCTTGCCGTAGCCGACCCGCTTGCCGATCATGAACGCACCGACGAGACCGGCAACGGCCGCGTTGATGTGCACCACGGTACCGCCGGCGTAGTCGAGCGCGCCCATCTGCCACAGGTAGCCGGCCTTCGCGGTCATCGCGTCGGCGACTTCCTTGGTGGCGTAGGCGTCCGGGCCCATCCAGAACCAGACCATGTGCGCGATCGGCGCATAGCTGAAGGTGAACCACAGCACCATGAACGCCAGCACCGCGGAGAACTTCGCACGCTCGGCGAAGGCACCCACGATCAGGCAGCAGGTGATGCCGGCGAAGGTCGCCTGGAACGCCGCGAACAGCATCTCAGGGATGTAGACGCCCTTGCTGAACGTGGCCGCCATCGCGAAGGTGCCGTCCGCCGGGTTGAACAAGCCCTTCAGGAACAGCCGGTCGAAGCCGCCGACGAACGCGTTGCCTTCGGTGAACGCAAGGCTGTAGCCGTACACGCACCACAGCACGACGATCATCGAGAACGTGACCATCACCTGCATCAGCACCGACAGCATGTTCTTGCTGCGCACCAGGCCGCCGTAGAACAGCGCCAGGCCCGGCACCGTCATCATGATGACGAGCAGCGTGGCGACGATCATCCAGGCGATGTCGCCCTTGTTCGCGACCGGGGCCGCGGCCGCCGGTGCGGACGCCGCATCGGCCGCGGAAGCGGCTTCCGCGGGCGCCGCGGCGGAGGCCGCCGCCTCGGGCGCGGCCGAAGCCGCGGCGGACGCTGCCGCAGGCGCCGAAGCGGCATCCTGCGCCAGCGTGACGCCGGACAGGCCCAGGGCGGCGAAGCCCAGGACCAATGAAGCAATGAGTTTTCTCATGGTTGTCTTTTGTTCCTGTTGCTTCAGAGAGCGTCTTTGCCGGTCTCGCCGGTGCGGATGCGGACCACCTGCTCGAGCGCCGACACGAACACCTTGCCGTCGCCGATCTTGCCGGTGCGTGCGGCGCCTTCGATCGCCTCGATGACGCGGTCGACGATCGCGTCGTCGACGGCGGCCTCGATCTTCACCTTGGGCAGGAAATCGACGACGTACTCCGCACCGCGGTACAGCTCGGTGTGGCCCTTCTGACGGCCGAAGCCCTTGACTTCGGTCACCGTGATGCCCTGCACGCCGATGGCGCTGAGGGCTTCGCGGACTTCGTCAAGCTTGAACGGCTTGACGATGGCGGTCACCATCTTCATGGTCTGTGCTCCTCGAGAATCAGAAGACGTACTTGGCGGCGAGCGCGACGCCCTTGCGGCCGAGGTACTTGCCACCGGAGGCGACGTAGGTGCTGCCCTTGGTGTCGTTGGCGTAGCCGGTCAGGCTCACGGTCAGACCGGAATAGACCTCCTTGCTGACGCCCAGCGAGACGTCGGTGTAGTCGGCCGCCGAGTTGTTGCGCACCTTCTGGTAGCCCACGTGCGGCACCACCATGAAGCCGCCGCCCACGTCGAGCGCGGCGGAGAGGTCGAGGTAGCCGCTGTTCTTGCTGTCCGAGAAGCCGAACAGGTTGGTCACGCTGTGCGAGTACTTCAGGGTGGCCGGGCCGTAGGTCAGGGCGGCGTAGATCTCGGTGGTGTTCGGGCTGACCGACAGGTCGTGGCCGGGGTACTGGTAGGTCAGCACGCCCACGTCGTAGGTCAGCGCGCTGGACAGCGCGCCCTTGTAGCCGCCGTACACGTCGACCTCGACATCGGCGCCGCCGCCGGCGTCCTTGATCCACTTGATCGACGATGCCCACGCGCCGATGTAGAAGCCGTTCGAGAAGGCGTAGTCGACACCGCCCTGGATGGCGGGCTTCAGGCGCGACTGCGAGATGCCGCGGTAGCGGTAGTCGGTCGTCACGCTGACGTTGAAGGACAGCGGGCTGGTCTCGGCGACCGGGGCCGGCGCAGCGGCCGTCTGGGCAGCGGCCATCTGCGGCAGGGCGGCGACCGCGAAGGTGGAGGCGAGCAGGAGGAGCGCTTTTTTCATGGTCCGGATTTCCAGGTTGGTTCGATTGCGTTGGGCGAGACTGGTCGACGTTTTGCAGCTTCTGTGCCAACGCATGGAAACAGGTGCCTGCACCGGGCTTGGCACCCTGTCGGAGGGGGCGCCTCCGGCGCGCACCAAGACCGGGCATTTGTCCGGAATGCGCCGATTCGGTGCATCCGTGCAGGGCTCGGCGGGCACAATTCGCGCAGAGAAGCGTCCATGTCCCTTGCCGTCATCCACAGCCGCGCGCTGCACGCCCTCGATGCGGCAGAGGTCACCGTCGAGGTGCATCTGGCCAACGGCCTGCCGAGCTTCACGCTCGTCGGGCTGGCGGACACCGAGGTGAAGGAGGCGCGCGAGCGCGTCCGCGCCGCCCTCCAGAACAGCGGCCTCGATTTCCCGAGCAACAAGCGCATCACCGTCAACCTGGCCCCGGCCGACCTGCCGAAGGAGTCGGGCCGCTTCGACCTGCCGATCGCGCTCGGCATCCTCGCCGCCAGCGGGCAGATCGAGCCGGCGGGCCTGGAGCGCTTCGAGTTCGCCGGCGAACTCTCGCTCGGCGGCGAGCTGCGCCCGGTGCGCGGCGCGCTCGCGATGGCGCTCGCGCTGCAGCGCCACCACGCCGGGCCGGCCCGCGCGCTGGTGCTGCCGCTGGCGAGCGCGCACGAGGCGGCGCTGGTCGACGGCCTGACGATCCACGGCGCCGCGCACCTGCTCGAGGTGGTCGCCGCGCTGCGGCCGGCCGGCGACGCGGCGCCGACGCCCCTGCCGCTGATCGTCGCGTCGCCGCGCCCGGCCGCCGAGGCCGGCCCCGACCTGCGCGACGTCAAGGGCCAGGCCGGCGCAAAACGGGCGCTCGAGGTCGCCGCGGCCGGCGGGCACAGCGTGCTGATGGTCGGCTCGCCGGGGACCGGCAAATCGATGCTGGCGCAGCGCTTCGCCGGCCTGCTGCCGCCGCTGCCGCACGCCGAGGCGCTGGAATCGGCCGCGGTGCTGAGTCTGGCCGGCGCGTTCGCGCCCGAGCGCTGGGGCCGGCGCGTGCTGCGCACGCCGCACCACACCGCCTCCCCCGCCGCGTTGGCCGGCGGGGGCTCGCCGCCGCGGCCGGGTGGGCATCACCGGAATTACGTATTTGTAACTGCGTGCAGAATCAACAGCTTATCGATGCCATCACCACAGTTAATAAGTCCCGCTCACCAAAGTTAGGCTGTTTTGCTGACTGACTCCATCTGAGGCACCAAGGGTTGCGTGGCCGTGGAGCATGGCGGCTCCTAGGGCCCCAGGGTCAAAGTCCTGGAATTCGCTGGCTCCCTGACTCAATGTTTCTTACGACCCACCCAGATCGGCGCACTTTCAAGTCCCTCCGCCGGCGCAACAAAGCCACCTCATGTCGCCACTTCGGCGCCTGCTACTGCGTCGCCGCCGCAATCTCGCGCCAGAATGCGGCCGTCACGTCGGTACAGTCAGAGAGACCTGTAGCCACTAACCGGGCTTCGATGAGGAGAATTGCCTCGTCGGACGCCGCCGGTGGCCCGGACAGTTCGTACCGTCGCCCAGAGAGCGTTCGCACCTCGCGCCGCTGGGGGTCAAAATGCGCCACAGGCGTCGTGACCCGGCACGTGGCGCCCCCGTTCCAGAACCCAACGACAACCTCGTCACCATTGCTGCGTGCAACGACGCGCCAGTCGATCAACTCGAACTCAGGCTGCTCAGCGACACGGGGAGCGAAACGCTCGTTGCACAACGTGACGATCGAGGCGTCAGCGAGCCGAGGCTTCATTGCAGTCCCCTTTGCATAGCCGTGATGTACTCCTGGCTCACATCGACAAGGCCGTCAAATCCGTGCGCTTGCAACCAGTCCATCCAGTGGACTCTGGAGTTCAGAGTCGAGTCCAATGCGCCGTCGAGGTAGAACTTTGCGCCATCAAACGTCATCACCGAGCGCGAGCTTGGATGGAAGCTGGCGAGCAACGAGCTGACCTCAGCAACGCACCGGCCGACCCGGACCCCAACAACCACGCGGCTGCCAACGGCGACCTCGATGACACACCAGTGGAAGAGCGTGCCCGCGAGATGGTCAGGCTGGCCCCGATCGAGTTGCCCGAATCGATCGGCGGGGTTGTAAGTCGAAGAATGTCCACGCATCGCTGCACCTCAATATGAGTGCAACGTCGGATTGATTGAGGGATCCGCTCGCCGACGCCGCGCTTTGCGCGGGCGACATCGCCAGCGCCTACCCTGATCCTGAAGGTAGGTGCGTTTGAGGTGCGCGATGGGGCAGCATCTGCCAACGTTGGCACAACCTAGCGTGTGACGCAACCCCATGAGCACGCGAGGGGAACCACCTTGGCACGTCCGCGGGAGCGGCCGACGGCCTGGCAACAGTGGCATGGGACTTCCGCCCGACCGTACCCGGGAGCGGTCAAAGCCAGACAAGCGCCTTTCCACCTCGGGCCGGCGGAGAAATTCTCCCGCGCGCGGGCAACAAAGCGCCAAGAGGCTACAAGGACGTGCCTCGGTCGGGGAGACCGCGGGCATACGCTGTCGCTACGTGTTGAGGGGACGATGGTGGTGCACGTCAACCGCACCGTGGTCCTGCTCCTTGATGTGGCTGATGCGAGTATGGGAAAGACTGCGGGCCCTCCGACTTCAAGAGGCGACGCCCACCCGGCCTGACTTGACCTGACCTGACCTGACGACCTAACCAGAGTATGCGGTCAAAACTTTGCCTTGGCGCAGGCAGCGTAGACAGCGCAAAGGCAGACAAACCCGCGGCGTCATGCTGGACGATCTGCGACCGCATCCTCAAGTGCGGCGCATACCAAATCGAGCGGCGCCGTGCGAGCAGGCATCTCTTCCATCTCGAGCAACTCCTCAAAATCTGCTTTCTGGCGCAACGTACTGCTCGATAGCAGCAATTCGAACGGGAGCATTCCGTTCAGGCTGCCAAGCGGCGTGGACATGAAGTGGAACAACTCCCAATCGTCCATGCGACCATTGGCGGCTTGATAAAGGCGGGAAGTGGTAGCACCAGCGATTCCCAGATCCAATGCCCAACCAGGAATTTTGAACTCACCACCGCCCGGAGGCGTGAGCGCCAACAGCTTCTTTTCACGAATTCTGCGACGAATAGCATCGTCGCCGAGATGCAGCATCGCGCCCGCTTCTGTCACGGACCTGAAGGTGGACGAATCCAGCAGTTCAATCTTGTACTTCAAACTCTTAGCAAGCAATTCCTGCCAACCGTTCGAGACGTTCTGGCTCGCAGGGGCCACTACCGTCTGATGCGCGACTGCTGCATCTTCAGCACTCTTGGCAAAACGAGTGGCCACCGATCGGAACATCTCCTCCTTGCTTACTCCCGGCACCAGGTCCTCAACTGCAGAAACAAACTCCTTGACCAAGTCCTGGCGTGCAGGCGCCTCATTCGACATCTCAACGAGGCCAGCGGATTGGCTTCCAGTAGAGGGCCGGTCGTTGACTCGCTGAGCGGTGCCGGTCGTGACCCAGTAGGCTAATTCCTCCAGTTGACTGCGCAGTGCCCCTGCACCTTCGGCGGTACGTCTCTTGTTGGCCGAGGCTGCTCTGCTCATAGTGCTTGCTCCTGGCGAACCGGCGAAACTTACGCCCTTCGTTCGCTCGATCAAGCTTTAGTAGTCAGAATCCTGATAGACGCGTCGAGCAAACGTGTGCATGGCAGAAGGTAATGCTCGCTAACAGTAGACACCGTATTCGAGACGACCGAGAAAATCATGCACCAATTTTGCCCCATGCGCACACTGCAGCAGCTCGACAGGGCGTCGTCCGTCAAGGCCCATGGCTGGTCTGGAAATCCAACATTTAGCTTCTTCAGTACCACCGAAAATTTCGCTCGCTTTCGCCATCGTCTCTGCGAGAGTCCAAGCCTTGGCCGCGAAGGTCACGGGCATGCGCTTCTGCGGAGTTTCTCGGCGCCGACGAAGCGTTCGTGTGCTGATCCCGAGCATCTTTGCGATTTCCTCCTTCGTCAGGCTGTTTAGCTGGCTGACGAGGAACGTGACGGCACCGTACGCGAGATCAGAACTCGCCAGCGCAGGTTCGACGTCAACTGGACTCTCGGCAGGCGGCGACCAATAATCTTTCCCGCCGAGCCAGGTCAAGGCCGCCGATCGGACGGGATTCCCCAAGCTCTCAACTACGTCGGAGCGGGCCGCTCTGCCGGTCCCACGAGCACGTTTCCCTCGTTTGGGGCGTCCTGACGAAGTGACAATCTTGGACATGGCGCGGGCAGAAGCGATGCGACACTTTCGACCGCGTTAAGCGAGTTGTCAACCAGGCGCAACGACCCCATCTCCCAAGTTTTGGAACATCAGCTCCAGCACAGGTCCGCGTGGTCTGACCTGCCAATGCACACACCCTGTAGCCATTCCGACGCTTCAAGCGCATGCCCAGCGGCTTTCTGACGCCACCCGACGGGCCCGCGACGGTGACCTTGCGGCCGCTTCACCGGTTCATTCTGCGGTGCGTCATGCCCCCTTCCGAGCTGTGTGCAACGAGGTTGCGTTAGCTTATTCTGATGCTGCGGTGGGAGGGTTTGGCCCGAGAGCCGTGGATCGATCAGTAGCCGAGCGGAAGTGGCATCCCGGAGACACGCAGCTGACACTAATGGCACGCATCCTGCTGCCGATAACGCCATGCCATCGGCAGGAACGGGACATCAAATGCAGCAAGATCAACTTAGGGGCAAACTGGAACGGCTGGTCGAAGAACTTCGGAGTCACGGCGGCAATGGACATAGCGTTTACGCGCGGCGGCTGCGCCTGGAGATTTCGTCAACCGAGGCAGAGATCAAAGCCTTAGCAATTCAGCAGTACCCGGGGCACGAACAGGGGGGTGGCGACCGCCCCGGGAAGCAAGACCACGGCAAGGGCGGCGGAGACGGTCACTCCCATCGCGTCTGACGCAACCCCCGGGCTTGACGATTGCTCTTAGCCCGCCCGGGTGTCCTAATCGGAGGCTAAAGGCATTTCATAATGACACTTGTTGATCGTCAGAGTTGGTGTACAGGGTTCGCTCAATACCTACTGCAGTTGCGTCCCTCGCTCTCCAAGCGTGAAGCGTTTCCCATAGCAAATAGATTCTTTGACAGCTCGAACAGCTTTGAGCCTGAGACGGCCGTGCAGATGGCGCTGCAGTCACAGATGATCCGCAGGAGCGATCGTGGTCTGTCGTGGGATGCTGCGACCAATCCGGGGGTATTCGGTCGGCGCAACGCAGACACCGACTCCATCTAACCGTGTTCGAGCAGGCGAATGGACGATGCGATTCGCCGCCGGTCTTCGACAGTTGTAGCCGGAGGTCGTCAGGAGGCGTTTCCTATCGCCTCGCGGATGTGTTCACGAACCGCAATATGACTTCCGAGGTCCGAAGAGTGCTTGGGCCGCTGCCTCAGGTTTAAATTGTCGCCAGTGACTTTCGGTGCTCATGTCCGTGACCAAACACTGTGAATCGTCAGTGTCGAGGGAGCTATCGAGCAGAGAGAACTCCGCGAGACAACGAGTGATCCATTCCGCAGTGTCTGGAACAGGGGTGCCTGGCCAATGAGGACTATCCATTGCCGACTCTAACCCTTGGGGCATAGACCGCTTTGCAAAAAGTCTCCATGCGGCGATCGGGCTGCACTGATGGCGTGTCGTACAACCGCTTCACATTGATCATGTTCGCTTGGCATTCGCTCGCCAGTGCCAAGGCGCGATAGCGGTTCCGTCGCTCCAGATTCCCACCCGCTCGCGCTGGGCAAGCACCTCCATCCCACGAATCTGTGGGTCCGTGAGGTAGCGTGTGTATGCCCACGCCATTCCATCTCGGACCATCGTAGCGTTGGCATCGGTGCCGTCGCAAACCACGCGAGCCACAGTTCGGCCGTAGCGGTCGCGAGAGGTGGTTCTAACCTCTGCGTTCCTGCGAAGACAGAGGTCAGAGAGGTGTTGCTTGCTGCGCTGGCCGAATGGCTGCCCCTTTTCTGGGGCATCGATCTCGGCAAGTCGAACCGTCAGAGATTGATGCCCACGGTCTGTCGCGCATTTGACCTTCAAGGTGTCGCCATCAGAAATGCCGACGACGCTACACATCAGGAAGGCGATCAACATGGAGTGGCAATGTCGGGGCTTTGGGGTCGAGGCTCGAGTGGCCTGCCCTATCCTAGCCGCGCCTCATCGCAGGCTCTACACAGCGTCGCACATGAAAAGCGGCGGTGCGCTTGGCGCATTGACTGTGCGGGGTGGCCACGTACACCCGGATGGCCCAGCACAACGAGGTACACCAGCGAAGCAGACCCACACGCAAGGCGAGCACTATAGGACCGGTCGCTCGCAACAAACCGGTTATGGCCGGAACCGGGTGGCGAATCGCCCCGGACAAGACGAGACGTTGCCCGGCTATCGGCGTCCTTTGGAGTGGCGAACTGCAAGGATTTCCTTGCCCCCCGTCGCCTCCTGAGCTAGGCCCGAACGAGGCACCAAAGAAGCGTTCAGCGCGGTCGCCATCGCCGCATCGCCGCTCAGGAGATCTTTCCAAAGAAGCGCAACCTCGGGCTTGCGTTTCCCCTTTCCCGTGATGCGCAAGCCATCGGCGTCGAGAGCAACCGTGTAGTCAGCCCCATTCACGTGAACTTGGCGCCTAAGTTCCTTGTTAAGGGCTGTGGCCAATAGGTTCTCCAAACACTTGGTCTGCGACGATCGTATCCCGTGAAGATGCGTACACAACGGGGCCCATAGCGAAATCTGCACACATCCCGCCGGTCGCGTGGCAAACGCTCGTGCCGCCCTAATGGTCAACCCGCAACCAGGCGACCTTCACCAATTCGGCAGGGGCTGGAGGTGTGGCGGAGCGCCGTAACCCTCAAGGGCGACGATCAACGAAGGATGTCAGCAATGCTCTGTGAACGCAGCGCGGCTTCCTTGGCGACACCGCGTAAAAGCCAAAGCGCTTCCTCCGGTGAGACGAGAGAAGCGCCTTGGTAAGTAGCGTGCGCGATCTGAACTGCCAAGCCAACCTCAATCGCTCCGGTCGATAGCAAGAGCTCAGCAAAACGCCTGCACCACTGAGCTTCATGAATTTCCATGGACGCCTTTCGCGGTTTGGTTCGCGCAGTGTGCCATCAGCTGCAGGCCAACACTACAACTCCGAATGGCCCGTCTGACGCAGCTTCCTGACCTGACCAGGAACGGACGCCACAATCGTCCAACTCGTCGTCTCAAGACCGTTTCAGACAGATCGTCTGGTCGGAGATCCATGCGGAAGACTTCACGGGACTGAAGTATCCATTGGCGACTTGGATTCGCCAGTCGTTATGCGAATCAAGTTCCTGACGGAAAGAGGGGTCTCATGGAGAATCACGTTATCGAACAGCTGGAGCCTGGCATGCGACTGCGTATGCCAATCAAGTACGCAGTGCGAATTGTGGTCGCAGACGTGAGCACTGGATTGAGCGTGGACTTCATTGCTCTTCCTGGGCAAGAGCCTTGCGTCACAGCAGGGTTGCAAGGCGCTCGGATTGACTTTTTTGATCTGGACAGTGACGTCCCGGACGGGATCTTTCCAATCAAGCCGCGCCGCTGAAGGGCTCAACCTAAAACCGACGCCTTGCCGCGGCAGCATTCACTTTGCGCAAAACGCGCCTTCAAGGCAGGACTGTCATGGAATTCATCGGACAACCATTCTCGATACAGACCACTACCGGTCCATCATGGCTAGTGACGTGGCGTGACGCTGTGCGGCACACCGTGGAAGGCGAACTACTCGAAACCGTTTCGTTCACCGTCGCCGTCCCGCGCAACGGAGACCTTTCGGTATCGGAGGTACAGACCTTTGCGTTGAAACGCGCTGTTGAACTGCTACAGATGGCAATCCGAGAGCACCGGTCACCCTAATTCAGACAGGTCATGCAACGCGACGGAAGTCGCCACCCTCACCTGCCGCAAACAGCTACGCACTGAGAACGACGGGGCCTACGACGCGCATTAGTTGAGCCGTCACGCTGATGCGTGACACTATATCTACCGGCCGGCGCAGCCCCGCCAATAATGTCTATCGCTTTTGTGCGTCGATCGCGCTCTGAGTTTGTACGATGAACTCGGACCCGGTAGGGAGGACGTCGCTTTCCGCAGAATCGACTCTAGTTCGTTCGGGCACTCCGACCCTCGACATTGCTCGCTCATCGCGCTCCCGCGCGTCGGTTGTTGCGATACCCCGACCTTCACGTTCTTTGGGCGCGCCACAGCATTCGTGCGCACTTGTTCGCCACAGCAACTTGCGCCTTGGCCCAGCCCGCCCTCTGTCTCACTTGGCCGGCCCACACGGATAACGGATCGTCCAGGTGCTTGGCACGGAAAAGCACGCTACGGCCTCCCATGAATAGCAGTTTGCGCAAGTACCTGTCCCCTCGTTTTGTGATCCGCCCCAATCGCTGCATCCCCCCGGAGGAGCGCTGTCTTGGGACAAGCCCCAGCCAAGCGCTGAACTGGCGACCGTTTTTGAAACGCGCGAAATCACCCACTGTAGCGACGACAGCAGATGCAGTCAGAACACCAATACCCGGTACCTCCATTGCTTTCCGCACCTCAGGGCACGCTTTCGCATGTGCCTGGATGTGTCGGTCACACCACGCGATGCGTCCATCGATCTCGATCAGATGTTGGCCTGCAAGACGAAGGGCCTGGCGCAAAAGCTCGTTCGAGATCTGTTCTGCATCCTGCGCAACTTCAGGGATGGCGGCCCGAAAAGACGCTCCTCGCAAGGCTTTGAAGACACCGGCCTCAGCGAGCAAGCCGCGTGTTCGATTGGTAAACGCTGTGCGCTCCTCGATGAAGCCCTCCCGAAGGCGATGGACAGCGAGAACTGCTTGCTGCTCAGGTGTCTTCACTGTGACGAATCGCATTTGAGGTCGGGACGCGGCTTCACATATCGCGGCGGCATCATTTGCGTCGTTCTTCCCGCTCTTCCCGCTCATGCGGAAAGGCACAACATGAAAAGGTGCGATGAGTCGCGGCTCAAGGCCAAGCGCGGCGATCTTGGCCGCTAGATGATGCGACGTAGCACATGCTTCCATAGCTATAAGGCATCCGCTGGGCAACTGATTGCACCACTGCAGAAAGTCGGCGCGGACCAGTTTGCGCGCGACGACGACAGCGCCTGCAGCGTCCACGGCGTGGACCTGCAGGACAGAATGGGCCAGATCTACGCCGACCCTTACGATGGTTCCGAGGACTTGCGCCATGGACCTTCTCAGTCAATCGGTCTAGCTTAGGTTCCAGATCGCGCATTTCCAACCAGGACATGCGAGGCGGGCTCGTGGCCACCGGTCTTCGACCGCGGTGCCGCTATATTCGAGTCGGCGCTGGAGGCATAGCAGCCCGCGCGGCGCGCTTAGCTCTACTTGCGGCGGTCTATAAGGCCGTCTTCGTCCCGTGCATCATGCAGCGCGATCCGCAGTCCCACTGACGGATGCTGTGCGCGAGGGGCAACTTAGAAGCGTCCCGGGTAGTCCTGATTTCCAAAGGACTTTTGTCTTGCGAACGCGTTCCCAGTATCGCGATCGTCGTGGACGCAGGCCAACTGGCCAGCCGTCTTTGCCCTCGCCTGCCCCTAATCCAATGCCCCACGACGGCGGTGGCACGAACGGCGCCTTTGCCGGCTGCGCCTATTCGACCCACTGCGTGCGATGCGGAGGTCACTGACGCCATCGAGTGGCGTCGCTTTGCACTGGAAAGGGGAAACGGGTTGGAGTTGAGCCGCACGACCTAGAATTCTCTCCGCCGCAGTCGCGGCAACATTAACAAGACGAATCGAGAAACCATGGCAACTGCAAAGAAGATTTCCAAAGTGACGCCCGCAAAGAAGGCGGTTAAGACGCCAGCCCCGGCCAAGACGGCTGGCCTCAAGGTGGAAACTGCGCTGAAACCGTCGAAGACCAAGTTCAACAAGACTTCTCTCGTCGCGCACCTGGCCACGCAGGCCGGGGTCGAGCCCAAGGCAGCCAAAGCCGTGCTGGCGGCGCTGGAGGCCACTGTGCTTGCCTCCGTCCACAAAAAGGGCATTGGTGAGTTCACGTTGCCAGGGCTCATGAAGATTTCAGCTCAGAGTATCCCAGCGAAGAAAAAGCGGTTTGGCAAGGATCCGTTCACGGGCGCGGAGCGTTGGTTTGCACCGAAACCTGCCAGCGTCAAAATTAAGGTTCGCGCGCTGAAGAAACTGAAGGACGCCGCGCTCTGAAGCATTTGCAGACCGGCGCGCTCGCGTCGGTCACTTGACTGTCACTTGCACGTTTGCTGTGAGTTCCCTTTTTCGCCCGGAGATCTGTAATGGCTAACGTCGCATCCGTTCTGAAGGAAGAGATTGCGCGAGTTGCGCGCAAGGAAATCCGCGCTGAAACACAGTCATTGAAGAAGGCCGTCGGCGTTTATCGCACGGAGATCGCATCCCTGAAGCGACGTGCTCAGGAACTCGAGCAGGCGCTGCGACGCCTCGGTCGGCCTGCGAAGAAGTTGGCAGCGGTCGCCAAAGATGACGCCGATCCGAAGGGCGCGTTGCGGTTCAGTCCAAAAGGGCTGGCGTCACAGCGCGCTCGACTGGCCCTCTCTGCAGCCGACTGTGGAACACTAGTAGGGGCTTCCGGGCAGTCGATCTACAACTGGGAGGCTGGCACGGCTCGTCCTCGTGCTCGACACCTGGCAGCGATCGCGGCGTTGCGCCAAATGGGGAAGAAAGAGGCGGCGGCGCGGTTGGCATCAGTGAAAGGGAAGATCTAGTCCAGTTGTTCCTATGGGCTGCAGCGCGAGACGGCGCGGCAGCTCTCATCTCACTGACCGCTCTGCAGGGCAGATTCAACTGGTCATCGCAACACACTCGCTGAATCGCTCAGCGGGCGTCTG
>JAZKIO010000090.1:0-51287 GCA_040384825.1 Pseudomonadota bacterium
TTCATCATCGTGCTCGGCGGCACCGCGATCACGCAGCTGCCGATCGCGCAGTACCCGTCGGTCGCGCCACCGTCCATCGTCATCAACACCGCCTACCCGGGCGCCTCGGCGCAGACGCTCGAGGACAGCGTCATCAGCGTCATCGAGCGCGAGATGAACGGCTCGCCGGGCCTGCTCTACATGGAGTCGGTCAGCCAGGCCGACGGCAGCGGCTCGATCACCCTGAGCTTCGAGGCCGGCACCAGCCCCGACCTGGCGCAGGTCGACGTGCAGAACCGCCTCTCGCGCGCCACGCCGCGCCTGCCGCTGGCGGTCACGCAGCAGGGCGTGCGGGTCGACAAGGCGCGCTCGAACTTCCTGCTGTTCACGATCCTGTCGAGCGACGACCCGAGCATCGATCCGATCGCGCTCGGCGACTACGCCTCGCGCAACGTGCTGCCCGAACTGCAGCGCCTGCCCGGCGTCGGCCAGGCGCAGCTGTTCGGCACCGAGCGCGCCATGCGCATCTGGATCGACCCGCAGAAGCTGGTCGGCTTCAACCTGTCGACGGCCAACGTCACCACCGCCATCCAGCAGCAGAACGCGCAGGTCTCGTCGGGCACGATCGGCGACCTGCCGAACGTGCCGGGCCAGTCGATATTCGCGACCGTGGTCGTGAAGGGTCAGCTCAACTCGACCGCGCAGTTCGGTGACATCGTGCTGCGCGCCAACCCCGACGGCTCGACCGTCCGCCTGAAGGACGTGGCCCGCATCGAGTTGGGCGGCCAGAGCTACGCCACATCTGCGCGGCTGAACGGCAACCCGTCCACCGGCATCGGCGTGCAGCTCTCGCCCACGGGCAACGCGCTGCAGACCGCCAACCTCGTCAAGGCGCGCATGGAGGAGCTGCAGAAGTTCTTCCCCGCCGGCGTGAAGTACACGATCCCGTACGACAGCTCGCGCTTCGTCAAGATCTCGATCAGCCAGGTCGCCGAGACGCTGGTCGAGGCGGTGGTGCTGGTGTTCCTGGTGATGTACCTGTTCCTGCAGAACATCCGCTACACGATCATCCCGACCATCGTGGTGCCGGTCGCGCTGCTCGGCACCTTCGGCGTGCTGCTGGCGCTCGGCTTCTCGATCAACGTGCTCACCATGTTCGGCATGGTGCTGGTGATCGGCATCGTGGTGGACGACGCGATCGTGGTCGTCGAGAACGTCGAACGCATCATGAGCGAGGAGGGCCTGCCACCCAAGGAGGCCACGCGCAAGGCGATGGGCCAGATCTACGGCGCCATCATCGGCGTGACGGTGGTGCTGATCGCGGTGTTCGTGCCACTCGCGTTCTTCAGCGGCTCGGTCGGCAACATCTACCGCCAGTTCTCGGCGGTGATGGTCGCCTCGATCGCGTTCTCGGCGTTCATGGCGCTCTCGCTCACGCCGGCGCTGTGCGCCACGCTGCTCAAGCCCGTCGAGGCCGGCTCGCACCTGGAGAAGAAGGGCTTCTTCGGCTGGTTCAACCGCGGGTTCAAGGCGACCGCCAAGGGCTACGAGGGCTGGGTCGCGCGCATCCTGAAGCGCGCGGGCCGGTTCATGCTCGTCTACGTCGCGATCGCGGCGGTCGTCGGGCTGCTGTTCGTGCGGCTGCCCACGGCGTTCCTGCCGAACGAGGACCAGGGCTACATCATCGCCAACGTGCAGCTGCCGCCGGGCGCGACCCAGGCCCGCACGCTCGAGGCGATGAAGCAGGCCGAGAACTTCTTCCTGAAGCAGCCCGAGACCCAGAACATGGTCAGCGTGCTCGGCTTCAGCTTCTCGGGCACCGGGCAGAACGCCGCGCTCGCCTTCGTGCCGCTCAAAGACTGGAGCGAGCGCGAGGGCCCCGAGCACTCGGCGCAGGCGCTCGCGGGGCGGGCCTTCGGCGCGCTGATGGGCGTGCGCGACGCGTTCATCTTCGCGCTCAGCCCGCCGCCGATCCCCGAGCTCGGCAACGCCACCGGCTTCACCTTCCGCCTGCAGGACCGCGGCGGCAACGGCCACGACGCGCTGGTGGCGGCGCGCAACCAGCTGCTCGGCATGGCCGGGCAGAGCAAGGTCCTGGCCGGCGTGCGCCCCGACGGCCTGGAGGACGCGCCGCAGCTGCAGCTCGACATCGACCGCGACAAGGCCAACGCGCTCGGCGTCGACTTCACCGCGATCAACACCGCGCTGTCGACCTCGCTCGGCTCGTCCTACATCAACGACTTCCCGAACGCCGGGCGGCTGCAGCGCGTGGTCGTGCAGGCCGACGCGCCGCAGCGCATGCAGCCGGACGACCTGCTGCGCATCAACGCGCTGAACAACAAGGGCCAGCCGGTGCCGCTGTCGGCGTTCGTGACGACGCGCTGGGTCAACGGCCCGGTGCAGACCGTGCGCTACAACGGCTATCCGACGATGCGCATCTCCGGCGACGCCGCCCCCGGCCAGTCCACCGGCCAGGCGATGCGCGAGATGGAACGCCTGGCCGCGCAGCTGCCGGCCGGCTTCGGCTTCGAGTGGACCGGCCAGTCGCGCGAGGAGCGCCTCGCCGGCTCGCAGGCCTACCTGCTCTACGGCTTCGCGATCCTCGCGGTGTTCCTGTGCCTGGCGGCGCTGTACGAGAGCTGGACCATCCCGCTCGCGGTCATCCTGGTCGTGCCGCTCGGCGTGCTCGGCGTGGTGCTGGCGACCATGTTCCGCGGCCTGTCGAACGACGTGTACTTCCAGGTCGGGCTGATCACGATCATCGGCCTCGCGGCGAAGAACGCGATCCTGATCATCGAGTTCGCGAAGGACCTCGAGGCCGAGGGCAAGACGCCGATGGAGGCCGCGCTCGCCGCCGCGCACCTGCGCTTCCGCCCGATCATCATGACCTCGCTCGCGTTCATCCTCGGCACGCTGCCGCTGGCGATCGCCAGCGGCGCCGGCTCGGCGAGCCAGCGCGCGATCGGCACCGCGGTGATCGGCGGCATGATCACCGCCGTCGTGCTCGCGGTGCTGTTCGTGCCGGCCTTCTTCGTGGTCGTGCGCGCGGTCTTCAAGAAGAGCAAGGTCAAGCCGCACCGCGGTGCGCCGCTCGGCCATGACACACCCCCGGCGCCGGCGCAGGAGGGCGCATGATGAACCACCTCTACCTTCGACGGGCGGGCACGCTTTCGGCGCTGGCCGTGGCGCTGCTGTCGGCCGGCTGCATGAGCTTCATCCCGGCCTACGAGCGGCCCGCCGCGCCGGTCGCGCCCGCCTATCCGCCCGAGCTGACGCCGGCCGGCGCGCCGGGCGTGGCGGCCGCGGCCGACATCGAGTGGCAACGCTTCTTTGCCGACCCGCGGCTGAAGCGCCTGATCGAACTGGCGCTGCAGAACAACCGCGACCTGCGCGTCGCGGTCCTCAACATCGAGCAGGCCCGCGCCACCTACCAGGTGCGTCGGGCCGACCAGCTGCCCACGCTCGGCGCCGGCGTGTCGGCCTCGCGCGAGGCCGGCACCAACGGCGGGCTGGTCAACGTGTACGCGGCCGGGCTGCAGATCACCGGCTACGAGCTCGACTTCTTCGGCCGCGTGCGCAGCCTGAGCCAGGCCGCGCTGGCGCAATACCTCGCGACCGAAGAGGCCCGCAAGACCACGCAGATCGCGCTGGTCGCCGGTGTGGCCACCACCTACATCGGCATGCTCGCCGACGAGGAACTGCTGCGCGTCACGCGCGAGGCGCTGAAGACCCGCGAGGATTCGTTCCGCTTGACGAAGCTGCGCTTCGACAACGGCGCCTCCAGCGAGATCGACGTGCGCCAGTCCGAGCAGCTGCTCGAGACCGCCAAGGTCACGCTCGCGCAGACGCAGCGCCAGCGTGCGCTCGACGAGAACGCGTTGACGCTGCTGGTGGGCCAGCCCTTGCCGGCCGACCTGCCCGCGGCCTTGCCCCTGGCGGCGCAGCAGGGCGTGACCGACCTGCCCGCGGGTCTGCCGTCGGACCTGTTGACGCGCCGGCCCGACGTGCTCGCGGCCGAGCAGCAACTGCTCGCCGCCAACGCCAGCATCGGCGCGGCGCGCGCGGCGTTCTTCCCGCGCATCTCGCTGACCGCCAACGCGGGCAGCGCGAGCACCGAACTCTCGGGCCTCTTCAAGGGCGGCACCTGGGCGCTGACCGGCAGCGCGGGCCTGCTGCAGCCGATCTTCGACGCCGGCCGCAACCAGGCCAACCTGCAGATCTCCAAGGTCAACAAGGACATCGCGATCGCGCAGTACGAGAAGGCGATCCAGACCGCCTTCCGCGAGGTCGCCGATTCGCTCGCCGGCCGCGCCACGCTCGGCGAACAGCTGCGCGCGCAGGCGGCCGTCGCGAACGCCGCGCAGGTCGGCTTCAACCTGGCGGACCTGCGCTACCGCAACGGCGTGGCCAGCTACTTCGATCTGCTCGACGCGCAGCGCACGCTGTTCGCCGCGCAGCAGGCGACGGTGCAGGTGCAGTCGGCGCAGGCGCAGAACCTGGTCACGCTCTACAAGGTGCTGGGCGGCGGCTGGACCGAGCCGGCCCGGGCGAACTGATCTCGGCTTGACTCCCTCTCCCTCCGGGAGAGGGTTGGGTTGAGGGCATGCGTCTACACCGGCAGGGGCATTGATGCTGCCTTCAAGCGGTGGCATATTTGATACCATCCGCGAAGCATGATCGTGGTCGATACCAACATCTTCGTCGGCGCCTGCATCGGCGCGGGCGCTGCAAGCCGCGTGATCGAAGGCTGTCTGACGCAGCGCTTCCAGCCCCTTATTGGAGCGGCGCTGCTGGCCGAATACGAAGACGTGCTGGGCCGCGCCGCTCTGTTCGCCAAGAGCCGGCTGAGCGAGGCCGAGCGCAGCGAACTGCTCGACATCTTCTTGTCTCATTGCCGCTGGACGCGCATCTACTACGGCTGGCGGCCGAACCTGCGCGACGAGGGCGACAACCATCTGGTTGAACTTGCCGTGGCCGGCGGGGCGAGCCACATCGTCACGCTCAACCTGCGCGACTTCAAAGGCATGGACTTGCGTTTTCCCGGGCTCACCATCGCCACGCCCACCCAACTGCTGGCCGGGGAGCCGCGGCCATGAACTCTCACCTGGAGCCTCGTCCATGAGTGCACTGACCATTCGCCTGCCCGACGACAAGTACGAGCGCCTGAAGGCACTTTCGAAGCGACGCGGCACCAGCGTGAACCGCCTGATCGACGAGATGGCCACACTGCTGCTGGCCGAGTTCGATGCCGAGGCGCGCTTCCAGATTCGGGCCGAGCGTGGCCGCGGCCAGGCCGAGCGCGGCGTAGCGCTGCTGCACAAGGCGCGCGGCGCCGGTTGAAGAAGGTGTGAACCCGTCAGCCGCGCGACGTCAGCCCGGCGAACGCCGGCGTCGCCTTGCTCTTCCAGGCCTTGATCGCCACGGCCATCTCGTCGGTGTCGAAGATCGCGCTCTGCAGCAGCGTCATCTGCGCCAGGCTAGCGGCGGTGCCGTGATCGCGGGCGTGGTTGAGCGCGAGCTTGCTGCCGGTGATCGCCAGCGGCGACTTGGCGGCGATGCCGCGCGCCAGCGTCATCGCGTGCGCCAGCGCCGCATCGGCGTCCGGAAGCACGGCATTGACCAGGCCGACCGCGAGCGCGCGCTCGGCGCCGATGCGGTCGCCGGTGTAGGCCATCTCGCGCGCCATGCCGGGCGGCACGATCTTGGCCAGGCGCTGCAGCACGCCCAGGTCGGCCATCATGCCGATGTGGATCTCCTGCACGGTGAAGAACGCGTCCGCGGTGCAGACGCGGATGTCGCAGGCGGTCGCCAGGTCGAGCGCGCCGCCGACGCAGCCGCCCTGGATCGCGCAGACGACCGGGAAGCGCGCCTCGTCGATCGCGCTGAAGCAGTCGATCAGGTCGCGCAGCGTCTCCTGGAACGCGAGCCGCGCGCGCGCCGTGGTGGTGACGAGCATCGCGTCGTCGCCGCCGAACACGTCGAGCGCCATGCCGGCGCAGAAGTGCTTGCCGGTGGACGAGATCACCAGCACGCGGGTGTCGCCGTCCTTCTGCAGGCCGCGCACCGCGTCGCGCAGCAGCGGGAAGAACGGCGGCGCCATCGTGTTCAGGCGCTCCGGGCGGTTGAGCTGCAGGTGGGCGATGCCGTTGTCGACGGCGAGCGAAAAGAAGTCGTTGTCCATGGTGTTCCTGTGGATGCGGCGCGCGAAACCGCCAGCCTACACTGCCGCCCATGTCCACGCCCCTGCCACCGACGCTCACCACCGCCGATGGCCTGAAGCTGCAGGTCCGCGAGTGGCCGGCGGCCGCCGAGGCGCGCGGCACGGTGCTGATCGTCCACGGCCTCGGCGAGCACGCCGGCCGCTACGCGCATGTCGCGGCGCACCTGGTCGACGGCGGCCACCACGTCGTCGCCTACGACCACCGCGGCCACGGCGACAGCGACGGCCCGCGCGGCCGCCTGCATCACCCCGACGACCTGCTGCGCGACCTGGCGCGGGTGATCGACGCGGTGCGCGCGGCGCATCCCGGCCCGCTGGTGCTGCTCGGCCACAGCATGGGCGGGGCGATAGCCGCGCGCATGGTCGCGGCCGGGCTGGAGCCGAAACCGCCGAAGTGGCATCGCCTGGTCGACGCGCTGGTGCTGTCGTCGCCGGCGCTGGACATCGGCCTGGGCGGCGCGCAGAAGGCGCTGCTGGCCGTGCTGGGCCGCGTCGCGCCGAACTTCGCGATCGGCAACGGGCTGGAGCCGGAATGGGTCTCGCGCGATCCGGCCGTCGTGGCGGCCTACATCGACGACCCGCTGGTCCACGACCGCGTCACCGCCAAGCTGGTGCGCTTCATGGCCGACGCCGGCGCGTTCGTGCGCGCCCACGCGGCGCAATGGCGCGTGCCCACGCTGCTGGTCTACGCCGGCGCCGACCGCTGCGTCGTGCCGGCCGGCAGCGCGGCCTTCGCGAAGGCCGCGCCGGCATCGGTCGTCACGGTGCTGGCGTTCCCGGGGCTGTACCACGAGCTCTTCAACGAGCCCGAGCAGGCGCAGGTGTTCGCCGTGCTCGCCGACTGGCTGGCCGCGCCGGCGCACTGACCCGGCCGCGGCGCGGGTTCGGCCCGCGTCCTACACTGGGCGCTTCCCGATGTGGAGAACGCCACCATGAACGCACGCGACCCCCTGCTGCCGGTGCAGCCCGACGAAGCCGAAGCCATCGCCCAGTACGCGAGCCGGGTGTGGGACGAGGAGATCGTCCCGAAGCTCACCGACTACATCGCGATCCCGGCCAAGAGCCCGATGTTCGATGCCGACTGGGCCGCGAACGGCCACATCGAGAAGGTGATCCGCGACGCGGCGGCCTGGGTCGAGAGCAAGAACGTGGCGGGCCTCAAGCTGGAAGTGGTGCGGATCGAGGGCCGCACGCCGGTGATCTTCTTCGAGGTGCCGGCCACCAAGGCCGGCGGCAACGCGCCGGGCGCCGACACCATCTGCCTCTACGGCCACCTCGACAAGCAGCCCGAGTTCAACGGCTGGCGCAACGACCTGGGCCCGTGGACGCCCAAGTATGAGAACGGCCTGCTCTACGGCCGCGGCGGCGCCGACGACGGCTACGCGGTCTACGCGTCGCTGACCGCGATCATGGCGCTGGACAAGCAGGGCATCCCGCGCCCGCGCTGCGTCGGCATCATCGAGAGCTGCGAGGAGAGCGGCTCGTTCGACCTGCCCGCCTACATCGACGCGCTCAAGCCGCGCCTGGGCAACGTCAGCCTCGTCGTCTGCCTCGACAGCGGCGCCGGCAACTACGACCAGCTGTGGCTCACCACCAACCTGCGCGGCATGGTCAGCGGCGTGCTCAAGGTCGAGATCCTGACCGAGGGCGTGCACTCCGGCGATTCGAGCGGGCTGGTGCCGTCGAGCTTCCGCATCCTGCGCCAGGTGCTCGACCGCCTCGAAGACAGCAAGACGGGCGACCTGCTCCCGCAGAGCTTCCACTGCGAGATCCCGGCCGACCGCATCGAGCAGACGCGCGCGACCGCCGCCATCCTCGGCGACCAGGTCTGGAAGCGCTTCCCGTGGGCCTGCGGTGCCGACGGCGCGGTCGCGCTGCCGACCACCACCGACCCGACCCAGGTGCTGCTCAACCGCACCTGGAAGCCGACGTTGAGCGTCACCGGCGCCGACGGCTTCCCGGAACTGAAGAACGCCGGCAACGTGCTGCGCCCCTACACCGCGTTCAAGCTCAGCCTGCGCCTGCCGCCGCTGATCGACGGCAACGAGGCCGCGCTCAAGCTCAAGGCGCTGCTGGAAGACAACGCGCCCTACAACGCCAAGGTCACGTTCTCGCCCGACGGCCGGGCCGGCGCGTTCGGCGCCACCGGCTGGAACGCGCCCGGCCTCGCGCCGTGGCTCGAGAGCGCGCTCAACACGGCCTCGCAGGCGCATTACGGCGCGCCGTGCGGCTACATCGGCCAGGGCGGCACGATCCCGCTGATGAGCATGCTGCAGAAGAGCTTCCCGGCCGCGCAGATGATGGTTTGCGGCGTGCTCGGGCCGAAGAGCAACGCGCATGGGCCGAACGAGTTCCTGCACGTGCCGTACGGCAAGAAGCTCACTGCCGCCGTGGCCCAGGTGATGGCCGCCTGCCCCTGATGATGCCGACCCCCGCCGCGCGCTGACTCAGCCGCTGCGGCTGCGCCGCAGCACCAGCAGCGCGAAGCAGGCGGCGCTGGCGGCCAACGCGAAGAGGGCGAGCGGCTGGCCGAGCTCGCGCAGCGCGGCCGCGGCGTCGCCGGCGAACCAGCGCGGCGCGTCGCTCATCCAGGCGATCGCGGCCTCGCTGCTGCCGCGGGGCGTGGGCGGCCGGCCGTGCATCATGGCCAGACTCGCCTGGCGGCCGAGCGCGGAGAGCGTGTCGCCCACGATCGTGATGCCGTACAGCGAGGCCAGCAGCTTGTGGCCGATCAGCAGCGCCAGCGCCAGCACCGGCGTGCCCCAGCGCTTGAGCCAGGCCGAGGCTGCCATCGCCGCGAGCAGCAGCGGCATCAGCCAGAACAGTGCCAGCAGCACGCCGAGCAGGCCGCGCAGCAGGCCGCTCACGCCCACGCCGATCAGCGCGCCCCAGGGCAGCGCCAGCGCCTGCGCCGCGCCGAACACCTTCCAGATCAGCGCCAGGCCGATCGCGTAGCTGAACGCCGCGCCGATCAGCAGCGCCAGCAGCGGCACGACGACCAGGTGCATCAGCACCGGCGCCGCGACACTGGCGGTGTGGCTGGTGGGCAGCGAGAGCCAGAACTCGATCGAGCGGTCCTGCCGGTCGCGGCGCGCCAGGCCCGGCGTCTGGAACAGCAGCGCGATCGCGGTGATGCCGAGCACGAGGGCGGGCACGCCGAACATCGTCGCCAGCATCATGCCGACGGCGGGCAGCGGGCCGAGCTCGTCGGGGCCGAAATCGACCGTGCCGAACGGCACGACCAGCAGCAGGATCAGCGGCGGCACGAGCATCAGCGCGAGCCAGCCGCGGTGGTGCTGCATCCATTCGCGCAGCAGCAGGGTGTTGAAGCGGGAGGTGGGGGTGGTCATCGTTTGTGCGGCGGCCATGTCAGCCCACCGTCCGGTTCATTTCGGGGGCGCGGGTGAGCGCGACGAACAGGTCGACGAGGCTCGGCTGGAAGCGCTGGCCGAGGGCCGCCACGTCGGCCGGCGGCGGGCCGTCGAACAGCGCGGCCGACTGGCCCATCTGGCGGTAGCGCAGCAGCGGGTGCGCGGCGGCCACGCGGTCGGCGGCGGCGGCGTCATGGCTCAGGCCGACGAAGCGCTGGTCCATCTCGACCAGGCTGGTCGCGAGCACGACCTTGCCCTCGTTCAGCATCACCACGTCGCTGAGCAGCGGCTGGATCTCCTCGACCTGGTGGGTCGAGATCAGCACGCTGCGCTCGCCGTCGCACCACTCGTCGATCAGCATCTCGTAGAACGACTTGCGCGAGAGGATGTCCAGGCCGAGCGTCGGCTCGTCGAGCACCATCACGCGTGCGTCGATCGCGGCGATCAGCGCCAGGTGGACCTGCACCACCATGCCCTTCGACAGCGTCTTGACCCGGTCGCGCGGCCCGATGCTGGTGCGCTTGAGCAGCGCCCGCGCGCGCTCGGCCGAGAAGCGCGGGTGCAGCCCGCTCATCAGCGTGATCAGCTGGTCGACGCGGGCCCAGCGCGGCAGCACCGCCACGTCGGGGATGTAGCACAGCGATTCCAGCATCGCGACGCGCTCGCGCTGCGGCTGGTGGCCGAGCACGCGCAACTCGCCGGTGCACGGCATCAGGCCGACCAGCGCCTTCATCAGCGAGGTCTTGCCGGCGCCGTTGTGGCCGAGCAGGCCGACGACGCGGCCGGGCGGGATCGCGAGGTCGATCTGGTCGACGGCGGTCTTGCTGCCATAGCGCACCGTCAGGCCGCGGGCTTCGATCAGGGGCGTCGTGGTCATCAGGGTGTCCAGTTGAGTTCGTCGGGGCCGATGCCGAGCTGGCGCAGCCGCGCCCGCAGCAGCGGCCATTCCTCGGTCAGGAAGTGATCGCGCTCGGCCGTGCGCAGCCGCTGGCGGGCGCCGGGCTGCACGTACATGCCGATGCCGCGACGGCTCTCGACGAGGCCCTCATCGACCAGCATCTGCAGCGCGCGGCCGACGGTCAGCGGGTTGATCAGGTAGCGGCTCGCCAGCGCGCGCACCGAGGGCAGCGCCTCGCCCTCGGGCGGGTCGCCGGCCAGCAGCTGGCCGGTCAGGCGGTCCGCCAGCTGCCGGTAGATCGGCGCGGTCTCGTTCCAGGTGTGCATGTCGTCCATTCAGTGTGTTACTGATCTAGGACACTGTATCGGTGCGCCCGGCGCCGCGCCCGCGCTTTGCGACAGGCTGCAGCAGCGGCCGACGAACGGCGGCGCGCCTCAAGCGGGCAGGTTCAGCAGCCGGCGCGCCAGCGCCTCGGCCACCTCGATGCCGTCGACCCCGGCCGACATGATCCCGCCGGCGTAGCCCGCGCCCTCGCCGGCCGGGTACAGGCCCTGCACGTTCAGGCTCTGGAAATCGCGCCCGCGGGTGATGCGCAGCGGCGACGAGGTGCGGGTCTCGACGCCGGTCAGCATCGCGTCGGGCATCGAGAAGCCGCGGATCTGGCGCTCGAAGGCGGGCAGCGCCTCGCGGATCGCGTCGATTGCGTAGCCGGGCAGGGCGGCGTGGCCGGGGGCGCCGAGGTCTGTCAGGTTCACGCCGGGCTTGTACGAGGGCAGCACGCTGCCGAACGCGGTCGACGCGGTGCCCTGCAGGAAATCGCCGACCATCTGGCCGGGTGCCTCGTAGGTGCCGCCACCGAGCGCGAACGCCCGCGACTCCCAGAAGCGCTGGAAGGCGATGCCGTCGAGCGGGTTGACCGGACCGTCGGCGCGGCCGTCCTGCCGGTAGTCCTGCGGCGCGATGCCGACCACGATGCCGGCGTTCGCGTTGCGCTCGTTGCGCGAGTACTGGCTCATGCCGTTGGTGACGACGCGGCCGGGCTCCGACGTGGCCGCCACCACCGTGCCGCCCGGGCACATGCAGAAGCTGTAGACCGAGCGGCCGTTCTTCGCGTGGTGCACCAGCTTGTAGTCGGCGGCGCCGAGGACGGGATTGCCGGCGTTCGGGCCGAAGCGCGCCCTGTCGATGATCGACTGCGGGTGCTCGATGCGAAAGCCGATCGAGAACGGCTTGGGCTCCATGTACACGCCGCGCGCGTGCAGCATCTCGAAGGTGTCGCGCGCGCTGTGGCCGAGCGCCAGCACGACATGGTCGGTGGCGATCTCCTCGCCGCTCGCCAGCGTGATGCCGCGGATCTGCCGGGACGACTCGCCACCCTCGATCATCACATCGGTCACGCGCTGCCCGAAGCGGATCTCGCCGCCCAGCGCCTCGATCTCGGCGCGCATCTTCTCGACCACGCCGACGAGCCGGAAGGTGCCGATGTGCGGCTTGGCGACGAACAGGATCTCCTCCGGCGCGCCGGCCTTGACGAACTCGGCCAGGACCTTGCGCGTCAGGTGACGCGGATCGCTGATCTGGCTCCACAGCTTGCCGTCGGAAAAGGTGCCGGCGCCGCCCTCGCCGAACTGCACGTTCGACTCGGGGTTCAGCACGTTCTTGCGCCACAGGCCCCAGGTGTCTTGGGTGCGCTCGCGCACCGCCTTGCCGCGCTCCAGCACGATCGGCCGCAGCCCCATCTGGGCGAGGATCAGCGCCGCGAAGATGCCGCACGGTCCGAAGCCGACCACCACCGGGCGCGGCTCGCGCGGCCAGTCGACCGGCGCGTGGCCGATGAACCGGTACGCGGTGTCGGGCGTCGGCCGGATGTGCGGCTGGCCGGCGAGCCGCGCGAGCACCGCGGCCTCGTCGCGCAGCGCGCAGTCGATGGTGTAGATCAGCACGATCGCGGCCTTCTTGCGCGCGTCGTAGCTGCGCTTGAAGACGGTGAACGCGCTCAGGTCGGCGTCGGCGATGCCGAGCCGCGCGACGATCGCCGGACGCAGGGCATCCTCGGCATGGCCGAGCGGCAGGCGCAGTTCGGTGATGCGCAGCACGTCAGTGGGCGGGGGGCGTGGACATGAGCCCGGTATTGTCGCCGCGCCATGGAAAAGGCCGCCCGGAGGCGGCCTGTCTGGCGCGGTGCGCGCGGCGCGGATCAGCTCGCGTCGCGGGCGAACTTCGCCTTGAAGCGCTGCGCGAAGGTGGCCGACGCGGCGTGCTGGTTGGCCTGGCGGGTCAGCGCGGCCACGTCGTCGTAGTCGGTGCGTTGCAGCGTGCCGGCCCTGGCGGCTTGCAGGACCTCGGTCTTGACGTCGCTGCGGGCCAGCGTCGAGGTCTCGAGGATCTGCGTGCCGTACGGGTTGTAGGTCCGGTTCGCGTCCGAGCCGACCAGCACCTTTCGGGCTTGCCGGGCCTGCGCCAGTTCCACGGCGACCTGCTGGCGCGTCACGTTCGAGGTGACGGCTTGCGGGCGGTACGAGCCGGTGTCGTAGTCGGTGCGCTGCAGCGTGCCGTTGGCGACCGCCTGGCGGAGTTCGGCGTTGACCTGCTCGCGGCTGACCGGCGCTTCGTCGGCGTACGCCAGCGAGCTGATCAACGAGACGGCGACGGTGGCGGCATAGAGAAACTTGCTGTTCATGGTGATGGCTTTCGATCCAATGTGATTGACGTCCGGGCAGGGCGGCGTTTGTTGTTAGGTGCCGTCTTGTCCAACCTCGGTGAGGTCTTCCTCATCGATGGGATGAACTGTAGACATTGCCGATGCATCAATAAACAGCGTATGGTTCAATTGCGCATTGCTGAAATAGAAACAAAGCCGGGGGTTGCAAATGGACCGACTGCATTCCATGCGGGTGTTCTCGCGGGTCGTCGACGAGGGCAGCTTCGCCCGGGCCGCCCGTGAGCTGAACCTGTCGCCCGCGGTCGTCACGAGGCTCGTCGCGGACCTGGAGGAGCACCTGGGCTCGCGCCTGATCAACCGCACCACGCGGCGCCTGTCGCTCACCGACACCGGCGAGCTCTACCTCGAGCGCGTGCGCCACATCCTGACCGAGGTCGAGGAGGCCGAGGCGCTCGCCACCGCCTCGACCGCCGAGCCGCGCGGTCACCTGCGCGTGCTGTGCCCGCCGGCGTTCGCGGTCCACCAGATCGCCAAGCACCTGCCGAAATTCCGCGCGCTCTACCCGCGCGTGTCGATCGAGCTGTCGGTGCCGGGGCCCGTCGAGACGGTCGACGAGAACTTCGACGTCAGCATCCTCACCGAAGGCCGGCGCCCGCTCGACGGCAACTTCATCGCGCGGCGGCTCGCGCGCTCCGAGGTCGTGCTGTGCGCATCGCCGGAGTACCTGGACAAGCGCGGCCGGCCGGCGCACCCCAAGGACCTGGAGGCCCACGAGTCGATGGTGCCGCCGTTCCTGCGCGAACTGGTGCTGCAGACCGGCGCCGGCGGCGACGACGAGCCGCCCGGCGAGACCGTGACGCTGGTGCCCAGGCGCTCCGGCCTCAGCACCATCCACACCGACACGATGTACGCGGCGGCGCTGGCCGGGTTGGGCATCACCGGGCTGCCGTCCTTCGTCGCCGAGGACGCGCTGCTCGAGAACGCGCTGGAGCGCGTGCTGCCGCAATGGCACCTGTTCACCACCACGCTCTACGCCGGTATGCCGACGCGCAAGCACGTGCCGGCGCGCACCCGGGTGTTCGTCGACTTCCTGGTCAAGACCTTCGGCGGCGAAGAGCGGGACCCCTGGCTGATCGCCGCCGGCTGCGAGACTCAGCCGCGGCCGAAGAAGGGATCGCCGGTGCAGGCGACGCTGGAGCTGACGTCCTGAGCCGACGTCGTGAGCCGACGCCTGCGCAGCGTCAGTAGAACCCTTCGACCCGCGTCGCGCCCATCAGCGGCTCCAGCAGCCGCGACAGCGGGCGCAGCGCGTTGTAGCGCGACGCGACCTTGTGCGCGTAGTTGAAGAAGCGCGGCAGGTCGGTGCTGTAGTTGGGCTTGTTGTCGCGGTGCTTCAGGCGGCAGAAGATGCCCAGCACCTTGAGGTGGCGCTGCAGGCCCATCCACTCGACCTGGCGCCAGAACTCGCCGAAGTCGTCGGGCAGGTCGAGCCCCGCCTTGCGCGCGGCCTGCCAGTAGCGCACCGCGAGGTCGATCTCGATTTCCTCGTCCCATGAGATGAAGGCGTCGCGCAGCAGGCTCGCCAGGTCGTAGCTGATGGGGCCGCGCACCGCGTCCTGGAAGTCGAGGATGCCGGGGTTGTTCTCGGCGGTGACCATCAGGTTGCGCGGCATGTAGTCGCGGTGCACGGCGACGGTGGGCTGCGCGAGCGCACTGGCGACGAGCGCATCGCAGGCATCGGCCCAGGTCTGCTGCTCCTCGGGCGTCCAAGTGACGCCGCATTCACGGGTCACGCACCAGTCGGGGAACAGCTGCAGCTCGCGGCGCAGCAGGGCGTCGTCGTAGGGCGGCAGCGCGCTGGCGTCGCCGCGCGTCTGCCACTGGATCAGCGCCCGGATCGCGTCGCGCATCAGCGTGTCGCGCCGGGCGGTGTCGTCGCGCGCGACGGCGTCGTTCAGCGCATCCAGGTAGAGCTGGCTGCCGAGGTCGTCGAGCAGCAGGAAGCCGTGCTCGACATCCTGCGCCAGCACCGTCGGCGCGTTCAGGCCGGCGCGGTGCAGCAACGCGGCAATCGCGACGAACGGGCGCACGTCCTCGAGCGGCGGCGGGGCGTCCATGACGATGCGGCTGCCGGCCTGTCCGTCGATCCGGAAGTAGCGGCGAAAGCTCGCGTCGCTCGACGCCGCGCGCAGCGTCGCGGCAGCGAGCCCGTGCGCGGGAGCGATGCGTGCCAGCCAGGCATCGAAGGCCGCGTGGCGGGCGGCATCGGGCCACGCCACGGCAGTGGCGGACGCGGGAGAAGTCGGGGTGCTCAATCGGTGGTGTCGCTGGAGGGCTCGTGGATAATCGATTCTACAAACCACACTGCCCCGGGCAGCCTGGGTGACGGCGGCACGCCGGCACCGGGCGCACCACGGCCGGCGACTCCCAACGCTCTCGAAACGTCACTCCTTGGTGCCTCACTCCCGCTCCCGCCTTGCGCGCCCGCTCCTGACGCCACTCGCGGCCGCGCTGGCCGCGGCGCTCGCGGCGCCGGTGTGCGCGCAGGCGGTGACGGGCCCGGACGAACCGATCGAGCTGCGGCCCTCGCTGGCGCTGCAGCCGCCGTTGCGCGGCGAGGCCGCCAACCGCCTGCCGATCATCCTGAACGCGCAGACGGTCACCGGCAGCCCCGATCTGGACGCCGTCGCCGAAGGCAACGTCGAGTTCCGCCGCAGCGGCACGGTGATCCGCGCCGACAAGCTGCGCTACGAGCAGGTGGAGGATCTGGCGACGGCCACCGGCCACGTGCGTATCAGCCGTGACGGCAACGTCTACAGCGGCCCCGAATTGCAGCTGCGGGTGCAGCGGTTCGAGGGCTTCTTCCGCAATCCGACGTATTACTTCGCGCGCACCGGCGCGGGCGGCACGGCGCAGCGGATCGACTTCCTCGATGAGCAGCGCGCGACCGCGACCGCCGCCACCTACACCAGCTGTCCGGCCGACGACACCGGGAGCGGCAACGGCCCCGCATGGCTGCTGACGACCGACAAGGTGCACCTCGATTTCGCCAACAACGAGGGCATCGCCGAGGGCGGGGTGCTGCGCTTCTACGGCGTGCCGATCCTGGCGGCGCCGCGGCTGAGCTTTCCGCTCACCGACGACCGCAAGTCGGGCTGGCTGCCGCCCAGCATGGGGCTCGACTCGAAGAGCGGCTTCCAGTTCTCGATGCCGTACTACTGGAACATCGCGCCGAACCGCGATGCGACCCTCACCCCGGCGATCAGCACGCGGCGCGGGCCCTCGATCGAGACCGAGTTCCGCTACCTCGAGCCCGATTACCGCGGCGAGGTCAAGCTCAACCTGATGCCGAACGACCGCGTCACCGGGCGCGAACGCTATGCGCTGGCGGCCGCGCACGACAGCGACTTCGGCAACGGCCTGCGCCTGCAGATGCACGCGCTGCGCGTCTCGGACGACGACTACTGGAAGGACTTCCCGCACGACGTCTCGTCGAGCCTGACGCCGCGCCTGCTGCCGACCGATCTCCAGGTCAGCCGGCCCTTCGGCGACTGGGCTACCTACGCGCGGGTGCAGAAGTGGCAGGTGCTGCAGACGGTCGACCCGGCGACGCGGATCGAGGCGCCGTACGAGCGCGCACCGCAACTCGGCACGCGCTACGTGGGGCGCATCGGGCGCGGGTTCGAAGTCGGCTTCGAGGCCGAGTTCAACCGCTTCACCGACCCGACCAACGCCTCGCTGCTGCCGCGCGTCACCGGTGACCGCGTGCACGCGATCGGCAGCATCGCGTGGCCGTTCGTCACGCCGGGCTGGACGCTGACGCCGAAGCTCGCGTTCAACGCCGCGTCGTACGAGGTCGACCGGCCGCCCGGCAGCGCGAGCCTGGCCGCGAACGGCACGCGCGTGATCCCGACGCTGAGCCTGGACAGCGCCTGGGTGTTCGAGCGCGACACGCGCATCTTCGGCAAGGCGATGCGCCAGACGCTGGAGCCGCGCCTGCTGTACGTCAACACGCCGTACCGCGACCAGACCCGGCTGCCGAATTTCGACGCCTACGCGAAGGACTTCAACTTCGATTCGATCTTCACCGACAGCGCATTCTCCGGCGTCGACCGCGTCTCGGACGCGCACCAGGTCACCGCCGGCGTCACCACACGCTTCATCGATCCGGAGACCGGCGCCGAGCGCCTGCGACTCGGCCTGGCGCAGCGCTACCTGCTGCGCGACCAGTTCGTCACGCCTGACGGCCAGCCGCTGACGCAGCGCTTCTCCGACCTGTTGCTGCTCGGGTCGACCACGGTGATCCCGTCGTGGTCGCTCGACGCCTCGATGCAGTACAGCCCGGACGGCAACCGCGTCTCGCGTTCGGTGGTCGGCGCGCGCTATTCGCCGGGGCCGTACCGCACCATCAGCGCCACCTACCGGCTGACCCGCGGGCTCAGCGAGCAGGTCGAACTCGGCTGGCAGTGGCCGCTCTACGGCCCGACGCCCGACGCCTCGCGCCCCCGCTCCACCGACGGCAGCGGCTGCCGGGGCAGCTGGTATGGTGTCGGGCGCATCAACTACAGCACGCTGGAGCGCCGGCTGGTCGATGCGGTCGTCGGTGTCGAGTACGACGCCGGCTGCTGGATCGGCCGCGTCGTCGCGACGCGGCAGTCGACCGGCTTGTCCGAAGCCACGACCCGATTGCTGTTCCAGCTGGAACTCGTCGGCCTGTCCCGACTCGGAAGCAACCCGCTCCAGGTCTTGAAGGACAATATCCCCGGTTACAAGCTGCTGCGCGAAGACCGCACGGTGGCGCCAGTGTCGAGTGCCTATGACTGAATTCCCGTTCTTCCGCCGCGCGGCCGTGCGCACCGCGAGCGTGCTCGCGCTGTGCCTGACGGTGCCGCTCGCGCCCGCGCAGACCCGCACCGCCAGCGCGCCGAACATGGCGGACTACATCGTCGCGGTCGTCAACCAGGAGCTGGTGACGAATGGGGAATTGCAGGCCCGGCTGGCGCGCATCCGCGAGGACGCGGCGCGCACCAACCAGCCGCTGCCGCCGGCCCCCGAGCTGCGCAAGCAGGTGCTCGATGCGCTGATCGACGAGCGCGTGCAGATTACCAACGCGCGCGAGACCGGCCCCAAGCTCGACGAGGCCGAGGTCGACCGCGCGGTGGCCAACGTCGCGGTGCAGAACCAGATGACCATGCCGCAGCTGCGCGCCCGCCTGCAGCAGCAGGGCATGGCGTACGCCACCTTTCGCAACAACGTGCGCGACCAGCTGGCCGTCGAGCGCGTGCGCGAGCGCGAGGTCAACCAGCGCATCCGCATCACCGATGCCGACATCGACGCGCTGATCGAACAACGCCGCGCGGCCAGTGGCGGCGGCGTGCAGCTGAACCTGGCGCAGATCCTCGTCACCGTGCCGGAAGGCGCGAGCGACGAGGTCGTGGCGCAGCGCCGCGCGCGTGCCGAGGCGGCGCTGGCGCGGGTGCGGGGCGGCGAGGACTTCATCGCCGTGGCGCGCGAGGTCTCCGAGGACGGCAACAAGGCGCAGGGCGGCGTGATCGGCCTGCGCCAGGCCGATCGGCTGCCGGACGTGTTCGTGGAGGCGGTGCGCGGGCTGAAGAGCGGCGACCTTGCGCCGACGCTGCTGAAGAGCGGTGCCGGCTTCCACGTGCTGAAGGTGATCACGCGCCAGGAGGGGGCGGCGTTCGCGGTGCAGCAGACGCACGCGCGTCACATCCTGCTGCGCGTCTCGGCGCAGCTCTCCGCCGAGGCCGCGGGCCGGCGCCTGGCCGAGTTCAAGCGCCAGATCGCCGCCGGCACCCGGACGTTCGAGCAGCTCGCGCGCGAGAACTCCGAGGACGGCTCGGCGCAGGCCGGCGGTGACCTGGGCTGGACCTCGCCGGGCACCTTCGTGCCCGAGTTCGAGGAGACGATGAACGCGCTGGCGCTGGGCGGGATCTCCGAGCCGGTGATCTCGCGCTTCGGCGTGCACCTGATCCAGGTGCTGGAGCGCCGCGAGATCCTGCTCGACGCGAAGCAGCAGCGCGAGCAGGCGCGCAACGTGCTGCGCGAGCAGAAGTTCGAAGCCGCCTACCTCGAGTGGGTGCGCGATCTGCGCGGCCGCGCCTACATCGAGTTGCGCGAGCCGCCGCAGTGATGACGGCACCCCGCTCGCCGGGTACGGCAAGCGACCCTCCCCGAGGGTGGGGCCTTGCTTGGGGCGGCCCGGCGCGGCGGCCCCGGCCGAAGTGAAGCATGTCGCGCGCAAGCGCTTCGGTCAGCATTTCTTGACCGACGGCGCGGTCATCGACGCCATCGTCGATGTGATCGATCCGCAGCCGGGCGAGGCGTTGGTCGAGATCGGCCCGGGGCTGGGGGCGATGACCGATCCGCTGGTCGCGCGCTGCAAGTCGCTGACCGTCATCGAGCTCGACCGCGACCTGGCCGCCCGCCTGCGCTGCCGACCCGAGCTCACGGTGATCGAATCCGACGTGCTGCAGGTCGACTTCGCGGCGCTCGCCGACCAGCACGGCCGGCGCCTGCGCGTCGTCGGGAACCTGCCGTACAACATCTCCACGCCGATCCTGTTCCATCTGCTCGGCGTGGCCGACCGCGTGATCGACCAGCACTTCATGCTGCAGAAGGAAGTCGTCGACCGCATGGCCGCCGAACCCGGAAGCAAGGACTACGGCCGCCTGAGCGTGATGCTGCAGTGGCGCTACGCGATCGAGTCGGTGCTCGACGTGCCGCCCGAATCCTTCGACCCGCCACCGCGCGTGGACTCGGCGATCGTGCGCATGCAGCCGCTCGCGCCGGCGGCCGCGGTGGACGCGGCCTTGCTCGAGGAACTGGTGCGGGTGGCGTTCTCGCAGCGCCGCAAGGTGCTGCGCAACACGCTCGGCCGCTGGCTCGACGAGCGCGGCTACGCCGGCGACTTCGTGCTGCAGCGGCGTGCGGAAGAGGTGCCCGTCGCGGAGTACCTCGCGCTGGCGTCCGCCCTGGCGCCCCCATAGCAAAGCCCCGCGCGGCAGGAGCCGGGCGGGGCCGAGTCGAAGATCGAAATCGCGGCCGAGCCGCGATCGGTCGTCAAGCGCGGCTCAAGCCGCGTTCAGCCACATCGCGGTATCGAACGCGCTGCTCATCATCGGCATGTTCATGCCGAAGGTGCTGTTGGCGGCGCTCTTGGCGGCCGGCTTGGCGGGCTTGTCTGCCACGGCGGGGGTCACTTCGGTAGCCCGCTCCCAAGACGCGAGGTCTTGTGAGCGGGCTACTGAAAAGAATAGAAGCACCTGAACGGTATCTTCCGTTCAGCCCAGAAGTCCGCCGCGTCGCGGAAGACGTCGAGCAGCTGCTCGCGCGCCTCGCGGTCGAAGCGCGGGTTGTCCGGCAGCTGCTCCAGCACCACCACGAAGCCCGGCTGTGCGCCCGACTTGTGGACCAGGTCGGTCATGCAGTCGTACAGCGCATCCAGGTTCTTGCCGAAGTGCGCCGGGAACATGAAGGCCTGGGCGATGCCTTCGAGGACGTCCTGCTTGGACTGGGCCGCGGTCAGGTTCGCGTAGAGGAAATGCTGCTCGGCGCCTTGCGCCGCCTGCATCAGATCTTCGACGCGGAACGCGCGGATCGATTGAACAATGTTCGGACGGACTGTCTGCAACAGCATGGTCACGTTCCTCCTCGTGTCAAAAAACAAAAACTGGGTGGCCGGTCACTGCACGATGCGTCGGAACGACGTGTAGTGGTCGGCGGTGTAGAAACAGACTTCCGGGCGGGTCACCGGGAGGCCTCCGCAGACGATTCGCCGCGCGCCCCGGTCCCGCGCGCCCGGGGTATCGACCGTGTACTCGTGGTAGTAGCCGCGCCGCTTGCCGGGCAGTGCCCGCTCGCGGTTGCCGAACACCGAGCCGTCCTTGCGATAGGGGAAAGGGCCGCCCGCCAGGATGAGCCGGTGGGTGGTCTGCGCCTCGACCGGCAGTTGCGTCAGCGACACCGCAGACATCGTCTCCGGGTTGGGGCTCCTGGCCTGGACCGAACCGGCCATCAGGACCGAGCCCGCCAATGTGACAAACAGCCCCATCTTGTGCAGGGCTTGCCACCACGGTGGCCGACCGGAGAAAAACACGGGAAATCCCTGAAATCAGAAGCCGCGATGTTACCGAATCGGGCCGAAAACCTCAAGCCTCTGCCTCAAAATGGGGCAATCCCCGTGGGGTGTTTGTGGGCGCACACTTTATGTTCTCGCCATGAAACGCATCGATCTGCGCGAATGCGCGGTTTTCCGACGCCAAAAAATAGGCGCCATATCGGCGCCTGCGTCAAAGCCTTCGGGTTTTCCCGGGCTTTGGTGGGAGGTCGGAAAGGCTCAGCGCGCGGCGTTGGCGTCCGCCACGGTCAGCGCGGTCATGTTGATGATCCGCCGCACGGTCGCCGACGGCGTCAGGATGTGCACCGGCTGGGCCGCACCCAGCAGCACCGGCCCGATCGCGATGCCGCCGCCGGCGGCCGTCTTCAGCAGGTTGTAGCTGATGTTGGCGGCGTCGATGTTGGGCAGCACCAGCAGGTTGGCTTCGCCGGTCAGCGCGCTGTTCGGCATGATGGTCTTGCGGTAGGCGCCGTCGAGCGCGGTGTCGCCGTGCATCTCGCCGTCGACCTCCAGCCACGGTGCCTGCTGCTGCAGCAGCGCCAGCGTCTCGCGCATCTTGATTGCCGAGGGCTGGTTGCTCGAGCCGTAGTTGCTGTGCGAGAGCAGCGCCGCCTTGGGCTGCAGGCCGAAGCGCATCAGTTCCTCGGCGGCCATCACGGTGATCTCGGCGAGCTGCTCGGCCGTCGGATCGTAGTTGACGTGGGTGTCCACCAGGTACACCTGGCGCCCGGGCAGCACGAGGCCGTTCATGCAGGCGTAGGTCTTGGAGCCCTCGCGCTTGCCGATCACCTGGTCGATGTAGTGCAGGTGCAGCGCCGTCGTGCCCCAGGTGCCGCAGAGCATGCCGTCGACCTCGCCGGTCTTGAGGAGCATGGCGCCGATCAGCGTCAGGCGGCGGCGCATCTCGATCTTGGCGAGCTGGGCGGTCACGCCCTTGCGCTCGGTCATGCGGTGGTAGGTCTGCCAGTAGTCGCGGAAGCGGTGGTCGTTCTCGGTGTTGACCAGGTCGTAGTCGGCACCCGCGGTCAGGCGCAGGCCGAACTTCTCGATGCGCTGCGCGATCACCTCCGGGCGGCCGATCAGCGTCGGCCGCGCGAGGTTCTCGTCGACCACGACCTGCACCGCGCGCAGCACGCGCTCCTCCTCGCCCTCGGCGTAAGCGACGCGCTTGTGCACGGCGCGCTTGGCCATCGTGAAGATCGGCTTCATCGTCGTGCCCGAGGCGTAGACGAAGGTCTGCAGCTTCTCGCGGTAGGCGTCCATGTCCTCGATCGGGCGCGCGGCCACGCCCGAATCGGCGGCCGCCTTCGCCACTGCCGGCGCGATCTTCATCATCAGGCGCGGATCGAACGGTTTCGGGATCAGGTTTTCCGGGCCGAAGCTGAGCGACGCGCCGGCATAGGCGGCGGCGACCACCTCGTTCTGCTCGGCGCGGGCGAGCTCGGCGATCGCGTGGACCGCGGCGATCTCCATCTCGATCGTGATCGTGGTCGCGCCGCAGTCGAGCGCGCCGCGGAAGATGTACGGGAAGCACAGGACGTTGTTGACCTGGTTCGGGTAGTCGCTGCGGCCGGTCGCGATCAGCGCGTCGCTGCGCACCTCCTGCACCTCTTCGGGCAGGATCTCGGGCGTCGGGTTGGCGAGCGCGAAGATCATCGGCGTGGGCGCCATCGTCGCGACCATGTGCTTCTTGAGCACCCCGCCGGCCGACAGGCCGAGGAAGATGTCGGCCCCCTTGATCACGTCGGCCAGCGTGCGCGCGTCGGTCTTCTGCGCGAACTGGACCTTGTCCTCGTCCATCAGCTCGGTGCGGCCCTCGTAGACCACGCCGGCCAGGTCGGTGACCCAGATGTTCTCGCGCGGCAGGCCGAGCTTCATCAGCAATCCCAGGCAGGCGAGCGCCGCAGCGCCGGCGCCGGAGGTCACGAGCTTGACCTCGTCGATGCGCTTGCCGGCGACCTTCAGCGCGTTCAGCAATCCGGCGCCGACGACGATCGCGGTGCCGTGCTGGTCGTCGTGGAACACCGGGATCTTCATGCGCGCGCGAAGCTGGCGCTCGACATAGAAGCAGTCCGGCGCCTTGATGTCCTCGAGGTTGATGCCGCCGAAGGTGGGCTCGAGCGCCGCGATGTGGTCGACCAGCTTGTCCAGGTCGTTCTCGGCGATCTCGATGTCGAACACGTCGATGCCGGCGAACTTCTTGAACAGCACGCCCTTGCCTTCCATCACCGGCTTGCTGGCGAGCGGGCCGATGTTGCCCAGGCCGAGCACCGCGGTGCCGTTGGTGATCACCGCGACCAGGTTGCCGCGCGAGGTGTACTTGAACGCCGCGGCCGGGTCGGCGACGATCTCCTCGCACGCGAACGCGACGCCGGGCGAGTAGGCCAGCGCCAGGTCACGCTGGTTGACCATCTGCTTGGTCGCATGGATCGCTACCTTGCCGGGCGTCGGGAACTGGTGATAGTCGAGCGCGTCGCGACGGAGTTCGGCGGCCTTCTGTTCGGCATTGGTGGACATGCGGTTGTCTCGGTGATGGTTGTCGGAGCCGCCGGCGGCGCGCGTCGGGGGCCGCCGATTGTAGAAGTCAGGTCGGCGCCGCGGCCCGCCTGCAAACACCGAGGCGATACCGATCCCGCATCGCTGCATGCGCAGGCGGAGCGCCGTCCGGCCCGGTCGATAATCCGCGCGCAGCATGTGCTGTGCGGCTCGTCGGGGTGCTCGGTGATCAAACGCGTGTTGGCGGGGCTGCTGGTGATCGCGGTCGCCGCGCTGGCGATGACGAGCTGCGGCACGGTCGAATCGGGCAACGTCGGCGTGCGCACCACGCTCGGCAAGGTCAACCCGGAGGAGGTGGAGCCGGGCGTCTACCTCGGCCTGCCCGGCATCAGCCGGGTGCAGGAGTTCTCCGCCAAGGAGATCGGCATCGACCTCAACGACCTGACGCCCAAGGCCCGCGACAACCTGACGCTGCGCGACCTGGACCTGACCGTCTATTACCGCGTGGCGGGCGGCGCGATCGCCGACCTCTACGTCAAGTACGCCGGCCAGCACACCCGCGACGAGGGCAGCCGCGTCAACCTGCCGGCCTACGCGCTGCTGCAGCGGCTCTCGCGCAACGCCGTCTACGAGCAGGCCGCGCGCATCGACAGCCTGGTGATGCACACGCGGCGCGACGAGCTCGCGGCGGCGGTCGGCAAATCGCTCCAGGCGGAACTCGACGCCAACGACAAGGGCGTGTTCAGCATCACCCGCGTCGTGATCCGCTCGCTGACGACCGACCCGGCGATCGAGAAGGCGATCCAGGAATCGGTGGCGGCGCAGAAGCAGCTCGAGACGACCAAGCAGCGCATCGCGATCGCCGAGGCCGAGGCGCAGGTCGAGGTCAAGAAGGCCGAGGGCATTGCCAAGGCGAACCAGATCATCAACCAGAGCCTGACCCGCGAGTACCTGCAGCACGAATCGAACCTGGCGCTGCTCAAGTTCGCCGAGAAGGGCGGCACGACCACCGTCGTGCTGCCGGCCAACATGCAGACCGCGCCGCTCATCAACATCGGAAAGTGACCGCGCCCGTGTCCCTCGGCGAGTTCGACCTGATCGCGAAGTACTTCACCCGCACCGTCACGCGCGCGGCACTCGGCGTGGGCGACGACTGCGCGCTGTTCGCCACCTCGCCGGGCATGCAACTCGCGGTGTCGAGCGACATGCTGGTCGAGGGCCGGCACTTCCTGCCGACCGTCGACCCCGAGCGCCTGGGCCACAAGGCGCTGGCGGTGAACCTCAGCGACCTGGCGGCGTGCGGCGCGAAGCCGGTCGCGTTCACGCTCGCACTCGCCATGCCGCGCGTCGACGAGACGTTTCTCGCCGGCTTCGCGCGCGGCCTGCTGGCACTGGCCGACGCGCACGGCTGCGAGCTGATCGGCGGCGACACCACGCAGGGCCCGCTGAACCTGTGCATCACGGTGTTCGGCGAGGTGCCGCAGGGCGAGGCACTGCTGCGCTCCGGCGCGCAGGCCGGCGACGACCTCTACGTGAGCGGCACGCTCGGCGACGCGCGGCTCGCGCTCGAGGCGTTTCGCGGCACGGTCGCGCTCGCGGGCGATGCGTTCGAGCGCGTGCGCGTGGCGATGGAGCGGCCGCAGCCGCGCGTGGCGCTCGGGCTGGCGCTGCGCGGCGTCGCGACCAGCGCGATCGACGTCTCCGACGGCCTGCTCGGCGACCTGGCGCACGTGCTGCGGCGCTCGCGGCTCGGCGCCGAGGTGGACGCCGACGCGCTGCCGCGCAGCGCCGACCTGCGCGCGCTGTCGCTGACGCTGCAGCGCACCTGCACGCTGGCCGGCGGCGACGACTACGAGCTCGTGTTCACCGCGCCGCCGGCGCGCGCCGCGCAGGTCGAAGCCGCCGCGCGCACGGCGCAGGTCGGCATCACGCGCATCGGCCGCGTCGTCGGCGAGCCCGGGCTGCGGTTGCTGGACACGGCCGGCGCGATGCTGCCGAACACCTTCGGCTCTTTCGACCACTTCAAGGCATGACCGACCCGACGCCTTCCCTCAATCCACCGCTGCCGATCGCGGCGCGCAAGCCGACCTGGCGCTTCATGCTCGCTAACCCGGCGCACGCGATCGCGCTCGGCTTCGGCAGCGGGTTGTCGCCGGTCGCGCCGGGGACGGTCGGCACGCTGTGGGCCTGGGTGGCGTTCGTCGTCCTGCAGCCGCACATGAACGACCTGCGCTGGGCGCTGCTGATCGGCATCGGCAGCCTCGTCGGCTGGTGGGCCTGCACGGTGACGGCGCGCCATCTCGCGGTGGCCGATCCGGGCGCCATCGTCTGGGACGAGGTGCTCGCCTTCTGGCTGGTGCTGTGGCTGGTGATGCCGGCGGGCGTGTGGGCGCAGTTCGTCGCGTTCGTGCTGTTCCGCGTGTTCGACGCCGCCAAGCCCGGCCCGGTGGCGTGGGCCGACAAGCTGTTCAAGCTGCGGCGCGGCATGCCGATCGGCTGGGCGCAGGGTTTCGGCATCCTGCTGGATGATTTCGTCGCGGCGCTGTGCACGCTGTTCGTGATCGCGCTGTGGAGGTTCGTGTGAACGATGTCGAGTCCCTGGTCCTCGCGCTGGCGGACGCGTTGCGTGGGCGCGGGCTCAAGCTCGCGACGGCCGAGTCGTGCACCGGCGGCCTGATCGCCGCCGCGTGCACCGCGGTGGCCGGCTCGAGCGACTGGTTCGAGCGCGGCTTCGTGACCTATTCCAACGCGGCCAAGGTCGAGGCGATCGGTGTCGATGCCGCGCTCGTCGCCACGCACGGCGCGGTCAGCCGCGAGGTCGCGCTGGCGATGGCCGAGGGCGCGCTCGCACATTCGGCGGCGCAGCTCGCGGTTGCGGTCACCGGCGTTGCGGGGCCGGGCGGCGGCACGCCCGCCAAGCCGGTCGGCACGGTCTGGCTCGCGACCGCGCGCGCCGGCGAGTCCACGCGCGCCGAACTGCTGCAGCTTGACGGCGACCGCACGGCGATTCGCGAGGAGACGGTGCGTCAGGCCTTGCTGCGGCTGATCGACCGCGCGAACGCCGCGACCTGACGCGATGGCGATCCTCGTCTCCGCCGGGTTCGACGCTACCGAGTGGGCTGCCTGGTGGCCGCTGCTGCAGGCCGCGTTGCCCGGCGAGCAGCTCGTGCGCGAGCCGCACGACATCGCGCCCGGGCAGATCGAGATCGCGCTCGTCGCCAACCCGCCGGTCGGCAGCCTGCGCGGCCTGCCGAACCTGCGCTTGATCCAGTCGCTGTGGGCCGGCGTCGACCGCCTGCTCGACGACGCCAGCGTGCCGGTCGACGTGCCGCTGGCGCGCATGGTCGACCCTGCCATGAACGAGACGATGGCGCAGACCGCGCTCTGGGCCGTTGCGGGCCTGCAGCGCGGCTTCTTCGACTACGCGGCGCAGCAGCGCGCGGGCGTCTGGCGCCAGCACCCGCTGCGCCGCGCCGACGAGTTCGCGGTCACGGTGCTCGGCGCGGGGCAGATGGGCCAGGCGACGGCGCGGCGGCTGGCCGAGCAGGGCCATCCGGTCACGGTCTGGCGCCGCGACGCCGGCCCGCTCGATGCGGCGCTCGCGAAAGCCGACGCCGTCGTCAACCTGCTGCCGCTGACGCCGCAGACGCACGGCCTGTTCGACGCGCGCATGCTGGCGCAGATGCCGCGCGGTGCCAGCCTGCTGAACTTCGCGCGCGGCGCGCATGTGGTCGAGGCCGACCTGCTCGCCGCACTGGACAGCGGTCACCTGCGGCGCGCCGTGCTCGATGTGTTCGCGACCGAGCCGCTGCCGCCGGCTCACCCGTTCTGGTCGCATCCGGCCATCACCGTGCTGCCGCACATCGCTGCGCCGACCGACCCGCTCAGCGCGGCGGTGATCGCCGCGCGGAATGTTGAAGCCTTGCGCAACGGGCAGGCGCTGCAGAACGTGGTCGACCGAACGCGCGGCTATTGAGCCGCAGGCCTCACGCCTGCAGCGCGATCCGCTTCACCACGACCCGGCCGCGACCACCCGCCGGCACGGCCGACGTGTGCTGCACCAGCATCAGCACCAGCCGCTTCAGCCCGTCCCACGGGTCCTGCGGCCAGTCGGGGTGCTTCAGGCCTTTGGCCAGGCCGTCGCAGACCTGTGCCGCGTCGAGCAGGTGCGCGATCGTGTGCTCGGTCAGCATCGGCACGACGCGCTCGAACAGGCGCTCCTTCGCGCCCCAGACGCGGCTCTCGCGCAGCGCCATCGGCAGCGGCCGGCCGGCGGCCACGGCGTCCTTCACGCGCTTGAGCGCGCGGATGTCCTCGGTCAGCGTCCAGTGCACCAGCACCGCCGACTCGCCCTCGGCCTGCAGCCCGTCGAGCATGCGCAGCGCGCGCGCGACCTGCCCGGCCAGCACCGCCTCGCCGAGCTTGAAGACGTCGTAGCGGGCCACGTTCAGCACCGCCGATTCGATCTGCTCGAAGCCGAGTTCGCCGGCTGGGTAGAGCAGGCCGAGCTTCTGGATCTCCTGGTGCGCGGCAAGCAGATTGCCCTCGATCCGGTCGGCGAAGAACGCCAGCGTGCGCTGGCCGTCCTCGCCACCGACCACGCGCTGCCCTTGTTGCGCGAGCCGCTGCGCGATCCACTGCGGCAGCGCCTTGCGGTCGATGGGGTCGACGCGCACCGTGACGCCCGCGCCATCGAGCGCGGTGAACCACGCGCTGCCTTGCTGGGTGCGATCGAGCTTGGGCAACTGCACGAGCGTGACGACGTCGTCGCCCAGCGAATCGCAGTAGCGCTGCAGCGCCTCCGAGCCGTCCTTGCCCGGCTTGCCCGACGGGATGCGGATCTCGATCAGCTGGCGCTCCGAGAACAGGCTCATCGCCATCGACGCGCCGAGCAGCCCGCTCCAGTCGAAGTGCGCGCCGGCGACGGTGTGGACCTGGCGCTCGCTGCAACCGCTGGCGCGTGCCGCGGCGCGGATCGCGTCGCCCGCCTCCTGCGCGAGCAGCGGTTCGTCGCCCCACACCGTGTAGATCGGGCGCAGGCCCTTCTGCAGATGCGACGCGAGTTGATCGGCGCGGATCTGCATCAGAAGGTCTGCACGGAGGCGAGTCGACGCATGACTTGCGCCACGATGTCGCTCTGCATCGCGCGGTACAGGAAGTTCTCTTCCTGCTCCTTGGCGAGCGCGGCGCTCTCGGTGTAGCTGAGGTCGCGGCTCTGCAGGATCTCGGTCTCGGGGATCAGCTCGCGGCCGCCCGCGCTGCGCAGGCGGAAGCGGAAGCGCTCGCGCAACTGGAATTCCGTGACCTGCCCGACCGCGCCGCTGGCGACGACGACCTTCTCGCGCGCGTCTTCGATCGCCTCGAGCACGACCTGCGCCTGCGCGATCCCTTCGACCACCAGCGTGGTGGTGCTCGCGTTGATCTGCAGCCGCAGCTCGTCCGCCAGCGGCGAGCGGCGGTTGAAGTTGGCGAGCTGGATCGTGCGGAACTTCAGCTCCGGCGCGCGCCGCAGCTCGAAGCCGCAGCCGGCCAGCGGCAGCAGCGCCGCGATCAACAGGTGGCGGCGCGTGGGGTGCGTCTTCATCCGGTCAGACAACGATGTTGACCAGTCGACCGGGCACGATGATGACCTTCTTCGCGCGCTTGCCGTCGGCGAACTTGATGAAGTCGGGGCTGTGCGTCGCCGCGTGCTCGATCGTGTGCTTGCCGGCATCGGCGGCCACGCGGATCGAGCCGCGCAGCTTGCCGTTGACCTGCAGCATCAGCTCGACCTCGCTCTGCTGCAGCGCCGCCTCGTCGACGGCGGGCCAGGGCGTGTCGAGCAGATCGCCGAAGGTCGCCTTAAAGCCGAGCTCGCCCCACAGCGCGTGGGTGATGTGCGGCGTGGCCGGGTACAGCACGCGCAGCAGCACGCTCAGGCCCTCGCGCAGTGCCGCAGCGTCGGCCGGGGTGTCGGTGAGCTTCGCGCCTTCGAGGGCGTTGAGCAGCTTCATCGCGCCCGAGGCGACGGTGTTGTACTGCAGGCGGTCGTAGTCGTGGCTGATCTGGCGCAGCAGCAGGTGCACCTCGCGGCGCAGCTCCTTGGCGCCGTCGCTCAGGCCGGTGAAGTCGTTGCCGGCGGCGCGGATCGCGTCGGCATGCCGCACGCCGAAGTTCCACAGCCGCCGCAGGTAGCGGTACGAGCCCTCGGCGCCCGAATCGGACCAGGCCGCGCTCTGGTCCGGCGGGCCGGCGAACATCGTGAACAGCCGCGCGGTGTCGGCGCCGAACTTCGCGATGATGTCGCGCGGCTCGACCACGTTGTTCTTCGACTTCGACATCTTCTCGATGCCGCCGAGCCGCACCGGCTGGCCGTCGGCGTTCAGCGTCGCGCCGATCGGATGGCTCTTCTCGTCGTACTGGACGGTCACTTCGCTCGGGTAAAACCAGACGCGCTTGCCGTCGGCGCCTTCCTCGCGGTAGAACGATTCGTTCAGCAGCATGCCCTGCGTGAACAGCTTGGTGAACGGCTCGCCGTGGTCGACCAGGCCCATGTCGCGCATCGCCTTGGTCCAGAAGCGCGCGTACAGCAGGTGCAGCACGGCGTGCTCGATGCCGCCGATGTACTGGTCCATCGGCGTCCAGTAGGCGTTGCGCGCGTCGACCATCGCGTCATGGCTGTCCGGGCAGGTGTAGCGCATGAAGTACCAGGCCGAGTCCACGAAGGTGTCCATCGTGTCGGTCTCGCGCCGCGACGGCTGGCCACAGGTCGGGCAATCGACGTTCAGGAACTTCTCGCTCTTGTTCAGCGGGTTGCCGGAGCCGTCGGGAATCAAATCCTCGGGCAGCACGACCGGCAGGTCCTTCTCGGGCACCGGCACCACGCCGCACTTGGCGCAATGGATGATCGGGATCGGCGTGCCCCAGTAGCGCTGGCGGCTGATGCCCCAGTCGCGCAGGCGCCAGGTCGTCTTCTTGCCGCCCAGGCCCTTGTGGTGCAGCGCATTCGCCACCGTGTCGATCGCGATCTGGTACGACAGGCCGCTGTAGATGTCGGAGTTGATCGTCACGGCGCGCTCGCCGCCGGTGTCCTTCAGGCCGTACCACTCTTGCCAGTGGTCGTAGGTGAAGTGCGGCTCGCCGTCGACGTGGATCACCTGCAGGATGTCGATGCCGTACTTCTTCGCGAACGCGAAGTCGCGCTCGTCGTGCGCCGGCACGCCCATCACGGCGCCGTCGCCGTAGCCCATCAGCACGTAGTTGCCGATCCACACCGGGATCGCCTCATGGGTCAGCGGGTGCTCGACGACCAGGCCGGTCGCGATGCCCTTCTTCTCCTGCGTGGCGAGCTCGGCCTCGGTGGTGCCGCCGGCCTTGCACTCCTCGATGAACGCGGCGATGGCCGGGTTGCCCGCGGCGTCGTGCAGCGCGAGCGGGTGCTCGGGCGCGACGGCGCAGAAGGTCACGCCCATGATCGTGTCGGCGCGGGTCGTGAAGACCCACATCTTGCCGTCGCCGATCGGGTGGCCGTCGGCGCCGTTGATCTTGTGCGGGAACGCGAAGCGCACGCCCTCGCTCTTGCCGATCCAGTGCTCCTGCATCAGGCGCACGCGCTCGGGCCAGCCGTGCAGGTAGCCGGGCGCGGTCGGGTCGGCCACGTTGGCGAGCAGCTCGTCGGCGTACTGCGTGATCGCGAGGTAATAGCCCGGGATCTCGCGCTTCTCGACGAGCGCGCCGCTGCGCCAGCCGCGGCCGTTCTCGACCTGCTCGTTCGCGAGCACGGTCTGGTCGACCGGGTCCCAGTTGACGACCTGGGTCTTGCGGTAGGCGATGCCCTTCTCGAGCATCTTCAGGAAGAACCACTGGTTCCACTTGTAGTACTCGGGGTCGCAGGTGGCGATCTCGCGGGTCCAGTCGAACGCGAGGCCGAGCGGCGCGAACTGCGCCTTCATCTCGGCGATGTTGCTGCGCGTCCAGGCCGCGGGCGGCACGTTGTTGGCGATCGCCGCGTTCTCGGCCGGCAGGCCGAAGGCGTCCCAGCCCATCGGCATCAGCACGTTCATGCCCTTCATGCGCAGCTGGCGCGTGAGCATGTCGTTGATGGTGTAGTTGCGCACGTGGCCCATGTGCAGCTTGCCGCTGGGGTAGGGCAGCATCGAGCAGGCGTAGAACTTGGGGCGGTCCGGGTCCTCGACGACACGGTAGGCGTCGGCGGCAGCCCAGGCGGCTTGCGCGGAACGCTCGATCTCGTCGGGTTTGAAGTCAGGGGTCATGGGGTCGCGCAGCCAAGCGCCTGAAACGGTTGAGGTCGATTATAGGAACGGGGGTCTCGCGGCGAGCTCGCCGGCACCGGGCATGGCCCCCGTGCGGGGGCGCCCGCGGACCGCTCCGATGGCGGATGGCGGTGGCTTCCGGCAAGCCGGACGATGGGGCATTGCCACCGGGAGCACGCCATGCCCAGTCCGTCACGCCGCCACCTGCTCGTCTCGCTCCTCGCCGCGGGGCTGGGTGCGCCGCGAATCGCCCTGGCCGCGCCGGCGGTGCCGCTGCTGCGCGTCTGGTCCGACGGGCTCGACCCGGCCGGCTACCTCGTCAGCGAGAAGTACGACGGCGTCCGCGGCATGTGGGACGGCACGACGCTGCGCTCGCGCAGCGGTCGCGTGCTCGCCGCGCCGGCGGCGTTCACCGCGGGGTGGCCACGCACTGCGCTCGACGGCGAGCTGTGGCTGGGCCGCGGCCGCTTCGACGAGCTCTCGGGCACGGTGCGTCGGGAGCGACCGGGTGCCGACGACTGGCGCGCGCTGCGCTACCTGGTGTTCGAGCTGCCCGGCGCGCCGGGCGGCTTCGCGGAACGGGCCGCGGCCATCGAGGCGATCGTTCGGCGCAGCGGTTCGGCGCACCTCGTCGCGGTCGCGCAGTCGGTCGTCGCGGACCGCGCGGCGCTGCAGCAGCGCCTGGCCGACGTGGTCGCGCAAGGTGGCGAGGGCCTGGCGCTGCACCGGGCCGACGCACCTTACGAGACCGGCCGCAGCGACGCGATCCTCAAGCTCAAGCCCACCCTGGATGCCGAAGCGGTCGTCGTCGGCCACCGCGCCGGCGCCGGCAAGTACGCCGGCCAGCTCGGCGCGCTCGACATGCGCACGCCGGACGGCCGCCGTTTCCTGCTCGGCAGCGGGCTGACCGACGCCCTGCGGCGCGAGCCGCCGCCGATCGGCAGCGTCGTCACCTACCGCTACCGCGATCTGACCGGCAACGGCCTGCCGCGCTTCGCGAGCTTCCTGCGCGTTCACACCGCGCTGTGAGTGGCGGCGCACCATCGGCCACACTACGGCCGATGAACCCGCCCGCCGACCGCGTCATCGCCGAGACCCGCGCCTGGGTGCAGCGCGCGGTCGTCGGCCTCAACCTGTGCCCGTTCGCGAAAGCGCCGCTGGTGAAGGGGCAGATCCGGTTCGTGGTCTGCGAGAGCGACGATCCGCGCGTGCTGCTCGACGCGCTGGTCGCGCAGATGCGCGAGCTGGCCGCCGCCGACCCGGACCTCGTCGAGACCACGCTGCTGATCCACCCGAACGCGCTGCTCGATTTCGCCGAGTTCAACGACATCCTCGACGCCGCCGATGCCGCGCTCGACGACCTGGGCCTGGACGGCGTGCTGCAGGTCGCGAGTTTTCACCCCGACTACCAGTTCGCCGACGCGCCGCCCGACGACATTGGCAACGCCACCAACCGCTCGCCGTACCCGACGCTGCACCTGCTGCGCGAGGCCAGCGTCGAGCGCGCGGTCGCCGCATTCCCCGAGGCGGACGCGATCTACGAGGTGAACATCGCGACGCTCGAAGCGCTCGGCGCCGACGGCTGGGCGCAACTGCAGGCGCAGTGCCGCGAAGACGCGGCTGCCTCCGGCGCCTAGGACAGGCCGGCCACCAGCTTGCGCATCTCCGCCGGGGTGAAGCCGCGCAGCGTCTGCGTGCGCACATTGCCGAGCGAGGCCATCTTCATGTTCAGCGTGGCGAGCGCGGCTTCGTCGCCCTCGGTGACGAGCACCAGGTCGTACGCGCCCAGCGTCCAGTGCACGCTCTTGACCGACACGCCGGCGGCCTCGGCCATGGCCTTGAAAGCCTCGAGTAGCCGCGGCCGGCCTTGATGACTCTAGACGGCGCGGTTCGAATAGCAAGCCGGGGTGCGCCCGCATTTCGCCCCCAGGTATTCTTCCCGCCATGCTGCAATTCCATGACATCGAACTCGCCGCCGCCCGCCTCCAGGGTGTCGCCCACCGCACGCCGGTACTCACCTCGCGCACGCTCGACGCGCTGCTCGGCGCGCAGGTCTTCATGAAGGCGGAGAACCTGCAGCGCATGGGCGCGTTCAAGTTCCGCGGCGGCTACAACGCGGTGGACGCGCTGAGCGATGCACAGCGCGCCAGCGGCGTGGTCGCGTTCTCGTCGGGCAACCACGCGCAGGCCGTGGCGCTCGCGGCGCGGCTGCACGAGTGCCGCGCGACCATCGTGATGCCGCACGACGCGCCCGCGCTCAAGCTCACGGCGACCCGCGGCTACGGCGCCGAGGTGGTGATCTACGACCGCTACAAGGAGGACCGCGCCGCGATCGCGACGCGGCTCGTCGAGGAGCGCGGCGCCACGCTGATCCCGCCCTTCGACTACCTGCCGGTGATGGCGGGGCAGGGCACCGCGGCGCTGGAGCTGATCGAGGACGTGGGCTCGCTCGACGCCTTGATCGTCTGCGCCGGCGGCGGCGGCTTCCTGTCGGGCTGCACGGTCGCCGCGAAGCACCTGCTGCCGGCGATCGAGATGTACGGTGCGGAGCCCGAGCGCGGCAACGACATGCAGCAGTCGCTGCGCGCCGGGCGCATCGTCGCGATCGAGGTGCCGCGCACGATCTGCGACGGCCAGCAGACGCAGGCGATCGGCGAGCACCCGTTCGAGGTGATCCGCGCCCACGTGACCGACGTGCTGACGGCGAACGATCCGGCCGTGGTCGACGCGATGCGCTTCGCGTTCGAGCGCATGAAGATCGTGCTCGAGCCCTCGGGCGCCTGCGCGTTGGCGGCGCTGATGACGAACGCCGAGCGCTTTCGCGGGCGCCGCGTCGGCATCACGCTGTCGGGCGGGAACATCGGGCTCGACCGCTTCGTCGCGCTGGTGTCCGGCGCGGAGCAGGTCGACTGAACGCTAGCCGATGGCCGCGGTTTCGAAGCCGTCGAGCACGTTGACGGTGTTGACGCCGACCTCGGCGACCGCGTAGCCGCCTTCGAACACGAACACCGTCGGCAGGCGCGCGGCGGCGATGTCCTGGCCGAGTTGCAGGTAGTCCCCGCTGCGCAGCAGGAAGCCGGAGATCGGGTCGCCCTCGAAGGTGTCGACGCCGAGCGAGACGACCAGCGCCTGCGCGCCGGCGGCGCGGATCGCGGCGAGACCGGCATGCAGCGCCTCGCGCCAGCGCTCGAAGCCGGTGCCGCGCGGCAGCGGCAGGTTGAGGTTGCAGCCCGCGCCGGCGCCGCTGCCTCGCTCGTCGGCGTGGCCGAGGAAGAACGGGTACTCGGTGCGCGGGTCGCCGTGGATCGAGACGGTCGTCACGTCGTCGCGTTCGTAGAAGATCGCCTGCGTGCCGTTGCCGTGGTGGTAGTCGACATCCAGCACCGCCACGCGGGCCGCGCCGCCGTCGCGCAGCGCCTGGGCCGCGAGCGCCGCATTGTTCAGGAAGCAGTAGCCGCCGAAGAAATCCGCGCCGGCATGGTGGCCGGGCGGACGCGACAGTGCGAAGGCGCTGCGCACCGAGCCGCTGGCGACGGCGCGCGCGGCGGTGATCGCACAGGCGGCGCCGGCACGCGCGGCCGTCCAGCTGCCTGCGGTGAGCGGCGTTCCGGCGTCGAACGAGAACAGGCCCAGGCGGGCCGCGAAGTTGTCGGGCAGCACGTCGAAGCGCATGCCCGGCGCCGGCCAGACCGAGGGCAGCGCATCGCGTTCGGCGCTGCTCGGGTCGAGTGCGACCCATTCGTCCCAGGCGTGCGCGATGAAGTCCAGGTAGCGCGGCGCGTGCAGGCGCGCGAGCGCGGCATCGAGTTCCGCATCGCCCAGCGTCGGCAGCTGCAGCGGGCCGGCGCCGCGCTGGCGCAGTTCCGCGAGCACATGGTCGAGCCGCTGCGGCGTTTCGTGGCAGGGCACGAGCCGGCCGCGGAACATCTCTTCGCGGCCCGCGTGGAGGTGATGGAGCGGGTTGTGGATCGTCAGCATCGCGGCGTTCCGGGCGACGGTCAGGGCTTGGTCGGCGCGGTCTCGGTGACGAAGCCGATCCGGCTCAGCCCGGCCTTCTGCACCAGGCCGATGACCTCGGCGACGCGGCCGTAGGGCACGCCCTGGTCGGCGCGCAACTGCACTTCGGTGCGCGGGTTCTGCCGCGCGATCTCGCCGACGCGCACCGCGAACGCGGCCGCTTCCATCGTGTCCTCGCCCAGGTACAGGCGGCCCTGCGGGTCGAGCGCGACGCTGATGAACTGCGGCGCGTCGTTCGGCTGCGCGCCTTCGGCCTTCGGCAGGTCGAGCTTGAGGCTGGAGCTCATCAGCGGCGCGGTGATCATGAAGATCACCAGCAGCACCAGCATCACGTCGATCAGCGGCGTCATGTTGATGTCGCTCATCGGCGCCGGCCGGCTGCTGCGCTCGAGGCGACCGAAGGCCATCGGTCCCGCCTTCAGCCGGCGGCGGGCCGGGCCGCGTCGATCATCATCTCGCGCAGGTCGTGCGCGAAGCCTTCGAGCTCGGCCTCGCTGCTGGCGACCATCTTGCCGAAGATGTTGTAGGCCAGCACGGCCGGGATCGCGACGGCCAGGCCGGCGGCCGTCATCACCAGCGCCTCGCCGACCGGGCCGGAGACGCGCTCGATCGACATCGAGCCCGCGGCCGAGATGCCGACCAGCGCGTGGTAGATGCCCCAGACCGTGCCGAACAGCCCGATGAACGGCGCGGTGCTGCCGATCGAGGCCAGCAGCACCTGGCCGAACTGGAGCTGGTCGAGCACGCGGTGCAGCGCGTCGCGCAGGCGCCGCGTCAGCTGCGAATCGGTGTGGCCCTTGGCCTCGAGCGTGCCGTCGGGCGCGGCGGCGGTGGCGGCACCGAGCAGCGGCAGCAGCGCGCGTTCGCGGTCGAACGCGAGCAGCGCGTCACGGCCGGCGTCGAGCGTCGGCGCAGCCCAGAAGGCGGGCACGGCGCGGTCGATGTCGCCGCGCACGCGGCGCAGCAGCCAGCCCTTCCAGAAGATCACGATCCAGGCGCTGATCGACATGATCAGCAGCAGCGCCGCGACGCCGCGCGTGACCGCGTCACCCTGGTCCCAGAAGATCGCCAGGCCGCCCATCGTCAGTGCATCCCGAGCACGTCGTCCATGCCGAACAGGCCGCTGGTCCGGTCGGCGAGGAAGCGCGCCGCGCGCAGGCTGCCCTGGGCGTAGCCGGCGCGGCTGTTGGAGCGGTGGGTGATCTCGATGCGCTCGCCGGTGCCGGCGAACAGCACGGTGTGGTCGCCGACGATGTCGCCGCCTCGCACGGTTGCGAAGCCGATCGACGAGGGATCGCGCTCGCCGGTGACGCCCTCGCGCGCGTAGACCGCGCAGTCCTTCAGGTCGCGGCCGAGGGCAGCGGCGATCACCTCGCCCATCTTCAGCGCGGTGCCGCTCGGCGCGTCGACCTTGTGGCGGTGGTGGGCCTCGATGATCTCGATGTCGTAGCCCTCGCTGAGCGCCCGCGCGGCCTGGTCGAGCAGCTTCAGCATCACGTTGACGCCGACGCTCATGTTCGGCGCGAGCATCACGGCGATGTGCTGCGCGTGATCGGCGATCTGCGCCTTCTGCGCGTCGTCGAAGCCGGTCGTGCCGATCACCACCTTCACGCCCAATTCGCGGCAGACGGCGAGGTGGGCCAGCGTGCCTTCCGGCCGCGTGAAGTCGATCAGCACCTGGGCATCGGCCAGGCCGGCACGCAGGTCGGCGGTGATCGACGGGCCGCCGTGGCGACCGAGGAAGGCGGTGGCGTCTTGCCCGATGGCCGGGCTGCCTGCCACGTCGAGCGCACCGGCCAGCACGAGATCGGGTGCGGCGACGATGGCCTCGATCAGCATGTGGCCCATCCGGCCCGAGGCGCCCGCGACCGCCACGCGCAACGGCTCGCCCGCGCGCGTCATGGCGTCGGTTCGAGCGGCGGGTAGGTGCGGACCGGGCCGATCGGCTCGGCCTCGACCGGCGCGGGCCGCGCCGGCACCGGGAGCGCCTTCAGTTGCTCGGGCGTCAGCTCCAGCGACGGCGCGTTGCGCGAGGTCTTGAAGGTGTCGATCGAGGCGACGAACTCGCGCTCGGTCGGCAGCTCGCCGCCGGTGTCGATGCTCTTCAGCGCATCGCCGGTGAACAGCACGACGACGCGGCGTGCCTGCGGCTCCGCGCCCTGGCGGCGGATCGTGAAGACGTAGTCCCAGCGGTCGGCGTGGAAGGTATCGGCCAGCAGCGGCGAGCCGAGCACGTCGCGCACCTGGGCGCGGTTCATGCCGGGCTTGACCGCGGCGGCCTGTTCGCTGGTGACGACATTGCCCTGCACGACCTCGACCTTGTACGGCGTGACGATCCCGAGGAAGCGATCGGTCGACGTCGGCATGGACGGCAGGTACTGGCAACCGCTCAACGCCGCGGCCGCGGCGAGCGCGAGGCAGGGTCGAACGAAAGGCGATGACAGGGACATGGTGGCAACCCGGCGCGCCGGGGACGGCGGCCAACCTCGATATGATCGGTTCATTCTAGCGGCTGGCCTCCAGGCCGCGACCGCGCCGCTCGATGACCACGACCCCCGCCATGACGCATGCCGACGAACTGAAGAACAGCGGCCTCAAGGCCACGCTGCCGCGCATCAAGGTGCTGGAGATGTTCCAGAAGACCGCGCAGCGCCACATGAGCGCGGAGGACGTGTTCAAGATGCTGCTCGCCGAGGGCGCCGACGTGGGCCTGGCGACCGTCTACCGCGTGCTGATGCAGTTCGAGCAGGCCGGCATCCTGTCGCGCAACCACTTCGAGACCGGCAAGGCGGTGTTCGAGCTCAACGAAGGCAAGCACCACGATCACCTGGTCTGCATGGACTGCGGCCGGGTCGAGGAGTTCTTCGACGCCGAGATCGAGAAGCGCCAGCGCGCGGTGGCGCAGGCGCGCGGGTTCGAGTTGCAGGAGCATGCGCTGGCGCTGTACGCCACCTGCACCAAGAAGGCCTGCCCCCACAAGACCAAGTAGCCGAAACCTATTCAGGTTTTAGCATGGCCTTGGCGTGGCGCTCGATGAATTCCTTGTACGTGTCGATGCCGCGCAGCTGCAGGATCGTGTTGCGCACCGCCGCCTCGACCAGCACCGCGAGGTTGCGCCCGGCGTCGACCGCGATCACGGTCTTGCGCACCGGCACGTCGAGGATGTCCTCGTTCAGCGGCTCGTAGGGCAGGCGCTCGAACTCGCGGTCCATCGTCTCCTTGCGCACCAGGTGGACGATCAGCTTGAGCCGCATCTTCCGGCGCACGGCGGTCTCGCCGAAGATGGCCTTGATGTCCAGCAGGCCGATGCCGCGCACCTCGAGCAGGTTGAGCAGCAGGTCGGGGCAGCGGCCTTCCAGGCCGGTCTGCGAGACGCGGTACAGGTCGACCGCGTCGTCGGCCACCAGGCCGTGGCCGCGCGAGATCAGCTCCAGCCCGAGCTCGCTCTTGCCCAGGCCCGATTCGCCGGTGATCAGCACGCCGACGCCCAGGATGTCCATGAACACGCCGTGGCGCGTGGTGCGCTCGGCGAAGTGCTGGCCGAGGTAGGCGCGCACCACGTCGATCACGTGGCCGGCGGATTCGCTGGTGGCGAACAACGGGATGTCGGCCCGGTCGCACATCGCGACCAGCTTGTCGGGTGGAGTGTCGCCATCGGCGACGATCAGCACCGGCGGTTCGAGCGTGACGATGCGCGAGATCCGGCGCTCGGCCACTTCGGGTGAGCTGGTGTTCAGGTAGGCCACCTCGCGCCGCCCGACGATCTGCACGCGGTAGGGGTGGATGTAGTTCAGGTAGCCGACCAGGTCGGCGGCCGACTGCGCGTTGCGCACGGCGGCTTCGTCGAAGCGGCGTTCCGGGTGGGCGTGACCGGCGATCCACTCCCAGTGGAGGATCTCTCTATGTTCCTCGAAGAGCGCCTCCGCGCTAATTACGGTGGGCTTCATGCCGCCGCGCTCGGGCGCATCACGCGACCGACTTCAGCGGTTCCCAGTTCGCGATCAGCTGGTGCACCGCCGCGGCTTCGGTCTCGGTCTTGAGGCGTTCGCGCAGTTCGCGGTCGGAGAGCATCTCGGCGATTTCGGAGAGGATCTCGAGGTGCCGCTGCGTGGCCGCTTCGGGCACCAGCAGGAAGATCAGCAGGCCGACCGGCTGGTCGTCGGGTGCGTCGAACGGGATCGGCTGCTGCACGCGCAGCACCGCGGCGAGCGGATTCTTCAGGCCCTTGATGCGGCCGTGCGGGATGGCCACGCCGTGGCCGAGGCCGGTCGAGCCGAGACGTTCACGCGCGAACAGGTTGTCGGTCACGGTGGCACGCGCGATCGCATGCTGGTTCTCGAACACCAGGCCGGCATGCTCGAAAGCGCGCTTCTTGCTGGTGGCGTCGACATCCACCAGCACGTTGCTGGCAGGAAGGATGGCAGCGAGGCGATTCATCGTTGGCACTGGCCTAAGGTTCGACTCCGATCGACACGCGACCGCAGGGGTAACGGGTCTCGAATTATGGAGCGCCTGCTGCACCCGCGTGCGGGATCGTCATGACGCGAATGCAGGATTCTGCATGCCCTGCTGCGCCGCAGCAACGGAAGATCGCGCACGCGCTTGCAGGAATTTGCCGCGTCCATGAAAAGAGGGCGGCCCGCTGGCCGCCCCGTTTCCGTGCGCGAAACGCGTCAGACGGGCGCCGCGTCGATCCGCTTGGGCGCCGCGTGGTGGTGGTCCTGCACCTTGTCCTTGTGGCGGCAGACCTGGCGGTCCAGCTTGTCCATGAGCTGGTCGATCGCCGCGTAAAGATCCTCGCTCGACTGTTCGACGAAGATGTCCTTGCCCTTCACATGGAGAGTGACTTCGGCCTTCTGGCGCCTTTCCTTTTCCTTGTTCTTCTCCACCGACAGCAGCACGTTGATGTCGACGACCTGGTCGAAGTGGCGCGTGACCCGGTCCAGCTTCGTGAGCACGTACTCGCGCAAAGCCGGGGTGACATCGAGGTGGTGACCGCTGATCGTCAGGTTCATAGGGGTTCCTTTCGCGGGGTGGGGGGAACGGGGGAGGGGGATCGGATCGTGAGGCGGGAACGGCATTTGGGAGGACCGTCGAACCCAGTGTGCACAGGTTCGACGCCGCTGACAAGCGCATGCCGGGGATGTCGAAAAGGTCCGGTTTTCAAGGCTCGGCGCGGCAAGAAATTGTGTCCGGGCGGGTGCGATAATCCGAGGCTACCGCCCGGAGATTGGCCTGGACTCCGCGCTCACTGCGACCGGTGAGCCGTCCGCTCCAATGCTGGCCCGCCCGCCCGATGCGCCGGAGCCCCCATGCTCAATGTCTTCACGCTGGCCAACGGCCGACTTGCCCAACAGGAAATCGAAAGCCTCGATGCGCTCGCCGAGGCGCTGACGCAGGTGCGTCCGGTCTGGGTCGACCTGGACGCGCCGACCGAGGAGGAGAAGGGCTGGATCACCCAGCACTTCGGCCTGACGATCCCGGCCGACGCGGTCGACGACGACCTCGAGGAATCGGCCCGCTTCTACGAAGAGGACAACGGCGAGCTGCACATCCGCTCCGACTTCCTGATCGACGACGACGAGACGCCGCGCAACGTGCGAGTCGCGTTCATCCTGTTCAACAAGATCCTGTTCTCGATCCACGGCGAGGAGCTGCCGGTGTTCCGGCTGCTGCGCCTGCGGGCACGCCGCATCCCGGCGCTGATCGAGGACGCGAAGGACGTGCTGCTCAAGCTCTACGACGCCGACGCCGAGTACAGCGCCGACGCGCTCGAAGGCATCTACGACAGCCTGGAGAAGGTCAGCTCCAGCGTGCTGAAGCAGCAGCTCGACGACCAGGCCGCCGGCGAGGTGCTCAACGCGATCGCGCGCGAGGAAGACCTGAACGGCCGCATCCGCCGCAACGTGATGGACACGCGCCGCGCCGTCAGCTTCATGATGCGCAGCCGCATGCTGAACGCCGAGCAGTTCGAGGAGGCGCGCCAGATCATGCGCGACATCGACTCGCTCGACAGCCACAGCACCTTCCTGTTCGACAAGATCAACTTCCTGATGAACGCCACGGTCGGCTTCATCAACATCAACCAGAACAAGATCATCAAGATCTTCTCGGTCGCCAGCGTCGCGCTGCTGCCGCCGACGCTGATCGCGAGCATCTACGGCATGAACTTCAAGGCCATGCCCGAGCTCGACTGGTCGCTCGGCTACCCGTACGCGATCGGGCTGATGGTGATGTCGGTCGCGGCGCCGCTGATCTACTTCCGGCGCAAGGGCTGGATGCGCTGATGGCCGGTCGACGCGCTGCCGCGATCAAGGCGATCACGCTCGACCTCGACGACACGCTCTGGCCGATCTGGCCCGCGATCGAGCGCGCCGAGCACGCGCTGCACGGCTGGCTGGTCGTGAACGCCAACGCGACGGCGCAGCGCTTCGACGTGGCCGCGTTGCGCGGCCTGCGCGAGGTGATCGCCGCCGAGAACCCGGACTGGGGCCACGACTTCACGCGCATGCGCCACGCCAGCCTGGTGCGGGCGCTGACGCTGAGTGGCGACGACCCGGCGCATGCCGATGGCGCGTTCGCCGTCTTCTTCGCGGCGCGCAACCGGGTCGAGCTGTTCGCGGACGCGTTGCCCGCCCTGCAGGCGCTGGCCGCGCGCTGGCCGATCGCCGCGGTCACGAACGGCAATGCCGATCTGCATGGCATCGGCCTGGCCGCGCACTTCGCCACGACGGTCTCGGCGCCCGAGTTCGGCGTGGGCAAACCCGATCCGCGGATCTTCCACGAGGCCTGCCGACGGCTCGACGTGCAGCCGCACGAGGTGCTGCACATCGGTGACGACTGGGCGCTCGACATCGTCGGCGCGCACGGCGCGGGGCTGCGCAGCGCGTGGGTGCGGCGCGACGCCGCGATCGAGGTGCCGCCGGATCACGTGCGCGCCGATTGCGTCGTGGGTGATCTCGGCGAACTCGTCGCGTGGCTCGACGACTGAACCGCAGTCAGCCCCGCTGCAGCGTGAACTGCATGACGCTGGTGTTGCGGGTCGCGAAGGCGGCCTCGCAGTAGCCCAGATAGAACTCCCAGATCCGCATGAAGCGCGTGTCGAAGCCGAGCTGCCGAACCGGCCCGTCGGCGGCCAGGAAGCTCGCGCGCCAGCGTTTCAGCGTCTCGGCGTAGTCGAGACCGAAGTCGAGCTCGTTCACCACGCGCAGGCCGGCCGCGGCCGCCGCGGCGCGGAACGCCGACGGGCTCGGCAGCAGGCCGCCGGGGAAGATGTACTGCTGGATGAAGTCGGTCGACTTCACGTAGCGCTCGAACAGATCGTCGCGGATCGTGATGCTCTGGATGCAGGCCTTGCCGCCCGGCTTGAGCTGCGCCTTCAAGGTGGCGAAGAAGCTCGGCCAGTACTCGCGGCCCACGGCCTCGAACATCTCGATCGAGGCGATCGCATCGAACGGGCCGTCGGCGATGTCGCGATAGTCCTGGTAGCGCAGCTCGCCGGGCAGGCCGGCATCGGCCAGGCGCCGCTGGCCCCAGGCGAGCTGCTCGCGCGACAGCGTGACGCCGGTGACGCTGGCGCCGAACTCGCGCGCCGCGCTCTCCGCGAGCGCGCCCCAGCCGCAGCCGATCTCGAGCACCCGGTCGCCGGGCTGCACGCCGCACTCGCGAAGCGCGCGCCGCACCTTGGCGTGCTGGGCCTGGACGAGATCGCCAGCGCGGTCGCCCTCGAACCAGGCGCTGCTGTAGTTCATCGTCGGGTCGAGCCACAGCCGGTAGAACGCGTTGCCCAGGTCGTAGTGGGCGTGGATGTTCTTGGCGCTGCCGCGGCGCGAGTTGCGGTTGAACAGGTGCTTGGCGCGGTACAGCAGCGCGCCCCACCAGCTGCCGTAGATCATGTCTTCCACCGCGTCGCGGTTGGCGATGAACAGCGTCAGCAGCGCCGTCAGGTCGGGCGTGGTCCAGTCGCCGGCGATGAAGCTTTCGGCGAAGCCGATGTCGCCGGATTTCAATGCCGCGGCGCAGGGCGACCAGTTGCGCAGGCGGATCGCGGCGCGCAGGCCGGTGTCGGCGCTGCTGCCGAAGGTCAGCGTGCTGCCGTCCGGCACCTGCACGGTCAGCGTGCCGTGCTGGAGCTCGCGCAGCAGCCGGAACACCGCGCGTGCGGCGGCCGGGGCCGAGTCGACGACATGAGGCGGGATCAGGGTGCGGCTGGTGTCCATCGGCGATGCGCTCAGCGGGTCGTGAAAGTCGGCGGCGGCGCCGGCTTGCGGATGAAGGGCACGCGCTTGCGCCAGAGGCGGAACGCCTGCCAGTGGATGCGCGCGATCACGCCCAGCGTCATCAGCGGCATGCCGAAGAACGCCGCACGGGCGCGCGCCGGCGTCAGCGGCTGCAGTTCGCCGCCGACGCTGGTGCGGATCAGCAGGCCCTGCGCGTCGTGGTGGTCGACGCAGGCGAGCGTGCGCCCGGCGCTGCGCGCGAACCGGAAGCGGTAGTCGCCGGTCACCTCGCAGAACGGCGAGACGTGGAAGACCTTGGCCGCCTGCAGTTCGCGGCCGAAGCCGACGTCCGGCCCGTCGAGCAGGTAGCAGTGGCGCTCGCCGAAGGTGTTGTTGACCTCGACGACGATCGCCGCCAGCCCGCCGTCGGCGCGGTGGCAGTACCAGAAGCTGACCGGCTTGAACGTGAAGCCGAGCACGCGCGGGTAGCAGTGCAGCCAGACCTCGCCGTCGGCGTCCCGCACCCCTTCGCGCGCGAGCAGCGCGTCCAGCCAGGCCAGGCTGTCGGCGCGGCCGTCGCCGTGATCGCGGTCGTGGAAGGCGATCAGGCCGAAGCGGTTGCGGCGCAGCGCCGCGCTCGGCTCCTCGAGCAGCGTGCGCATCGGCAGCATCAGGAAGTAGGTGGGGTAGGCGAACCGGTTCGGCGCCGGGCGCTCGCGCGCGTGGCGCACCTCGCCGATGCCGAGCATCGGTACCGCGCGTGCTGCCGCGCCGCTCATGCGGCCTCCCTCACGACGGGTGACGTGGCCCACGCCGTTCGCAACCCGGCCACGACGGCCTGGCCGGACATGAGGCCGTCCTCATGGAAGCCGTAGCGCGTCCAGGCGCCACAAAACCAGGTGTTGCGCGCGCCTTGCAGGTCGGCGACCCGCTGCTGCGCACGGATCGCCGCGGCGTCGAACACGGGGTGCGCGTAGTCGAACTCGGCATGCACCCGATCGGCGCGCGGTTCGCGCACCGGGTTCAGCGAAACGACGACCGGCGTCTCGAACGGCAGCGGCTGCAGCCGGTTCAGCCAGTAGTGCAGGCAGACGGACGCCTGCTCCGGCGCGCTCGCGGCGGCGCGCTCGTAGTTCCACGCGGCCCAGGCGCTGCGGCGCGTCGGCAGCAACGAGGTGTCGGTGTGCAGCACCGCGCGGTTGCGCTGGTAGCGGATAGCGCCCAGCACGGCGGCCTCGGCGTCGCTCGGGTCGGCGAGCAAGGCGAGCGACTGGTCGCTGTGGCTGGCCAGCACGACGTCGTCGAAGCGCTCGGTGCCGTCGCGGGATGTCACCAGCACGCCGCCGTCGACCCGCCGCACGCCGCGCACCGGCGTCGCCAGCCGGGCATCCGGGATCGCCCGCAGCATCTTCTCGACGTAGGTGCGTGCGCCACCCCGCACCGTGTACCACTGGGGCCGGTTCGCCACCTGCAGCAGCCCGTGGTTGTGGCAGAAGCGCAGCATCGTCGCGACCGGGAAGCGCAGCATCTGGTCGACCGGACACGACCAAATGCAGCCGATCATCGGCAGGAAGTACCACTCGCGGAACGCCTGGCCGAAACGGTGCTCGTCGAGGAAGTCGCCGATCGCCTGCTCGCCGGCGAGCGACTCGCTGGCGGCCAGTTCCGTGGCCAGCCGGTTGAAGCGCAGCAGGTCGGTCAGCATGCCCCAGAAGCGCGGGCGCAGCAGGTTGGCGCGCTGCGCGAAGACGGTGTTCAGGTCGCAGCCGCTCCATTCCAGGCCCATATCGGGCACCTGGACGGAGAACGACATCTCCGATTTCGCGATCGGCACGCCCAGTTCGTCGAACAGCCGCAGAAGTTGCGGATACGTGCGCTCGTTGAGCACCAGGAAGCCGGTGTCGACGCCGTGCGTCACGCCATCGAGCGTCACGTCGACCGTGTGGGTGTGGCCACCGAAGTAGTCGCCGGCCTCGAACAGCGTGACGCGGGCCTCGCCGGCCAGCGCGTGCGCGACCGAGAGCCCCGAGATGCCCGACCCGACGACGGCGACGCGGCGCATCGCCGTTCAGGCGGCGGGGCCGAGACCGGCCGCCGCACGTGGAAGAGTGTTGCGAAGCGCCCCCAGGGGAATCAGGGAGGGAGGAGGGAGGAGATCAACCGCCCGGGGATTGCAACCGGATCGAACCGGCGGCTTCGCAACGAAAACGAGGTGCCCTGCACCGAGTGCGGCGATGGGCCGCGACATGCCCGATAAGAAGCGCGCGACGCGACCGAGTTCCCTGGTCGGGAACGTAAAGAAATGCGGCCGGTCGGCAGGATCGTCGTGGGGCATGGGAACGAGTTGTGACTGGCTGGTATTAAATATAACCGAGTAGTCGCACATACGCGCGCCGGGTCATTCCGGATGCGTTGACGCGAGGTCCGGCGCACACGCCGGCGCCCGTCAGGGTCACGACCTCCGGACTAGAATTGCGCCGCACTACGAGGCCCCAAGCGATGATCTATCCCGAACTCTTCAAGCAACTCGAAGCGGTCCGCTGGAACATGGACAAGGACATCCCCTGGGACCAGTTCGACGCGAGCCGCCTCAGCGAAGAGCAGGCCCAGACGATCAAGATGAATGCCATCACCGAGTGGGCGGCCTTGCCGGCCACCGAGATGTTCCTGCGCGACAACAAGGGCGACGCCGACTTCTGCGGCTTCATGAGCGTCTGGTTCTTCGAGGAGCAGAAGCACTCGCTGGTGCTGATGGAGTACCTGCGCCGCTTCCGGCCCGACCTGGTGCCCACCGAAGCCGAGCTCGAGGAAGTGCGCTTCGAGTTCGACCCGGCCCCGGCACTCGAAACGCTGATGCTCCATTTCTGCGGCGAGATCCGCCTGAACCACTGGTACCGGCGCGCCGCCGAATGGCACACCGAGCCGGTGATCCAGGCGATCTACGAGACGCTCGCCCGCGACGAGGCCCGCCACGGCGGCGCCTACCTACGCTACATGAAGCGCGCGCTGCAGAACTTCGGCGACGAGGCGCGGGCGGCATTCGCCAAGGTCGGCGTGCTGATGGCCAGCGCGCGACGCACCGCGCAGGCGCTGCACCCGACCAATCTGCATGTCAACGCCAGCCTGTTCCCGCGCGACACCGTGCAGAGCCGCCTGCCCGATCCGCAGTGGCTGGAGGTCTGGCTCGACAAGCAGATCCAGTTCGACGCCGTCTGGGAGACGCGCGTGGTCGAGCGCATCCTGCACAACATGAGCCTGCTGATGGAGCGCAGCTTCGCCAGCGTCCAGGAGCTCAACCGCTTCCGCAAGGAAATGACCGCCCGGGTCGCGGCTGCCGCACTCGGCACCGCGCCGGGGACGCAGCCGGCCTGACGGCTCGGCCATGAGCGCCGCCCCGGCGTTCCTCGACAAGTTGTGCACCCGCGATGCGCTGGCGGCCCGCGTCGCCGCGCTGCCGCAGCCGGTGGTGTTCACCAACGGCGTGTTCGACATCCTGCACCGCGGCCACGTGAGCTACCTCGCACAGGCCCGCGCGCTCGGCGCGAGCCTGGTGCTCGGGCTGAACAGCGACGCGTCCGCGCGCCTCCTCGGCAAAGGCCCCGATCGCCCGCTGAACAACGAGCTCGACCGCGCCTGCGTGCTCGCGGCGCTCGAGAGCGTCAGCCTGGTCACGCTGTTCGACGAGGCCACGCCGGTCGAACTGCTCGAGCTGGTGCGGCCGCGGCTCTACGTGAAGGGCGGCGACTACGACATCGAGACGCTCGAGGAGACGAAGCGCGTGCGCCGCTGGGGCGGGCAGGCGCTGGCGCTGCCGTTCGTCGAGGGCTATTCGACGACCGCGCTGGTGCAGCGCATCCGCACCTAGACCGGCTCAGCGCTCGACGGCGTCGGGCGGCGGCAGCCGGATGCCCAGCCGCTCACGCACCCGCTGCGCCGGGAACGCGATGTCGCGCTCCACCCAGTGCAGGAAGCGCAGCGCCTCGGGCGAACGCTCCTTCGCCAGATGGGCGAGCAGCGCGTCGTCGCTGAAGTACGGCACGGCCGGGCGGCCGAACTCGCGCCAGCCGGCCGGGTAGCTCAGCGCCAGCGCACCGTTCGTCGCGGTCGGGCCGACGATCGCGCGCACGTCCGCGGCGCGCACCCACCGGCGGTGATCGGCATCTTCCAGCACGTCGATCGGCACGCCGCGGAACGCGAAGTGGCGGCCCTGGACCGGCTTCAGCGCCTGCGCGCGGGCCTGGTGGCGCAGGTCGCTCGCCAGATCGAGCAGCGGCTTCGCGAGCAGGACGCCGACGAGCGGCGCGACCGCGACCATCGGCACCAGCCCGCCGATGCGCCACACCGCCCAGGCGATCGCGGCGCACAGCGCCAGCCGCCAGGCGATGCGCACGATCGCGGTCTGCATCATCGGCCCGGCTCCCCATGCGGTCGTCCGAGCCAGAGTGCCAGCGCGGCGCACGCCGCCCCGGCAAGCGCACCGGTCGCGTGGGCGAGCGGCGCGACGGCGATGTCCAGCCCTTGCGCGTGGCGCAGTGTCGGCCCCCAGGGCGACTCACCGACGATCTTGACGCACAGGCCGGCCAGCACCACGCCGCCGACGATGCGCTGCGCGCGCGTGCCGAGCACGAGCAGAGACACGCAAACCGCCGCGACGCCGCCGTGCAGCACGCCCGACAGCCCGCCGTAGTGGGCCAGATCGGGGCGCGACAACAGCCCGAGCTGCGTCAGCGGCCAGGCCGCCAGCCACGCACCCGCGATCCGCGCCGGCACGCCCGCGACGACGCCGAACACCGCGGCGACCGCGAGCCCGACTGCGTTGACGAGCAGGTGCTGCGCGCTGTAGTGGACGCCGACGGCGCTGAACGTGCGCCACGGTTCGCGCCAGGCGAGCGCCGGCTGCCAGTCGATCGAAGCGTGGGGCAGCGCCGCGCCGCCGAATGCGATCACGCCGAGCAGCGCCGCCACCGCCAACCAGGCGCTGGCGCCGCGCGTCATGGCGCCGGAGGCGGCGTTCCGTCGGGCGCGTCGAACACGGTGTGCCACAGCGCGAGCACCGCGTCGCGCGGCCCGGCCATCGCGTCGGGATCGACCTGCGTGGGCTGTTCGTCGAGGCGCGCGGTGTGCTGGGCGCGGCGCAGCTCGCGGTAGGCGTCAGCGGCGCGGCTGCCGATGTGGTCGGGCAGCAGGCCGACATCCTGCGCGCGCTGCAGCAGCGCGATGTTGCCGACGTCGTCGAGCAGGCCGAGGTGCTGTGCGCCGTGCGCGAGCACCAGGTACTGCACCGCGAACTCCGCGTCGACCATGCCGCCGGGGCTGTGCTTGACGTCGAAGCGGCCGGCGCGCACCGGGTGCGCGTCGCGCAGCTTCGTGCGCATCGCGCGCACTTCCGAGCGCAGCGCGGCGGCGTCGCGCGGTGCGCACAGCACGGTGCGGCGCACGTCCTCGAACTGCGGCTCCAGCGCGCGCCAGCCGGCACACCAGCGCGCGCGCGTGAGCGCCTGGTGTTCCCAGGTCCACGCGGTGTTGCTGCCGCGCCCGGCCTGGTAGCGCGCGAACGACGCGATCGACGTGACGAGCAGGCCGGAGTTGCCGTTCGGCCGCAGCGCGGTGTCGATGTCGAACAGCTCGCCGGCGGCCGTGCGCAGCGTCAGCCAGTTGATGACCTTGCGGACGAACGCGCCGTAGACCTCGGTGGCCTTGTCGGGATCGGGCTCGTCGGCGTCGTCGTACAGGAACACGACGTCGAGGTCGCTGCCGTAGCCGAGCTCCTTGCCGCCCAGCTTGCCGTAGGCGACGACCGCGAGCCGCGGCTCGTCGCGGTGCGCGGACTTCAGGTGCGACCAGGCCCAGCGCAGCGCGATGGCCAGCGTGGCGTCGGCCAGCGCCGAGAGATCGTCGGCCACCTGTTCGACCGTGATGTGGCCCTCGACATCGCGCACCAGCGTGCGGAACACCTCGGCGTGATGGGCGCGGCGCAGCGTGTCGAGCAGCGATTCCTCATGCGCCTCGCCGGAGCGCGTCCAGGCCTCGTGGCGGGCGTCGAGCTCGGCGGCGAACTGCGCGGCGTCGAAGCGGCCGTGCAACAGCCGCTCGTCGGCGAGCTCGTCGATCACGCCGGGGTGCAGCATCAGGTAGCGCATCGGCCAGCGCGCCAGGCCCAGCAGGCGCAGCAGGCGGGTCTGCACTTCGGGGCGCTCGACCAGCATCGCGAGGTAGCTCTCGCGCCGCAGCAGCGGCTCGATCCAGTCGACGAAGCGGGTCGCGGCGTCCATCGTGCATTCGCCGTCGCGCGCGGCGTGGCCGGCGCGCTTGATCAGGCGCGCCAGGCGCAGCTTGCTCTCGTCGCGCAGCATGCGGATCTTCGGCTGATCGCGCAGCGGCTGCACGTGCGCCGCGAGTTCCGGCGGCAACTGGTCGAGGAAGGCGTCGCTGTCGACCGGCAGCGGCGGCACGCCGCAGGTGCCGTTGCGGCACGGGCCAGTCTTGACGGCCGGCGCGCGGCCGTCGTGCAGCAGCGCGTCGAACTCCAGCGCGACGAACTCGCGCGTGGCGCCGAGCAGATCGAGCAGGTCGCAGGCCGCGGTGTCACCCGCGGGGCCCTGCTCGCGGCAGCTGAAGCCCAGGCTCTGCGCGATCCACGCCAGATCGGCATCGACCGTGGGCAGCAGATGGGTCTGCTGGTCGTCGAGGTACTGGATGCGGTGTTCGATGCGGCGCAGGAACTCGTAGGCCTCGGCCAGGCGGTTGGCACTGGCCGGCTTCATCAGGCCGCCGGCGGTGAGCTTGGTCAGCGCCTTCAGCGTGGAGCGGGTGCGGATCTCGGGGAACTGCCCGCCGCGCACGACGAGCAGCAGTTGCACGATGAACTCGATCTCGCGGATGCCGCCGCGCGAGAGCTTGACGTCGTTGGCGCGCTCCGGCCGGCCGGCGGCGCGGCGCTGCGCCTCCTCGCGCACCTTGGCGTGCAATTGGCGCAGCCCTTCGAACACGCCGTAGTCGAGGTAGCGGCGGTAGACGAAGGAGGTGACCAGCCCGC
>JAZKIO010000091.1:0-18893 GCA_040384825.1 Pseudomonadota bacterium
CAGCGGCCACATCGGCATCCTCGGCGTCGACAAGGACGGCAAGGAGTGGTACCAGATCTCGCTCGGCGGCTCCGACGGCTCGACGATCAGCGGCGCCTCGGTGCCCGGCAAGGTGATCGGCCCGTCGTTCGCGGCCGACGAAGTGGCCGACGTGATCGAGTCGGTGATCGAGACCTACCGCGACCAGCGCGCCGCCAACGAGCTGTTCATCGACACCGTCAAGCGCGTCGGCCTCGACCCGTTCAAGGCCTCCGCCAACGCCGTGCGCCGCAGCACCGCCACCGCCCACGCCGCGTGAGGAGCACCGCGATGAAGTTCATCAACCTGCAGAAAGACCCGTGGCGCACCCTCGGCGGCGAGGACGGGCCGGCCGCCTACATCGACCCGCGCCCGCACCTGCTGCTCACCGTCGAGCAGTGGCACGCGTTCCGCGCGACCTGGCCCGATGGCATGCCGGTCGGCGTGATGCTCGCCAACGACGCCGAGGTCAAGGACATCGCGGCCGATCTGCCGCGCCTGGCGCTCGTGCAGCTCCACTTCCCGAAGTGGATGGACGGTCGCGCCTACAGCCAGGCCCACACGCTGCGCATGCGCTACCGCTTCGCCGGCGAGGTGCGCGCCGCGGGCGAAGCGCTGGTCGACATGGTGCTGCTGATGGCGCGCAGCGGCTTCACTTCGGTGGTGCTGCGCGCCGACCAGTCGCTGGAGGCGGCGCACCGTGCGCTGACCTTCTTCCCCGGCTTCTACCAGGGCGGGGTCGACGACCCGACACCGCTGTTCGCCAAGCCGCCCGGCACCGCCGAGGCGCTGGTGCGCGCGCAGGACGAGTTCCTGAACGCCGGGGCGTCGATATGAACGGCGGCAACGCGATCCACCTGTATGCGCGGCCTTCGACGGGCTTCGAGGCGCGCGTCGCCCACGCGCTCGACCTGCTGCGCCGCGCCGCGGACGCGCATCCCGGCCGGATCGTGCAGGCCACGAGCGTGGGCGCCGAGGACATGGTGATCAGCGACCTGATCGCGCGGCACGCGTTGCCCATCGCGATCGGCACGCTGCAGACCGGCATGCTGCACGCGGAAACGGTCGGCGTGATCGGCACGATCGAAGCGCGCTACGCGCTCGACGTCGAGGTCTACGAGCCGGTACAGGAGTCGGTGGTGCACTTCGTCGCCCGCCACGGCGAGCGCGCGATGTACGACAGCATCGAGCTGCGCAAGGGCTGCTGCGCGATCCGCAAGCTCGAACCCCTGGCGCGCATGCTGGCCGACCGCAGCGCGTGGGTCACCGGCATGCGCCGCGAGCAGTCGACCAACCGCGGCACCGTCGAGTTCACCGAACTGGACGACAAGGGCCGCACCAAGTTCAACCCGCTGGCCGACTGGAGCTGGGCCGACGTGTGGCAATACATCGCGCTCAACGACGTTCCGTACAACCCGCTGCACGACCAGTTCTTCCCGAGCATCGGCTGCGCGCCGTGCACCCGCGCCATCGCGGTGGGCGAGGACTTCCGCGCCGGCCGCTGGTGGTGGGAGGCCGAAGGCGCCAAGGAGTGCGGGCTCCACGTCCACGACGAGCGTCCCGCCGAACAGTCACCCATTTCCCCGATCGGAGTTCCTGCATGAATGCCCCGTTGAAGGTCGAGCAGCTGCTGCCGGCGCTCGACCACACCCACCTCGACTGGCTCGAGGAAGAAGCCATCTTCATCCTGCGCGAGACCGTCGCCGCGTTCGAGCGGCCGGCGCTTCTGTTCTCCGGCGGCAAGGATTCCTGCGTGGTGCTGCGGCTGGCCGAGAAGGCGTTCAAGAAGAAGAACGCCCACGGCCAGTACGAGGGCCGCCTGCCCTTCCCGCTGCTGCACGTGGACACCGGCCACAACTTTCCCGAGGTGATCGAGTTCCGCGACCGCCGCGTGGCCGAGATGGGCGAGCGCCTGGTCGTCGGCGATCTGGAAGACTCGATCCGGCGCGGCACCGTGCGCCTGAGCGACCCGCTGGAGTCGCGCAACGGCCACCAGACCGTGGCGCTGCTCGAGGCGATCGAGGAACACCGCTTCGACGTGCTGATGGGCGGCGCCCGGCGCGACGAGGAGAAGGCGCGCGCCAAGGAGCGCATCTTCAGCCACCGCGACAGCTTCGGCCAGTGGCAGCCGAAGGAGCAGCGCCCGGAACTCTGGACGCTCTTCAACACCCGCATCAAGCCGGGCGAGCACATGCGCGCCTTCCCGATCAGCAACTGGACCGAGCTCGACGTGTGGCTCTACATCGCCCGCGAGAACATCCCGCTGCCGGGCCTCTACTTTGCCCATGACCGGGAAGTGATCCGCCGCAAGGGCCTGCTGGTGCCGCTGACCGACGTGACGCCGGCGCTGCCCGGCGAGACGGTTGAGACGGTGGAAGTGCGCTTCCGGACCGTCGGCGACATGACCTGCACCTGCCCCGTCGAAAGCCCCGCCGCGAGCGCCGCCGAGATCGTCGCCGAGACGCTGCAGGTGACCGTGAGCGAACGCGGCGCGACCCGCATGGACGACCGCACCTCCGAGGCCTCGATGGAGCGGCGCAAGAAAGAGGGGTACTTCTGATGAGCGACCACCGCGCACTTCGGTTCCTGACCGCCGGCTCCGTCGACGACGGCAAGAGCACGCTGATCGGCCGCCTGCTCTACGACTCACGCGCCATCCTGGCCGACCAGTTGGACACGCTCGAGAAGCGGGCCGCCGGCGCGCCGATCGACCTGTCGCTGCTGACCGACGGCCTCGAGGCCGAGCGCGAACAGGGCATCACGATCGACGTGGCCTACCGCTATTTTGCGACCCGGCAGCGCAAGTTCATCATCGCCGACGCGCCGGGCCACGAGCAGTACACCCGCAACATGGTGACGGCCGCGGCCGGCAGCGATGCGGCGGTGGTGCTGGTGGACATCACCAAGCTGGATACCCACGCTGTGCCGGTCAAGCTGCTCGCGCAAACCCGCCGCCACTCGCTGCTCGCGCAATTGCTGCGCGTGCCGAGCATCGTGTTCGCGATCAACAAGATCGACGCGGTCGACGACCCAGCGCAGGCGTATGAAGCGGTACGCGCGGCGCTGCTCGATTTCGCCGACGAAGCGAAGATGGACGTGGCCGGCATCGTCCCGGTCTCCGCGCTGCGCGGCGACAACGTGACGCAGCCGCTCGATGCGCCGTGGTACCAGGGCCCATCCCTGCTGCAGTTGCTGGAGAGCCTGCCGACGGCGCAGGAGCGCACGGTGGACGATCTGCTGATCCCGGTGCAATACGTGGCCCGCGATGGCGACGGTCGGGGGGATCAGCCGCGCACGCTGTGGGGCCGCATCGCCCACGGCAGCGTGCGCCCCGGCGACGAGGTGCAGCTGTTCCCGAGCCGCCAGAAGGCGATCGTGGCCGAGGTGCGCGTGGCCGGCGACCTGGTCGACGTGGCGGTCGCGGGCCAATCGGCCGGCCTGAGCCTGGACCGCCAGCTCGACGTCTCGCGCGGCGACTGGATCGCCACGCCCGACACCGTGCGCGAGTCGAACCGCTTCTCGGCCACGCTGGCCTGGCTGGACACCGAGCCGGCGGTGATCGGCCGCAAGTACTCGGTGCGGCACGGCAACCGCTGGGTGGCCGCGCGCATCGCCGCGATCCAAAGCCGGCTCGACATCCATTCGCTGCAGGCGACCGATGCGCACGAGTTGGCCGTCAACGAGATCGGCCATGTCGTGATCGAGACGCAGCAGCCGCTGCCGGTCGAGGCCTACGCCTCGAACCGGGTCGGCGGCTCGCTGATCGTGGTCGACCCGGCCAGCAACCGCACCAGCGGCGCGCTGCTGGTCCGAGAGGCGGCGTGACCATGGCCCAGGTGATCTTCATCGGTGCCGGCCCCGGCGCGGCCGATCTGATCACCGTCCGCGGGGCGGTGCATCTCGGGCAGGCGGACGTCGTGCTGTTCGACGCGCTCACCGACCCGGCCTTGCGCGCGCTCGCGCCGAACGCGAAGTGGGTCGATGTGGGCAAGCGCGGCTTCGCCGACAGCACCGGCCAGGCGACGATCAACGCGCTGCTGGTCCGCTACGCCCGCGAGGCGAACGTCGTCGTGCGCCTCAAGGGCGGCGACGCCAGCGTGTTCGGCCGGCTCGAGGAGGAACTCGAAGCGCTGGCCGCGGCCGGCATCGCCTGCGAGGTCGTCCCCGGCGTCACCGCGGCGCTCGCTGCCGCGGCCGCGACGCAGCGGCCGCTGACCCGCCGCGGCACCGGCCGCAGCGTCAGCCTCACGACTGCGATGACGCGCGAAGGCCAGCTGCACGCCACACGCACGGCCGACACCGAGGTGTTCTACATGGCCGGCAAGCAGCTCGCCGCGCTCTCGCGCCGCTTGCGCGCCGCGGGCTGGCCCGACGACACGCCCGCGTGCGTGGTCTCGCGGGCCGGGTGGCCCGACCAGCTGAGCAGCGACCACACCGTCGCGGGTCTCGGCCGCGCCGCGATGCTGCATGCGGGCCGGCCCACCGTCGTCACCGTCGGTGCCGGTGCCGCACCGTTGCCAACGGCGCCCGCTGCGCGCGCGGTTGCAGGCAGCGCCGACCCCTCGAAGCGCCCCGTGCGCGTCAAGCCCTAAAATCCCGTTCGAGCCGGCGTTTGCGCCCGGCAACCCAACACAAGAGTTCCACCACCATGACCCACGTCGTTCTCGAATCCTGCATCCGCTGCAAGTACACCGATTGCGTGGACGTGTGCCCGGTCGACTGCTTCCGCGAAGGCCCCAACTTCCTGACCATCGACCCGGACGAGTGCATCGATTGCGCGGTCTGCATCCCCGAGTGCCCGGTCAACGCGATCGTGCCGGAGGAAGACGTGCCGGGCGACCAGCAGCACATGATCCAGCTCAACGCCGACCTGGCGAAGAACTGGCCCAGCATCACCAAGCGCAAGGCCCCGCAGCCCGACGCGGACGACTGGAAAGACCGCACCGGCAAGCTCGGCGAGCTGATCCGCTGACGCAGGCCGTGACCACGGCCGACCAACGCCCGATGATCGAGACCGATGCCCTGGTCATCGGCGCCGGACCGGTCGGCCTGTTCCAGGTCTTCGAGCTCGGCTTGCTGGGCATCCGCGCCCACGTGATCGACTCGCTGCCGGTGGCCGGCGGCCAGTGCATCGAGCTCTACCCCGACAAGCCGATCTACGACATCCCGGCCACGCCGGTGTGCACCGGTCGCGAGCTGGTCGCGCGGCTGCTGAAGCAGATCGAGCCGTTCGCGCCTGAGTTTCACCTCAGGCAGCAGGTCGACATCGTCGAGCGTCAGTCGGACGGGCGCTGGCAGGTCACCGGCTCGGCGGGCACGCGGTGGTTGGTGAAGACCGTGGTGATTGCCGGCGGCGTCGGCTCGTTCCAGCCGCGGCGGCTCAAGATCGACGGCCTCGCCGCGTTCGAAGGCACGCAGCTCCAATACGCCGCACCAAGCGACCCGCAGGCGCTGAAAGGCCAGCGCGTCGTCGTGATTGGCGACGACGACGCGGCGCTGGACTGCGCGATCGCGCTTGCACCGCTCGCCGACGTGACGCTGATGCATCGGCGCGACGAGTTCAAGGCCGCGCCGGACACGATCGCGCGGGTGCGCCAGCTGCGCAGCGACGGGCAGCTGCGGTTCGTCGCGGCACAGCCGAGCGGCATCGTCGCCACTGACGGTCGACTGTCGGCCCTGCAGGTGCTCGCCGCCGATGGCGCCACCACCGAACTGCCGCTCGACAGCCTGCTCGTGCTCACCGGCCTGAGCCCCAAGCTCGGCCCGATCGCCGAGTGGGGCCTGGCACTCGAACGCAAGCAGCTGGTCGTCGACACGGCGCGCTTCCAGACCAGCGCGCCGGGCATCTTCGCGGTCGGTGACGTGAACACCTACCCGGGCAAGAAGAAGCTGATCCTGTGCGGCTTCCACGAGGCGGCGCTGGCCGCGTTCGGCGCTGCGGCGATCGTCTTTCCGGACACGCCGATCCATCTGGAATACACGACCACCAGCCCGCGCCTGCACAAGGCGCTGGGCGTCACGCCGCCAGGCTGAGCCATAATCCGCTCGCTGCGCGGTTCTGCTGCGCGGCATTCGCTAGGGGTGTTGGACGGTTCTCACGAATCGTTCGACTGAGAAAGTCCCTTTGAACCTGATTGAGGTAATCCTCGCGCAGGGAAGCATGGCCCGACCGGCATCACGCTCCGTGGTGGCCGCAGGCCCGCCGACCTGCCATCGACCACGGACCCACGATGGCACGCTCCACATCACTTCGTCACACCACGCTCTCCCCGATCGCCGCCGCCGCATGGCTCGTCGCCACGCAGGCCACGGCGCAGACCCCACCGACCGCGGCGCAACTTCAACCGATCACCGTCACGGGCCGTGCGACGCCGCCGGCCAGCGTCAGCGGCTGGGGCGACATCCCGCTCGCGAGCACGCCGCTGCAGGCCAGCGTGTTCAGCGCCGCCGAGTTGAAGGACGGCGGCGTGCAGCGCCTGGCCGACCTGACGGCCGCCGACCCCGCGGTCAGCGACGCCTACAACGCCGAGGGCTACTGGGACTTCCTGACCGTGCGCGGCTACGTGCTCGACAACCGCTTCAACTTCCGCCGCGACGGGCTGCCGATCAACGCCGAGACCTCGATCCCGCTCGACAACAAGGCGCGCATCGAGATCCTCAAGGGCACCAGCGGCATGCAGGCCGGCACCAGCGCGCCCGGGGGCCTGGTCAACTACGTCGTCAAGCGACCGATCGACGCGCCGCTGCGCTCGATCGGCCTCGAGTGGCGCCAGCCCGGCACCGTGACCGGCACGGTCGACCTGGGCCAGCGCTTCGGCACCGACAACGCGTTCGGCGTGCGCCTGAACGCCGCGGCCGCGCACCTCGACCCGATGGTGCGCAACAGCGAAGGCAAGCGCCACCTGTTCGCGCTCGCGGCGGATTGGCGCGTCTCGCCCGACACGCTGCTCGAGGCCGAGATCGAGACCAGCCGGCGATCGCAGCCCAGCCAGCCGGGCTTCAGCATGCTCGGCGACACGGTGCCGGCACCTGTCGATCCGCGGCTGAGCCTGAACAACCAGCCCTGGTCCCTGCCGGTCGTGATGAACGCGACGACCGCCTCGCTGCGCTGGCAGCAAAAGCTCGGTGCCGACTGGCGCTTGGTCGCGCACGCCGCCACGCAGCAGCTGCGCACCGACGACCGGCTCGCCTACCCGTTCGGCTGCTTCGATCCAGCGCCCGCGCCGGACGGCACCTACTACCCCGACCGCTACTGCCCGGACGGCAGCTACGACCTCTATGACTTCCGCAGCGAGAACGAGCGCCGCCGGACCGATGCGCTGGACCTGTCCCTGAACGGCAAGCTGCGCACCGGGACCATCGGGCACACGCTCACGCTGGGCGTGCAGCAGTCGAGGGTGCGCAACCGGTTCCAGCAGCAGGCCTACAACTACGTGGGCACCGGCAATGTCGCCGGCACGCTGTTCACGTCGGCGGACCCCGCGCTGACCGACGAAAATACAAACCGCGACGAGCGCTCGACCGAGCTCTACCTGCGCGACGCGGTCGCGCTCGGCGACCGCGTGACCGCCTGGCTGGGCGTGCGCCACAGCCGCATCGAGCGCGAGAGCGTGCGCACGGACGGATCACGACCGTCCGACTACGCGAAGTCTTTCACCACGCCGTCGATCGCGCTGAGCGCCGCGTTCGCCCGCGACCAACTGGTCTATGCCAGCTGGGGCCAGGGCGTGGAGTCCACCGTGGTGACCAACCGCGCGCGCTACACCAACGCCGGCGAGGTCTTCACCACCCGCAGCCGCCAGGCCGAGATCGGCCTCAAGGGCGCGAGCGACGCGTTCGACTGGAACCTGGCCGTCTTCGACATCCGGCGCCCGCGCACCCGGGATGTCGGATCCTGTGACGACCCGGGCACCTGCACGACCCGACTCGACGGCACCGCCCACCACCGCGGCGTGGAAGCCGGCGCCGGCTGGCGCCGCGGGCCGTGGGCCGTGCGCGCTGGCGCGCAGTGGCTGCGCGCACGCGTCGAAGACAGCACCGACCCGAGCGTCGAGGGCCGACAACCCATCAACGTGCCGCAGCGCACCCTGAAGCTGCAGGCCGCCTACGACGTCGGCACCCTGCCCGGCCTAAACCTGCAGGCCGGCCTGGTCCACGAGAGCGCGCGCATGGTCCTGCCCGACAACAGCGCAAGCATCCCGGGCTGGACCCGCGTCGACGCCGCGCTGCGCTACGAGACCCGGCTGGCGGGCGCGCAGACCATCTGGCGCGCGGGCATCGACAACCTGTTCGACAAGCGCGCCTGGCGCGAGTCCCCGTACCAGTTCAGTCACGTCTACCTCTATCCCCTGGCACCGCGCACCTTCCGCGTCTCGATGCAAGTCGATCTCTGAACGAGCCGCAAACCACGCTATACTGCGAGGCTGTTCCTCGATAGCTCAGTTGGTAGAGCGCCGGACTGTTAATCCGTAGGTCCCTGGTTCGAGCCCAGGTCGGGGAGCCAAAATAGCGTTATGAATCAAGCCCTTGCAGCGATGCAGGGGCTTTTTTCTTGGCCGCGACATACTCGGATATGGAACGTTTTATGGGACGCGTTCCATATCCAGTAGTTTCTACTGCACCGCGTCGAGCTCGCGGCGCACGTCGGCGCGCATCGCCTTCGGTGCGGTTTTCTCGATGCGCTCGGCCTCGGTCATGTTCATTTCCTTGACCCGCTTCAAGATCCCCGCCATCTGGAGCGTGATGCGGTTCTCGGGGTTGTTCTCGTTCCAGCGGTCGCGCAGCCGGGCGACCTCGGCCCGCGCCTCGCTGTCTTTCTCGTAGATCGCTTTGGCCATCTTCGCCGCGAGCTCGGACTTCACCAGCTTGGTCAGGTCGACCATCTGCTGCACTTCGCCGATGGCGTTCTGCACCCGGGCGACCGAGTTCGGCTGGAAGCCCATCGCCTTGAACGCCGCGTCGAGCATGTCGGTGTCGATGACCTTGCGGCCCTTCTGGTCCCGGTACGCGTCGTTCTTGACCATGTCGACGGCCTGCACCACGTTGCGCGCAGCCGTGGGCAGCGTCGATGCGGCCGCGCCGCCGAGGTTGGCGTCGAGCACCTGGCCCACGGCCGTGAACCCGCGCTTCACCAGGTCGCCAGCCGGGCCGGCGAGCTCGGCAATGTCCCGCGAGTGGTCGGACTTCTTCAAGAACAGGCCAGTGCCCGGCAGCAAGTTGCCCACGCCCATGCGGCCCGACACGTCGATCGGCACGCCTGGCAGACCCGACACCCCCTTGCTGATGAACCGGCCGCCGTCCTCGCCGAGCACGCTGGCGAAGAACTCTTGCTTCGCGCGCTTGCTCGAGAAGTTGTAGCCCAGGTGCTGCAGCAGCCCGTCGACCACGTCCTCGGCGTCGGTCGCGAACGGCAGGCCGTCGGCGCACCACCGATCCGGAACATGACCGCCGGCGCCAGCAGCGCGGCCTTGCGGCCTGCAGCGCGCTCGGGCGACCCTGGCTCGCCGGCGGGTCAGGATCTCGATGTAATGATGAACTGCTTGAAGGTGAACAGCACCGAGCCGATCGAGCCGCGCGCCCGCTGAGGCTTGTTGCCCTTGTTGTAGGTGAACTGCGTTTCTTCGACGGCGCGCGCGGCGAAGCGGCCGGCGTCGGTATGCCGTGCGCGATCGCCGTCCGGTACGCCCCGATGAAGGTGACGCGGCGGTTGAACTGCTCGGCGAGCCCGAATAACTTGCCCACGCCAGCACGCCCTTCGACCATGCGTTGCTCGCCGTGGCCATCGCGTCGCCGGTGCGCGTGCCGTCGCCGCTCTTGAGCGTGCTGCGGCGGGCGGCCTTCCCTTCACGATGTTCCCAGGGCAAAGTAGCTGGCGCGTTGCTGCTCGGCCTCGGCCGCTTTTCGCGAGAGCGACGTGGTGGCGGCGTTTGGGTGTTGGGGTCCAAGCGATGCAGCGACAGGCGCCGGTTCGGCGAGCAGGTCGCCCTGCCCTGCGGCTGCAGCCATGTCGGCCGGCCGGTCGGTCGGTCCCGGTCAGCATGAATTCGCCATAAAAAAGAGGGGCGCGGCGGCGGCCTGGCGGCGGTCTTGCTCAACGACGACCTCGTCGGCCGTCGGCGCGGTCAGCGCGATGTCAGGTCGATCGGCTTCCCACTCGATTCCCGCTTTGCTCTCCGCGCCAGAAGGTTCGCTGCGATCTTCGCCGCGTCCGCCCTCTGCTGCGGCGTCGCCTGTGCGAGCGCCGTCGCGAGTTTCTGCGATGGCTTGAGCGATGACGGCTTGGACTTCAACATGGTAGGCGGCTGCGGTTTGCTAGGCGGGGTTGCGCGCAGCAACTCGCGCATGCGCTCGGTATACATCCCCATGAAGCGCATGCAAGCCATGAGGCCGTCCTTGCAGCAGCGCGAGGCGGCATTAGGCCCTCACTTTGCACCTCCGGAGGTGGTCATGATCTGCACCGAGCCGGTGTAGTCCGCCCAGACCCAATTTATGGTATCTGTGCGCTCGGTGTACGCCTTGGCCCGTGCAGGGGACCGAAAGGCGAATGCGGCCCTGAAGCGAAGAATCAGCGTTTTGGTCGCATTGATGTTGTTCAAGTGTTCGCGTCATAACGTGGTTCCTCAGGCAGGCGCTCAGTTAAAGGCCGCCAGCACGAATGTGCGCCCGGTTGTCGGGGCCCGCCTGGCGTTCAACGCTGCGCGCTCGTGTCGACGCACCACAGTAACACCTCGCCTCGTCGCCGTGCGCGCCGCATCCTGGACAGCCGCCCCGTCAATCGGTCTTAATGGACTCGCCCTTGCCTCGTCGGCGTGCGGAACGCGCTGCAGCGCTCGTGGTGCCCTGCCTGCGTGCTTGTCGTCAACACCAATCCAGTCGTCGACTCCATCGCGGATGTTCCTGCAAGCGCCGGTCGGTCTGCTCGTCTCATGTGACTTCGCGAAAAAACTCAACGGCGCACAACTTGTGAGATGTGAGCCAGGATTGGCATCCCCGCAACGATTAGCTCACTTCTCCACCGCAAAGATGTTGTGAGCCGGCTCATAATACGCCCTCGACAACTGAGCCATCAACTCATGACTACCGTCTACTACCTGCGGTGCAGCACGCGAGATCAGTCCGTAGACTCCCAGCGGACTGCCCTAGGTGTCGATGCAAGTATCGATCCGGATCTTGTCTATCTCGACGAGGGAGTCAGCGGCGCCATCGATGCACTCGACAGGCCTGGCTTTTCCGCCTGTGCACGGTACTGTCGAAAGGGCGATGTACTTCGAGTCGCGGCCCTTGACCGGCTCGGGCGCAACGCTATTGACGTGCAGCGCACGTTCGAGTTGCTTATCGGCAAGGGTGTAATCGTTGACGTGCTGGGGATGGGGGTTGTCGCCGGCGAAGTTGGGACGCTGCTCGTGACGATCCTTTCAGGAGTCGCCCAGATGGAGAGGTCGCGCATCGCACAACGCACCGAAGCAGGACGGGTCACTGCGCGCGAGCACCTGCGCCTCCATGGGAAGACGCATCGCGGCAAGGCTTCATTGGGACGGCCAGTCGGAATCGTCGGCAAGTCCGGAAATCACCGACAGGTTCAGCCGAGCGAAATTGTCGATTGGCGTATGGCGAACCAAGCCAGCATCACGGCAACTGCTCAACATTGGGGCTTGTCCCCAGCAACGGTAAAACGGTACTGCGCGAATGCCGCTGCCGTTTTGTAAGTGGGGACGGCTCTCGGCCAAAACCTGACACGCCCGCACCCTGAGAACGAGGCCGCGCGGCTCCGACCATGGAGCCGCGCTCGACGCACAGGGCAGCGGCAGCCTGCCACCCTGCACAACCAACACCCCATCTTTTTTTCACGCCTGCGGAATAAAAGGCCTGAGCGTGCCGTCTGCCCCGATGTGAGCAACATCTCACCCACGCTGCCCGATCCGCCACCACTTCCACGGAGCTTCCCATGTTCAAAACCCTCGCCATCGCCGCATCTGCGGCAACGTTTCTGGTCACTGCCGGCTGTGCCAACCTGGCTGAGCCGCCTACCAAGGCGCCCGCCATGCTGTCTGGCGGCGCACTCGTCACACCCGGCGGCATGACCCTCTACACGTTCGACCAGGACGTGGCGAACAGCGGCAAGAGCACCTGCAACGGCGGCTGCGCCGTGCTCTGGCCGCCGATGATGGCCAGCGCCACCGACCGGACCGCGGGTGCCTACAGCATCGTCACTCGCGACGATGGGTCACGCCAGTGGGCCTACAAGGGCAAGCCGGTGTACACCTACAAGGCTGACCAGAAGGCCGGCGACCGCAGCGGAGACAACTTCAAACAGGTCTGGCACATCATCAAGGAATGACGCCTGTTCACCCGCCTGTTCACCCGCCTGCACACCCGCCTGCACACCCAGCTTCGCGCGGGCTCGACCCATCGTCAACATCTTGATGAACGACGACCATCAACTGCTGAGCTGGGTGCCGCGCCTGCGCCGCTATTCGCGCGCGCTGGTGAACAACCGTGACGACGCCGACGACCTGGTGCAGGACACGCTGGAGCGGGCCTGGGCCAAGTCGGGCCTGTGGGGCGGCGTGGCCGACATGCGCGCCTGGCTCTTCAGCATCATGCACAACCTGCACGTCGATGGCGTGCGCCGGCCCAGGCTGCACACCGTGACCATGGACGACGACACGCCTGAAGTGCCGGTGGCGCCAACGCAAAGTGACCGCCTGGCGGTGATGGACCTGCAGGCCGCGCTGGACCTGCTACCCGTCGAGCAGAAGGAAGTGCTGCTGCTGGTGGCGCTGGAAGACATGGCCTATGCCGATGTGGCGCAGGCCCTGGGCATCCCCATCGGCACCGTGATGTCGCGCCTGTCGCGTGGCCGTGAGCGCCTGCGCTGCCTGATGGAAGGCAGGGAAGGCCGCGCCGAACCAGTGCGGCTGAAGGTCGTCAAATGAATGCATTGCGAAGCACCCCATGAACACGGACCGTCCGCCACCGCCCACCCCTCCGGTTACTGAGGCCGAATTGCAGGCCTTCGTCGATGGCCGCCTGCCCGTTGAGCGCCAAGTCGAGATCTCCGCTTACCTGGCCGAACGCCCCGACGACGCGCAGCGCCTGGAGGCCTACCGGGAGCAAAAGCGCGAACTGCACGCCTTGTTCGACCCCGTGCTGGAGGAACAGCCGCCGCAACGCCTGCTGAAGTCGGCGCGCCCGCGCGCAGTGCCGCAGACGCTTTGGTATTTGCAGCGCCTCGCCGCCGGGCTCGCCATCGCCGTCATCAGCGGCGCGACTGGCTGGGGCTTGCGGGGCGGCCTGCCCGCGGGGGGCGACGATGCCGGCCGCATGGCCGCCGCGGCACCCGCCGAGCGCGGCCTGACGCTGGCGTCAGCGGGCGGCTTCGCGCAGCGCGCGGCGGTGGCTCACGCGGTATACAGTCCCGACCCGCGCCGCCCGGTCGAGGTGGACGCGGCGCACGAAGACCAGCTCGTGGCCTGGCTGTCCAAGCGCATGGGCGCGCCGATGAAGCCGCCGTACCTGCAGGCCCAGGGCTACACGCTCGAAGGCGGCCGCCTGTTGCCGGGCGGCCAGGGGCCGGTGGCGCAGTTCATGTACCGCAACGAACTCGGCAGCAAGCTGACGCTCTACGTATCCAACGATGTCGCCGACGTGGGCAGCGCAGCAGGCCCGGGCGCAGCCACCAAGCCGGGGGCGAAGAACACCGACACCGCCTTCCGCTCCGCGCGCGAAGGCGCGGTCAATGTCTTCTACTGGGTCGACGGGCCTTTCGGCTACGCGCTCTCATCAGACGCCGACCGCAGCGTGCTGGCGCAGGTGTCGGCCGAGGTCTATCGGCAACTGGGCGCCCCGCGCTGAAGGCAGGGCGGCGTCAGCGCGACGCGCTGTCGGCAGGCGCCAGGGAATGAAACGGCCCGCGCCGCGCTCTTGATGTGAACCAAGCGCGGGGCTGCCGTGCCCGACCGGTCGTACGACTGCCCAGCGCACAGACATCTTCGGTCGATGCCGACGTCCTAGCCCGCGACACCACCGATCACCCCATCCGACTACGAAAGCACCCATGACCACCCAACGCCGCGACATCCTCAAATTCTCACTGGCCGCCGCGGCAGCCAGCGCGCTGCCCGCAGCACAAGCCCAGGCACCGGCCGCCAGCACAAGCACCAGCACGACTGCGACTGGCCCCGGTATCGACCCGCGCGACCGCGTCTTCATCACCAACGAAGACTCCAACACGCTCGTCGTCATCGATCCCAAGACCAACACCGTCGAGAGCACGATCAACCTGACCAGCTTCGACGAAGACCCGCGGCCGCCGTTCCGCTACGTCACCGCCGGCGTGGCGCCCACGCACGCGGCGATGATCCACAAGCCGCTGTACCACGGCTGCATCGACGCCCACGGCGCGGTGCCGTCGCCCGACGGCCGGCTGCTGGCCACCAGCGGGCGCGGCTCCAGCAACATTTATCTGATCGACGCCGAGCAGCGCCGCGTGATCGGCAACACGCCGAACCCGGCCGCCGGCCCGACGACCAACCCCGAGCGCCTGAGCAGCGGCCTGCTGCTGGGCCGCGAACCGCACGAGCCCACCTTCACGCGCAACGGCAAAGAGCTGTGGGTCACGCTGCGCGGTGAAAACCGCATCGCCATCCTCAACGTGGACCAGGCGGTGCGTCAGTTGAAGGGCGCCGACAGCCCGGGTTCGACCGCCATCCGCCAGTTCCTGCCGACGATCAACGGCCCGGCGCAGGTGTGGTTCAACCGCGAGGGTTCGCTCGCCTTCGTGGCCAGCCAGAAGGTGTCGCAAGTCGACGTGTTCCGCGTCAACCCGGGCGCCGACGGCCACAGCCGGCCGCAGCGCGTGACGACCCTGGACATCAGCGCACAGGACAAGCCCGGCTTCACGCCCTTCATGAAGACCACGCCCGACGGCGCCGAGGTGTGGTTCTCGCACAAGCTGGCCGATGCGCTGTCGTGCCGCTCGACGCAGGGCGGCTTCGACCTGATCGACAGCGTGCCGCTGGGCATGGGCGCGCGGCCCAACCACGTCGAGTTCGTCAGCAACGCGCGCGGCAGCGTGGTCTACGCCAGCTTGGCGCGCATCGACGACGGCGGCCCCGGCGGCGTGGCGTCCAGCCCCATCGCCATCATCGACCGCAGTGCGCCCGCCGGGCAGCGCAAGGTGGTGGGCAGCTTCTTCACCCACGGGCGCGAGTCGCACGGGCTGTGGACCAACCCCGAGAACACCCTGCTGTACGTGGCACACGAGCAGGACGAGCTGCCCGGTACGCCCAACGCCGGCCAGACGGTGTGTAGCGCCTTCGACGTCAGCGACCCATTGAAGCCGGCCTTCATCGCGCAGATCCCGCTGGGCAATCTGGCCTTGCCTTCGGGCGCGCTGCGCAACAAGAAGAGCATCAATCTCGTCTACGTGCGCGTGGGTGCGAAGGGGCAGACCGCATGAACGCCGCGGGGGCCAGCGCCTTCGAGCGCGAGATGGACGCGTCGATGGCGCGGATGATGCAAGACATGCACGGCCCGGGCTACGTGGGCCATGCCGACATCGACTTCCTGGCGATGATGATTCCGCACCACGCCGGCGCCGTCGACATGGCACGGCTGGTGCTGCAGCACGGCCGCGACCCCGCCACGCGGCAACTGGCGGAAGAAATCATCGCCGGGCAGACCATCGAGATCGAGAGCATGACGCGGCGGCTGACGGCCTTGCGACAAGGCCGCAGCGCGGGTTCGGCGGCGGAATTCCCGTCGCTGGGCGGCACGCGCGGCCCCTGACCGTCCGCGCCACGGGTAACTACCGATGATCGGCATGGAATGAGCGGCCGCCCCTGGCGCTCTTGATCACCATGCTCTTCCAGTCGGCCGAGTCCCGCTACAACCAATGGGTGCGTGAGCACTACCGCTTCCTGCTGCGCAGCGCGTGGGCGCTGACGGGCTCGCGCGCGATGGCCGAAGACGTGGTGCAGGACTGCTTTGCCAACGCATGGAAACACCGCGAGCAGTTGCGCGATGCCACATTGGCGCGGGCCTGGCTGTTCCAGATCATGCGCCGCGCCGCCTTCCGCCAGGCCACGCCGGGCATGCAGTCGCTGGACGATGACGAGCAGCCCGAGCAGGCCGCGCCCGACGCCGGGCTGGACGACAAGCTCGACGTCGTCAAGGCCCTGGCGCGCTTGGCGCCGATGCACCGCGAGGTGCTGGTGCTGTTCTATTTCGACGACATGCCCACCGCGCAGATGGCCGAGGCGCTGGAGATCGCGCCGGGCACCGTGCTGTCGCGTCTGGCCCGCGCGCGCGACGCGCTCAAGCGCGTGATGGGCGTGCCCGTGCAGGCGCCGTCAAGCGCCCGCGTGACGGCACTGCGAAAGACCCCCACATGAAACCCCGCACCCCCACCACCGAACCCGAGGACAGCGCCTTCGACCTGCGCGCCCGCGCCGAGCTCGCGCTGGCCTTCGACGCCACCGACGCCCCGCCGCATCTGTACCGCAAGACTCAGCCGCTGCTGGCGCGGCGCAGCTTCCAGCGCGCCATGCTGGGCCTGCTGCTGGTCGGCAGCGGCAGCGGCGCCGTGCTGGCGATGCGCCCGCCGGAGCTGGTGCGTGATGCCATCGAGCATGAATACTTCGAACGCACGCTGCGCGGAACTTTCATGGACCCTGCGCCCTTGCTGCAGCACCTGGGTCTGGGCGGCAAACAAGTGGTGCCCGGCTTCCCGCAATTGATGCGGCCCTGCGACATCGACGGCCACCTCGTCTATCACCTCACCACCTTCTTCGAGAAAGGCGGGATGGTCACCGTGTTTGCCTTCGACAAGGCCGTGGCGCTGAATGAAGGCGGTGGCTGGTGGGGCAACGTGCACTGGAGAGTCATCACCTCACGCGATGGCAAGCCGCTGGTGCTGGTGGCGCAGAAGAAGCAAGCGCTGGCCGTGGCGCAGAACCAGTTTGGCATGACCGGCGACGTACCCGCACCCACCCCCAAGGAGACACGATGAACAAGACCCTTAACTCGCTGCCGCGGCGCCAGATGCTGGCCGGCAGCGCCAGCGCTCTGGCCGCTGCCGGGCTGGCGACCTTCGCGCGCGGCGCCGCCGCTGCGGGCGAAACCCCGGTCGTGACAGCCGCCACGGCCGCACCGAAGCCGCTGCCCGCCTACGTGAACTGGAAAGACCCGGCCAGCGTCATCGTGCACAGCAGCACCACCATCGAGACCAAGCGCGCGGCCTTCGGCAGTGGCGTCATCACGCCGGCCGAGCAGCTCTACATCCGCAACAACCTGCCGGCGCCCGACGCCTCCATCGTGGCCGACCGCGACGCGTGGGAAGTGGCCATCGAAGGCGTGAAGGCCCCGCGCAAGCTGACGCTGCGCGAGCTGAAGACGATGGGCGTGGAGACCACTGCGATGGTGCTGCAGTGCTCAGGCAATGGCCGCGGCTACTTTCCCAGCAAGCCCAGCGGCACGCCCTGGCAGGTGGGCGCGGCCGGCTGCGTGATGTGGACCGGCGTGCCGGTGCGGGTGGTGGCCGAGGCGCTGGGCGGCGTGGTGCCCGGCGCGGCCTTCCTCACTGGCACCGGCGGCGAGAAGCTGCCCGAAGGCCTGGACCCCTTGAGCATCATCGTCGAGCGCTCGGTGCCGGCCGCGGCCGTCGCCGATGCGCTGCTGGCCTGGGAAATGAACGGCGTGCCGATTTCGCTGGCCCACGGCGGCCCGCTGCGCCTGATCGTGCCCGGCTACACCGGCGTGAACAACATCAAGTACATCAAGCGCCTGGCCTTCACGGCCAAGGAGACGGACGCGAAGATCATGTCGCACGGGTACCGCATCTCGCCGCCGGGCGGCAAAGGCGACCCGAGCCAGCCGTCGGTGCAAGAGATGACGGTCAAGTCGTGGATCAACTCGCCCGCACCCGACGCGACTGGCGTGAGGGCCGGCCTGGTGCAGGTGCAGGGCGTGGCCTTCGGCGGGCTGAACGGCATCAAGCGCGTCGAGGTGTCGCTGGACGGCGGCAAGACCTGGAGCGACGCGCGGCTCACCGGGCCCGACCTTGGCCGCTATGCCTGGCGCCAGTTCGTGCTGCCGGCCAGGCTGCCGGCCGGCAGCCACACGCTGGCCAGCCGCGCCACCGACACGGCAGGCAACGTGCAACCCGAGCAGCGCATGGAAAACGCCGGCGGCTACAACAACACGAGCTGGGCCGACCACGCCGTGAAAGTGACGGTGGCCTGATCATGCGCAGCACCATCCAGCAGTGCTTCATGTTGCATGCAATGAGGGTCGCGTCTGTGCTCGTCGCCGGCCTGGCGCTGCCCGTTCTACCCGTGCTGGCGGCCGACGACAGCGCGCAACTCGCGCTAGGGAAGAAGCTGTTCCTGCAAGGCGTCGTCCCGTCGTGCGCCGTGTGCCACACCCTGCAAGCCGCGGGTGCCGAGGGCGCCGTCGGCCCGGTGCTCGACGAGTTGAAGCCCGACGCTGCGCGGGTCGCGAAGGCGTTGCGCAACGGGCTGGGCCAAATGCCTTCGTACAAGGACAAGCTCACCGACGCAGAGATTGCGGCGCTGGCGCTGTACGTGTCCAAGGCCAGCGGGGGTGCCAAGTGAGACTCTGGGCGGGTGGAATCTGCGGGTTAGCCCGCACCGATGAAGGCTCACCCGCGCGGGCCGCCAGAAACTGATCGACACCGAAACGCAGGGCATCTTCAGCGGTTGTCGCCGTCGAGGGCCTACCCGTCCTGGCAACCACGGGGTCACACCCCGCCAGGATTGAAGACGGCGTTGGTCGAGCCCTGCGTCTGCCCGGAATCAACAGGTGTCAAGCGACTGGGGCCCGCCTTCGCGGTCAAGTTCCGCTTCCCTGCAGTC
>JAZKIO010000092.1:0-29624 GCA_040384825.1 Pseudomonadota bacterium
CGTTCACCGGCGGCGAGGACGGCCTGCAGGGCGTGCCGCGCGGCAACCTGTTCGGGCTGGTCTCGCTGGCCGACGACCGGGTGCTGTACTACGTGGTGCTGGCGGTGTTCGTCGCGGTGTTCCTGTTCATCATCCGCATCGTCCACTCGCCGTACGGGCAGGTGCTGAAGGCGATCCGCGAGAACGAGCCGCGCGCCGTCTCGCTCGGCTACGACGTCGACCGCTACAAGCTGCTCGCGTTCGTGCTCTCGACCGCGATCGCGGGTCTCGCCGGGTCGATGAAGACGCTGGTGCTGGGCTTCGCGACGCTGACCGACGCGCACTGGTCGCTGTCGGGCGAGGTCGTGCTGATGACGCTGCTCGGCGGCATGGGCACCTTCGCGGGGCCGGTGATCGGCGCGTTCACGATCATCGGCTTGCAGAACTTCCTGGCCGACCAGGTCGGCTCGTGGATCAACGTGATCATCGGCGCGATCTTCGTCGTCTGCGTCGTCGCGTTCCGCAAGGGCTTCGTCGGCGAACTGCTCGCCTGGCTGCAGCGCCGCAAGGGGCATTGAGCCGCGGGGGTTGGCAAGCCGGCCGGCCGGTGCCTAGACTGTCTTCCGAGCCACTCGAGGAGACACGAGATGAGCATCAGGCGACTGACCAAGGACGACATCCGCCGGCAGTCCGGCATCCTGAACCCGATCGGGCACGTTGTGCTGGCGTTCGGCAACGACACGGTCGCGGCGCAGGCCGTTGCGGCGCTCCGCGAGGCCGGCTCGGCGGAGGAAGACATCCTGCTCTACACCGCGGCCGAGGCCACGCCGCGCCTGGCGGAGCGGGTGCGTACCGCGAGCGAGGCGGCCGGCTTCGGCTACGAGATCACGCTGATGCGCCGCTATCTCGCGTTCGCCGAGGCCGGCGCCGGCTGGCTGATCGTCTACGCGCCCGATGCCGCCGCGGTGCAGCGCATCACCGAGGTCGCGCAGCGCTTCGAGGCGCTGTGCGCCGTGCGCTACCACCGCCTCGCCAACGAAGACCTGATCTAGCCCTCAGGGCTCGAACAGGTCGGCCGCGCCGGCGAGCCTGGGCGGCGTGACGCCGAGGTGCCGGTACGCGGCCGGCGTCGCCACGCGCCCGCGCGGGGTGCGCTGCAGGTAGCCCTGCTGGATCAGGTAGGGCTCGATCACGTCCTCGATCGTGTCGCGCTCCTCGCCGATCGCGGCGGCCACGTTGTCCAGGCCGACGGGGCCGCCGGCGAACCGGTGCACGATCGCCTCGAGGATCTTGCGGTCCATCACGTCCAGGCCGTGGGCGTCGACGTCGAGCATCTTCAGCGCCTTGTCGGCCAGCGCACGGCCGATGCGGCCGTCGGCCTTGACGTCGGCGTAGTCGCGCACGCGGCGCAGCAGCCGGTTGGCGATGCGCGGCGTGCCGCGCGAACGGCGCGCGATCTCGAACGCGCCTTCGTCGTCGGTCGGCACGTTCAGCAGGCCTGCCGAGCGGCGCACGATGCGCGCCAATTCTTCCGAGGTGTAGAACTCGAGCCGCGCGACGATGCCGAAGCGGTCGCGCAGCGGGTTGGTCAGCATGCCGGCGCGCGTGGTCGCGCCGATCAGCGTGAAGGGCTGCAGGTCGAGCTTGATCGATCGCGCGGCCGGGCCCTCGCCGATCATGATGTCGATCTGGTAGTCCTCGAGCGCGGGGTACAGGATCTCCTCGACGACCGGGCTCAGCCGGTGGATCTCGTCGATGAAGAGCACGTCGTTGCGCTCCAGGTTGGTCAGGATCGCGGCCAGGTCCTTGGGCTTCTCGAGCACCGGGCCGGAGGTCTGGCGCAGGTTCACGCCGAGCTCGTTGGCGATGATGTGCGAGAGCGTGGTCTTGCCCAGCCCCGGCGGGCCGAACAGCAGCACGTGGTCCATCGCCTCGCTGCGCATCTTCGCGGCGCCGATGAAGATCTCGAGCTGCTCGCGGGCCTTGGCCTGGCCCACGTACTCGGCCAGCCCCTTGGGGCGCAGGGCGCGCTCGATCGCCTCCTCGTTGGGGCTCGTCGCGGCGGCGCTGACGACGCGCTGGTCGGCGGTGCGGCGCGCGGGCTCGAAATCGTCGGTCTGGATCGCCATGGCTCATTATCCGGCGCCGCCTGCCGATAATCGTCTGAGAGAATCCGCCTCGTCATGAAACTGCGCCAACCGTCGTCGCGCTGGGCCCTGTGGGCCTTCGCCGCGGCATTGCTGCTGCAGTCGGCGATGCCCTGGCTGGCGAGCACCTCGGCGCAGCTGCAGGGCCGCACGCTGGTGGAGGTCTGCACCGTGTACGGTGTGGCGCTGGTGCCGCCGGGGCCGGACGCAACCGACGCGACGGGCCACCCGGCGCCGCATCCACAGGCCCACGCCGCCGCGGACTGCGCGCTCACCGCGCTGGGCGCGCTGGCGCTGGTCGATGCCCCGCCGCTCGCGCCTTCGCCGGCGCTGCGGCGCGAGGCCGATTCGCCGCGCGCACCGGCGTCCTCGCTGGCCCCCGATGCCTGCGCGGGCTGGGTCGCACGGCTTCAGCACGGGCCGCCTTCGTTCGCCTGAACCCCACCGTTGTCGGAGTTGACGCGCGCCTTTCCGGGCGTACGCTGACCCGGCCTGTGTCACGGCGCGCGGCCCGGCCGCCGCCCGTTCAGGATCGAAGATGTTCCACGTCCCCTTGCGTGCGCTGGCCTGCGCCACGGCCGCCGCCATCCCCCTCGCGCCGCTCGCGCAGACGACCGACGACGGCCGCCACGTGCCGGTCCGCTCGCTCGGCGTCGTCACCGTCACCGGCGGCCAGCCGACCTCGCTGCCGTCGCAGATCCCCGCCACGATGGAGGGCGTCACGCGCGAGCAGATCGCCCGCACCGTCAACGCCGCCGACAGCGAGGACGCGCTCAAGTACCTGCCCAGCCTGCTCGTGCGCAAGCGCTACATCGGCGACTACAACCACGCGATCCTGTCCAGCCGCGCCTCGGGCACCGGCAACAGCGCGCGCTCGGCGGTCTATGCCGACGGCATCCTGCTGTCCAACTACCTCGGCAACGGCGTCGGCGGGCTGAGCTTCCCGCCGCGCTGGGGCATGGTCTCGCCCGAGGAGATCGATCGGGTCGACGTGATGTACGGCCCGTTCTCGGCCGCCTACCCGGGCAACTCCGTCGGCGCGGTGGTGGTCTTCACGACCCGCATGCCGACGGCGTTCGAGGCGCATGCCAAGGTGGGCGTCGGCAGCCAGCCGTTCGAGCTTTACGGCACGCGCGCCACCTTCCGCTCGTGGGAGACGAGCGCCGCGCTGGGCGACAAGGTCGGCGCGCTCGCGTGGCGGCTGTCCGTCCACCATGCCGACAGCCACGGCCAGCCGCTGACCTTCGCGACGCGGCTGGTCGGGGCCGGCACCCCCGGCACGGCGGGCACGCCGGTGACGGGCGCCGTGGCCGGCCTGAACAATGCCAACCAGCCGTGGTGGGTGATCGGCAGCGGCACCGAGTACCGGTCGACACAGGACCAGTTCAAGGCCAAGCTCGCCTACGACATCACGCCGACGATCCGCGCGAGCTATGTGCTCGGCGCATGGCGCAACAGCGCGCGCAACACCCCGTCCTCCTACCTGCGCGACGCCGCCGGCCAGCCGGTCTACGGCGGTGCGGTCAACATCGGCGGCCAGTCGTTCGCGGCGCTGACCGGCTCCGATTTCGCGGCGACGCGCGAGCAGCTGACCCATGTGATGCAGGGCCTGGCCGTCAAGAGCCACACGCGGGGCACCTGGGATTGGGAGATCGACGCGAGCCGGTACGACTACCGTCGCGACGACAAGCGCCAGAACGCCGCGTCGAACACGCTGCCGAACGCGCTTGCCGGCGGCGCCGGCACGCTCGCCGACGGCAGCGGCACCGCCTGGACCAACCTGGCGCTGAAGGGCACGTGGCGCCCGGCGGGCGTGGACGACGCGCACACCGTCGACGTCGGCGTGCAGCGGGACCGCTACCGGCTGCGCTACGTCACCTCCGCCATCGCGGGCGACTGGCGCGCCGACGAGGGCGGTGCGCTCGCGAGCCGCGTCGGCGGCCGCACCGCGCTCGACAGCGTCTACGCGCAGGACGCCTGGCGCTTCGCCGAGCGCTGGAAGGCGGTGCTCGGCCTTCGCGCCGAGGACTGGCGCGCCGACGACGGATCGACCGCCTTCTCGGCAACGAGCGCGCTGTCGTACCCCTCGCGCCGCGAGCGCTTCGTCTCGCCGAAGGCGGCGGTCTCGTACCAGGTGGCGCCCGACCTGGTGCTGAAGGCGTCCACCGGCCGCGCGGTCCGCATGCCGACCGTCGGCGAGCTCTACGGCGCGACCTCGACCGCCAACTCGCAGTACCTCAACGACCCGAACCTGAAGCCCGAGCGATCGTGGACGACGGAGCTGACGGCGGAGAAGGACCTCGGCCACACGCAGCTGCGCGCGACCGTCTTCACCGAGGACACGCGCGACGCGCTGTATTCGCAGACGACGTTCGATCCGGCGGCGAACCGGAACATTTCCCGCGTCCAGAACGTCGGCCGCATCGCGACGCGCGGGCTGGAGTTCGCCTTCAACGGCACCGATGTCCTCATGAAGGGCCTGGACCTCAGCGGCAGCGCGACCTACGCCGATTCCACCATCAAGGCCAACGGCGGCTTCGTGGTCACGCCGGGCGACACGCTCGGCAAGCGCCAGCCCAACGTGCCGGCGTGGCGCGCCACCGCGCTCGTCAGCTACCGGTTCGACGAGCGCTGGTCGGTGGCCTTCGGTGCGCGCTACAGCGGCGCCCAGTTCCGCACGCTCAACAACGCCGATGTCAACGGCGACACCTACCAGGGCGTCAGCCGCTACTTCACCACCGACCTGCGGGTGCGTTGGCAGATCACGCGGCAATGGTCGGCCGCGGCGGGCATCGACAACCTGAACAACGACCGCTACTGGAACTTTCATCCCTACCCCCAGCGCAGCTTCAACGCCGAGCTGAAATTCGACCTGTGAAGGACACTCCCCCCATGAACACGAAACTGATCCTGACCGCCGCCGCGCTCGCCCTGTCCAGCGCGTTGGCCCATGCCCACTCGTTCAAGCTCGGCGACATCGACATCGGCCACCCGTATGCGCGTGTCACGGGCCCGGGGCAACCCACCGGCGCCGGCTACCTGAAGCTGGACAACAAGGGCCGCGACGACAGGCTGCTGTCAGCGCGCGCCGCCGTCTCGGCAAGCGTCGAGCTGCACTCGATGACGATGGAGGGCGACGTGATGCGGATGCGCCAGGTCGAGGGCGTCGCGCTGCCCGCCGGCAAGACCGTCGAGCTCAAGCCGGGCGGCTTCCACATCATGTTCGTCGGGCTGAAGGCGCCATTGAAGGATGGCGACAAGTTCCCGATGACGCTGAAGTTCGAGAAGGCCGGCGAGGTCGAGGTGACGGTCAACGTCGAAGCGCCGAAGGCCGGCGCCGCGGCCGAGCACAAGCACTGATGTCTCAGGCCAGCGCCGGGCCGTCCCAAGCGGCCTGAGGTCCCCTCGGGGGACGACGTTGCAGGCGTCTTGGGGCCGTCATTTCGCGAGGGCGCGCAGCGCGAGCTTGATGCCGTCGCTGACGCCCACGTCGGCCGGCAGCGCCTTCAGGGCCGCGGCGGCCTCGCGGTCGCTGTAGCCGAGCGCGAGCAGCGCCTGCTGGATGTCGCCCTGCGCATTGCCGGCGATGCTGGTGGGCGCGGCGATCGCGTCGCCCAGCTTGCCCTTGAGTTCGAGCAACAGCCGCTCGGCCGTCTTCTTGCCGATGCCCGGCACCTTCACGAGGCGGGCGCTTTCCTGCAGGCTCACCGCCTGCGCCAGGTCGTTGACGCTGAGGCCGGACAGGATCGACAGCGCCGTGCGCGGCCCCACGCCGGAGATCTTCACCAGCAGCCGGAAGGTCGCGCGCTCGTCGTGGGTCAGGAAGCCGAACAGCACCTGCGCGTCCTCGCGCACCACGAAGTGCGTCAGCAGCGTGACGCGCTCGCCGAGCGCCGGCAGGTTGTAGAAGCTCGACATCGGCACGTCGACCTCGTAGCCGACCCCGTTCACGTCGATCAGCAATTGCGGGGGCGATTTTTCCGCGAGCGTGCCGGTGATGCGTCCGATCATCGGCGCATTATCGATGGGGGTTCTAAAGATTCACCGCAGAGGACGCAGGGAACGCAGAGGAAACGCAGAGTAGATAAGAAGAAATGTCGTCTTCCTCTGCGGTTCCTCTGCGTCCTCCGTTCCTCTGCGGTGAAGGCTCTGCTCAGGCGCGCCGGAACAAGCCCAGGCGCTGTGCTTCCAGCGCGGCTTCGGCGCGCGAGCTGACGTTCAGCTTGCGGTAGATCTGCTTCACGTAGTCGGCGATCGTGTGGCGCGACAGGTTCAGCTGAACGCCGATCTCGGGCAGCGTGTAGCCCTTGGCGACGCGCAGCAGCACCTCGTTCTCGCGGTCGGTCAGCGCGACGTGCGGCATGTTCTGCGGGCGCTCCTGCGGGCGCGTCTGCGCGGCGAAGTGCGAGATCACGCGGCGCGCGATCGACGGGCTCAGCGGCGGCTCGCCCTGGCTCATGCGGTTGAGCTGCTCGGCGATCAGCTCGCGCGCCTGCTCCTTCAGCAGGTAGCCGAACGCGCCGGCCTGCAGCGCCGGGAACAGGTGGTCGTCGTCGTCGTGGATGGTGACCACGACCGACTGGCATTCGGGTTGCGATTCGCGCAGCGCCGCGACCACGTCGACACCCGAGCCGTCGGGCAGGCCGAGATCGCACAGCGCCAGGTTGAAGCGCACGGCCGACACCAGCCCGAGCGCATCGTGAACGCGCGCGGCCTCGTGGATCTGGGCGTTCGGGAACACCTGTTTGACGAGCGCCTTCATCCACGAACGGATTTCGGGCAGGTCTTCGAGCAGCAGGATGTTGGTCATGGGAGAGCGCCTTGGTTCAGTGCGCCGGCACGGCGCTGCGCCGAGGGTGCGCGCGTTTCATCGTAAACGTGTATCGGCGGAATCCGCCAACCTTGTAGCCCGGGGCTCACAAGGGGAGTGTGAGCCTTATCACGGTGCCATACCCGGGGCCCGATTCCACCAGGCACTGGCCCTGCATCTGCTTGGCCCGGTGCTTCATGCTCGACATGCCGTGGCCGCGGTCGAGCGTGCCGTCCAGCTCGAGCGGGATGCCCTTGCCGTTGTCCTGCACCGTCAGCCCGAACTGGCGTTCGGTGATCGCGCAGCGCACCTTGCAGTGCGACGCGCCGCTGTGCTTGATGATGTTGCTGACCGCCTCGCGCAGGATGCGCGTGGTCTGCACGAAATCGCGCGCTGGCAGCAGCTGCTCGACCTCCTCGGCCGGGCTGCGCCAGTCGGCCTCGATGTTGGCCTGGCCCAGGCGCGAGACGGTCTCGGCGCGCCAGTCGGCCAGCGCGTCGGCCAGGCGCATCGGCTTGCCGGTCAGGCCGCGCACCGACAGGCGCATCTCCTCCAGCGCCTCGCGCGCCAGCGTCGAGATGCGTTCCGATTCGCTGGTATGCACGATGGTCAGCAGCTTGGCGCCGAGGTCGTCGTGCAGGTCGGCGGCGATGCGCTTGCGCTCCTTCTCGGTGACCTGCTCGACGCGCAGTTCGGCGAGCTGCGCGAAATTGCGCTCGATCTCCGCGGTGACCTCCTGGACGCGGCCCTCCAGGCTGTCGCGGCCGTCCTCGGCGGCGCGAAGGGCCCGCGCGAAGAGCTGCAGCAGGCGCACCGCCATGCCGATGAACAGCAGCGGCAGCGCGATCTGCACCAGCGGCAGGCCGGGCGAGCGCAGCAGCCCGTGCTGGAACGAGAACTCCAGGCCGAGCAGCGCGATCACCACCCCTAGGAGGGCGGTCATGGCCCAGAAGTCCTGGCGCTTGCGCCGCCAGGCGACGACGAGGTGCAGGCCGATCGCACCGAGGATCTCCAGCGTCAGCACCGCGTACCAGATGCCGGCCAGCAGGAACAGGTTGTCCGGCCCGGCGAGCAGCAGCGTGGCCGGCAGCAGCACCCACTGCGCGGCGAGCGCGTTCTCGATCCAGCGCGAGCGCAGCCCGACGAAGCTGATCAGGAACTGCACCGCCAGCGCGACCAGCGGTGCGAAGCCGGTGCAGAACAGGAACTCCATGACGCCGGTGTCCCAGGGCATGTCGCGCCACCAGACGCGGGCCGAGAGCAACGCCCACACCAGCGAGAACCAGCCGAAGTAGCCGAGGTAGGCCTCGCGCCGGTTCGTCCAGCCCAGGCCGATCATCACGCAGCCCAGCACGCCCAGCGCCAGGTTGACCAGCACCACCGCCGTCACGCTCCAGAAGCGGCGATCGCTGTGGATGTCGTCGAGCAGGGCATACGGGCCGATCTGCAGGGCCGACAGGCCGCCGTCGCGCTGGCGCGAGGCCACGCGCTGCAGCGCATGGCCCTGCAGTTGCACGTCGAGCAGGTTGCCCTTGTCCTGCAGCAGCGCGGCCGGCAGCGCGACCAGCTGCGGGTAATGGCAGTTGCGGGTGACCGGCTCGCTCATGCGGCCGCCGCTGTGGACGCGGTTGCCGTTCAGGTAGACCTCGACGTTGCTGCAGCCGCGTTCGATGTACAGGCCCAGCAGTTCGTGCGGATCGGCCGCCGCCGGGCGGTCGAAACTGGTCCGGTACCAGACGCTGCCCTCGAAGCGGGGCCGGCTGGCGGCCCAGTCGTCGGGCAGCTTGACCGGCTGGGCCAGCGGCGCGATCGCGCCCGGCACCGCGCCACTCTGGACCGCCAGCGCCTGGTCGATCACGAGGATGCGGTCGTCCGCCATCGCGGGGTGCAGCGCGCCCGCGAGCCACAGCGCCAACGCCAGCACCAACGCCGGCAGCCCGCACCGGACGAGCGTCCGGGCCAGGGCGAGGAGGGCGGGGGGCATCGGCATCGACGCGCATTGTGCCGGCAAGCGTCGCGTCCACGCGTCGTCTTCGTGCGGCAAAGCCGGCCGCGTTGCCCACAACGACACGCTCCGGCGGGCGACAATCTGCCCCAGCCCTCCGAAAGCCGCCCGCCTTGATCCTCCGTCATTCCTTCGAACCGCGCGACAACACCCGCCTCGCCCACCTGTGCGGCAGCCTGGACGAGCACCTGCGCAGCATCGAGACGCTGCTCGACGTGAGCATCTCGCGGCGCAACGAGTTCTTCCGCGTCGAGGGCCGCAAGGCGCAGGCCGAGCACGCGATGAACCTGCTGCTCGCGCTCTACGAACAATCGCAGCGGCCGATCGACCCGGAGCAGCTGCAGCTCGCGATGGTGCAGGTCGGTGCCGCCGACGCGGCCGAGCGGCCGGCGGCCGGCGCGGCGAACGGCGACGACGCGATCACGCTGCGCACCCGCCGCACCGACCTCACCGGTCGCACGCCGAATCAGGCGACCTACCTGCGCAACATCCTGGCGCACGACATCACCTTCGGCATCGGCCCGGCCGGCACCGGCAAGACCTTCCTCGCCGTCGCGTGCGCGGTCGACGCCCTCGAGCGCAGCGCGGTGCAGCGCATCATCCTGACCCGCCCGGCGGTCGAGGCCGGCGAGCGGCTCGGCTTCCTGCCCGGCGACCTGGCGCAGAAGGTCGACCCGTACCTGCGCCCGCTCTACGACGCGCTCTACGACCTGATGGGCGCCGACCGCGTCGGCAAGGCGTTCGAGAAAGGCACGCTCGAGATCGCGCCGCTCGCTTTCATGCGCGGGCGCACGCTGAACCACGCGTTCGTGATCCTCGACGAGGCGCAGAACACGACCGTCGAGCAGATGAAGATGTTCCTCACCCGCATCGGCTTCGGCACCAAGGTCGTCATCAACGGCGACGTGAGCCAGGTCGACCTGCCGCGCGGCACCGAGAGCGGCCTGATCGACGCCGAGCGCGTGCTGCGCCGCGTCCGCGGCATCGCGACGACGCGCTTCACGTCGAGCGACGTGGTCCGGCATCCGCTCGTCGCGCGCATCGTCGAGGCGTACGACGCCGCCCGGCTGGACGAGACCTGACGTCATGAAGCCCGCCCGCCTGCCGCTGGCGTTGTCGCTGCAGTTCGCCGACCCGACCGATCGTGCGCTGCTGCCGCGCCACAAGGTCGCGCGCTGGATCCGGGCCGCGCTCGAGGTGCCCGGCGAGATCACCGTGCGCATCGTCGGTGCGGACGAGGCCCAGGCGCTGAACCGCGACTACCGCGCAAAGGATTACGCGACCAACGTGCTCACCTTCGACTACAGCGCCGAGCCGGTCGTCGTGGCCGACCTGGTGCTGTGCGCGCCGGTGCTGCAGCGCGAGGCGCGCGAACTGAACATCCCGCTCGAGGCCCACTACGCCCACCTGCTCGTGCACGGCACGCTGCACGCGCAGGGCTACGACCACGAGGTCGACGACGAGGCGCGCGCGATGGAAGCGCGCGAGACCGAGCTGCTGCGCGCGCTCGGGTTCGCCGACCCGTACGTGCGATGAGCGTCGCGCTGTCGTTCCTCGACATCGCCAACGCGGTGGCGATCGTCGCGCAGGCGATGACCGCGGCGCTGGCCGCCGGGCGTCGCCGGCTCGACTGGTTCGGCGTGGCCTCGCTCGGCTGCGTCACCGCGCTGGGCGGCGGCTCGATTCGCGACGTGGTCCTGGGGAACTACCCGCTGTCGTGGGTCGCCCAGCCGGCGCTGCTGCTGCTCGCGGCCGGCGCGGCACTCGCGACCATCCCGCTCGCGCGTGTGGTGCGGCGCATGCCGCGCACGTTCCTCGTGCTCGATGCGCTCGGCCTCGTCGTGTTCACGGTGATCGGCTGCAGCGTGGCCGTCGGCCTGGGCCACGGCAGCGTCGTCGCGATGGTCTGCGGCCTGGCGACCGGCTGCACCGGCGGCGTGCTGCGCGACCTGCTCTGCGGCGACGTGCCGCTGATCCTGCGCGCCGAGCTCTATGCCACCGTCGCGCTGCTGACCGGCGGGCTCTACATGGCGGGCCTGGCCCTCGGATGGCCGCTCGACGCCGTGATGCTGGGTGCGATGTGTGTCGGCTTCGGCGTGCGCATGCTCGCGATCCGCCACGCCTGGCGCCTGCCGACCTTCGCGCTGGACGACGAGACCCGGCCCGCCGAGTAACGCGGGCCTAGGCCTTGCCCCGCGCCGGCCACAGCACCGACGCGATCGCCGCCAGCATCAGCAGCATCGCCGCGTAGTCCTGCCAGTGCAGCGTCTCGGACAACCACCACGCGCCCGACGCGACGCCCAGCACCGGGATCAGCATCACCGACAGCGTCGACGCGATCGGCGGCAGGCTGCGCGCGAGCACCAGCCAGATCGGCTGCGCCATGCCGAACACCAGCACCGCGTTGTAGACGATGCCGAACCACGCGGCCGGCGGCGGCGCGACCCAGCGGTCGTGGTCGAACGCAACGGCGAGCACCGTCATCACGAATGTCGTGGCGAGCGTCATCCAGAACACCATCGCCATCGTCGGCGCGGCGATCTTCGTGCGGCGCATCTGCTGCGTGCCGAGCGCCCAGACCGCCGCGGCGAGCAGCATGCCGCCGGCGGCCCAGGGCTTGCCGGCCATCGTGCCGAGCTCGTGCCACAGCAGCAGCGCCACGCCGAGTGCGGCCGCCGCGACGCCGCCCCACTGCCGCACGCTGAGCCGCTGGCCGAACAGCGCCATGCCGATCACCGCCGAGAAGATCGGCATCGTGTAGCCGAGGATCGCGGCGCGGCCCGACGACAGCGCCTGCAGCGCGACGATCGCGACCGCGTACCAGATGATCATGTTGGTCACGGTGAGCCAGCCGAGCTCGCGCCAGTCGTGCTGCTCGATGCGCAGCGGCACCTTCAGCACGCGCGTCGCGGCATACAGGAACGGCAGGCCGAGCCACATCGACACGGTGCGGAAGGTCAGCGGCGGGAAGCCGCCGATGCCGGCCTTCATCACCGGCCAGTTCAGGCCCCAGACCAGGGTCAGCGCGACCAGCAGGAACCCCTGGCGGCGACTCAGCGTGAAGCTCATCGCGGCGGGCGGCTCAGGTAGCGCTTGCGCCAGAAGTACATGCTGAGGCCGATGCCCAGCACCAGCATCAGCCCGAAGGTGATCCAGAACGCGCGCGGGCTGTGGATGCCGGGGAGGGTGTCGAAGTTCATGCCGAAGAAGCCGGTGACGAGGTTCAGCGGCAGGAAGATCGCCGTCAGCGTGGTCAGGGTGCGCATGATCTCGTTGGTGCGGTTGCTCTGCGCCGAGAAGTGCATCTGCACCGCGTTCTCTGCCGCGGACTCGAGCCGCCGCACGTGCACGAGCACGCGTTCGATGTGCTCGAGCACGTCCCGTGCGCGCACCCGCAGCAGTTCGCGCTCGCGCAGCACAGCGGCGTCGCCTTCGGCCGGCAGCTCGTCGAGCGCGTCGATCCACTCGGTGATCGCGGCGCGCTGGTCCTCGCAGGTGTCTTCCAGCAGGTGCAGACCGTTGCGCGAGTCGAGCAGCAGTTTCCAGCTGCTGGGCTCCGGGCGCGGGCCGAACAGCTCCTGCTGCAGCTGGTCGAGCTGGCGGGTCAGCAGGCGGCGCAGGTCGAGGTAGCTGTCGACCATGTGATTGACCATGCGCAGCGCCAGGTCGGCCGGGCTCGGCGGCATGCGCGCCGAGTTGCGCGTCTCGGTGCCCGGCGTCTGCTGCTGCAGCCGGTTCGCGAAGTATTCCCGCACCATGCAATCGGACGGATGAACCGTCAGCAGCACGCGGTCGAACACCGCGAAGCCGACCGGGCTGGTGTCGATGCGGGTGAGGGCGGCAGCGGGCGCGTTCTCGTTCTCGCTCTCGTCGGCCGCGATCGCGGCGAGCCGGCGGAACACCAGCAGGTCGTACCACGAGGTGTAGTCGAAGTGCGAGGGCAGCTGGCGATTCAGCAGATCGGAGACGTGCAGGTCGACCAGCTGACCGCCGGTCCAGCGCTGCAGCGCGCCCTGCAGCGTGCCGACGTTCTGCTCGAAGTCGGCGCGCGCGATGCCGATCCACAGGTAGCCGCCCGGCGGCGCCGCCTCGGGCAGCGCCTGCAGCTCGGTGAACTGGTCACCGTGGATATGGAAGATGCGCACGTCGCGGTGGTCGCTCAGCCGTTCTTCTTCAGCCAGCGCGCGGCCTCGAGCGCGAAGTAGCTCAGCACGCCGTCCGCGCCGGCGCGCTTGAAGGCGAGCAGGCTTTCCATCATCACCGCGTCGCCGTCGAGCCAGCCGTTCAGCGCGGCGGCCTTCAGCATCGCGTACTCGCCGCTGACCTGATAGGCGAAGGTCGGCACGCGGAACTCCTCCTTCACGCGGCGCACGATGTCCAGGTACGGCATGCCGGGCTTGACCATCACCATGTCCGCGCCCTCCGCCAGATCGAGTGCGACTTCGCGCAGCGCCTCGTCGCTGTTGCCCGGGTCCATCTGGTAGACCTTCTTGTCGCTCTTGCCGAGGTTGGCGGCCGAGCCGACGGCGTCGCGGAACGGCCCGTAGAACGCGCTCGCGTACTTGGCGCTGTAGGCCATGATTCGGGTGTGGATGCGGCCGTTGGCCTCGAGTGCGTCGCGGATCGCGCCGATGCGGCCGTCCATCATGTCGCTCGGCGCGACGATGTCGACACCGGCCTGGGCCTGCGTCAGCGCCTGGTCGGTCAACACCGCGACCGTCTCGTCGTTGAGGATGTAGCCGCTCGCGTCGAGCAGGCCGTCCTGGCCGTGCGAGGTGAACGGGTCGAGCGCCACGTCGGTCATCACGCCGAGTTCGGGGAAGCGCTTCTTCAGTTCGCACACGACCGTCGGGACCAGGCCTTCCGGGTTGAGTGCCTCGGCGCCGTCCGGCGTCTTCAGCGCCGGGTCGATCACCGGGAACAGGGCCATCACCGGGATGCCGAGTTGCACGCATTCCTCGGCCACCGGCAGCAGGCGGTCGAGCGTCAGGCGCTGCACGCCGGGCATCGACGCGATGTCCTGCGTCTGCTGCGTGCCGGCGAGCACGAACACCGGCAGGATCAGGTCCGACGCATGCAGCCGATGCTCGCGCACCAGGTTGCGCGTGAAGGCATCGCGACGCAGTCGGCGCGGGCGGTTCGAGGGGAACGGGGCAGGGGAATGCATGGGCTCGTGCGGCCGGTTGCGCGGGCCTTCACCGGGGCCGATCCTTTACAAAACTTTGTTATAGAAACCAAGCGTTTTGAGGGTGTCCCACAGCGGTAGCAAAACGCATGGCATCTGCTAAAGTAGTTTTTGAATGATAGCCGGAAGGTCATCGTTCCCTGCTTTTCCTCCCTGAGCAGGTGCCCGACCGTGATGACAGCGTGAAGGCATTTCAAGCCCCGGCCCCGCGCCGGGGCTTTTCTTTGCGGGCCCGGTCGCAGGCCCCACACATAATGGTCCGATGCTCTGGATCAAAGCTTTCCACATTGTCTTCGTCGCGAGCTGGTTCGCGGGCCTGTTCTACCTGCCGCGGCTGTTCGTGAACCTGGTGTCCGTGCCGGCCGACAGCCATGCCGAGCGCGAGCGGCTGTTGCTGATGGCGCGCAAGCTCTATCGCTTCTGCAGCCTGCTGATGATCCCGGCGATCGGCCTCGGCATCTGGCTCTGGCTGGGCTACGGCTTCAAGGGCGGCTGGCTGCATGCCAAGCTGGCGCTGGTCGTGCTCGCGGTCGGCTATCACCACACCTGCCGCGGCTTGCTGCGCAAGTTCGAGACCTTCGACAACCAGCGCAGCGAGCGCTGGTTCCGTGTCTTCAACGAGACGGCGGTGCTGCTGTTCACCGCGATCGTCGTGCTGGTGGTCGTCAAGCCCTTCTGATCGACGCCACGCATGGCACGCCACCGCAGTTCCGCCACGCCGATGGCGTGGGCCTACGCGGTGCTCATCGCCTACGCGAGCCTGTACCCGTTCGTGCCGTGGCGGGTGCCGGGCGTGTCGATCCTGGCCTTCCTGGCCCTGCCGTGGCCGCGCTACTGGACCTCGTTCGACCTGCTCGCCAACCTGCTCGGCTACGTGCCGCTCGGTGCGCTGGTGTTCGGCGCGGTCGTGCGCAGCGGCGGGCGGCCGATCCCGGCGCTGTGGATCGCGTTCTCGATCGGCACGGCCTGGTCCCTCGCGATGGAGCTGCTGCAGAACTTCCTGCCGCAGCGCGTCGCGTCGAACGTGGACCTGGGGCTGAACGCGCTCGGCACGCTGATCGGCGCGGCCATCGGCTGGCGCGTCCATCGGTTCTCGGGCGTCGAGCGCTGGCAGGTCGCGCGCGACCGCTGGTTCATCGGCCGCAGCGCCGGCGGGCTCGCGCTGCTGCTGCTGTGGCCGATCGGCATGCTGTTCCCGCTGCCGGTGCCGCTGGCGCAGGGGCAGGTGCTGGTGCAATTGCAGGAAGGCATCGCGACCCTGCTCGAGGGGACCTCGGTCGCGCCCTGGGTCGAGACCTGGGCCGACGCCGAACTCGACCGCTCGCCGCTGTCGCCGGGCGGCGAGTTCGCGCTGATCGCGCTCGGGCTGCTGGCGCCGTGCCTGGTCGCGTTCTCGATCGCACGGCGCGGCTGGCGTCGCGTGGTGCTGGTGCTCGGTGCGGCCGTGCTGGGCGTGCTGGCGACGACGCTGTCGACGGCGCTGAACTTCGGTCCGCAACACATGACGGCGTGGAGCACGCCGCAGGCGGTAGCGGCCCTCGCGTTCGCGGTGGCGCTGGCCGCCGCGCTCTCGGTGGTGCCGCGACGTGCCGCGGCCGGCATCGGGCTGGTCGCGCTGACGGCGCTGGTGGCGGTCGTCGCGCAGGCGCCGGCCGACCCGTTCTTCGCGCAGAGCCTGCAGGCCTGGGAGCAGGGTCGGTTCATCCGTTTCTACGGCGTCGCGCGCTGGGTCGGTTGGCTGTGGCCGTATGTCGCGATCCTCTATTTGCTGGCCCGCCTCGGCGCGCGCGACGAGCGCGAACCGGTGCCGCCGACGCCGCCTTCTAAAATGCCCCCATGAGCTATTACGAGCGTCACATCTTTTTCTGCCTGAACGAGCGCGACAAGGGCGAGGACTCCTGCGCACCGCAGGGCGCCCACGCCGGCTTCGACCACTGCAAGAAGCGCATCAAGAGCGAGCAGATGGCCGGGCCGGGCGGCGTGCGGGTCAACAAGGCCGGCTGCCTGGACCGTTGCGCGGGCGGGCCGGTCGCGGTGGTCTATCCCGAGGCCGTCTGGTACACCTTCGTCGACAAGGCCGACATCGACGAGATCGTCGATTCGCACCTGAAGAACGGCCAGGTCGTCGAGCGCCTGCTGCTGCCGCCGAACGTGGGCCGCTGACCTTGAATTCCGGAACGACACGCACGACCGTCACCGGCCCGGCCGGCGCGATCGAGTGCGCGCTGGATGCGCCGGCCGGCGAGACTCGCGGCGTCGCCGTCGTCTGCCACCCGCACCCGCAGTTCGGCGGCACGATGGACAACAAGGTCGTGCAGACGCTCGCCCGCGCGTTCGTGCAGCTGGGCTGGCGCTGCGTGCGCTTCAACTTTCGCGGCATCGGCGGCTCGGCCGGCGCGTGGGACGAGGGCGTCGGCGAGATCGAGGACGCCCTCGCGGTGATCGCCGCGCAGCGCGCGCCCGGCGAATCGTTCGTCCTGGCCGGGTTCTCGTTCGGCGCGTTCGTCGCCTCGCACGCCGCGGCACGCCTGGCCGCGGACGCGAAGCCGCAGCGCATGGTGCTGGTCGGCCCGTCCACGGCCAAGCAGCCGATGGCCAGCGTACCGGCCGACACGCTCGTGATCCACGGCGAGAGCGACGATGTCGTGCCGCTTTCCGCCACCTTGGCCTGGGCCCGGCCGCAGACGCTGCCGGTGATCGTGTTCCCCGGGGTCGGTCACTTCTTCCATGGTCAGCTCGGCTTGCTGAAAAACACGGTGGTGCAGGAACTGCAGCCGCGCATGCCTCTCTGATCGTCTGTTTCTCTCGACGCGCGGGCGCGGCCCGGCGTCGCCATCTCCATCAACGGTATGTCCATGAATCGCTTCTTCGCCTTCGCTCTGTCACTCGCGTTCGCCGGCTCGTTCGCCGCCGGCGCGCACGCCCAGGCCCCGCAGCCGCCCGAGGTGGCGGCCAAGAGCTTCCTGGTGCTCGACATGACGAGCAACCAGACGCTCGCCGAGCGCAACGCCGATGCCCCGGCCGACCCGGCCTCGCTCACCAAGCTGATGAGCCTGTACGTCGTCTTCACCGCCATCCACGACAAGAAGCTCACGCTCGACCAGAAGCTGCCGGTCAGCAAGCGGGCGTGGGACGAGCGCAAGTCCGGCGGCTCGCTGATGTTCATCGACACGACGATGACGCCGACCGTCGAGGAGCTGCTGAAGGGCGAGATCGTGCAGTCGGGCAACGACGCCGCGGTGGTGCTGGCCGAGGCGGTCGGCGGCACGCTGGACCAGTTCGTCGCGATGATGAACCGCCAGGCGCAGGCCTTCGGCCTGAAGAACACGGTGTTCAAGAACGTCACCGGGCTGACCGAGGCGGGGCACCACAGCACCGCGCGCGACCTGGCCGTGATCGCGACGCACGTCATCCGCGACTACCCCGAGTTCTTCGCGTACTACGCGATCAAGGAATACAAGTACAACAACATCAACCAGCCGAACCGCAACCTGCTGCTGCGCCGCGACCCGAGCGTCGACGGCCTGAAGACCGGCTACACCGATGCCGCCGGCTACTGCCTGATCGCCACCGCGCAGCGCGAGTTCCCGAACCTGGCCGTCAACGGCAAGGGGCCGGGCAAGCGCCGCATCCTGACCGTCGTGCTGAACACGACCTCGATGGAATCGCGCGCCAGTGAGAGCCAGAAGCTGCTGAACTGGGGCTTCGCCGCGTTCGACACCATCCGCCTGTTCGACGACGCCAAGGCGATCGCCACGGTGCCCGTGTGGAAGGGCAAGGCGCCCGAGGCCAAGCTGGGTGCGGCCGGCGGCCTGTTCGTCAGCGTGCCCAAGGGCGAGGGCGGCAAGCTCGCGACCAAGATCGAGCGCACCGACCCGCTGGTCGCGCCGCTCGAGAAGGGCCAGCGGGTCGGCACGATCAAGGTGGCCACGGCCTCCGGCGCGCCGGTGCTCGATGTTCCCCTGGTGGTCCAGGAGAAGGTCGAGCAGGCCGGGATCCTCGGCCGCGCCTGGGACGCGATGCGGCTGTGGATCAAGTAGTAGGCTTCGCCCACCACCAGGAGTCAATCCATGCAGATGCTTCCCGAGACCCTGTGCTACCTGAACGGTGAGTACAGCCCGCTGCGCGACGCGAAGGTGTCGGTCCTCGACCGCGGCTTCATCTTCGGCGACGGCATCTACGAGGTCGTGCCCGCCTACGGCGGCAAGCTCTTCCGCTTCGACGAGCACCTCGCACGCCTCGACCGCAGCCTGACCAAGCTGCGCATCGCCAACCCCCACACCCGCGAGGAATGGCTGACGCGTTGCCGCAAGCTGCTCGGCGCGCTGGCCGATCAGGGCGGCGGCCCGGACCAGCTGGTCTACATCCAGATCACCCGCGGCGTCGCGCTGCGCGACCACGTGTTCCCGGCCGACGCGACGCCCACGGTCTTCATGATGTGCAGCACGATGAAGCCGGCGACGCCCGAGCAGCGCCATGCCGGCGTCGCCTGCATCACCGCGCGCGATTTCCGCTGGGAGCGCGGCGACATCAAGAGCATCTCGCTGCTCGGCAACGTGCTGGCGCGGCAGATGTCCGCCGACAAGGGCGCGACCGAGACCATCATGTTCCGCAACGGCTTCCTGACCGAGGCCGCGGCGAGCAACGTGTGGATCGTTCACGAAGGCGCGTTGCTCGGCTCGCCGAAGAGCGAGCACGTGCTCGAGGGCATCCGCTACGAGCTGATCCGCGAGCTGTGCGAGGACGTGGGCATCGCCTACAACCTGCGCCCGATCCCCGAGGCCGACGTGCTCTCGGCCGACGAGGTGCTGCTGAGCTCGGCGACCAAGGAGATCCTGCCGGTCACCAGCCTGGACGGCGAGCCGGTCGGCCACGGCGCGCTGCGCGGCAAGCCCGGCCCGGTATACGCGCGGCTGTTCGAGGCCTACCAGCGGGCCAAGCAGCTGCAGTCGATCTGACCCGCGAGGCGCCGATCTGGAATTGGCGCGGCGCGACCCCATCTTCGCCGCATGCGAAACGACCTCCCGATGCAAGAGATCCCGCCCGAGCAGTCGCTGATCGACTATCCCTCGCAGTTCCCCATCAAGGTGATGGGACTGAACGTCGACGGCTTCGTGCACGCGATGACCACGATCGCCGAGCAGTTCGACCCGGCGTTCGACGCCGCCACGGTCGAGCTGCGCCCGAGCAAGGGCGACAAGTACCTCGGTGTCACGCTCCACATCACGGCCACGAGCCGCGAGCAGCTCGACGAGCTGTACCGGACGCTGAGCACGCATCCGATGGTGAAGATGGTGCTGTGAGCACCGTGCTGCGCGCGCTCGGCCGGGCCGACTACGAGTCGACGCTGGCCGCCATGCGCGCGTTCACCGAGGCGCGCGGCGACGCCACGCCCGACGAGATCTGGCTCTGCGAGCACCCGCCCGTCTACACCCAGGGCCTGGCCGGCAAGGCCGAGCACGTGCTCGCGGCGAACGGCATCCCGGTGGTGCAGACCAACCGCGGCGGGCAGGTCACGTACCACGGGCCGGGGCAGGTGGTCGCGTATCCGCTGGTCGACCTGCGGCGGCTCGGCATCTTCGTCAAGGAATACGTCTTCCGTGTCGAGCAGGCGGTGTTGAAGACGCTGGCGCAGTTCGGCGTCACCGGCCACCGCGTGGCGGGGGCGCCGGGCATCTACGTGAACCTGGCCGACCCGTTCGGCCACGCCGGGCTCGCGGGCCCGCGGCAGGACCCGTTCGAGGGGCTGGGCAAGATCGCCGCCCTGGGCATCAAGGTCAGCCGCCACTGCACGTACCACGGCGTGGCGCTGAACGTGGCGATGGACCTGCGACCCTTCGACGGCATCAACCCGTGCGGCTACGCCGGGTTGCGGACCGTGGACCTTTCTACAATCGGCGTTCCGGCCTCGACCGGCGAGGTGGCCGAGATCCTCGGCCGCCACCTCGCGAACGGCCTGCGCCCCTGATCAGAAAGCGCCCATGAGCACCACCAACGTGACCCGCGACGCCGCCCCGGCGGAAGGCTACGACGCCACGGCGAAGCAGAAGTCGCAGGCAAAGACCGCGCGCATCCCGATCAAGATCGTGCCCGCCGAGACGCTGAAGAAGCCGGACTGGATCCGCGTCAAGGCCGGCTCGCCGTCGACCCGGTTCTACGAGATCAAGGCCATCCTGCGCGAGCACAAGCTGCACACCGTGTGCGAGGAAGCCTCGTGCCCGAACATCGGCGAGTGTTTCGGCAAGGGCACTGCCACGTTCATGATCATGGGCGACAAGTGCACCCGGCGCTGCCCGTTCTGCGATGTGGGCCACGGCCGGCCCGATCCGCTCGACGCCGACGAGCCGGCGAACCTCGCGAAGACCATCGCCGCGCTGCGCCTGAAGTACGTGGTGATCACCAGCGTCGACCGTGACGACCTGCGCGATGGCGGTGCCGGTCACTTCGTCGATTGCATCCGGCAGGTGCGGGTGCTCTCGCCGCAGACGCAGATCGAGATCCTGACGCCCGACTTCCGCGGCCGCATGGACCGCGCGCTGGAGATCCTGAAGGCCGCGCCGCCGGACGTGATGAACCACAACCTCGAAACCGCGCCGCGCCTGTACAAGGAGGCGCGCCCGGGGTCCGACTACGCCTACTCGCTGAACCTGCTCAAGCGCTTCAAGGAATTCGCGCCGCACGTGCCGACCAAGAGCGGGCTGATGGTCGGGCTGGGCGAGACCGACGACGAGATCCTGCAGGTGATGCGCGACATGCGCGCCCACGGCATCGACATGCTGACCATCGGCCAGTACCTCGCGCCCAGCGGCCACCACCTGCCGGTGCGCCGCTACGTGCACCCCGACACGTTCAAGATGTTCGAGCGCGAGGCCGCGGCGATGGGCTTTACGCACGCCGCCGTCGGCGCGATGGTGCGCTCCAGCTACCACGCCGACAAGCAGGCCGAGTCGGCCGGGCTGGCCCCGAACGCGGCCTGAGTCAGCGGCACGCAGCGACGCCGTGTCCGCCTTCACGGCGCCCTTCGTCGAAGCGACGCTGCCGTGCGGCAACTGCCGCGCGCCGATGCAGCGCCTGACGCTCCCCAGCCACTACGGCATGCCGGTCGAGCTCGACGTCTGCGCCGGCTGCCACCTCGTCTGGTTCGATAGCACCGAGACCGCGCGGCTGAGCGGGCCGGCGTTGCTCTCGCTCATCGGCGAGATGGCCGGCATGCAGCGCCTGGCCCATGAAGTGATGCGCAAGGACGCCGCCTGCCCGCGCTGCAGCGGCAGCCTGAAGACGGTCCACAACCAGACGCGCTGGGGCCGCTCCCTGCAGCTCGAATGCCTGGTTCGGCATGGCGCCTACCAGTCGTTCGCGCAGTTCCTGCAGGAGAAGGGGCTGCTGCGGCCGATGTCCGCGCTCGACCGGGCACGCCTGCTTGAGCAGAACGGGCGCATCGACTGCGTCAATTGCGGCGCGGCCGTCGGCAAGATGGACGAATGCTGCGGCTACTGCCGATCGGTCGCCAGCCTGCTCGATGTCGCGCGGCTCGCGCGGGCGCTCGATCCGGAAGGCGCGATCGAGCCCCACGCCGTGCACGGCACGCGGGCCGAGCAGGCGGCGATGCAATGCGCCGCCTGCGGCACCGCGCTGCCGCCCGGCCAGTCGCTCGCATGCGCGACCTGCGGGGCGACGCTCGCGATCACCCGCCTGGCCGATGCGCACGCGCAGGTCGATGCGCTGGCGCCGGCGCTGCACGCGCACGCCGCCAAGCCCGCACCGGCCGTGGTGAAGCGCCGCCTCGATGCGTTGGGAGAGGACATCCCGCGCCGCCGAGCGTGGGCGGCCGAGATGGAGGCCAGCGCGCAGGGACGCCCCGAACCGGTGGTCGATGACGACTTCGACTGGAGCTCGCTGTTCAGCCGCGGCACGAACCCGGTCCGCGCGGTGTTCATCGCGCTGGCGATCTGGTTCGTCTGGTATTTCTGGCCGCGGGGCTGAGCGCCGAGCGGGTGGCCGGGCTCAGGTCTCGGCGAGCAGCTTCTCGACCAGCTGGTGGAGCGCCGCGAAGTCCGGCTCGCCGACATAGCGCTTGACGATCTCGCCGCGCTTGTTGATCAGCACGGTGGTCGGCGTCAACCGGACCTCGCCGAAGCGCTTGGCGATCTCGCCGGTGTTGTCGATCGCGACGCCGAACGGCAGCTTGCGCGTCTCGGCGAAGTTGATCACGTAGGCCGGCGGGTTGTAGCTCATCGCCACGGCCAGCGTGTCGTAGCCGCGCGCCTTGTACTTCTCGTGCGTCGCGACGATGTTGGGCATTTCCTTGACGCAGGTCGTGCAGTCGGTGGCCCAGAAGTTCACCAGCATGACCTTGCCTTGCTGCTGGTCGATCGTCGACTTGCTGCCGTCGAGCAACGTGTACGCGACATTCGGCGCCTTCGTGCCGCCGTTCAGCGAGGCGAACGTCAGGTAACCGCCGACGCCCAGCACGAGGGCCACAATCACGGAGGCGATGGTCTTGGCAGGTTTCACAGGAGTTCTTTCATGCAGCGTCGAAATTTTACGTCAGCCGTCATGTCAGCGAGCGGGCTGTGGGCACTGGCCGGTTGGCAGCCTGCCGCCGCGGCGGGCATCACCGAAAGCGACGCGGCATTGGGCGTGCGGGCAGCGCTCGAGCGCGGCGCCACGTCGGCGGTCTCGCTGCTCGGACGCACTGGTGGCTTCCTCGACAACCCGAAGGTGCGCATTCCGCTGCCGGGCTTCCTGAACGACATCGCCAAAGTCGCCAAGTTCACCGGGCAGCAAAAGCGCGTCGACGAACTCGTGACGGCGATGAACCGCGCCGCCGAGGCGGCCGTGCCGCAGGCGAAGAGCCTGCTGGTCAACGCGGTCAAGTCGATGAGCGTCGAAGACGGCCGGCAGATCCTGACCGGCGGCGACAACGCGGTGACGACCTTCTTCGCCGGCAAGACGCGGGCGCCGCTGTCGGTCACCTTCCTGCCGATCGTGACGCGGGCGACCGAGAAGGTGGCGCTCGCCGACAAGTACAACGCCCTGGCCAGCAAGGTCTCCGGGCTCGGGCTGGTGCGCAAGGAAGACGCCAACCTCCAGCAGTACGTGACCGGCAAGGCGCTCGACGGCCTGTATCTGATGATCGGCGAGGAGGAGCGCAAGATCCGCCAGGACCCGGTGGGCACCGGCAGCGCGATCCTCAAGAAAGTGTTCGGCTCGCTGAAGTAGGCGACGTCGGGCCGGTCAGAGGCCCTTCGACAGCTCGAACATCAGCGCTGACGGCAGCGCGCTCGCGATCGCCTCGCGGCCGACGCGGGCCATCGCGGCGCCGTCGAAGCCCGACATGTCGTAGCCCTTGCCCTGCTCGACGATCTCGATGAACACGAAGTCGGGCACCTCGGCGGCGATCTCGGCGCGGAAATGCTGGAAGCGCTCGCCCGACTGGATCGACTCGACGATCACCGCATGCGGCAAGCCCTCGCTGCAGAAGGCCGTCGCCTCGTCCACCGAGTTGACGAAGTCGATGATCAGGCTCATGTGGCGCAGCGACTCGCGCACCTGCGCCCGCAGGTCGCGGCGCGCGCTGATCACCAGCACATGGCTGCCCGCCAGCGGCTGGGAGTTGGACGACGGCGCGAAGCCGTCGTTCAGCTCCATCGTGCTGACGCCCTCGATCACGCTGCTGGCGGTGCGCGGGAACTCCAGGGTCAGCACGGTCCGATGCCCCTCGTCGTGGCGCTCGACGACCAAGCCCATCGTCCAGGCGGTCTGTTCGAGCAGCCGCCAGGTCAGGGAATCGAGGTTGGCGAGCGCCGTGGCATCGTCGGCCAGGTCGTCCGCCGCGCGGTGCGCGAACCGGCAGGTCAGCAGCGCGTGCGCCGGCCAGGTCTTGATGTCGATCGCGAAATCGACCTGGGACTGCGCGTTGGCGAGCGCCCAGTCGACGGTCGAGTTCAGCACGCTGAAGAGCAGCGACGCATCGACGATCACCTCGACCGGTTTCAGCATCGGCTTGACGACCAGGCCGCGGGCGGTCGTCTCGCGGCTCCGGTGCGCGATCACGCCGTTCAGCACGTCGGCCAGCTGCAGGCGCTCGTGCGACTGACGCAGCCGGCCGGACGCGAAGCGCGTCAGCTGCTGGCCGATCATGCCGGCCTGGCGCGCCGCCTCGACTTCCTCGCGCAAGGCGCGCAGCCCCGCACGGTCGATCCGGCCGGTGCTGGTCAGGGCGTTGATGCGCTCCAGCGCGGCCGTGAGCGGCGCGGCCACCTCGGCGCCGATCTGCGCCACCAGGTCGTGCCAGCGTTCTTGCTCGCCGGGCGAGCCGTCGCCCGGCAGCGTGTGCGCGTTCTCGCGGGCCACCGCGAGGCGGATTGTCTGTGGCATCCCCATGGAGAGCATTCCTTGTTCTGATAAGCGCGCGGATCGCCGCCGCGCGTTACAAGGAGTTTCGGGCCGGTCGGGCCGAGGCGCCAGCCCCGGGGGGGCGGTTTCGGGCGCCTCGGGGGGTGAAAAAATCACACTTAGGGGGATGAATTCAACGCTGGCGAGACAAGGAACTGCGCGCCGTCACGATCCGCTGGTCCAGCTACGCGCCGTAGAAATCCGGCACCCCGGCACCGATCAGGCGCTCGGCGAGCTCGTCGCCGCGTGGGCCGAGAAAGAGCACGGTCGGGGTGAAGCGAGCGGCTCGGCTGCGTGTGACGGCGTCGTGCGTGCGGGTCGCGCCGTCGAAATCGATCAGCGGGCGCTCGCTGCCCACGTCGATCTGCACGACGCCCCCGGCAGCCGCCATCGGCAGGAGATAAGCGCGGCGGATGCGCTCGCAGTACGGGCAGCCCGGCAGGCTGACGAGCATGATCAACGGTTCGCCGCGTTGCGCGGCGGCTTGTGCCTCCGCCGGCAGGGACGACGGGCGCGGCAACGCCGTCTCCTGCGCCGCGGCCGCCAGCGGCAGCGCGGCGGCCAGGGCCAGGGCGCGGCGACGCGTCAGGCGCTCCATCTCAGATCGCCCGGGCCTCGCGCAGCGCGTCGATCGCCGCGTCGTCGAGCCCGAACTCGCGCAGCAGCTCGGCCGTGTGCTCGCCCAGCAGCGGCGGCGGGCGGCGGTACTGCACCGGCGTGGCGGAGAACTTCATCGGGCTGGCGACCAGCCGAACCATGCCGGCTTGCGGATGCGGCATCTCGACGGTCATGCCACGCGCCTGGATCTGCGGATCGGCGAACACGTCGTCGAGGTCGTTGATCGGGCCGCACGGCACCTTGGCGGCCTCGAGCGCCGCGAGCCAGTCGGCGCGGGAACGGGTCTTCATCAGCGCGGCCAGCGTCGGTACCAGTTCCGCGCGGTGGCGCACGCGGTCGGCATTGCGGGCGTAACTCGGGTGGCGTGCCAGATCGGGCCGGCCCGCGACCTCGCAGAACTTGACGAACTGCCCGTCGTTGCCCACGGCGACGATCATGTGGCCGTCGCTGACCTCGAACACCTGGTACGGCACGATGTTCTGGTGGGCGTTGCCGACGCGCTGCGGCGCGACGCCGGTGGTGAGGTAATTGCTGCCGAGGTTGGCGAGCATGGCCACCTGCGTGTCGAGCAGCGCCATGTCGACCGCCTGGCCCACGCCGGTCAGATCGCGGTGGCGCAGCGCGGCGAGGATCGCGGTGGTCGCGTACAGGCCGGTGAACAGGTCGGCCACCGCCACGCCCACTTTCTGCGGGCCGCCGCCGGGGGCGTCGTCGGCGATCTCGGCCCGCGACGGGCCGGTCACGCTCATCAGCCCGCCCATGCCCTGGATCGCGTAGTCGTAGCCGGCGCGCTCGCGGTAGGGGCCGGTCTGGCCGAAACCGGTGACCGAGCAATAGACCAGCCGCGGGTTCAGGGCGCTCAGGCTGGCGTGGTCGAGGCCGTAGCGCGCCATGTCCCCGACCTTGTAGTTCTCGACGAACACGTCGCTGCGCAACGCCATGCGGCGGATCAGCGCCTGGCCTTCGGGCCGCGAGATGTCCACCGTGATCGAACGCTTGTTGCGGTTGGTGCCGAGGTAGTAGGCGGCCTCCAGCGTGTCGGCCCCGCGCTCGTCCTTCAGGAACGGCGGGCCCCAGCTGCGGGTGTCGTCACCGCCGCTGCGGCGGCCGTCGGAGCCCGTGGTGCCGGGGCGCTCCACCTTGATGACGTCCGCGCCCAGATCGGCCAGCGTCTGCGTGCACCAGGGGCCCGCCAGCACCCGGGAGAGATCGAGAACGCGCACGCCGGAAAGCGGTTGCGCGGGGGTGGCGGAAGTGGCATCGGACGTCATGCCGACGATTGTGGAGCAGCGTCGGGATAATGCCCCGATGCCTTGCCGTCCCCTGCGCGCCGTCCTGCTCATCGCCACCGTGGTGGCGGCCGCGGGCTGCTCGCCGGCGCTCGATTGGCGCGAGTTCGTGCCCGAGGGCACCGACGTGACGGTGAACTTCCCGTGCCGACCCGATCGCGTCGCGCGCAAGGTGATGCTGGCGGGCGCGGCGACGCAGATGCAGATGCTGGTCTGCAGCGCGGGCAACGCCACGTTCGCGCTGGCGTTCGTCGACGTGGACGACCCCGCCCGTGTCGGCGACACGCTCGCCGAACTCCGCCGGCTCGCGGTCGCCAACGTGCAGGGCGCGACGCCCGAGACGCTGCCGCTTCAAGTGCGCGGCATGACGCCGAACCCGGGGGCGGCCCGGTTGAGCGTCTCGGGGCGGCTGCCCGACGGCGCCGCGGTTCGCGCGCACGCGGCATTCTTCGTGCGAGGCCGTCGCGTGTACCAGGCCAGCGTGATCGGTTCGCAACCCGCGCCGGACGCGGTCGAGCCGTTCATGGCCGGCCTCAAGTTCCCCGCATGAGCAGTGCCGCGGCGGCCGAGGACATCCGCGCGCCCGTGGGCGGCCGCGACGCGATCGCGATCTTCCTGATCTTCGCGTTCAGCTACTTCATTTCCGCGCTGGTGCGCGGCGTGACGGCGACGCTGGCGCCCACGTTCACCGCCGAACTGGGCCTGAACGCCGGCGACCTGGGGCTGCTGGGCGGCGCCTTCTTCCTGGGGTTCGCGACGACGCAGTTGCCGCTCGGGCGCGCGCTCGACCGCGTCGGCCCCAAGCGCGTTCAGCTGGGCTTCCTGACCGTGGCCGTGCTCGGCAGTGCGGCCTTCGCGCTGGCGCGCGACTTCACCACCCTGGCGCTGGCGCGGGCTCTCATCGGCGTCGGCGTCAGCGCCTGCCTGATGGCGCCGCTGACGGCCTTCCGGCGCAGCTTCGACACCGTGGCGCAACTGCGGGCGAACTCGTGGATGCTGATGGCCGGCTCGCTCGGCATGGTGGCGTCGACGCTGCCGGTGCAATGGCTCCTGCCGACGCTGGGGTGGCGCGGGCTGTTCTGGGCGATCGCGGCGTGGATGCTGCTGTCGATGCTGGCGATCGCGCGCTTCGTTCCGGCGGATGCGCCGGTCGTCGATCCTGCCGGCGCGGCCGGCGGCGAGCGAGCGGCCGGCGCCGGCTACGCGGCGATCTGGCGCGATCCGACCTTCCTGCGGCTCGCGCCGATGGGCTTCTTCCACTATGGCGGGTTGATCGCGGTCCAGTCGCTGTGGGCCGGGCCGTGGCTGATCGAGGTCTGCGGGTGGACGGCCGCGGCGGCGGCGCAGGGGCTGTTCGTGATCAACGCCTCGATGCTGCTGAGCTTCATGGCCTGGGGCAGCTTCGTCCCGCGGCTGTATGCGCGCGGCTGGTCGGCGCACCGCCTGATCGCCGTGGGTGCGCCGCTGAGCCTGGGCGCGCTCGGGCTGGCGATCTGGCTCGGGAGCGCGGCCGGCACGTGGGTGTGGGTCGTGTTCTGCGTGGGCTGCTCGGTGGTGTCGCTGTCGCAGCCGGCGGTCGGGCTCGCACTGCCGGCGGCGCTCGCCGGTCGGGCGCTCTCGGCCTACAACCTGGTGATCTTCCTGGGCGTGTTCTCCCTGCAATGGGGCATCGGCATCGCGATCGACCTGCTGCGCGCGGCCGGATGGGACACGCTGTCGGCGTACCGGGGCGGGTTTGCGTTGTTACTGTTGTGCTGCGTCGCTTCCTATGTGTGGTTTTTGTGTCGGGCCGAGCCAGCGCTGGCCGGGAAACCTCATTCACCTGCGTGAACTGTCGATAATTTGTCGCCATGCCCGGACTGATGATCATTGCCCATGCGCCCTTCGCGTCAGCGTTGAAGGCTGTGGCCGAGCACACGTTCCCGGATTGCTCCCGACTGCTCGAAGCGCTCGACGTGGCGCCGGACATGCCGATCGAAGAGGTCGAAGCCCGGGCCCGCGAGATGCTGGCGCGCGTCCGTCACCCGGATGCCTTGATCTTCACCGACGTGTTCGGCGCCACGCCGTGCAATGTTGCGCAGCGTCTGGGCGACGGCATGCACGTGCGCGTGATCGCCGGCGTCAACGTGCCGATGCTGTGGCGCGCGCTCTGCTACGCCACCGAGCCGCTCGAGGCGGTCGTGGCGCGGGCCATGTCGGGCGCTACGCAGGGCGTGATGCAGGTCGCCACCTCCAAACCGCAGAACCAGACCCTCAAGCCGGGTGGAAATGATCAAGCAAAGCATCACCATCAGCAATAAGCTGGGCCTTCATGCGCGGGCCTCGGCCAAGCTCACCAAGCTCGCCGGCAGCTTCAAGAGCGACGTGTTCATGTCGCGCAACGATCGCCGCGTCAACGCCAAGAGCATCATGGGCGTGATGATGCTGGCCGCCGGCATGGGCAGCGTGGTCGAACTCGAGGTCGACGGCCCCGACGAGAACGCTGCGATGGCCGGCCTGATCGCACTGATCAACGACAAGTTCGGCGAAGGCCAATAGCCGGTTCCCGGCGCGCCGCCAACCCGACATGACAGGGGCAAATCCGCCCCGGGCGCGTCATCCGGCGCTGCTAGCATCGGTCGCATGAGCTTCCAGGTGTTCGGCTTGCCGGTGTCACGCGGCGTCGCGATCGGCCGTGCCGTGCTCGTCGCTTCCAGCCGAGTCGATGTCGCTCACTACTTCATCGATGCCGAGCGCGTGGAGGGCGAGGTGACGCGCCTGCGCGTCGCGCGCGATGCCGTCGCCGACGAACTCACCACGCTGCAACGCGACCTGCCGGCCGAGGCCCCGGCCGAGCTCTCTGCCTTGCTCGATGTGCACCTGATGCTGCTGCACGACGACACGCTGACCGGCGCCACCAAGCAGTGGATCCACGAACGCCACTACAACGCCGAATGGGCGTTGTCGGCGCAGCTCGAGGTGCTCGCCCGGCAGTTCGACGAGATGGAAGACGAATACCTGCGCGAGCGCAAGGCCGATCTCGAGCAGGTGGTCGAACGGCTGCTGCGGGCCATGGCGCGCGGGCCGGCGTCGTCCTTTGCGCCTGCGCCGGGTGTCCGGCCGCGTGACTTCGCGGGCGAGCATCCGCTGGTGCTCGTTGCCAACGACATCGCGCCGGCCGACATGCTGCAGTTCAAGCGCAGCGTGTTCACCG
>JAZKIO010000093.1:0-9662 GCA_040384825.1 Pseudomonadota bacterium
GTCTTGAAGATCGTGTCGTCGAAGTTGCGCGCGCCGACGAAGCCGCCGGTGTTGACGTCGATCGTGGTCAGCGCTTCGGTCTGGTCGATGATCAGGTAGCCGCCGCTCTTGAGGTCGACACGCCGCGTCAGCGCCTTCGCGATCTCCTCGTCGATGTTGAACAGGTCGAAGATCGGCCGCTCGCCAGCGTAATGCTCGAGCTTGGCGACCGAGGTCGGCGTGAACTCGCGGCCGAACTTCTGCAGCGACTCGAACTGCAGGCTCGAGTCGACGCGCACGGCCTGCGTGCCGTCGTGCGTCAGGTCGCGCAGCACGCGCTCGGCCAGGCTCAGGTCCTGGTGCAGCAGCGTGCCGGGCGGCGACTTGAAGCTGCGGTCGCGCACAGTCGCCCAGGTCTTGCGCAGGTAGCGGATGTCGTCGGCCAGCTCCTCGTCGCTCGCCTCTTCGGCGTTGGTGCGCAGGATGAAGCCGCCCTGCGGCCCGCTGCCCTCGGGCACCTGCGCGAGCAGGTTCATGCGCGCGCGCAGCTGCTCGCGCAGCTCGTGCGAGCCGATCTTCTGCGAGATGCCGATGTGGTCGTCCTGCGGCAGGAACACGAGCAGCCGCCCGGCGATGCTGACCTGCGTCGACAGCCGCGCGCCCTTGGTTCCGATCGGGTCCTTGATGACCTGCACGGTCAGCGTCTGGCCCTCGAACACGAGGCGCTCGATCGGCGTCTGCGGCGGCGCGTCGCCGCTGCGCTGGCCACCGACGGTGCCGCGCGGCCCGCCGCCGAAGGTGCTGCGCGGCACCACGCCGGCCACCTGCACATCGGCCACATGCAGGAACGCCGCGCGCTCCAGGCCGATGTCGATGAACGCCGACTGCATGCCCGGCAGCACCCGCACGACCTTGCCGGCGTAGATGTTGCCGACCAGCCCGCGCTCGAGCGCGCGCTCGATGTGCAGCTCCTGCACCGCGCCGTTCTCGACGACGGCGACGCGGGTCTCCTGCGGCGTCCAGTTGATCAGGATGTCCTGCATCGCGGCGCGATCAGGCCGCGACCTGCAGGCCGGCGCCGGCTTCCATGCGGCCGATCACCGCGGCCTGGTCGAAGCCGGCCTGCGCGAACACGCGCAGCACCTCGTCGGCGACTTCGGGCGCGCAGCTCACCAGCAGGCCGCCAGAGGTCTGCGGGTCGGAGAGCAGGTCGCGCGCCGTGGCCGGCAGCGCCGCGTCCAGCGTGACCTGCGTGCCGTAGCCATCCCAGTTGCGGCCCGAGGCGCCGGTGACGAAGCCGTCCGCCGCCATCGCGCTCACGCCGGGCAGCAGCGGCACGCGCGGCCACTCGATGACGGCGCGCAGGCCGGCGCCGCGCGCCAGCTCCAACGTATGGCCGGCCAGGCCGAAGCCGGTGATGTCGGTCAGCGCGTGCACGCCGTCCATCGCGGCGAACGCGATGCCGGGCTTGTTCAGCATCGTCGCGGTGCGCACGAGCTGTTCGTAGCCGGCGGCGTCGAGCTTGTTCTTCTTCAGCGCGGCAGACAGCACGCCCACGCCCAGCGGCTTGCCGAGGATCAGCACGTCGCCAGCCTTCGCGTCGGCGTTGCGGCGCACCTTGTCCGGGTGCACCAGGCCCAGCACCACCAGTCCGTAGATCGGCTCGACCGAGTCGATGGTGTGGCCGCCGGCGATCGGGATGCCGGCCTCGCGGCAGATCGCCTCGCCGCCCTTGATGATCTGGCCGATCGCTTCCAGCGGCAGCTGGTTCACCGGCATCGCGACCAGCGCCAGCGCCATGATCGGCTGGCCGCCCATCGCGTAGACGTCGCTGATCGCGTTGGTCGCGGCGATGCGGCCGAAGTCGTACGGGTCGTCGACGATCGGCATGAAGAAGTCGGTCGTCGCGATCAGCGCCTGGGTGTCGTTGAGCCGGTAGACGGCGGCGTCGTCGGCGGTCTCGATGCCGACCATCAGCTCCTTCGGAATCAATCCGCCGCCGCTGTTCTTGAGGATCTCGGAGAGCACGGCCGGCGCGATCTTGCAGCCGCAGCCTCCCCCGTGCGAGAAGCTGGTCAGGCGCAGCGCGGTGGGCGCACCGGGCGCGGGGGTCGATGGGTTCATGGTGCGGGTCTCCTGCGGGTCTTCGGATGATCGATTGTGTCAGTGGCGCCGCGGGTGCGTCGGCCCAGCATGTCGTCGAGCAGCGCGCGCACACGCCCGGCCTCGACCGCGGGCGCGAACTCGGGCTCGCGGGCGGCGCACTGGGCGGCCAGCGCGGCGGCGAACGGCGGGTAGGTGGCGAAGCGCTGCACCAGCGCCGCGAGCGCATCGGCATCGCCGAGCGGGAAGTAACCGCCGTAGTCGGTGCCGAGCAGGCCGACGTTGCCGTCGATCCGGCTCGCCAGCACCGGCACGCCGGAGCGCACCGCCTCGATCACCACGTTGGCCCCGCCCTCCATGCGGCTCATGTGCACCAGCGCGCGCGAGCGCGCGATCCAGCGCCGCGCGGCCGAAGCGTCCAGCCCGCCGAGCCAGCGGTAGTGCGGGCACGCCTGCATCGTGCGCGTGGCCGCCTCGCCGAGCGCCGGGTCGAGCGGGCGGCCGATGTGGACGACGCGGATCGGCGTGTCCGCCGGCAGCAATCGCACCGCGGCCATCAGCGTCAGCGGGTCCTTCTCGTCGCGCAGATGGCCGACCGCAGTCAACGTGACGTGGCCGCGCGCACCGTCGCCTCGGCGCAGCGCCGAGGCCGACTGCACGATGCAGCGCGCGCGGCCCCGCACCACGTCGGGCAGTGCCTTCAGCGCCTCGGACTGCAGCACGACGACGTGGCTGGCACACTCCAGGGCATGTCGAGCATGCGCGTCGGTCTGCAGGTCGCGGTACAGGTCGGTGCCGGTCATCACGACGGCCAGCGGCCGGTCCGGGTCCGTGGCATGGAAGCGCTCGATCGAGTCGGCCGAGCGGCGCGCGTGCAGCGCGATCAGCGCGTCGGCCGGCTCGCCGTCCCACGCGAGCTGCAGCCGGACCTCGGCGCGCGATGCGAGAAAGCGCCCCCAGCGCGAGGCGGTGTGCCAATTGCCGTTGTTGGCATCGGCGAGTGCCGGCGTCACGATGCAGACGCGAAGCGGTTGGACCATGCGCCGATGTTGCCACGCGCCGGAGCGGCCGATGCCTGAGGCGCGCCGGCTCGCCGGTGCCGCCCTGGCGGACGCGCTGCGCGACAGCCGCGCCCGCACCTGGGCGCTGGTGGACGACCTCGACGACGCGCAGTGGTCGCCGGCGCGCCGCCCCGGCGTCAACCCGATCGCTTGGGAGCTGGCCCACCTGGCGTGGTTCGCGGAGTTCTGGACGCTGCGCGGCCCGCACGGGCGCGACGCGCACGGCCACGCGACGGCGCGGCAGCCGGCGCGCATCGTGATGCCCGATACCCACTTCGACTCCGGGCGCCTGGCTCACGCGGAGCGCTGGACCACCCCGATGCCCGACCGCGCCACCCTGGCGACCTGGATGCGGCGCCAGCTCGACGCCTGCATCGACGCGCTGCCGGCCGGCACCGACGACGAGGCGCTCTACTTCGCCCGCCTCGCGCTCTTCCACGAGGACATGCACGGCGAAGCCTTCTGCTGGCTGCGCGCGGCGCTCGGCTACGCCGCGCCACGCGGCCTCGCACTGCCGATCGTGCCGGCCGCGCGGCCGATCGAGATGCCGGCTGCGACCGTCGAACTTGGCGCCGGCAGCGGCTTCGCGTTCGACAACGAATCGGCGCCGCAACCGGTTGCGCTCGCCGCGCACGAGATCGACAGCGCGCCGGTCCGCGCCGGCGAGTACGCCCGCTTCGTCGAGGCCGGGGGCTACGAACGACCGACGTTCTGGCCCGCGGAAGCCGGCGCCTGGCGGGCGCAAAGTGCCGTGGCCCATCCACAGCGCTGGCGCCGCGGCGCCGACGGCGCGTGGCAGCAGCGCTGGTTCGACCGCTGGCTGCCGCTGGCGCCGGACGCGCCGGTGATCCACGTCAACGCCTTCGAGGCCGAGGCCTACTGCCGCTGGGCCGGCCGGCGCCTGCCGAGCGCGGCGGAGTGGGAGCTGGCGGCGCGCACCGAACCCGGCTTCGCGTGGGGCCGCAGCGTGTGGGAATGGACCGCCGACCCGTTCGCGCCCTACCCCGGCTTCGCGCCCGGCCCATATCGCGAGTATTCGCAACCGTGGTTCGGCACCCACCGCGAACTGCGCGGCGGCGCGTTCGCCACGCATGCGCGGCTGCACGATCCGCGCTACCGCAACTTCTTCGAGCCGCAGCGCACCGATATATTCGCGGGCTTCCGCACCGCCGCGCGCTGACGCGACGTCCGGTCTCATTCCAACGCCAACCAGGGCTTCTCCATGACGACAAACCTCACCCGTGCCATCGCCGCCGCCGCACTCGCCCTCGGCACCTTCGCCGCCACGGCGCAGACCACCGTGCTGCGCGTCTCGGCCATCCCCGACGAGGCGCCGACCGAACTGCAACGCAAGTTCAAGCCGCTCGGCGACTACCTGAAGCAGGAGACCGGCCTGGACGTGCAATTCACGCCGGTGACCGACTACGCCGCCGTGGTCGAAGGCCTGGCGAGCAACAAGATCGACCTGGCCTGGCTGGGCGGCTTCACCTACGTGCAGGCGCGCATCCGCACCAACGGCGGCGTCGTGCCGATCGCGCAGCGCGCCGAGGACGAGAAGTTCACCAGCAAGTTCATCGTGCCGACCGCGAGCACCGCCAAGACCCTGGCCGATCTGAAGGGCGCGACCTTCGCGTTCGGCGCGCCGTCGTCGACCTCCGGCCACCTGATGCCGCGCTTCTTCCTGCAGCAGGCCGGCATCAAGCCCGATGCCGACTTCAAGACCGTCGCGTTCTCGGGCGCGCACGACGCGACCGTCGCGTTCGTGGCCTCGGGCCGCGCCGAGGGTGGCGTGCTCAACGCCTCGGTGTGGGACAAGCTGGTCGAGTCCGGCAACCCGAACGCCGCCAAGGTGCGCGTGCTCGCGACCACGCCGCCCTACTTCGACTACAACTGGACCGTGCGTCCCGGCCTCGACGCCGCGCTGCGTCAGAAGCTCACCGACGCGTTCCTGAAGCTCGACCCGTCCAAGCCCGCCATGAAGGAGATCATGGACCTGCAGCGCGCCAGCAAGTTCGTGCCGACCACCTCGGCGAACTACGACGGCATCGAGGCGGCGGCCAAGTCGGCCGGGCTGATCAAGTGATGGGTTGGGAAAGCAAGTGACGCGGGCCGAGCGCCGGGCCGCTCCCAAGCCGGCCCGCATCCCCCTGGGGGATCGACCGACGTACCCGTCGGGCGAGGGGTTGAAATTCGACCGCGTGGGGCTGGTCCACGCGAACGGGCACCGCGCGCTGCGCGACGTGAGCTTCGCGGTCGCGGCCGGCGAGCGCGTCGCGGTGATCGGGCCGTCGGGTGCCGGCAAGACCAGCCTGCTGCGGATCGCCGCGGCCGCCGTGCGGCCGGGCGAGGGGCGCGTCGAACTGCTCGGCGAGCACCCGTGGCAGCTCGGCCCGGCCGCGCTGCGGCGGCTGCGCGCGCGCATCGGCGTGGTCCATCAGGCACCGCCGATCCCGCCGCGGCTGCGGGTCGTCACGGCCGTGCTCGCAGGGCGGCTCGGCACGTGGTCGACGCGGCGGGCGCTGCTGTCGCTGCTGTACCCGTCGGACATCGGCGGCGCACGCGCCGCGCTGGCGCGCCTGGACCTCGCGGACCGGGTGTTCGACCGCTGCGACCGGCTCTCCGGCGGCGAGCTGCAACGCGTCGGCATCGCCCGCGTGCTGTACCAGGCGCCGCCGCTGCTGATCGCCGACGAGCCGGTGTCGGCGCTCGATCCTTCCCTGTCCGACCTGGCGATCGGCGAGCTGGTAGCGCAATCGGCGCGTGACGGGGCGACCCTGCTCGCCTCGCTGCACGCCGTCGACCTGGCGCTGAAATGGTTCCCGCGCATCGTCGGCCTGCGCAGCGGCGAGCTGGTGTTCGACAAGCCGGCCGATCAGGTCAGCGCCGGCATGCTGCACGCGCTCTACGCCACCGAGGGCCGCACGCTGCCGACCCAATCGGACGAACTGCCGCTGCCGCCGCCACGTGCCGACAACGTGCTGCCGCTGGTGCGGCCCGGCTGCAGATGAGCGCGGTGCTCGATCCGCGCGCCGCCATGCCGCGCGACCCGCTGGCGCTGCGCCGTGCCGGGTTGACGCTGCTCGCGGTGCTGCTGCTGTGGCCGCTGCTGCAGCTGGCCGAGTTCCGCCCCGCCGCGCTGTTCGACGCCGGCAACCTGCGCGTGATGGGCACCTTCCTCGCCGGCTTCCTGCCGCCGGCGACCTCGGGCGACTTTCTCGCGCTGCTGCTGCGCGCCACGCTCGAAACACTGGCAATGGCGACCGCCGGCGTCACGCTGGCCGCGCTCATCGCCGTGCCGTCGGCGTTCGCGATGACGAACGCGTTGTCGGTCTCGGCCATCGGTCCCGGGCGGGCCCTGTGGCGCGGTCGCACGGTGCGCGGCGCGGCGCGGCTGCTGCTGATGACCTTGCGTGCGGTGCCCGAGGTGGTGTGGGCGCTGCTGCTGGTGCACGCGCTCGGCCTCGGCCCGGCGGCCGGCGTGTTCGCGATCGCGATCACCTACGGCGGCATGCTCGGCAAGGTCTACGCCGAGATCCTGGAATCGAGCGACGGCCGCGCCGCGCGCGCGCTGCTGGAAGCCGGCAGCGGCCGGATCGCCGCGCTCTGCTACGGCCTGATCCCGCAGGCCGCGCAGGAACTGGCCTCGTACACCGTGTACCGCTGGGAGTGCGCGGTGCGCGCCTCGGTGGTGATGGGCTTCGTCGGCGCCGGCGGGCTCGGCCAGCTGATGGACCAGTCGATGAAGATGCTCAATGGCGGCGAGGCCAGCTCCATCCTGCTGACCTTCCTGCTGCTGGTGCTGCTGGCCGATGCGCTGAGCGCCGGCCTGCGCAGGCTGCTCGCATGACGCCGACCACGCACGACATCTCGCCGGAGCGCGGCAGCGCCCGCGACGACCACGCGCAGGCCGCCGGCCCGTGCCTGACCTGCGTGCTCGCGCTGTCGGCGCTGCTGATCGCGATCGTCGCGAGCTTCGGCTACCTGAAGCTGGATTTCGCCGGCCTGTTCTCGGCCGAGTCGGGGCGCGCGATGCGCAAGTTCGCCGCCGAGTTCCTGAGCCCCGACCTGTCGGCGCCCTTCCTCGCCAAGACGGCCTGGGCCGCGCTGCAGACCGTCGCGGTCTCGGCGCTCGGCACCTTGCTGGCCGGCGTGGCCGGCGCGCTGCTGGCGTTGCCGGCGGCGGGCCGCTTCGGCAGCGCGGCGCGCGCCGTCGCGCGCCTGGTGCTGAACGTGCTGCGCAGCGTGCCCGAGCTGGTCTGGGCGACGCTGATGGTGCTTGCGGCCGGGCTCGGCCCGTTCGCCGGCGCGCTGGCGCTCGCGCTGCACACCAGCGGCGTGTTCGGCCGCCTGTTCGGCGAGACGCTGGAGAACGCGCCGGCGCTGCCCGAAACCGCGCTGCGCGACGCCGGCAGCGGCCCGGTCGCGGCCTTCGTCTACGGCATGCTGCCGCTGGCCGCGCCGCAGTGGGTCGCCTACGGCCTGTACCGCTGGGAGATGAACATCCGGATGGCCGCGGTGCTCGGCTTCGTCGGCGCGGGCGGGCTGGGGCAGATGCTGTACTACCACCTCTCGCTGTTCCAGCAGGCGCAGGCCGCGACGGTGCTGCTGGCGATGTTCCTGCTGGTGGTCGGGGTCGACGCGGTCAGTGCCTACGTGCGGCGCGGGCTGGCCCCGGCGCGCAGCTGACGACGAGACTGCGGTTCAAGGCCGCGGTTCAAGGTTTCAACCAGCCGGCGCGGCGCAGCAGCTGCGCGGTCTCGAACAGCGGCAGGCCCATGATCCCGGAGTAGCTGCCCTCGATGCGCTCGATCCAGCCCGCGTAGGCGCTCTGGATCGCGTACGCGCCGGCCTTGCCGAAGGGCTCGCCGCTGGCGATGTACGCATCGATCGCGGCCGGCGGCATCGCGACGATCGTGACCCGCGAGGTGCTGACCGCGACCGAGGCGCGCCGGCCCGCGTGCAACGCGACGGCCGTGATCACCCGGTGCGTGCGGCCGGCGAGCAGCGTCAGCGTGGCGCGCGCGTCGGCCGCATCGGCGGGCTTGCCGAGGATGCGGCGGCCGAGCGCGACGGTGGTGTCGGCACACAGGATCGGCGCCTCGGGCAGGCCGCGGCGCTGCAGGCGCTCGCGCGCGGCACGCAGCTTGGCGCGCGTGACGCGCTCGACGTAGTCGGCCGGCAATTCGCCGGCGCGCTCGGCCTCCAGCGCCTCGGCGTCCTCGTCGTCACCGGGCAGCAGCAACTCGTGGCGCACGCCGATCTGGTCGAGCAGCTGGCGCCGGCGCGGGCTCTGCGAGGCGAGGTAGATCAACGCGCTCACGGTCTGTGTCACTCGCGGTGGTACGGGTGGTTCACCAGCACGGTCCAGGCGCGGTACAGCCCCTCGGCGAGCAGCACGCGCACGAATGCGTGCGGCAGCGTCAGCTCGGACAGGCGCAGCGTCTCGTCGGCGCCGGCCTTCAGCGCCGGATCGAGCCCGTCGGGCCCGCCGATCAGGAAGGCCACGTCACGGCCGTCGTGCAGCCACGCCTTCATGCGCTCGGCGAGCTGCACGGTCGTGACGCGGGTGCCGCGCTCGTCGAGCACGACCCGGCGCACGCCGCGTGGCAGGGCCGCCTGCAGGCGCACGGCCTCGGCGGCCATCAGTTGCGCGGCGGTCTTCTGGCCGCGGGTCTCGGCCTTCACCGCATGCAGCTCGAGCCGCATCTCGGGCGGGAAACGCTTCTCGAACTCCGCGTAGGCCGTCTGCGCCCAGGCCGGCTGGCGCTGGCCGACCGCGACGACCAGCAGCTTCATCCGCGGCCGGGCGTCTTCCGCGCGGGTGCCTTCTTCGCGGGCGCCTTCTTCGCCGCCGGCGCGCTCTTCGCAGCCGCCGACTTGACGCCGACGGTGCGCGTCACGCCGCGGCCCGCAGGCGCCGCCGGCTTCTTCTTCGTCGGGGTCTTGCCGACGACCATCATCTTCTTGACGACCGGGATGCTCTTGGCCGGCGCCTTCTTCGCCGGCGCCTTCTTGGCGGGCGCCGCGGCGGCCTTGCTGGCGGTCTTCGCCGGCGCGCGGGCCGGGGCCTTGGCGGCAGGTGCCTTCTTCGCAGCGACCTTCTTGGCCGCCGCCTTCTTCGCCGGGGCTTCCGGCTCGGCCGCCTTCACCAGCCTGGTGCCGCCGGTCACGAGCTTCATGTTGACCGGCTTGTCACCCCAAATCTCCTCGAGGTGGTAGTAGTCGCGGATCGTCGGCTGCATCACGTGGACGACGGCGGCGCCGCAGTCGATGATGATCCACTCGCCGTTGCCCTCGCCCTCGGTGCGTGGCACCGGGTAGCCCGCCTGCTTGACCGCGTCGCGCACGCTGGAGGCCAGCGATTTGGTCTGCCGGTTGCTCGTGCCCGAGGCGATGATCACGCGCTCGAACAGGGCCGACAGGTGTTCGGTGTTGAACACGACGATGTTCTGGGCCTTGACGTCTTCCAGTCCATCGACGATGACGCGTTGCAGTTTACGAATGTCCATTCAGCTCCTG
>JAZKIO010000094.1:0-5441 GCA_040384825.1 Pseudomonadota bacterium
GAGCGAGATGCCGACGATCTGCGCGCGCATCGGATCGAGCGAATCGGTCTCGGTGTCGATCGCGGTCAGCGGCGCGGCCGTGATCTTCGCGATCCAGGCCTCGAGCTGCGCCATGGTCAGCACGGTCTCGTATTTCTTCTCGATCGTCGGTGCCGCCACCGCCGGTGCCGTGGCGGTGGCGGCACCGGCCGGCTCCAGCTCGCGCTTCATGCTCTTGAAGCCGTAGCGGTCGTAGAACGCGGCCAGCGCGGCCGGGTCGATCGGCGCGAAGGCCAGCGACTCGAACGCCGGCCAGTCGGCGACATGGCCGGCGAGGTCGCAGTCGGTCGAGACGGTGACGAGCCGGCGGCCCTGCGGCAGCCAGTCCAGCGCCTTGCGCAGGTTCTCGCCGGCGGCGCCCTTCATCGTCGGCGCGGCGGCGATCACGCCGTCGAGCGAGCCGTACTCGCCGATCCACTTGGCCGCCGTCTTGGGGCCGACCTTGTCGACGCCGGGCACGTTGTCGACCGTGTCGCCCACCAGCGTCAGGTAGTCGACGATGCGGTCCGGCGGCACGCCGAACTTCTCGCGCACTGCCGCCGGGTCGAGGCGCTCGTTGCTCATCGTGTTGACGAGCGTGACGCGGTCGTCGACGAGTTGCGCCAGGTCCTTGTCGCCCGTCGAAACGATCACCTTGAAGCCGGCCGCCGCCGCCACCTTGCACAGCGTGCCGATCGCGTCGTCGGCCTCGATGCCGGGCACCGAGAGCACCGGCCAGCCGAGCAGCCTGACGGCCTCGTGGATCGGCTCGATCTGCGCCGCCAGGTCGTCGGGCATCGCGGCGCGGTTGGCCTTGTACTCGGCATACCAGTCGTCGCGGAAGGTGCGGCCCTTGGCGTCGAACACGCAGGCGCCGAGCGCGGCGGGGTGCTGCTCGCGCAGCAGCTTCAGCATCGAGACGACGCCACGCAGCGCGCCGGTCGGCACGTTGCCGGGGCCGCGCAGGTCGGGCAGCGCGTGGTAGGCGCGGTAGAGGTAGCTGGATCCGTCGACCAGCAGCAGGGTCTTGTCACTCATGGCGTCATTGTGAAGCAGCGTCGGCGGGCGGCCGCCGGTGCCCGCCCTAGAATGACCGCATGAACCCGACCCTCGCCCTGGCCCTCGCCTGCCTCTGTGCACCTGCCTGGGCGCAGACCGCGCCGGCCCCGGCCCCCACGCCGGCCCCGGTCGCCGCGGCCACCGAGCGCGGCGAGCCCAACGTGAAGCACACGGTCATCGAGGACAAGGGCTCGCGGATCGACGAACTGCGGGTGCGCGGGCAGGTCACCAACGTGGTCGTCACGCCCAAGGTCGGCACGACCAAGAGCTACGAGATCATCGTCGGGCGCAGCGGGCGCGAGTCGGTCGACGGCACCGGCGGCGCGACCAGCGCGGTCGGCAAGCGCGTCTGGAACGTGCTCGCGTTCTGAAACGCTGTGGCGGTCTACACCGAAGTCGCCGACACCGACGCCGCCTCGCTCGTCGCCCGCCTGGGCCTGGGTGAACTGAAGGCGCTGCACGGCATCCGCAGCGGCATCGAGAACACCAACTACTTCGTCGACACCTCGCACGGCCGCTACGTGCTGACGCTGTTCGAGCGCCTGGGCTTCGAGCAGCTGCCGTACTACCTCCACCTGATGAAGCACCTCGCGGAGCGCGGCCTGCCCGTGCCGGCCCCGCACGCGGACGACACCGGCGCGATCCTGCACACCTTGCAAGGCAAGCCGTGCGCGGTGGTGGACCGCCTGCCTGGCCGCCATCACCTCGCGCCCGACGCCGCGCATTGCGCCAGCCTGGGCGGGATGCTGGCGCGGCTGCACCTGGCCGGCGCCGACTTCACCCTGCAGCAGCCGCACCTGCGCGGCCTGGCCTGGTGGACCGAGACGGTGCCGGTCGTGCTGCCGTTCCTCACGGCCACGCAGCGCGAGCTGATCGAGAGCGAGCTGGCATTCCAGCAGCACCTGGCCGCCACGCCCGCGTTCGCGGCGCTGCCGCGCGGCGCCATCCACGCCGACCTGTTCCGCGACAACGTGATGTTCGACGACGGCCCCGACGGCGACCGCCTCAGCGGCCTGTTCGACTTCTACTTCGCCGGCGTCGACACCTTCCTGTTCGACATCGCCGTGTGCCTGAACGACTGGTGCATCGACCTGGCCACCGGCCGCCTCGAGGAAGACCGCGCCACCGCGCTGGTGGCGGCCTATGCCGCGGTCCGGCCGCTGGCCGGCGGCGAGCGGCGCCTGCTGCCGGCGCTGATGCGCGCCGCGGCGCTGCGCTTCTGGCTGTCGCGGCTGTGGGACCTGCACCTGCCGCGCGACGCCACCCTGCTCACCGCGCACGACCCCGAGCACTTCGAGCGCATCCTGCGCGAGCGGGTGGCCACGCCGTGGCACCCGGACAGCACCGAACCCGAGACTGCATGAAATTACAGACCGTTCCCGCCCGCCAGGGGGCGCTGTGGGTCCGCCAGGGCTTCAAGGCATTCGCGCGACACCCGGTCGCGTTCTGCGGCCTGTTCATCCCGGTGCTGGCCGGCATGGTGCTCGTCAACATCGTGCCGATGCTGGTGCTCTTCGCGCTGCCGCTGGTGCCGCTGGTGTCGCTCGGCTTCATGATCGCGAGCCGCACCGTGATCGACGGCGGCAAGCCGACCTGGAGCGTCTTCACGGCCCCGCTGCGCGCGCCGCGGCCGCGGGTCGTCGCGCTCATCCAGCTGGGCCTGATCTACGCCGGTGCGCTGCTGCTGATCATGATGCTCGGCGAGTGGATCGACGATGGCGGCGCGTCGGAGGCGCTGGTCCAGTCGCCGGCCGGCCCGGCGAGTGCCGCGAGCGCCCCGCCGGCCATGGCCCCCGATCCGGGTGCGCTGTTCGAACTGCTGCTGCGCCTGACGCTGACCGGCCTGCTCGCGATACCGTTCTGGCACGCGCCGGCGCTGGTGCACTGGGACGGCCACGGCTGCGCCAAGGCGCTGTTCTCCAGCACGATCGCCGTCTGGCGCAACCGCGGCGCGTTCGCGATGCACAGCCTGATCTGGTTCGCCTGGATCATGGGCCTGGGCATGCTGGGCGGCCTGCTGCTGTCGGTGCTGGGCCAGCCGCAGCTGCTGCTGACGATCACGCTACCGATCTCGGCGGTGGTCGCGGTCGTCTACTACGCTTCGCTGTATTTCACCTTCGCCGACTGCTTCGTCGCCACCGATGGCGACGCGGCGGGCGGCGCCCTTCCGCCCCCCTCGGAGACAACATCCTCATGAAGATCGCCATGGTCACTGGAGCCGGCAGCGGCATCGGCCGCGCCACCTCGCTCGCCCTGCTCGCCGCCGGCTACAAGGTGGTGCTCGCGGGCCGCCGCGCCGACGCCCTGAACGACACGAAGGCGATGGCCGGCGCGCTGGCCGAGCACGCGCTGGCGGTCCCGACCGACGCGACCGACGCCGGCGCCGTGGCCGCGCTGTTCGAGGCCACTCGCCAGGCCTACGGCCGGCTCGACGTGCTGTTCAACAACGCCGGCACCGGCGCCCCGGCGATCCCGATGGACGAGCTGACCGTCGAGCAATGGAAAGCGGTCGTCGACGTGAACCTGACCGCCGTCTTCCTGTGCACGCAGCAGGCCTTCAAGCTGATGAAGACGCAGAGCCCGCGCGGCGGCCGCATCATCAACAACGGCTCGATCTCGGCCTATGCGCCGCGCCCGTTCAGCGCGCCCTACACCGCCACCAAGCACGCGATCACCGGCCTCACCAAGGCCACGTCGCTCGACGGCCGCGCGCACGACATCGCCTGCGGCCAGATCGACATCGGCAATGCGGCGAGCGAGATGACGCAGCGCATGACCACCGGCGTGCCGCAGGCCAACGGCTCGATGATGGTCGAGCCGCGCATGGACGTGAAGCACGTGGCCGACGCGGTCGTGCACATGGCCAGCCTGCCGCTAGAAGCCAACGTGCAGTTCATGACCGTGATGGCGACCAAGATGCCGTTCGTCGGCCGCGGCTGACGCACGGCAGTTCCCCGATGAACCGGCTTCGCCTGCTGGCGCGCATCAGGCGCCATCCGTCGGGCATCCTGCTGCTGGTGCAGCTGGCGGGGATGCTGCTCTACCCGTTCATCGAGAACACCGAGGCCGGGCGCATCGGCCTCGGCGCATTCGGCATCGTCGTGCTCGTGATCACCACCCGCATGGTGCGCCAGACGCCGGGGCTGACTTGGTTCAGCGCGCTGATCGCGCTGCCGGCGATCGTGCTGCTCGGGCTGCAGGCGCTGTTCGACATGCCGCACCTGCTGCCTTGGTCGGCCGGGCTGGAGGCGGTGTTCTACTTCTACGCCGCCGGCAGCCTGATCGCCTACATGATGGCCGACTGGCATGCCAGCGCCGACGAGATCTTCTGCGCCGGCGCCACCTTCACGTTGCTGGCCTGGGGCTTCACGTACCTGTTCATCCTGCTGCAGGCGCTGCAGCCGGGCTGCTTCGCCGCCGCGGTGAACGCCGCCGACCCGCGCACCTGGACCGAGCTGATGTACCTCAGCTTCGCGCTGCTCTCGAGCACCGGCATCGGCGACGTCATCCCGCTCACGCCGCACGCCCGGGCGATCGCGGCGGTCGAGATGTTCGTGGGCGTGATGTATCTCGCCGCGGTGGTCTCGCGGCTGATCGGCCTGACGCTCCAGAAGCGCTGACGAATCAGGTGCCGATGCGGCCGCCGTCATTCTTCGTGATCGCGATCGTCGCCGAGCGCGGGCGCGCGGTGGTGGCGCCGCCGGCACCGTAGCCGGCATTCGCGGGCCAGTGGCTGCGGTACTTGCTCGGATCGGCGATGTCGGCCACCGCGGCCAGGCGCTCGCCCGGGTGCTGGATGTTCGCGAACAGCGTCGTGCCGTCGGGCGTCTCGGTGCAGCCTGTCAGTTCGCAATCGACCGGCCCGACCAGGAAGCGGCGCAAGGTGTCGGCCGCCGGCTTCTTGCCGACGAAGGTGTCGATCGCGACCGTGCTGCCGTTGGCCCGGGTGTAGTTCAAGGTCGTCTTCACGCCGTCGCCCACCTTGCCGGGCACGCCGACCAGCATCATGCAGTTGCTCACGTCGGTGTACGCGCCGTCGTCGGTCTGGATCCAGCACAAGCCGGTGTTCTGGCTGAACCACAGGCCGTCGGGGCTGGAGAAGTCCTGGTCGGCCGTCAGTGACGACAGGTTGATCTTCGTCGCGTCCGCATCGGACTGCGCGCCGAAGAGGTACACGTCCCACGCGAAGGTGGTCGCGCCCGCTTCACCGGCGGTCTCGGCCATGCGGATGATGTGGCCGTTGATGTTGCCCGGCGCGGTCGTCGTGCCGGCGCCGGTCACGTCGGTGTAGGCGCGCGGGTTGGCGGCATCGAGCGCCGTCTGCGTGCCGGTCGGCTCCAGCTTGCGGCTGCTGTTGTTGGTCA
>JAZKIO010000095.1:0-17524 GCA_040384825.1 Pseudomonadota bacterium
CAGACGCCCGCTGAGCGATTCAGCGAGTGTGTTGCGATGACCAGTTGAATCTGCCGCCGAGAACGGTCATTGCCGCCAACGAAGCGACTGACCGAATTCAGTCTTAAGCCGAACCCAATTCCCGTGCAGACGACACACGCTTGCAGTCAATCAATCAAGACCGCCGCCCCGCCAACACCGCCAACGCCACCGACGCAATCCGCGACTGCAGCGAATCCGCCCGCGAGGTCAGCACCACCGGCACCGTCGCCCCCAGCACCAGCCCGGCGCAATCACCGCCGCCGATGTAGTTGAAGCTCTTGTAGAGCATGTTGCCGGCGTTCAGGTCGGGCATCAGCAGCAGGTCGGCGTCGCCGGGCACCGTCGAGTCGATCTTCTTGATGCGCGCGGCCTCGGCCGAGATGGCGTTGTCGAAGCCGAACGGGCCGTCGACGATCGCGCCCGGCCAGGCGCCGCTCCGTGCCAGTTCCACCAGCGCCTGCGCATCGAGCGTGGCGGGGATCGCGGGGTTCACCGTCTCCACGGCCGCGACGATGCCGACCTTGGGGTGCGCGATGCCGAGCGTCTGCAGCAGGCCGATCGCGTTGGTGAGGATGTCGCGCTTGGCGGGCAGGTGCGGCGCGATGTTGACGACGCAGTCGGCCAGCGCCAGCAGCTTGGGGTAGCGCGGCAGGTCGAACAGGAAGGCGTGGCTGATGCGCGTGTGGCCGCGCAGGCCGGTGCCCTTGTGGACGATGGCGGCCATCAGCTCGTCGGTGTGCAGCGAGCCCTTCATCAGCGCGTGCAGCTCGCCGCTGCGCGCGAGCGCGGTGGCGCGCTGCGCGGCCTCGGCCGGCAGCTCGGGCGTCTCGATCAGCTCGAAGCGCTGGAGGTCGACCTTCGCGGCCTCCGCGGCCTGCGCGATCAGCGCGCGCGGGCCGATCAGCACCGGCGTCGCGATGCCGGCGTCGAGGATGCGCGCCGCCGCGTCGAGCGCCAGCGCATCGCCGGGCCAGACGATGCCGATGCGCGATTTCGCGCCGCCGGCCGCGGCCTGCGCACGCGCGCGGTCGACGAGCGCCGCGAGCCGTGCGTGCGTGTACAGGCTGGGCTCGCCCATCGCGCTTAGACGTAGTCCTTGTACTTCTCGAGGAAGCGCACCGGCTTGGCCAGCGCATCGCGGCGGAACGGGTCGCCCAGCTCGCGGGTGCACATGATCTCGATCACGGTGGTCTTGCCTTCCTTCATCTGCGCGTCGATGGCCTTCTTGAGCGCGGGGCCCACGTCCTCGAGCTTGTCGATGACCACGCCCTCGGCGCCCATCGCGATCGCGATGCCGGCGAAGCTGGTGTTGTCCAGCTCGCCCGCGACGAAGCGGCGGTTGTAGAAGTCGACCTGGTTCTTCTTCTCAGCGCCCCACTGGCGGTTGTGGAACACGATGGAGGTGACCGGGATGTTGTGGCGCACGCAGGTCATCAGCTCGCTCATGCTCATGCCCCAGGCGCCGTCTCCGGCGTAGGAGATGGCGGGCCGGTCCATCGCCGCGCACTTGGCGCCGATGATGGTGGGCAGCGCGTAGCCGCAGTTGCCGAAGCTCATCGGCGCGAAGAACGAGCGCGGCTCCTCGAAGCGCAGGTAGCTGTTGGCCACGGAGTTGATGTTGCCGATGTCGGTCGAGACCATCGCGCGCGGCGGCATCGCCTTCTCGAGCTCGCGCAGCACCTGGCGCGGGTGGAGCCAGTTGCCCGGCTCCTTGCTCTGCTCCTCGATCATGTCGAGGCTGAACGCGTCGCGTTCGTGGGTCCACTCGTCGAGCTCCTTCTCCCACGCGGCCTTCTCGCTCTTGATCGTCTCGGCGCGGGCGGCCTTGGTCGCATCGCAGGCCAGCGTCTTGCCTTCCAGCCGCGCGGTGAGTGCCTTGGCCGCGGCCTTGGCGTCGCCGTGGATGCCGACCGTGATCTTCTTCACCAGCCCGAGGTTGGTGTGGTCGGCCTCGACCTGGATGATCTTCGCGTCCTTCGGCCAGTAGTCCATGCCGTGCTGCGGCAGCGTGCCGAACGGGCCCATGCGCGAGCCGAGCGCGATGACCACGTCGGCCTGCGCGATCAGCTTCATGGCGGCCTTGCTGCCCTGGTAGCCGAGCGGGCCGGCCCACAGCGGGTGGCTGGCGGGGAACGCGTCGTTGCGCAGGTAGCCGGTGACGACCGGCGCGCCCAGGCGCTCGGCCAGCGCCTTGCACTCCTCGACGGCATCCCCCATCACCACGCCGCCGCCGGCCAGCACGACCGGGAACTTGGCGTTCGCGAGCAGCTCGGCCGCGGCGTTCAGGCTGTTCTCGCCGCCGGCGCCGCGTTCCACGCGCATCGGCTTCGGGATCTCGCAGGTGATCTCGCCGTAGAAGTAGTCGCGCGGAATGTTGAGCTGGGTCGGGCCCATCTCGCTGATCGCGCGGTCGAAGCAGCGCGCGGTGTACTCGGCCATGCGCTTCGGGTTGTTGACGTGGCCCTGGTACTTGGTGAACTCCTGGAACATCGGCAGCTGGTTGGCCTCCTGGAAGCCGCCCAGGCCCATGCCCATGGTGCCGGTCTCGGGCGTGATCATCACGACCGGGCTGTGCGCCCAGTAGGCCGCGGCGATCGCCGTCACGCAGTTGCTGATGCCGGGGCCGTTCTGGCCGATCACCACGCCGTGGCGGCCCGACACGCGGGCGTAGCCGTCGGCCATGTGGCCGGCGCCCTGCTCGTGCACGACCGGGATCAGGCGGATGCCGGCCGGCGCAAAGATGTCCATCGCGTCCATGAACGCGGAGCCCATGATGCCGAACATGTCGGTCACGCCGTTGGCGACCATCGTCTCGACGAAGGCCTCCGAGGGCGTCATCTTCTGCACGCCCTGGACGGCGGCGCGGGCGGCGGGGGTGGGGTTCTGGGTCATGGTGTGTCTCCGGTCGGTGTCTGAACGATCCGGAACGCTCTGTTCCGGAATTTGAAACTGCTGCGGACTATAGGTGCGGCGTTCCGGCGCGTCAACAAATTTTATAAATCGAGACGCTGTGTACTATTTTTTGGAACGTGACTATCATCGCGCCACCATGAACACCGTCCACGCCCTCCGCCCCGAACCCGTCGAGCTGGGCGGCGACACGCCGACGATGCGGCTGATCGCGCTGCTCGAGGTGATCGCCGCGCGGGACCAGCGCTACTCGCTGCAGGCGCTGGTCGAGGAGACCGGCCTGCCCAAGCCGACGCTGCACCGCATGCTGCAGCAGCTCGAGTCCGCCGGCCTGCTGCAGCGCGAGGGCGACGGCCGCCACTACGGCACCGGCACGCGCCTGCGCCGCCTGGCCGAGAACCTGCTGCTGAACGACACCCACCACGGCGCGCGCCACGTGGTGCTGCGGCACCTGGTGGAAGAGGTGGGCGAGAGCTGCAACATCACCGCGCTGTCGGGCAGCGAGGTGATCTACCTCGATCGCGTCGAGACCGCCGCGCCGCTGCGCTTCTACCTGCACCCCGGCTCGCGCGTGCCGGCGCACTGCTCGGCCAGCGGCAAGGTGCTGCTCGCGCAGATGACGGCGGCGCAGCGCCAGCGCCTGCTCGCGCACGCGCCGCTCGAGAAGTACACCGCCAAGACGCTGACCGACCTGGGCAAGTTCGAGAAGGAGATCAAGCGCGTGCAGGCCGACGGCTACGCGCTCGACGACGAGGAGTTCCTGCCCGGCCTGCTGTGCCTGGCGGTGCTGGTGCCCTCGCCTGCCGGCCTGTCCAATCTGTGCGTGGCGGTGCAGGCGCCGATCATGCGGCTCACCGCCGCGAAGGCGAAGCAGCTGCTGCCGGCGCTGCAGCGCGCCGCGCTGGCGCTGAGCCGCATCGACAACAAGGTGTGAATGCGATGAGTGACCTGTCCATCCTGCGGCCCGACCGGCTCGTCTCCGCCCGCGAGGTGTTCGGCATCGACAGCGACCTGCAGGTGCCCGCGTTCGCCGAGCGCGACGAGCACGTGCCCGAGATCGACAGCGTCTACCGCTTCAACCCGGCCGTGACGCTGGCGATCCTCGCCGGCTTCACCCGGGACCGGCGCGTGATGGTGCAGGGGCTGCACGGCACCGGCAAGTCCACCCACATCGAGCAGGTGGCGGCGCGGCTGAACTGGCCGTGCGTGCGCGTGAACCTCGACGGCCACATCAGCCGGCTCGATCTGGTCGGCAAGGACGCCGTGGTGCTGCGCGACGGCCAGCAGGTCACCGAATTCCAGGAAGGCATCGTGCCGTGGGCGCTGCAGCGGCCGGTGGCGCTGATCTTCGACGAGTACGACGCCGGCCGGCCGGACGTGATGTTCGTGATCCAGCGCATCCTCGAGCGCGACGGCCAGTTCACGCTGATGGACCAGAACAAGGTGCTGCGGCCGCACCCGTTCTTCCGCCTGTTCGCCACCGCCAACACGGTCGGCCTGGGCAACCTGAACGGGCTGTACCACGGCGCGCAGCGGCTCAACCACGCGCAGATCGACCGCTGGAACATCGTCGCGTCGCTGAACTACCTGCCGCGCGACGAGGAGGTGGCGATCGTGCAGGCGCGCGTGCCCTCGCTCGCGAACGAGGCCGGCACGGCGCTCGTGCGGCAGATGGTCGCGGTGGCCGACCTGACGCGCAAAGGGTTCGCGGCGGGCGACTTGTCGACGCTGATGTCGCCGCGCACCGTGATCACCTGGGCCGAGAACCTGGAGATCTTCGGCGACGCGGCGCTCGCGTTCCGGCTGTCCTTCGTCAACAAGTGCGATGAGGCCGAGCGGCCGACGGTGGCGGAGTACTTCCAGCGCTGCTTCGATCGCGAGCTGGACGAGTCGTACCAGCTCACAGGCGACCCGAAGTGAGCGAGGCCCAGCTCCGGGCGCGGCATCAGGAGCGCATCGAGGAGTTGTGTGCGGCGGCGATCCGTGCGCTCAGCGGGGAACGTGATCTGCACTTTCGCGGGCGGCGATTGCATCGTGGTCGGCGTGCACTGCCGCTGTATGCGCCGCACTTGAATCCATCGCTAGACACGGACGATTTCGCGTCGTTCCGTGGCGCGGCCGACGGCTTCGGGCTGCGGCTCGCGCACAGCGATGCGAAGCTGCACGCCCGCCTGTGCCCCACCGACCCGGTCGAGCGCATGGTGTTCGAGCTGCTCGAACAGTTCCGCTGCGAGGCGCGCGCCGACGATGCGCTGCCCGGCGTGCGCCGAAACCTGCGGCACCGCTTCGAGGCCTGGTCGCTCGCGTTCCACCACGGCGGCGGGACCGACAGCGCGCGCGGCCTGCTGCTCTACACGCTGGCGCAGATGTGCCGCGCCCGCGTCACCGGCGATCCGGTCGTCGAGGAGACCGAGGACTTGCTGGAGGCGACGCGCGCCGGCATCGGCCCGCTGATCGGCACGCCGCTCGCCGGCCTGAAGCGCGAGCGCGCCGACCAGGCGGCGTATGCCGCGCACGCGCTCGTGATCGCGCAGACCATCGCCGCAATGCTGCGCTCGGCCGACGAGGAAGCGACGCCCGACGACGACGCGCTCGACGAGGACGCCTGGGCGGCGTTCGCGCTGCTGCTCGACAGCGGCGAGGAGATCGACGACGGCGTCGCGACCGCCATCTCCGGCCGCAGCCTGGTACTCGACGGCGCGGAGGGCGGCTACCGCGTCTTCACGACCGCGTACGACCGAGAGGTGGCCGCGGCGTCGCTCGTCCGCGCCGAGGTGCTGAAGGCCAACCGCGCGCGGCTCGACGAGCGCATCGCCGGCCTCGGCGTCAACGTCGCCCACCTCGCGCGCGACCTGAAGTCGCTGCTCGCGGTGCCCGCGCGCGACGGCTGGGACGGCGGCCAGGAGGAGGGCCACATCGACGGCCGGCGCCTCGCGCAGCTGGTCGCCTCGCCGACCGAGCGCCGCCTGTTCCGCACCGAGCGCGAGGAGCCGCGCGCCGATTGCCTCGTCACGATCCTGATCGATTGCTCGGGCTCGATGAAGGAGCACATCGAATCGCTCGCGGTGCTGATCGACGTGCTGGTGCGCGCGCTGGAACAGGCCGGCGTCGCGAGCGAGGTGCTGGGCTTCACGACCAACGCCTGGAATGGCGGCCGCGCGCAGCGCGACTGGGTGCGTGCCGGCCGCCCGGCGCACCCGGGGCGGCTGAACGAGGCCTGCCATCTGGTGATCAAGGACGCGGCGACGAGCTGGCGCCGTGCGCGCCTGAGCATGGCCGCGCTGCTGAAGGCCGACCTGTTCCGCGAGGGCATCGATGGCGAGGCCGTCGGCTGGGCGCTGCGCCGGGCCGCCACGCGTGACGAAACACGGCGGCTGCTGCTGGTCGTCTCCGACGGCTCGCCGATGGACAGCGCCACGAACCTCGCCAACGACGCGCACTACCTCGACCACCACCTGAAGGACGTGGTCGCCGCGCACGAGGCGCGGGGCGCGGAGATCTACGGCGTCGGCGTCGGGCTCGACCTGAGCCCGTACTACAGCCGCAGCCACGTGCTCGACCTCTCGAGCTCGGTCGGCAACGTGATCTTCCGCGAGCTGATCGCGATGATCGCGCGCGGGGCCAGGCGCTGAACTTCCGGGTGCTGCGCAGCGGCTAGAGTGGGCTTCCGTCACCCGCACGCGAGGTTTGCCATGCCGAGTTTCTCCACGCTGACGATCGAGCAGGACGCGACGAATCCGCGCATCGCCCGCCTCCTGCTCAACCGGCCCGAGCGGCTGAACGCGATCACCGACGCGATGCCGGGCGAGATCCGCGCCGCGGTCGAGTGGGCGAACGCGAATGCTGCTGTCCACGTCATCGTCGTCGAGGGCGCCGGCAAGGGCTTCTGCGGCGGCTACGACCTGAACTTCTACGCCGAGCAGACGGTCGACCACCCCTGCCAGCAGGAGCGCTACCCGTGGGACCCGATGGTGGACTACGCCCACATGAAGCGCATCACCGAGGACTTCATGAGCCTGTGGCGCAGCGCCAAGCCGACGATCGCCAAGGTGCACGGCGCGGCGGCCGCCGGCGGCAGCGACATCGCCCTGTGCTGCGACCTGCTCGTGATGGCCGACGACGCGCGCATCGGCTACATGCCCACGCGCGTGTGGGGCTGCCCGACCACCGCGATGTGGACCTTCCGGCTCGGCCCCGTGCGCGCGAAGCAGATGATGTTCACCGGCGACCTGATCGACGGCCGCCAGGCGGCCGACTGGGGCCTGGCGAACCTGTCGGTCCCGGCTGCCGAACTCGAGGCGCGAACGCTCGCCCTGGCCGAGCGCATCGCCGGCGTGCCGAGCAGCCACCTCGCGATGCACAAGATGGTGGTCAACCAGGTCATGCTGACGATGGGCCTGGAGCAGACGCAGATGATGGCCACCGTGTTCGACGGCATCACGCGGCACAACCCCGAGGGCCTGTGGTTCCGCCGTTACGCGCAGGAGGCCGGCTTCAAGGCGGCGGTGGAGTGGCGCGACAGCGGGCGCCCCATCCCCGAGGGCGACGAGGCCCGCGCGCTGATCCGGCAGATGGAAGAGAAGCGCTAGCCGGCGAGCGCCGATCTGGCCGGCCCTGCGCGGGGGTCGACCGCCGCTCGAATGTGACCTGACTGTGTCTTGCGAGCCTCATAATCCCAGCTGCCGCGAGGGGCGGCTTATGACTCGAATGCAAAGCACATGAGCGAAGATTTCATTCTCATCGGTCAACTACTCGGGGCTGACCGTCCGGCGATCCTGCAGGCCTGGGTCGAGGAGATCAGGTCGTCGGCAGGTCGGGGGGGGTCCACCAAGACCTTGTCCGCCGACACCGAGAAGCTGCTCGACGGCCTGGAACAGGGGCTGCGCAACGGCAAGCCGGCCGCCGATTTCGAAGGCGCCGACTGGTCGACATTGCGCGAAACGCTGGAGGACATCTCCAAATCCGGCGCCGCCCAGGGCATCAGCGCGGCCCAGACCAGCGCGTTCGTGCTGGCCCTCAAGCGGCCGCTGTTCGAGCGCGTCCAGGCCCGGTTCTCGAACGACCCGGCGCGGCTCGCCAGCGGCGTCTGGGCGGTCTCGACGCTGGTCGACAGCATCTCGCAGCACACGCTGGCGACGTACCAGCGCTCCCGCGAGGCGGTGATCGAGCGCCAGCAGCAGGAGCTGCTGGAGCTGTCGACGCCGGTGGTCAAGTTGTGGGACGGCGTGCTGGCCGTGCCGATGATCGGCACGCTCGACAGCTACCGGACGCAGCTGGTGATGGAATCGCTGCTGCAGCGCATCGTCGACACCGGCTCGGAGCTGGCGATCATCGACATCACCGGCGTGCCGACCGTGGACACGCTCGTGGCGCAGCACCTGCTGAAGACCGTGACCGCCATCCGCCTGATGGGCGCCGACTGCATCATCAGCGGCGTGCGCCCGCAGATCGCGCAGACGATCGTGCACCTGGGCATCGACCTGCAGGGGATCACCACCAAGGCGTCGCTCGCCGATGCGCTGGCGCTGGCACTCAAGCGCAGCGGCTACATCGTCACGCGCAACAAGGCCTGACCCCATGTCCGACGGACAACAGCGGATTCCCATCCTGCGGATGGGCAAGTGCCTGCTCGTCACCATCCAGGTCGACCTTCAGGACCAGACCGCGCTGGCGCTGCAGGACGACTTGTCGGCCAAGATCGACGCGATCGGCGCGACCGGCGTTGTCATCGACATCTCCGCGCTCGAGATCGTCGATTCGTTCATCGGCCGCATGCTCGCCGGTATTTCCGGGATCGCCAGCGTGCTGGGCGCGGCGACGGTGGTCGTCGGCATGCAGCCCGCGGTGGCGATCACGCTCGTCGAACTCGGCCTGTCGCTGGAGGGGGTGAAGACGGCGCTCAACGTGGAGCGCGGCCTGCAGATGCTCGCGTCCATGGGCGACGGGATCGACCCCCATGGAGACTAAGGGTTCGATCCCGTTGCGCGGCGAGCCGGACATCGTCATGTGCCGGCAGACCGTCCGCAAGCTGTCGCAGGAGCTCAAGTTCTCGCTGGTCGACCAGACCAAGATGATCACCGCGGCGAGCGAGCTCTCGCGCAACACCGTCGTCTACGGCGGCGGTGGCCACATGCGCTGGGAGATCCAGCCGCAGGGCCTGCGCACCGCCCTGCGGCTGTGGTTCGAGGACCAGGGGCCGGGCATCCCGGACATCGAACGCGCGCTGACGGACGGCTGGACCTCCGGCAAGGGCATGGGCATCGGCCTGTCGGGCAGCAAGCGGCTGGTCAACGAATTCGCCATCGAGACCGCCGTGGGCGCGGGCACGTCGGTGATGATCGCCCGCTGGAAATGAGCTCGTGATTCCCCACCTGGCTTGTCCCATGCTCGAATCAAGCCAGATCGGGGATGCGCGCCGCCAGGCGGCGCGGCTGGCCACAGAGTCCGGATTCAACGAGCTGGCGCTCGGTCGGCTGGCGCTGGTCGTCACCGAACTCGCCACCAACCTCGTGCGGCATGCGCAGGACGGCCAGCTCCTGATTGGCCTGCGGGCCGATGCCGCGGTGGCCACGATCGAGGTCATCTCGGTCGATCGCGGGCCCGGCATGCGGGACGTGGGGCGTTCGCTGTCCGACGGCGTCTCGACCGGTGGCAGCGCCGGCACCGGCCTGGGCGCCGTGCGACGCGCGGCGGGCCAGTTCCTGATCTTCTCCAAGCCGGGCGCATGCAGCGTGATCGTCGCGCGCCTCACGGCGGACAGTTCACCACTGGCCGAAACGGCGTTGCACGACGGCTCGCTCGCGTATGCCGGCATCAGCGTCGCCGCACCGGCCGAGACGGTCTCCGGCGACGCCTGGGCCTGCCGGAAGGACGGCACCCGCGCCGCGATGATCGTCGCCGACGGCCTCGGGCACGGGCCCGACGCGGCGGAGGCCGCCGATGCGGCGATGCAGGTGTTCGCGATGCATCCCGGCGCGGACGCCCGCGAAGTCGTCGAACGCTGCCACGCGGCGCTGCGCTCGACCCGCGGTGCCGCGCTGGCATCGATCGACATCGACGTGGCGGCCCGATCGGTGAGCTTCTGCGGTGCCGGCAACATCGCCGCGCGCCTGCTCAGCGGCGTGCAGGACCGCTCGCTGCTCTCGCAGCACGGGACGGTGGGCGTGCAGATCCGTAAGATCCAGGAAGTCGTCTACGAGCTGCCGGACCATGCCGTGCTGGTGGCCCACTCCGACGGCATCGCCAGTCGCTGGGACTTGAAGGAGGTGCCCGAATTGCTGTCGTGCGACCCGATCATCCTCGCCGCCCATCTCATCCACACCAAGCTGCGCGGGCGCGACGACGCGACGGTCGTGGTGATGCAGTGCCACTAGCCGGCTGCCGCCATGGCTGATGCCGACGTCTCGATCGAAACCCTGCAGGCCGCGCTCGCCGAGCGCGATGCGGAGCTCGATGCGCTGCGCGCCGAGCTCGAGGAGACGAACCGCGGGGTCGTCGCGCTCTACGGCGAGCTCGACGCGCAAGCCGACCAGCTGCGCCAGGCCACCGAACTGAAGAGCCGGTTCCTGGCCTACATGAGCCACGAGTTCCGCACCCCGATCGCCTCGTTCCAGAGCCTGACCCGCCTGCTGCTCAGCCACGCCGACGGCCCGCTGACGCCCGAGCAGGAAAAGCAGATCCGCTTCATCAGCGACACGGCCGGCGAGTTCTCCGACATGGTCAACGACCTGCTGGATTTGGCCAAGGTCGAGGCCGGCCGCGTCGACGTGAACGCGGCCTGGTTCGAGATGGTCGACCTGTTCTCCGCGCTGCGCGGCATGTTCCGCCCGGTGCTGGTGAACCCCGAGGTCAACCTGATCTTCGAGGAGCCGCAGGGCGTGCCGCGCCTGTTTACTGACGACCGCAAGCTCTCGCAGATCCTGCGCAACTTCATCTCCAACGCGCTGAAGTTCACCGTGCAGGGTGACGTGCGCGTCTCGGCCGTGCTGAACGACGACTCGACGATCACCTTCGCCGTCGCGGACACCGGCATCGGCATCGCGCCCGAGGCCCATGGCTCGATCTTTCACGATTTCGTGCAGGTCGACTCGCCGCTGCAGAAGCGGCTGCGCGGCACCGGGCTGGGCCTGTCGCTCAGCAAGCGGATCGCCGAGCTGCTCGGCGGCAGCGTGGGGTTCTCGAGCGACCTGGGCAAGGGCTCGGTCTTCTGGGTGACGCTGCCCGCGCAGCTCGGTCCCGACGCGGCCACGACGCCATGAGCGAAGCCGTCGGATTCAGTCCCATCGAGCGCGGCGACCACGTCGTGCTGGTCGTCGACGACGACCCGGTCAGCCGCTACACGACGATCCGCTGGCTCCAGCATGCCGGCTTCCAGACCCGCGAGGCAGCCAGCGGCGCGCGCGGGCTGGAGCTGGCGGACGCGTCGGTCTCGGCGATGGTGCTGGACGTGTACCTGCCGGACATCAACGGGTTCGACCTCTGCCGTCAGATCCGTTCGCGCAACGGTTCGGACTACCTGCCGGTGCTGCACCTGAGCGCGGCCTACGTGACCGACGAGGACAAGGTGCGCGGCCTCGACTCCGGGGCCGATGCCTACCTCACCCACCCCGTCGATCCGGCCGTGCTGGTGGCGACCGTCCAGGCGCTGGTGCGCACGCGCGTGGCCGAGGGCGCGCTGCGGCGCAGCGAGCAGCATTTCCGCGCGATGTACGAGCGCGCGCCGATCGGCATGTGCCTGCTCGACCTGGCGGGCCGGGTCATCGAGGCCAATCCCTGCATGCTCTCGATCCTGGGCCGCGCAGCCGCGGACGTGGTCGGTCGGCCGTTGAGCGAGTGGGTGCCGGAAGAGTCCCGCGCGGCCGCGCAGGCGTTCCTCGGCATCGAGGCGCCGACCGGCGAGGACGTGCAGTTCCCGCTGATGCGCAGTGACGGCTCCACGGTGCGGGTGAACTGGTCGATGCTGCCGCTCCTGCAGCACGGCGTGCACATGATGCTGGCGACCGACGTGACCGCTCCGGTGCTGCTCGAGGAGCAGCGCCAGCTGGCGCTGCAACGCGAGCGCGCCGCGCGCGCCGATGCCGAGCGGCTGGGCCGGATCAAGGACGAGTTCGTGGCCGTGCTGTCGCACGAACTGCGCACGCCGCTGACCACGATGATCGGCTGGATGCAGATCTTCCGGCGCGGCCCGCTGGACGAAGCGCGGCAGCAGAAGGGCCTCGAGGTCATCGAGCGCAACCTCGCGCTGCAGGCGCGGCTGGTCTCGGACCTGCTCGACATGTCCAGCATCAACCTTGGCAAGATGAGGCTCTCTCTGAGCCAGGTGAGCGTTCCCGAGCTGGTTCAATCGGTCGTCGAGGCGGCGGAAGCCTCGATCATCGACCGGGGCGTGAGCGTGGACCTGCGCGTCGATCCTGATTGCCCGGTCATTCGCGCCGATCCGGCGCGCCTGCAGCAGATCGCCTCGAACCTGCTCGGCAACGCGATCAAGTTTTCGCCGCCCGGGGGCGCGATCGCCATCGTCCTGAAGCCAGAGGGCGCCGGGCTGAGCCTCTCGGTCTCGGACCACGGCGTCGGCATCGCGAAGGAATTTCTGCCCGATCTCTTCGATCGTTTTTCGCAGGCCGACGCCGGCAGCAACCGGCGCCATGGCGGGCTGGGCCTGGGGCTGTCGATCGTGCGGCACCTGGCCGAATCGCACGACGGCAGCGTCTCGGTCCACAGCGACGGGCTGGGGCACGGCGCGACCTTCGACGTCTGGCTGCCGGCCGCCGGCCCCGGCGGCGACGAGACCAGCGTGGACCACGCCGACCTGGACGCGCACGATGCGGACGCCACGCTGGCGGGCGCCTCGCTGCTCGTGGTGGAGGACGACCCCGACATCGGCGCGACGCTGTCGCTGATCCTGCGGGACCGCGGCGCCCGCGTGCGCGTGGCCACCAACTACGACGAGGCGCTGTCCGCGTTGAAGACCGAACTGCCGGACGTGCTGCTGAGCGACATCGGCATGCCCGGCAAGGACGGCTACGCGCTGATCGAGGAGATCCGCAACGACGCGACGCTGCGCCATGTGCCCGCAGTGGCGATCACCTCGTACGCGCGCGAGCAGGACCGGGTCTTCGCGCTCGCGAGCGGGTTCGACGCGCACTGCGCGAAGCCCGTCCGGGCGGTCGAGCTGGTGCAGGTGGTCCAGCGGCTGATGACCGGCAAGGAGAACGAGCGTGCACATCCTCTTCATTGAAGACCACCCCGCGCTGCGCTACGCCATCGCGAAGGAGCTCCGGCTGCACGGCCACATCGTGCAGGAGGCCGAGAGCGCGGAGGCGGCCCTCGGCATCCTGGCCGAGCACGAGGTCGACGTGCTGGTCACGGACATCGGCCTGCCCGGCGAATCCGGCGACGTGTTCGCCGCGGAGGCGCGCGCGCTGCGGCCCACGCTGCGCGTGATCTTCGCGACCGGGCTGGAGAGCATCAGAGCGCCGAACCATCCGGATGCCGGCCCCACGGTGCTGCGCAAGCCCTACACCTGGGACGCGCTGGAAGCGGCGCTCGCCTCGGCCCGGTGACCCGGGGGCGGCCCGGCCGCCGGTCGGTGCGCGTACGACCGCATTGACGGGATTCCGACAAAGGTCTACGCTTGTTCCATATAAACGTACGTTGTTCCAATATTTGGAACCTCACCGGAACAAGCGATCTTGGACTCCACCCTCGCCAAAGGCCTCGCGGTACTCGACTGGCTCGCGCGGCAGCAACGTGATTGCCGCGCGACCGAAGTCGCGCAGGCGTTCGGCCTGGCGCGCAGCAATGCGCACCGCACGCTGCAGACGCTGGTCGAGTGCGGCTGGGCCACGCAGGACGCCGCCACCAGCTCGTACCGCGCGGGCCTGCGGCTCTTCGAGCTCGGGGCGCTGGTCAGCCAGGCGACCGACATCACCGCCCTCGTGCGGCCGCAGCTCGCGGCGCTGGCGCGCGCCACCGGCGAGACGATCCACCTCGCCACGCTCGACGGTGCCGAGATCGTCTACCTCGACAAGTTCGACAGCCCGTTGCCGGTGGCCGCGTACTCGCGCATCGGCGGGCGCGCGCCGGCCTACTGCGTGGCCTCGGGCAAGGCGCTGCTCGCCGCGGCGCAGCTCGATGCGGCCGGCCTGCGCGAGCGGCTGGGCACGCTGGTTGCGCACACGCCGAACACGATCACCGATTTCGCGCAGCTCGACGCCGAGATGCAGCGCGTGCGCGCCGCCGGCTGCGCCGAGAACCGCGAGGAGTGGCGCCTCGGCGTCTGCGGCCTCGGCGCGGTACTGCGCGACGCGCGCGGCGACGCGATCGCCGCCGTCGGCATGAGCGTGCCGTCTATCCGTTTCGCGCGCAGCCAGGCGCGCCAGTTCAGCGCCGCGCTCATCGATTGCGCGGCGCAGGCCAGCGCGGCACTGGGGTATCGATCCATCACCTTGCCGGCCTCGCTGCCGGCGAATCACAGAAGGAGACCGGAATGAGCGTTCTGAATCGCTGGGCCCACTCGACCCTGACGGCCGGCCTGGTCGCTGCCGCGGCGGCCTTCGCCGCCCCTGCCGTGCAGGCTCAACAGTCCTGGCCCGACAAGCCGGTCCGCTTCATCGTGCCCTACCCGCCCGGCGGCGGCACCGACGTGATCGCGCGGATCGTGCAGGAGCGTTTCCAGGCGACGCTCGGCCAGCCGGTGGTGATCGAGAACCGCGGCGGCGCGGCCGGCTCGCTCGGCACCGACGTGGTCGCGAAGGCGCCGTCGGACGGCTACACCGTGCTGTTCACGCTCTCATCGCACACGATCAACCCGTCGATCTACCCCAAGCTGCCGTTCAACACGGTGAAGGATTTCGAGCCGGTCGGCACGGTCGCGTCGCTGCCGCAGATCCTGGTGGCCAACCCGCAGCTGCCGGTCGCCAACGTGGCCGAGCTGATCGCGATGGCCAAGGCCAAGCCGGACAGCCTGTCCTTCGCCTCGGTCGGCAACGGCTCCCCCGGCCACCTGGCCGGCGAGCTGTTCAAGCTGCGCACCGGCACGAAGATGACGCACGTGCCGTACCGCGGCGGCGGCCCGGCCGTGACCGACGTGATGGGCGGCCAGGTGCCGCTGCTGTGGGTCTCGATCCCGGCCGCAGCCCAGTTCGTCAAGGCCGGCAAGCTGAAGGCGCTCGCGGTCTCGACCGTCAAGCGCAGCGCCGCCTTCCCGGACGTGCCGACGATGCAGGAGGCCGGCGTCGCCGACTTCGAGGTCGACTCCTGGTACGCGATGTTCGTGCCGGCCAAGACACCGAAGGCGATCGTCGAGAAACTCAACGCCGCGCTGAACGCGATCGTGCGCGAGCCGGACATCCGCGACAAGCTGCTGGCGCAAGGCAGCGAGGGCGTCGGCGGCACGCCGGACGCGCTGGGCAAGATCGTCGATGCCGAGATCGTCAAGTGGGCGAAGCTGGCGAAGGACGCCAACATCCGGGCCGATTGAGAGCAAGCACATGAACCGCGTCGAACCCGTCGTTTCCGATTCCCCCGTGGCCGCGCTCGTCGAGCGCGCGCGCGCCGCGCAGCGCATCTACGAAACCTGGTCGCAGGAGCAGATCGACATGACCGTCACGGCGGCCGGGTGGGCCATCGTCGAGCCCGGTCGCAACCGCGAGCTGGCCGAGCTGGCCGTGGCCGACACTGGCATCGGCAATGTCGAGGACAAGGTCCGCAAGAACCACCGCAAGACCTTCGGCCTGCTGCGCGACCTGCAGCAGGCGCGTTCGGTCGGCGTGATCGCCGAGGACGCGGCCACCGGCATCGTCGAGATCGCGCGGCCGGTCGGCGTGGTGTGCGCGATCACGCCGTCGACCAACCCGGGTGCGACGCCGGCGAACAAGATCCTGAACGCGCTGAAGGGCCGCAACGCGGTGATCGTGGCGCCCTCGCCCAAGGGCTGGAGCACGGCGGCGCGGCTGGTGGAGTTCATCCACGCGCAGCTCGATCGCGTCGGCGCGCCGCGCGACCTGGTGCAGCTGCTGCCCTCGCCGATCACCAAGCAATCGACCGCCGAGCTGATGAAGCTGTGCGACCTGGTCGTCGCGACCGGCTCGCAGGCCAACGTGCGCGCCGCGTATGCGAGCGGCACGCCGGCGTTCGGCGTGGGTGCGGGCAACGTGGCGGGCATCGTCGACGAGACCGCGGAGATCGAGCTCGCGGCCGATCGGATCGTGCGCTCCAAGACCTTCGACAACGCGACCAGCTGCTCGTCGGAGAACAGCCTGGTGCTGATCGACGCGGTGCGCGCGGCCACGATCGCGGCACTCGAAGCGCGCGGCGCGGTGCTGCTCAACGCGGCGCAGAAGGCCACGCTGCAGGCGCTGATGTGGCCGGAAGGCAAGCTCTCGCCGGCGGTGATCGGCCAGTCGGCCGCCGAGATCGCGCGCAAGGCGGGCTGGGCCGACATCGCCGCGCGCCAGCCGCGCATCCTGATGGTCGAGGAAGACGGCATCGGCCACGCGCATCCGTTCTCGGGCGAGAAGCTCAGCCCGGTGCTGGCGCTGTACCGCGCGGCGGATTTCGACGCGGCGGCGCGCATCGTCGCGGAGATCTACGCGTTCGAGGGCGCGGGCCACTCGGTCGGCCTGCACAGCCGCGTGCCCGAGCGCGCGCTGCAACTGGGACTGACGCTGCCGGTGTCGCGCGTGATCGTCGACCAGGCGCACTGCATCGCCACCGGCGGCAGCTTCGACAACGGGTTGCCGTTCTCGCTGTCGATGGGCTGCGGCACCTGGGGCCGCAACACCTTTTCCGACAACATGAATTACCGCCACTACCTGAACATCACGCGCATCTCGCGGCCGATCCCGGAGCGCGAGCCGACCGAGCAGGACATCTTCGGCGCGTTCTTCGCGCGCCACGGCGCGCAGTGAACGTCGCTGCCACGGTGCATGCGCTGATCGAGGCGCAGGCCGCGCGGGCGCCGGACGCGCTTTACGCGCTCGGCCTGCCCGGCGGCGACACGCTGCGCTACGGCGACCTCGCGCGCTCGTGCCGGCGCATCGGCGCGCTGCTGCAGGCGCACGGGCTGCGCAGCGGCGACACCGTCTCGCTGGTGATGCCCAACGGCCTGCAGACGCTGCGCGTGCTGCTCGGCGCGATGCACGCCGGGCTGACGGTGAACCCGGTCAACCTGCTCTCGCAACCGGAGCAGATGCGCTACGTGCTCGGGCATTCGGACTGCAGGCTGGTCGTCGTCGCGCCTGAGTGGGCCGAGCGCGTGCGCTCACTGCTCGCCGGGCTCGACCGCGATGTCGCGGTGATCGTGGCCGATCCCGAGGGCGCGTCGCTGCCCGGCGAAGGCGATGAAGCGCAGCTGCCGCCGCCCGCGCCCGACGCCGTCGCGCTGCTGATGTACACCTCCGGCACCACTGGCGTGCCCAAGGGCGTGATGCTGACGCAGGCCAACCTGGCCGCGAACGCGCAGGCCATCAGCGCCGAGCACGGCCTGAGCGGCGCCGACCGCGTGCTCGCGGTGCTGCCGCTGTACCACATCAACGCGTTCGCGGTGACGATGCTGGCGCCGCTCGCGCACGGCGGCAGCCTGGCGATGCCG